>JBAQDE010000013.1:0-149212 GCA_049294595.1 Rhodoferax sp. | reverse complement strand
GGCTCATACTGCCAAACGCGCAGAAATCGCCCCCCGGGCACTCCCCTCTGTGGCGAGACGGTTTTGGCTTTCGGCTGGCGCGCTGGCGCATCTCGCAGCCGGGATTGGGGTAGGGGCGCGGGCGATTTCTGCGCATTTCGCAGCATGAGCCCGCGTCCCTACCCCAATCCCGGCCACCACGAATCGTCAAACATGCCTTGCGGCAACGCAAGTGACCCATAGAGTCCGCTGCTTACAATCACCCCCACTTTAGGAGTTGAGACCCCATGAGCATCAAGAGCGACAAGTGGATTCGCCACATGGCCGAAACGACCGGCATGATTGAACCGTTCGAGCCCGGCCAGATCCGCCAGCACGACGGCAAGAAAATCATCAGCTATGGCACCAGCAGCTACGGCTATGACATCCGCTGCGCGCCCGAGTTCAAGGTGTTCACCAACATCCACAGCACGGTGGTGGACCCCAAGAACTTCGACGAAAAAAGCTTTGTCGACTTCCACGACGACGTCTGCATCATCCCGCCCAACAGCTTTGCACTGGCCCGCACCATGGAGTACTTCCGCATTCCGCGCAATGTGCTCACCGTCTGCCTGGGCAAGAGCACCTACGCGCGTTGCGGCATCATCGTCAACGTGACCCCGTTCGAGCCCGAGTGGGAAGGCTATGTCACGCTGGAGTTCAGCAACACCACACCGCTGCCCGCCAAGATCTACGCTGGCGAAGGCTGCGCCCAGGTGCTGTTCTTCGAGAGCGACAAGGACGATGTCTGCGAAGTGTCCTACAAGGACCGCGGCGGCAAGTACCAGGGTCAGGTTGGCGTCACGCTGCCCAAGGCCTGATCCCAGGACAAATCAGGCCGTTTTGGGGACATCCTCGGCCTGCAGACGCTCCATCGCGCGTTTGAGGGCGTCAAAACACAGTGGGTCCAGCGCGGTGCCCACCGTCTTGGCCATCATCTCCAGGGTTTGCGGAATCGGCACCGCGCCACGATAGGGGCGCTCGGCCGTGATGGCGTCAAAGATATCGGCGGTGGTGATGATGCGCGTCTCCATCGCAATTTCATCGCCCTTGAACCCGCGCGGATAGCCGTTGCCGTCCAGTCGCTCGTGGTGGGCGCCGGCAATTTTCGCCAGCTCGCTGAAGGCATGAATTTTGGACAGGATGGATTCGGTCAGACGGGCGTGATCACGCACCGCCGCCCATTCGGCCTCATCCAGCTTGCCGGCCTTGTCCAGCACACTGTTGCTGACCCCCAGCTTGCCCACGTCGTGCAGCAGCGCGCCGCGCTTGAGCCAACGCCGGCGTTGCAGGCTGATGCCCAGCGCCTCGGCAATCAGGTCGGTGTAGAGGGCCACGCGGGCGCTATGGCCACTGGTGTAGGGGCTCTTGGAGTCCACCACCTGACCGAAGGCGGTGGCGATGTCGTCCAGGTAATCCTCATCCAGCGGCACCTCACAGGCGGCGGGTTCCAGCGCCAGCACGGCCTGTTCGATATCGGAGCCACGTAGCGTGGTCCAGAACCCTTCGTCCGCCGCCACTGCTTCCATCGCACCCACCAGCTTCGGGTCAAACCACTGTCCGCTGCGCCGGCGTACTTCGTCCATGGCAGCGTCCTTGCCGTCGGCGGTGTGGAACACATCCACCACCTGCGACAGCAGGGCGATGCGGGCGTAGATGGGGATGGCTTCGCCCTGGAGCTGGTCGGGCTTGCCTTGGCCGCTCCAGTGCTCGTCCAGGCTGTAGATGCCGGCGGCCACGCCCTCGGAGAAGCGCAGCAGGCGGGCTATCTCGGCGCCACGCTGGCAGCGGGTCTGGATTAGCTCCTGCGATAGTTCCGGGCCGTGCCGGAAGATGTGCAGCACGCTGCGAAAGCGTTCGGCCAGACCGGCCTTCAATCCCGTGTGCTGCAGCACAAAGCGCACCACCTGGGGCAGGCTGTCGCCCACCTGTTTGAAGTCGCGCTTGAAATCCAGGTCGTCAGTCAGATACAGCTCGCAGATGCGGGCCGCGTTGCTGCTGCAGCCCAGGTCTTTCAGCAGCAGCGTGTAGTACAGCTCCCATTGCTGGGCTTCGTCCAGTCCGATATGGCGGCCAATATGCATGCCGATCCAGCAGCAGCGCACGCAATGGCCCTCGGGTTGGCCCTCGGTGATGTCCAGCGCATGGCTGAGGGCACTGATGAGTTCGGCGAGCTTGAGCCCGGCGGCGATGGGGCTGGGGTCAGCTGCGGTGGTGTCGGGCATGGCCAAAGTTTAGGGAGGGTGGGGTGGGCGTGCAAGCCTGGGGGTATTGCTTTGCGCCTGCGCCATGGATACATGCGCGCTACCATCCGCTGTGCCCCACTAACGGGAAGCAAGGAGTGCAGCGATGAAATGGGAGGGCAACCGCGAGTCGGACAACGTCGAGGACCGCCGCGACGATGGCGGCGGTGGTGGGGGTGGCGGGTTCGGTGGTCGCAGTATTGGTATTGGCAGCATCGTCATTGCGTTGCTGGGTGGCTGGCTGTTCGGCGTCAACCCGCTGACGATTCTGGGCCTGCTCAGTGGCGAGGGTGGTGCGCCCACGGCACAGGTGCAACAGGCACCGGCCCACAAGCCACCGGCCGACGACCGCATGGCGAGATTTGTGTCTACCGTGCTGGCCGATACCGAGGATGTGTGGAAAGACGTGTTTACCCAGGGTGGAGCCACCTACCGCAACCCCAAGCTGGTGCTGTTCCGTGGCTCCACGCCGACAGAATGTGGCCAAGGTCAGTCGGCCATGGGCCCCTTTTACTGCCCGGCTGACCAGAAGGTCTACATCGATCTGGGCTTTTACGAGACCCTGAAGACCCAGTTGGGCGCACCGGGCGACTTCGCCCAGGCTTATGTGATTGCCCATGAGGTCGGTCACCACGTGCAAAACCTGCTGGGCATCAGCAACAAGATGGAGCAGATGCGCGGCCGGGTCAGCAAGACCGAGTACAACGCCTTAAGCGTGCGCCTGGAACTGCAGGCGGACTGTTTCGCCGGCGTCTGGGCGCACCATGCCAACAATGCGCGTCAGTTGCTGGAGCAGGGCGATGTAGAGGAGGCCATCAACGCGGCGGCGAAGATCGGCGACGATGCCCTGCAGCGTGGTAATGGCGGGGCGGTGGTGCCGGAGAGCTTCACCCACGGCAGCAGCGCGCAGCGCCAGCGCTGGTTCGCCAACGGCATCCAAAACGGCAGTGTCAAGGCCTGTGACACGTTTTCCGCCCGCAATTTGTGAGACTAGGGGATAATACGGAGTGGTCCCAGCGTTGGGCGCCCATCAGCTATCGGACGGATAGCACCTCTTTTTGCTATGCATGACCGATTTGAATACTGAACTGAATACCCCGGCTATCCCTGAAATATCGAACGAACTGAACGCGGATACGCCCATCATGGCGTTCGCCCAGCTGCAGTTGGCCGCACCTCTGGCCCGCGCCGTCGCCGAAATGGGCTACGAGTCCATGACCCCCATCCAGGCCCAGGCCATCCCCGTGGTGATCACCGGCAAGGACGTGATGGGTGCCGCCCAGACCGGCACCGGCAAGACGGCGGCCTTTTCGCTGCCACTGCTTCACCGCTTGCTCAAGCACGAAAACAGCTCCACCTCGCCTGCGCGCCATCCGGTACGCGCCCTGGTGTTGCTGCCCACCCGCGAGCTGGCCGACCAGGTCGCCCAGCAGGTCAAGCTGTACGCCAAGTACACCAACTTGCGCAGCGCAGTGGTTTTTGGCGGCATGGACATGAAGCCCCAGACGCTGGAGCTGAAAAAAGGCGTTGAAATTCTGGTGGCCACACCCGGACGCCTGCTGGACCACATTGAGGCCAAGAACGCGGTGCTGAACCAGGTCGAGTACGTAGTACTGGACGAGGCTGACCGCATGCTGGACATCGGCTTCCTGCCGGACCTGCAGCGCATCCTGTCCTATCTGCCCAAGCAGCGCACCACGCTGCTGTTCTCGGCCACGTTTTCACCCGAGATCAAGCGCCTGGCCAGCAGCTACCTGCAAAACCCGGTCACCATCGAGGTGGCACGTGCCAATGCCACCGCCTCCACAGTGGAGCAGCATTTCTACAGCGTGCCCGAAGACGAGAAGCGGCATGCCCTGCACCAGATTCTGAAGTCGCGCGGCATGAAGCAGGCCTTTGTGTTCGTGAACAGCAAGCTCGGTTGTGCACGCCTGGCCCGTACGCTGGAGCGCGAAGGCCTCAAGACCACCGCATTGCACGGCGACAAGAGCCAGGACGAGCGCCTGAAAGCCCTGGACGCCTTCAAGAAGGGTGAAGTGGACCTGCTGGTGTGTACCGATGTGGCGGCCCGCGGCCTGGACATCAAGGACGTGCCCTGCGTGTTCAACTTTGACATTCCTTTTAACGCCGAAGACTACATCCACCGCATTGGCCGTACCGGGCGCGCCGGTGCCGCCGGTCTGGCCGTGAGTTTTGTCGGTGGTAACAACGATGCCCGCCTGGTGGGCGACATCGAGAAGCTGATCAAGACCAAGATCGAACTGGAAGCCGTGGAGTTTGACGAAGACGCTCCGGATATCCGCAAGCAGGGTCGCATCAACGATGGTCGTCGCATGTACTCGCACGACGGCGAAAGCACCGGCGGTGGCGACAACGGCCGCAGTGGTGGCCGTGGTGCCAGCCGTGCTAGCCGCGACGACAGCTACAGCAGCCGTGCTCCCCGTGCGCCGCGCAATGACTACGCACGTCCGCCCCAGGCTTCGCGCGATCCCTTCTTTGACAAGCCATACGAGCCAACTGCAGTCAGCGAAGCGGCAGCACCTTCCTGGGAAGCCACGGCGCGTCCTGCATCGCGCAGTATCTCGGCCAATATCAAGCCCAAGGTTAAGGTCGCGGCGCTGTTCAAGGCCTCGTGATCAGCGTCCGGGTTGCTGTGCGGCCTCGCATTGCACCTGGATCAAAGTCTGGCTGTCGTCCTGCAGGTTGAACTGCAGGGCACTTAAGGCTCCTCCCCACACGCACCCGGTGTCCAGCGACAGCAGATCCGTGCGACCCAGCCAGCCCAGCGTGGACCAGTGGCCAAAGGCCACGGCGGCGTTTGTTGTCTGGCGCCCCGGCACATCAAACCACGGCATGTAGCCAATTGGTGCGCCACCGGCGCCTTCCGTGGTGTCAAACTCCATCTCACCCTGCGCGGTGCAAAAGCGCAACCTGGTCAGCGCATTCACGATCACGCGCAGGCGGTCCATGCCGGCCAGCGTGTCGTCCCAGCGGTTGGGGGTGTTGCCATACATGGCCTGCAGAAACGCCGCGCTTTGGCCGCCCTGCAATTGCATCTCGACCTCCCGCGCCAGTGCCATGGTCTGGTCGACCGTCCAGGTGGGCAAAACGCCGGCATGCACCATCAGCAGCGGCTTGTCGCCGCGCTGCAGCAACAGGGCCATCTTCTGGTGGCGCACCCAGTGCAGCATGGCGTGGCGGTCCGGTGCGTTCAGCACGCTGTCCAGTGTGTCTTTCCGATGGGGTTTGCGCGTGCCCTGGGCCACAGCCAACAGGTTCAGGTCGTGGTTGCCCAGCAGGCAGCGGGCAGCGTCACCACAGGCCATCAGGCGGCGCAGCACTGCCGCGGAGTCGGGCCCGCGATTGACCAGATCGCCCAACAGATAGAGTGTGTCGCGACTGGGGGAGTAAGCGATAGTGTCCAACAGCCGTTGCAGGGCGGCATCGCATCCTTGAACATCGCCAATCATGTAAAGTGCCATGGTGTTCATTCTCGCCTGGGTTGCATGGAAGTTTTTCTGATTCTCTTTTTGACGCTGCTCAACGGCGCCTTTGCCATGTCGGAACTGGCGTTGACTGCGAGTCGGAAGATCCGGTTGCAGACGATGGCGGAAGCCGGCGACAAAGGAGCCCTGTCGGCTCTGGAGTTGTTGCAGAACCCGACCCAGTTCCTGTCGTCTGTGCAGGTGGGCATCACCTCCATTGGCATGCTCAATGGCATTGTGGGTGAAGCGGCGTTCAGCGACGGTCTGTCCCACTGGCTGCTCGCAAGCCTGCCCATCTCCGAGCGTGCTGCCGAATTGTCTGCAACCGGCGTGGTTGTGACGGTCATCACCTTTATCACCATCCTGTTTGGCGAGTTGGTGCCCAAGCGCATTGGCCAGCTCTATCCCGAGACGGTCGCACGGTTGGTGTCTCGGCCCATGACCTGGGTAGCAACTGGTGCCAAGCCGTTTGTGCGCCTGCTGTCTGTCTGCACGCATGCCATGCTCAAGCTCTTGCGCATTGACACCAGTGACAACCGTGCGGTGACCGAGGAGGAGATTTCAGCCAGCCTGGAAGAGGGCGTGGACGCGGGCATCATTGAACAGCACGAGCACCAGATGGTGCGCAATGTCTTTGACCTGGATGACCGCAGCCTCACCTCCATGATGCTGCCGCGTGCCGACATTGAATGGATGGATGCCACATCCACCGTTGCACAGTGCCTGGAACAGGCCAGTACTGCCGGGAACAAAGGCGCGCACTCCTGGTATCCGGTGTGCCGTGGATCTCTGGAGCAGGTTGTCGGGCTCATCAGTGTGGCGCGTCTGCTGGAACTGGGGACGCAATACCAGGGCAGCATTGAGCCGGTCGTGGAGCCGGCAGCCTTTGTGCCGGAAACGCTCAGCGGCATGGAGTTGATCGAGCAGTTTCGCACCACCTCCGCCCGCATGGTGTTTGTGGTGGACGAGTACGGTGTGGTGCAGGGGTTGTTGACGCCACATGACCTGCTGGAAGCCATCACCGGTGAATTGAAACCCGACGCCCAGACCGAGGCATGGGCCACCCAGTTGGGTGATGGTTCGTGGGCGCTGGACGGCCTGATGCCGGTTGGCGAGCTCAAGGCCCGCCTGGACATAGATGAACTGCCCCAGGAAGACCGGGGCCGTTACAACACCCTGGCAGGCTTGCTGATGGCGGTGTCGGGAGAGTTGCCCGCGGTGGGGGAGCGCATTGAATGCGCACACTGGCAGTTCGAAGTCACAGAATTGGAAGGCAAACGCATCGACAAGGTGCTGGCGCGCAGCCTGGTGCGCGACTAGAGACGACCTGCGATCCGATAGGCCGCTATGCCCATCAGCTCGTGCAGGGCGAGTTGCCACTGGCGCGCTCCCTCCTTGATGGAGTAGGCCGTCCAAGGTGTGGTCAATCCGGTGCGAAAGTCCACCGGATACGCGGTCACGTTCCAGCCGGCCCGGATAAACGTGGCCATGGCGCGCGGCATGTGCCAGGCCGACGTGACCAGCAACCACCGCCGGGTGATATCCACGCCGGGTATTTGCGCGGTCAGGACCGCGTTTTCATGGGTGGTGCGTGAGCGGCTCTCATAGATCACGCGATCAGTTGCAACGCCCTGGCTGTCGAAAAACACCCGGGCGCGATCTGCCTCACTGGGCCCCTTGTCGATTAACTCACCGCTGCCTCCGGTGTACAGCATATCCAAGTGCGGGTTCTGCCGCAGCATGGCCAGTGGCGCGGTCATGCGCTCGGCCGCGTCGTTGAGCAGGGGTTGCGGGTGGGGCTGCGCAATATGGACTGGTTCGGTGGAGCCGCCCAAGACCACCATGCCCGCGAAGCCCCGCAGATCCGTTGTCGGTGGCATTTCGGCGTACTGGCTCTCCAGGTGGCGCAGCAAGCGGTCTGGCAGGGGCAGCCATCCCATCAGCAGTAACAGGGTCAGTGCCGCGAGCACGAATCGGCGGGCCAGGGGTGTTCGGCGTGGCACCAGCAGGCTGGCAACGAGCAGGGCGGCAATCCAGGTCAGGGGCTGGGTCAGCAGACCGAATAGTTTGGATGCAAGGAGCACGGTATGCGAGTGGAAAGGGTGGAGAGTCTGGCCGCGATGGTAAGGGAGAAAAAAGGTATTTCGGGTTAACCCTTAGTGGATGTCCACACTTGAGATTTGGCGCCATTCGACTAACCTTCAGTCCGTATCTTCACTACCGGATCACACACCATGAAACTTCGCGCTATTGCATTGGGCCTGGCTCTCGGATCGTTCTCGTTGTTGGCTTTGGCCCAGCAACCTATCGTCATCAAGTTCAGCCACGTGGTGGCCAATGACACACCCAAAGGCCATGCGGCGGAATACTTCAAGAAGAAAGCTGAAGAGTTGACCAAGGGCAAGGTCAAGGTCGAGGTCTATGCCAACAGCACGCTCTACAAGGACAAGGAAGAGATGGAAGCGCTGCAGATTGGCGCCGTGCAAATGCTGGCACCGTCGCTGGCCAAGTTCGGCCCCCTGGGTGTCAAGGAATTCGAGTTGTTCGACTTGCCTTACATCTTTGACAACTATGATGAACTCCACAAGATCACGCAGGGGCCAGTTGGCCGCATGATGCTGGACAAGCTCGATGCCAAGGGCGTCAAGGGCCTCGCCTATTGGGACAACGGATTCAAGTCACTGTCGGCCAACAAGCCCATCCATGCTCCGGCGGACATGAAGGGTCTGAAGATGCGCATCCAGTCCTCCAAGGTGCTGGAGTCCCAGATGCGCGCACTGGGCAGCCTGCCCCAGGTGTTGGCCTTCTCCGAGGTGTACCAGGCCCTGCAAACCGGTGTGGTGGATGGCACCGAGAACCCCATCTCCAATCTCTACACCCAGAAGATGCATGAGGTGCAGAAGCATCTGACGCTGACCGAACACGGTTACCTGGGCTACGCCGTCATCACCAACAAGAAGTTCTGGGATGGCTTGCCTGCCGATATTCGCAAACAACTGGAAGACGCCATGGAGCAGGCGACCCGTTACGCGAACCAGATCGCCAAGCAGGAAAACGATGCATCCCTGGAAGCTGTGAAGAAGTCCGGCAAGACCCAAGTCTATGTTCCAACAGCGGCTGAACGTGCAGCCTTCCGCAAGGCCACACTCAAGACCCATTCCGAGATGGAGTCGCGCATCGGCAAGGATCTGATCCAGAGCATCTACAAGGAAACCGGATTTGATCCGGCCAAGCAGTAAGCCCAGGCAAAGCCCGGCCAACTGACCGGGCTTTTTTTCTTCCTATCGGAACACCACCATGAAATTTCTCGATCACATTGAGGAGTGGCTCATCACCTTCCTCATGGGTGCGGCGACCTTGGTCATTTTTGCCTCCGTCATTCACCGCTATGCCACCGGCTTTTCCATTCCCGGTGTGCAGGACTGGCTGCTCAGCATCAATATGGGCTGGGCCCAGGAGCTGTGCATCATCATGTTCGTGTGGATGGCCAAATTTGGCGCCGCCTACGGTGTGCGCACCGGCATCCACGTCGGGGTGGACGTGCTGATCAACCGCATGTCCGACAGCCGACGCGGCAAGTTCGTCGTTTTCGGGTTGCTGGCAGGTGCCCTGTTCACCGGCATCGTCGGCACCCTGGGCCTGCGTTTTGTGTGGGAAAACGGCATGCACCATTTCGTCTTTTCCACGCTGGGCATGTCGCTCAATGACCTGCCCGAAGGGCCTACGACGCCGGACCTGGAGTGGCCCACCTGGATCGTGTATTCGGTGATTCCTATGGGTTCCTATCTGATGTGCTTCCGCTTCCTGCAGGTGGCGGCCAACTTCCTGCGCACCGGTGAACTGCCGCACCACGACCACGGGCACGTGGATGGCCTGGACGAGGCCGAGCCGTTGGCGCCTGGCAAGGATGACGCGATATACCGCATGAACGACAACTTGCATCCGCTTGGACTGGATGTCACCAAAGAACAAGACAAACGTGACGGGGGCCAGAAATGAGTGCATTGATTATTCTGGGCCTACTGGTGGTGCTGATGCTCACCGGCATGCCGATCTCCATTTCCCTTGGCTTGACCGTTCTCTCGTTCCTGTTCTTCCTGACCGAGGTGCCGATTGAGTCGGTTGCGCTCAAGCTGTTCACCGGTATCGAGAAGTTCGAGATCATGGCGATCCCGTTCTTCATTCTGGCGGGCAACTTCCTGACCCATGGCGGGGTGGCGCGGCGCATGATCGCGTTTGCCACCTCCATGGTCGGCCACTGGCATGGAGGTTTGGGTCTGGGCGGCGTGCTGGCCTGTGCCCTGTTTGCGGCGGTGTCGGGCTCCAGCCCGGCCACTGTGGTGGCCATTGGCTCCATCCTGATGCCAGCCATGGTCAAGGCAGGTTTTCCCAAGGGCTTTGGCGCAGGTGTCATTACCACGTCGGGCGCCCTGGGCATCCTGATTCCGCCATCCATCGTGATGGTGATGTATTCTGTGTCCACCAATACATCCGTCGGAGCCCTGTTCATGGCCGGTGTCATTCCCGGCATCCTGCTGGCATTCTTCCTGGGCTTGACGACCTGGTACCGTGCCAAAAAGAACAACTACCCCTGCCAGCCCAAAGCCACCTGGGGTGAGCGCTGGGTGTCGTTCCGCAAGGCCATCTGGGGGCTGTTGCTGATCGTGGTGGTGATGGGTGGCATCTATTCTGGTGTTTTCACCCCCACCGAGGCGGCTGCCATGAGTGCGGTCTATGCCTTTGTGGTGGCGGTGTTTGTGTACAAGGACATGGGTCTGAAGGACGTGCCCCGCGTGCTGCTCTCCAGCGCCAATATGAGCGCCATGCTGCTGTACATCATTACCAATGCCGTGTTGTTCTCCTTCCTTCTGACGCATGAGAACATTCCGCAGCAACTGGCCGACAACATGATTGGCACCGGCATTGGCGTGATTGGATTTCTGCTGATTTCCAACGTGCTGCTGCTGATTGCCGGAAACTTCATGGAGCCATCTTCCATTGTGCTGATCCTGGCGCCCATCCTGTTCCCCATTGCCATCAAGCTGGGCATCGATCCGGTGCACTTCGGAATCATCATGGTGGTCAACATGGAAGTGGGCATGTGCCACCCTCCGGTGGGCTTGAACCTGTATGTGGCATCCGGCATCACCAAGATGGGCATCACCGAGCTGACCGTGGCGGTGTGGCCCTGGTTGTTGACCATGCTGGGCTTCCTGGTGCTGGTGACTTATTGGCCCGGATTGTCCCTGTGGCTGCCACGCATGATGGGCATGGTGACCTGATCGCCGGCTTCCCCATTCAGGCGAAACCCTGCTACCGTATGGCTGGCGGGGTTTTTTCTTTGGGGGCGCAGCCGGGGTTTGCAGCACGCACTGCCCGGGCAGCGCCTCAGCTAGTGGTAGTAACTTTGATTCGGGAGCATCGTCCATGGCAGACACACTGCACAGCCTGATTGCCTTTTGTCGTGACAACAACCGTGTCTGTCCCATGCCCCAGAGCTGGAATGCACTGTTCGAGATGCTGCCCAACCGCAAGCGCACCGCGCTGGGCTGGGAGCCCCCACTGCCCCTGATTCTGGAAGCCTGGGAGCATACGCCCGCGCCGCTCAAGACGCTACGGGTGGTGGAACACCTGGAGTGGGCTGAGGCACACGGAGCACTGGAAAGCGTTGCCAGCTTCTTGCGGGGATTGCCGGAAGAGGAGTGGCTGCACGCCGCTTGACCGGCAGCCGCTGCTTTACGGACTCCACTGACTGGTCACTTGGGCAGGTTGGAATGAGCCGTCTCAAGTCTCTGTAGCTTGCTGGCCAGCGATGCCGATGACAATGCGCCGATGTGGGTATCAACCAGGCGACCGCTGGCGTCGAAAAACAGCGTGGTCGGCAGAGCCGTTGAGCCCAACTGCTCACCGAGTTTCTTCCCTGGGTCAAGAACCACGTTGGCAAGAACCAACTGGCTCGCGGTGAGGTACTTTTGCACGGTGACCGGGTTTTCGCCCTGGTTCGCAAAAATGAAGGTAACCCCGGGTACCTGTCGCTGCGCAGCAGCCAGTTCGGGCATCTCGCGGCGGCAAGGCGGGCACCAGGTCGCCCACAGGTTGACGACCAAGGGCTTGCCATGCGCCAAATTGGCCAGGCTTTCCGTTCTTCCTTGCATTGTCGTGAGCGAAATTCCCTCAAGATCGGAGAGCGTCGGACCGGTGCCCATGCGAAGAACCGCGGGCAAGATGGTCCACATCAGGGTGCCTGCCAGAAGGCCCAGCATCAGTGGTACCCGCAGCGCGGCGCGCCGCCAAGCTTGCCACAGTGCGACGAGGACGGCGCCAAGTACACCAGCCCAAGGTGTGAACCCACCGTCGCGGATATCGAGCATGGTCCATGGCGCGCTACGGTAGATTTCAAACCACGTTACAACGAAGACAATGCGTGCCGCCAGGGCACCCGCCAACAACATATCGGCCAAGGTGCTGACGATGCTGACCCGCTGGCGCCGCCCGACCATGTATCCGACCACCGCTGCGACAGCGGCGCAGACCAGCACAATCACCAACGAGGTTGCCAGCGCAAACGGCCCGATGCTGATCGCCAATGGGCTAACTGAAGACAATCTGCAATCTCGAAAGTGGGGCCACAAAGTCGCCCGTCCACTGCTCGCCAGGAAGCACCGGCCAGGCATCGGTCCAGGTACCGGTCGTGACCACGTCACCGGGCAGCAGGTCTGGCGCACCCGGGCATGCCCTGAGTTCCTTCAAGAACTGCTGCAGGGCCATCAAGGGGCCATCCAGAACATTGGCGCCGCATCCGCTTTCCAGAACTTTCTCGCCCCTGATCAGGTTGACCGTGGCGCGCGCCAGCACCGCGTTGAGTTGGGTTGCGCTGGAAGCGATTTGACCCACAGGCACTTTGCGGCCCACCAGCAGACGGGCATGCAAGCCGCCATCGGCCACGGTATCCGCTGCCTGGAACTTCCAGTCCTGCAAATGGGCCTGGACGACTTCGAAGCCTGGAGCCACCCAGTCCAACGTATGGAACAGGTCACCCAGCGATGCGTTTGCGGGCGGCGTGGCCTTCATGCCAAACACCACCTCCGGTTCCAGACGGGGTTGGCAGGTTGCCTTGAGTGAGACGCTGCCCTGACCATCACAGAAGCTGAGCGTGGAGTCGTAGACGGTGCCCCAGATCGGCCCATAGACGCCATAGCGCTGCCAGATGTTGCGGTTAGTGAAGCCGATCTTGAAGCCGCGTGGGGTTTCACCCCGCGCAACACGGAGTTCACGGACGGCGAGGGCATCACGGTAGGCCCGCTCCATGCCGAAGGCAGCATCCTGGCTTGGTGCATGAGGCCATAGTCGACCATCGTCGTAGTGGCCAAGAATTTCTTGGGGATTCACAGGACTACCTTTCCTAGTTTCGCGAGGTCTTCCGATTTGATGCTTACGCGGCTAAAAAAAAGCCCCTAACCATGACAGCTAGGGGCTTTTTGCGAATGGTGCCGGAGAGATGAATCGAACACCCGACCTTCTCATTACGAATGAGCTGCTCTACCGACTGAGCTACACCGGCTGGTGAGCCTGAAATTATATCCCGGTCGTCATCAACCTTCGGTGTGGTAGCGGGTCACGCGCTCCACTTCGTTCTTCGACCCCAGCACCACGCTGACGCGCTCGTGCAGCTTGCTCGGCTCGATGTCCAGGATGCGCTGGCGGCAGTTGGTGGCCGCGCCACCGGCCTGCTCGACGATCCAGCCCATGGGGTTGGCTTCGTACATCAGGCGCAGCTTGCCGGGCTTCTCGGGTTCGCGCTTGTCCCAGGGGTACAAAAAGATGCCGCCGCGGGACAGGATGCGGTGCACGTCGGCCACCATGCTGGCGATCCAGCGCATGTTGAAGTCCTTGCCGCGCGGGCCTTCCTTGCCGGCCAGGCATTCGTCCACATAGCGCTTCACCGGGGCATCCCAGTGGCGCATATTGCTCATGTTGATGGCGAATTCCTTGGTGTCTTCAGGAATCATCACCTTTTCGTGGGTCAGGATGAAGGAGCCTTGTTCGCGGTCCAGCGTGAACATCGCCACGCCGTCACCCACGGTCAGCACCAGCGTGGTCTGCGGGCCATAGACGCAGTAGCCAGCGGCCACCTGCTTGGCGCCGGCCTGCAGAAAGTCCTGCTCCGACACGCCCGCGCCCTCGGGCTTCTTCAGCACGCTGAAGATGGTGCCGATGCTGACGTTCACATCGATGTTGCTGGAGCCGTCTAGGGGATCGAACAGCAGCAGGTATTCACCCTGCGGATAGCGGTTGGGCACCAGGTAGATGCCTTCCATTTCTTCCGATGCCATTGCGGCCAGGTGACCGCCCCATTCGTTGGCTTCGATCAGCACTTCGTTGGCGATGATGTCCAGCTTCTTCTGGACCTCGCCCTGCACGTTTTCGCTTTCGGTGGCGCCCAGCACGCCGCCCAAAGCCCCCTTGTTGACGGCCAGGGCGATGCTTTTGCAGGCGCGCGCCACCACTTCGATCAAGAGGCGCAGTTGCGCGGGGATGGCGCCGTCCACCCGTTGTTCTTCAACCAGGTAGCGGGTCAGGGAAATTTTGGGAGCCATGGGGTTCCTTGTTGTTGAGGGTTGAATCAGTCGGCCAGCGCGCGGTCGACAACCTCGCGCACGTCGTTGCTCAGGTCGACCTTGGCAGCGACCCGCTTCAGCGCCTCGCAGGCGGCGCTGCGGTAGGGCTCGGCCAGGCGCTTCCACCGGTCCAGGGCGCGCGCCAGGCGGGCGGCGACTTGGGGGTTGATGCCGTCCAGCTCAACCACGCGTTCGCTCCAGTACACGTAGCCTGCTGCGTCCGCACGGTGGAAGCCGCCGGGGTTGGCATTGCAGTAACTGAAGATCACGCTGCGGGCGCGGTTCGGGTTGCGGATATTGAAGTCCGGGTGGGCCATCAACTGGCGCACCGCCGGCAGCACCTGGCCACCCCGGTCGGGGGCGCCGGCCTGCAGCGCAAACCACTTGTCCAGCACCAGGTCTTCGTTCTTGAAGAGGGCGTGGAAGCGGGCCAGCGCTGGCGCCGCCAGGGCGTGGCCGCTGCTGACCAGTGCCTGCAGGGCATTGGCGCGGTCGGTCATGTTGCTGGCATCCTTGAAGCGCTGCAGCGCCTTGCCCGGCCACACGGGATCGCCACTCTGGGTGGCGGCCAGGCACAGATGGGCCAGCGCCATGCCGGCCAGTGCACGGCGGCCTGCGGACATGGCATCGGGTCGGTACGCACCGTTTTCCTGGTGGGTCTCAAAGGCCCACTGCCAGTCGGCCTGCAGCGCGGTGGCCAGTTGCATGCGCATGGCTTCGCGCACGGCGTGGATGCGCTGTGGGTCCACCACGTCCAATTGCTCGGCGATATAGGTTTCGCTGGGGAGCGTCAGGACCAGTTCCTTGAAGGCAGCGTCCAGTGCGGGATGACGCAAAACGCTGCGCATGGCCGATAGGTAGGCATCATTCAGGCCGCTAGCCCTCGTCGAATCGGCTTCATTAGCTATTGAATTAATAGCACTTCGGAGTGCCAGGCGTTGACCGGCTTCCCAGCGGTTGAACGGATCGGGGTCATTGGCCAGCAGGGTCAGCAGTTGCGCGTCGCTGTAGTCGCAGTCCAGTACCACCGGGGCCGAGAAGCCACGCAGGATGGATGGCACGGGTTCTTCCGCCACGCCGGTGAAGGTGATGCTGGCGGTCTCGCCGGTCATCACAAACAGGTGGTTCGCGGCGGCTGCGTCGGTGCTGCCTTGTACCGTGAGCGGCAAGGCTGAGCCACTGCCGCTGCCCACCAGACCCAGCAGGACGGGAATCACGAACGGCTGCTTGTCGCTCTGGCCGGCGGTGGGCGCGCAGCTCTGGGTGAACGACAACGTGTAGGTTTGCGTGGCGGCGTCGTAGCTGCCGCTGGCGCCCAGATGGGGTGTTCCGGCCTGGCTGTACCAGAGCTTGAACTGGGGCAGCAGTTGCGCCAGGCTGGAGCCGGGATTGGCGTCCGCCATGCTCTGGGCAAAGTCGTCGCAGGTCACGGCCTGGCCGTCAAAGCGCTCGAAATACAGCTTCATGCCCTTGGCGAAACCGTCGCGGCCCACCAGGGTTTGCATCATGCGCACCACTTCGGCACCCTTTTCGTAGATGGTGACGGTGTAGAAGTTGTTGATCTCGATGTAGCTGTCCGGGCGCACCGGGTGCGCCATGGGGCCGGCATCCTCCGGGAACTGGGCGGTGCGCAGCACGCGCACGTCTTCGATGCGTTTGACCGCGCGGGCCGATGCGTCGCCACACAGATCCTGGCTGAATTCCTGGTCGCGGAACACGGTCAGGCCTTCCTTCAGGCTCAGCTGGAACCAGTCGCGGCAGGTGATGCGGTTGCCGGTCCAGTTGTGGAAGTATTCGTGGCCGACGACGCTCTCGATGTTGGCGTAATCCACATCGGTGGCGGTGGCCTGGTTGGCCAGCACGTACTTTGTGTTGAAGATGTTCAGGCCCTTGTTTTCCATGGCGCCCATGTTGAAGTCGCTGGTGGCGACGATCATGAAGCGTTCCAGGTCCAGCGGCAGACCAAAGCGGGCTTCGTCCCAGGCCACGGAGGCCATCAGGGAGTTCATTGCGTGCTCGGTTTTGTCCAGGTCGCCGGGACGCACAAACACCTGCAGCAAATGGTCCTTGCCGGCGCGGCTGGTGATGCGCTGTTCGCGCGCCACCAGCTGGCCCGCCACCAGGGCGAACAGGTAGCTGGGCTTCTTGTGCGGATCGACCCACTTGGCAAAGTGGCGGCCATCGTCCATATCACCGCTGTCGACCAGGTTACCGTTGGAGAGCAGAACCGGGTACTTGGCCTTGTCGGCACGCAGCGTCACCGTGTAGCTGGCCATCACGTCCGGGCGGTCCAGGAAATAGGTGATGCGGCGAAAGCCTTCTGCCTCGCACTGGGTGAAGAACGAATCCTGGCTCACGTACAGGCCGGACAGCTTGGTGTTCTTGATGGGCGCGCAGGTGGTGAAGATTTCCAGCGCGAAAGCGTCATTGCCTTCGGGCAGGTTCTCCAGCACCAGGCGTTCACCCTCCATCTTGAAGGAGGTACCCTGGCCGTTGACCAGTACACGGGCCAGGTTCAGTTCCTCACCATCCAGCGTGAGCGGCTGGGCCGCCACGTCCGGGTTGCGGCGCAACGTCATCTTGTTGAGGACGCGGGTTTTGACCGGATCGAGGTCGAAACTCAGATCGACGGTGTCGATCCAGAACGCAGGAGCGCTGTAGTCGGCGCGGTTGATCACGGTGGCGTGGCCTTCACGGGTCATCGTCAAACTCCTTGCTTCAGGGAAGCTTCAATAAATACATCCAGGTCGCCGTCCAGCACCTTCTGGGTGGCAGAGACTTCGACGTTGGTACGCAGGTCCTTGATGCGGCTGTTGTCCAGCACGTACGAGCGAATCTGGTGGCCCCAGCCGACATCGGTCTTGGAGTCTTCCAGTTTCTGCTGCTCGGCCTGGCGCTTGCGCATCTCATGGTCGTACAGGCGGCTACGCAATCGCTTCCATGCCACATCGCGGTTGCTGTGCTGGCTGCGTCCGTCCTGGCACTGCACCACGATGCCGGTGGGAATGTGGGTCAGGCGCACGGCCGAGTCGGTCTTGTTGATGTGCTGGCCGCCAGCGCCGGATGCGCGGAAGGTGTCGGTGCGCACATCGCTGGGGTTGATGTCGATCTCGATGGAGTCATCGATTTCGGGATAGACAAACACCGATGCAAACGAGGTGTGGCGCCCGCCCGAGGAGTCAAATGGGCTCTTGCGCACCAGGCGGTGCACGCCGGTCTCGGTGCGCAGCAGGCCAAAGGCGTATTCACCTTCGATCTTGATGGTGGCGCCCTTGATGCCGGCGGTGTCGCCCGCGGTTTCGTCTTCAATCGTGGTCTTGAAGCCCTTGCGCTCGGCGTACTTCAGGTACTGGCGCAGCAGCATGCTGGCCCAGTCGCAGGCCTCGGTGCCACCAGCGCCGGCCTGGATGTCCAGGAAACAGGGCAGGGGGTCTGCGGGATTGTTGAACATCCGGCGGAATTCGAGGTCCTTGATGATGGAGGACAGCTTCTCCGTCTCGCCTTCAATCGTGATCAGTCCCGCTTCGTCGCCGTCTTCCTTGCTCATCTCGAACAGTTCGAGGTTGTCGGAGAGTTCGCGCTCCAAGTTCTCGATGGTCAGGACCACGCCTTCCAGCGCCTTCTTTTCCTTGGCCAGTTCCTGGGCCTTCTTGGGGTCGTTCCAGACGCCGGGGTCCTCTAGCGATGCGTTGACCGTGCGCAGGCGTTCATGCTTGGCATCGTAGTCAAAGATACCCCCGTAACTCTTGGGTCCTGGCGGACAGGTCCGTGAGTTGGGTGCCAATGAGGTTGATGCGTTCTGCTTCCATGGTGCGGGTCCTAAACGGTGAATTCTTGAATAACCGGCTATTTTCTCATGTTGCCGGCCCGGCAGTGCGGCCGTGTCCGATCAGGCCAGCCAGGCCCGATCGGCGTGCCAGCGGCTGATCCAGCCCTGAAAGAGCGGTGCCGGCATGGGCCGGGCGATGCCATAGCCCTGCGCCAGCTCGCAGCCCAGCGACAGAAGCAGTGCGCCATGGGCCTGGGACTCCACCCCTTCGGCGATGACATCGCGGTGAAATGCCGCTGCCAGGCCAATGACGCCCTGGACAATGGCCAGGTCATCGGGGCTGGTCAGCATGTCGCGTACAAAGCTCTGGTCGATCTTGAGCATCTCGGCCGGCAGGCGTCGGAGGTGGGTGAGCGATGAATAGCCGGTGCCGAAGTCGTCCAGCGCGAAGCGCACGCCCAGATGGCGGCAGGTGCGCATGACCTCGGAAACCTGCTCAATGTCTTCCAGCGCGCTGGTCTCCAGCAGCTCCAGTTCCAGGTAGCTGGGCTGCACATCAGGGTGTGCCGCCAGCAGTTCTTGCAGCCGCGCGACGAAACCCGGCTGTTGCAACTGGCGCGCGCCCAGGTTGACGCTCACCGGCAGGCTCAGTCCGGCGGATTGCCAGGCTCCCAGTTGCGTCAGCGCGGTGTTGAGAACCCATTCGCCCACATCAATGCTAATGGGGTCGTTCTCGATGTCGTGCAAGAACTCGGCCGGCATCAGCAGACCGCGCTCCGGGTGTTGCCAGCGGATCAGCGCCTCGGTGCCAATGACCTGACCGGTGCGGATGTTCACCTTGGGCTGGTAGTGCAACACAAATTCCCGCTGCGCCAGTGCCAGGCGGATGCGCTCCAGGCTGTCCCGCTGGGTCTGGATGGCGGCGTCCTGCACGACGTCGAACAGGTGGTAGCGGTTCTTGCCGGAGTGCTTGGCCGCATACATGGCCTGGTCGGCATGGCGCATCAGCAGGTCGGCGTCGGAGCCGTCCTGTGGGTACAGCGTGGCACCCATGCTGGCGGAGACCCGCAACACGGTGCTGCCCACGATAACCGGCTCGGAGGCCGCCTCCAGCATGCGCGTGAGCACCGGCACACAGTCATCGCCGTGTTCCAGATCGACCAGCACCGCCACAAACTCGTCGCCGCCAATGCGGGCCAGGGTGTCGCCCTCGCGCATCGCGGCCTTGAGTCGCTGGGCAACGGCGATGAGCAGCGCATCGCCCATGTCGTGGCCATGGTTGTCGTTGACGGCCTTGAAACCGTCTAGGTCCAGAAACACCACGGCCAGGGAATGTTTGCGCCGCTGGCTTTGGAACAGGGCCTGCTGCAGTCGGTCAGCCAGCAGCACGCGGTTGGGCAGGTGGGTCAGTGCGTCGTAGTGCGCAATGCGCTCCAACTGCTGTTCGTGCTCCTTCATGGACGTGATGTCGCTGAATAGGGCCACGTAGTACTGCGTTCGGCCCTGCGCGTCCCGTACGGCGCTGACGGTTTGCATTTCGGCAAAGATCTCGCCACTCTTGCGCCGGTTCCAGACCTCGCCATACCAGTGGCCATGCTGGATCAGTGCGTTCCACATGGCCACATAGTGTTCGGTGCTTTGGCGCCCCGATTTCAGCATGCGCGGATTGTTGCCAATGGCTTCCTGGCGGCTGTAGCCGGTGATGCGGGTGAAGGTGTCATTGATGTCGACGATTGTGCCGCTGCCATCGGTGATCATGATGCCCTCACGGGCATGGGTGAACACATTGGCCGCCAGTTGCAGCTTGAGTTCGGCCAGCTTGCGTTCGGTGATGTTGGCATGCGCGATGACCACATTGCCGCTGTCCCCCCGGAACCGGGTGACGCGGGCCTTGAACCACTGCTGCATCTCGGGGCCGTGGCAGGGGTATTCCAGCGTGAATTCCTCTTGCGCACCGCTGGCGACCTGGCGAATGCCGTTGGCGAACGGCGTGGCATCTTCGGACCAGGGGCCGGTGGCCGTATCGCAGACCTGAAGGTAGTTGCTGCCAATGGAGTAGTTGTGCGCAGCGGCCTGCGGATCGTTCTGGGTCTGGAAATCGCGCCAGGCCTGGTTCACCGCCACAATGGTTCCGGTCTTGTCCAGCACGCAAATGTGGGAGGCCACGGCATCAATCGTAGCCTTGGCAAATATCTCCGAGGCGCGCAGCGCCGCCTCAGTCTCCTTGCGGGTCGTGATGTCGATCTGCATCACCACCGCGCCGGGCAGGCCGGGCTCGTGCAGGGAATGCACCATCATGCGGTACCAGCGGGCTCCGCCCGGCAGGGCGATGGGGTACTCCAGGTCGAAGATTTCGTCCTGCCGGTTCAGCACTCTGTGGATGCCGCTGGAAAACTGGGTTTCCATTTCTGGGTTGCCGGGGCAGATGCGTGCGCACAGCTCCGGGAACGGGCTGCCAATGCCGCCGTCGGCGATGGTGATCCTGGCATCGTCCAGCAGTTGGAACCAGCCGGCGTTGGCCATGACCACCAGGGCCTGTGTGTTCAGCATCAGGAGGTTGGCCGGCAGGGCATTGAGCACCGCTGCCAGACGCTTGCGCTCCTGCACCTGGGCGAACGCCTGCGCTTGGGCCAGGCGGCTCTGGCGCAGGTACAGAACGGTGAACAGGGCCAGCACTGCCAGCAGGGACGGCGCGATCAGCCACAGCAAGCGCTGGCGCTCCGAGGTCCAGGCCTGCAAGGCCAGATTGCGGTCCAGGTGGGTGACCACCACCAGCGGGAACTGGCGGGACACCCGGAACGCGGACAGCGTGGCGTGTTCGTAGTCGCCACTCTCTTCGTACGTCCCAAATTCCATGTCCTGCTGGGCCTGCCGCAGGGCCGTGTCCAGGTGCACTTCGCCGGGGTGCTCATTCTCCTCGGTAGTCAGCATCAGGGTGCCGTCCAGGCGCAGTACCTCCACGGTTGCATGCTGTCCCTTCAGGGCGCGGGTGAACAGGTTCAGGGAGTAATCCGGGTTCAGGGCCGCCAGCAGCGTGAAACGCCGGTCACCGACGCGCGCGCCGCGCACAACCGGGATCAAATGCGGGGCGTCGGGCTGTTCCGGCCGTTGTGCAGTGATCAAAAATCCATCAGCAAAGTCGCGCCCGGACCAGGGCGTGCCCAGGCGCAGGTAGCTGGCATCATCGTCGGCACCCGATACCTGCGGCAGGTAGCCGGTGGTTTCCACCACCCGGCCGAGGTTCTGCGCATTGGAACTGGCCACGATCCGGTGCTGCGCGTCCAGCAGCGACAGCGAACGCAACAGTGGCATGCGCCGCAGTTCAGACTGGAAGTGCGCGCCCAGCGCTGCGGGCGTCTGGTCGATGGTGGCGTCGGTCAGCAGGTTGGCCAGCATCAGGTCCACTACGTTCAAGTTCTGCGTCAGCTGGTCTTCGAACGAGCGCGCCTGGGTGACGTTGATTTCGGTGTGGAAGGCAATGGCCTCCCGGCGCAGGCGCTCCAGGGTGTAGGCGGTGCCGCCCACGATGCTGGCGACAAACAGCAGCATGAACGCCAGGAACGGCAGATGCCCACCCCACCGTCGGGGAGTCAGGGGCAGCGTCGCGTACATGGTCAGTCGCTGGTGACGATGGGGTCGAGCTTGTGCCGCTTGGCCGCTGTCATCAGTCGACCATCGCGCTTGATGTCGCGCATGAAGCGCTCCATACGCTCAAACCAGCGCTCATCCCCCTGTTGCATGGCGTAGGCGTAGGACGTCATGTGGTAGGTGCTGGGTGGCGTGACCAGGCGCGCCCAGTCGGTGGTGGCCAGCATGCGCTGGCTGTAGGGGTAGTCGGTCATGAAGACATCCGCGCGGCCGGATTCCACCTCCTGTTCGCGGGCGAACGGCGTGGCCGGCGCGATCAGCGTGGCGAACTTCAGTTTTTCGCGCATCACTGGCTCGTGGTAGGTGCCCTTGGCCACCGCCACCACGACGCCGGGCTTGTCGATGTCGGACCAGTCCTTGATGCGGCGGTTGGACTGGGTGGTAATGGCCAGGATGTCGCTCTTGAGGTGGGGCTGGGTAAAGCGCAGCTTTGCGGCGCGCGCGGCGGTAATGCCCACGGCAAACATGGCGATGTCGCAGTGGTCCTGGGTCACGTCGTCGATCAGCTTGGCAAACGAGCTGTCCACGAACTGCACCTTGACCTGTGGGCCCAAATCCTTGGCCAGTTCCTGGGCCAGGTCGATGTCGATGCCCGACAGCTGCTGCGTCTTGGGGTTGCGGTAGGTGATGCCGTAGTAGTCCGGCCAGATGCAGACCCGCAACGTCTTGGCCTGCAGCACGCGGTCGAGCCGGCTGTTGTCGGACGTGGGCGGCTGGGCCTGGGCCGTGGTGACTGCCAGCAGGGCAAGCAGGGGAGAGAGCAACGCAACACGCAGGGGCAGGGCGAACAGGTACATGGCGAAAATGATACTCCCGCTATCTCGTGTGAAGCTTACTCCGGCAGAGAGAAAAATCAGGCAATAAAGCGCTCGATCAGCTCTGCCAGCAACTGGGGTTGGTCGTGGTGCATCATGTGGCCGGCATCGGGAATCAGCGCGATTTCGACGTTGGGCACCTGCCGGATGCGCTCGTGGTATTGCTCCAGCGTGAACTTGCCGCTCCACCACAGGTCCAGGCTGTTGTCGGAGGCTTCCACCGCCAGCACCGGCATGGTGGCGCGGCGGTACAGGGCCAGCACCTCGTCCACCTGGTAGAGGTGGGCACTGATGACCTTGTGCGCCGGTTGCCCCTGGATGGACCACTTGCCACTTTCGTCCTGCTGCGCCCATTGCTGGGCCAGCCAGTCGGCCTTGTCCTGGCCCAGGCGCGGGTTGGTCTTCATCAGCCGGCGCGCCACGCCGCCAATGGTGTCGTAGGCGCGCATGTCCAACTCGCCGCGGTGCAGTTTCTTCAGCTCGTCCATCCACTTGGCATAGCGGCCGGCAGCCATGTCGGGCGTGGTGGCCGGCATGCCAAAGCCTTCCAGGTTGACCAGGCGGCGGACGCGCTCGGGGCGCACACCGGCGTACAGCATGACGACGTTGCCGCCCAGGCTGTGGCCCACCAGGTTGACAGGCTGGTCCGGCGAATAGTGGTCCAGCAGAAAGTCCAGATCCGCCATGTAGTCGGGAAACCAGTAGTTGTCCACCGGACCGGAGCTTGTCTTTCCGTAACCACGCCAATCCGGCGCAATGATGTAGTGGTCCTGTTTGAGCGCGTCAACCACGAACTGGTAGCTGGCCGCCACGTCCATCCAGCCGTGCACCATGACCAGCGGTGTCTTGCCGGGTGCGGGCTCGCCCCAGATTTGCACGTGGTACTGCAGGTTGCGGATAGGGACAAACTCGCTACGGGAAACTTTTTTGACTTGGTACATTCGGGCAATCATACGGAGAGACAGCATGCAAGCCAGTCAAGACAGCGACAAGGCGTCAACCCCAGCCCGGGTCAACTCGGCGGTGTTCGGCGGCGTTCCCGCGGCCTACGCCCAACTGCACCAGGCCTTCACCTGGGTCGTACCCGAGCACTTCAACATCGCCCAGGTCTGCTGTGCGCGCTGGGCGGCGCACCCGGATGCTATGAAAAGAGTAGCTGTTAAGGCTTATTCCACGAGGACTGGAATCACTTTTTACACTTATGCCCAGTTGCAGGAGCAAGCCAACCGGCTGTCCAACGCGCTGACCGCCCAGGGCGTGCAGCGGGGCGACCGCGTGGCCATCGTCATGCCACAGTGCTTCGAGACGGCGGTGGCCTACATGGCCGTGCTGCAGATGGGCGCCGTGGCCATGCCGCTGTCCCTGCTGTTCGGGCCGGACGCGCTGGAATACCGCCTGCAGAACAGCGAGGCCGTGCTGGCCATTGCCGAAGCGTCGTCCCTGGCGGACCTGCACCGCGCACGCAAACGCTGTCCACAGTTGCGCACCGTGGTGGGCGTGGGTGCGCTGGAGGCCGTGCAGGGCCATGCCGACTGCGAGTGGGGCGACACGCTGGCGCAGTTCAGCGACCGGTTTACACCGGCGGACACACTGGCCGACGATCCCGCCATCCTGATCTACACCAGCGGTACCACCGGCAACCCCAAGGGAGCCCTGCTGGCGCAGCGCGCGCTGATTGGCAACCTGCCGGGCTTTGTGGCCAGCCAGAACTGGTTTGGCTATGACCCGTTTGCCAAGGGTGACACCCGGGCCGTGTTCTGGTCTCCCGCTGACTGGGCCTGGACCGGAGGACTCATGGATGCGCTCTTGCCCACGCTGTACTTTGGGCGTCCCATCGTGTCCTATAGCGGTCGCTTCAGTCCGCAGACGGCACTCGAATTGATGGGCGAGTGCGGTGTGACGCACACCTTCCTGTTCCCGACCGCGCTGAAGGCGATGATGAAGGCCTATCCCGGCAGCCCGAAGCGTACGGTTCGGAAGCAGTTCAGGCTCAGGCTGCAGGCCATCATGAGCGCCGGCGAGGCCGTTGGGGACGCGGTGTTTGCCTACTGCGAGCACCAGTTGGGCGTGAAACCCAACGAGATGTTCGGCCAGACCGAGATCAACTACATCGTCGGCAACTGCAACGCGCTGTATCCGTCCAAGCCCGGCAGCATGGGCATGGGCTACCCCGGCCACCAGGTGCGTGTCATTGACGATGACGGCAACGAGTGCCCGGTGGGCGTGCCTGGCGACGTGGCGCTGAACCGCTTCGACGTGCATGGCCAGCCGGACCCCATCTTCTTTCTGGGTTACTGGAAGAATGACGATGCCACCCGCTCCAAGTTCACCGGTGACTGGTGCCGCACCGGCGATCAGGCCGTGCGCGATGCCGATGGCTACCTCTGGTACCAGGGCCGCAGCGATGATGTGTTCAAGGCTGCGGGCTACCGCATTGGCCCCGGTGAGATCGAGAACTGCCTGGTCAAGCACCCGGCCGTGGCCAATGCTGCCGTGGTGCCCAAACCCGATGCCGAGCGCGGCGCGCTGGTCAAGGCCTACGTCGTCATAGCTCCTGATTTCATAGCTGCATGTGCAGGTGATACGAGGACTACAGCCGAATTGCATGAAAAGCTGATCCGGGAGCTGCAGGACCACGTTAAGGACCTGCTGGCGCCGTACGAATACCCCAAGGAAATCGAATTCCTCGACGCCCTGCCCATGACCACCACCGGCAAGGTGCAACGACGCGTGCTGCGCCTGCAGGAAGAGGAACGCGCGCGCACCTTGGCTTTTCAAGCCTTAAGACCCCATGTGTAGAATGGTTTTGAGTTCGCTGCCTGACTGGGGTGTGATTCCTGATATCGGCTTTCCTTGATTTGCGCAGTACGCGTTGGCAAGAAAGAACGACGATCACTCCTTGAACTGGCGGTGCTCAGCAAATTGTCACTTGCTTGATGTCCAGTTTTTCAGGGATGCCCATGATGAAGAATATAAAGATTGCGCAATGGTACTCATTGCTAGCCAAGGCACTTCTTGCTTTTTTGGCTCTTCTTTTTGCCTCATCGGCTTTTGCCACAGTTACCGTTAACTACACGTTCAATACCTGGGCGGAGTATCTGTATTGGGGTAACTCAAGTCCCGGCAAGCTTCTGGTCTTGCAGCAGCCATCGCAGATTACAAACGGCAACGGGAATAATTACATAGCCACCTACAACAATGTGAGTGGCGTGAACGACATCACAGGAAATGGCAACGGATCATTCACCATCGCATCGACTGGGGGCTACTTCTCCGTTTCGTTCTACCGTTGGACCCAGGCCTCCTCGGCACTGAGTTGCTCGACCACCCCTGTGAATTACGGCACATCAACCGGATTCATACCGGACGGTGGTTCGTTCACGGTGGATATCACCTGCAATCCGATTCCGTCCACGCCAATACTCCAGTCTGCGGTCATCGATGCCGCTGGAACCAGTCTTACATTGACCTATGACCAGGGCGTTTCTGCAAATAGCTATATCAATTCAAATGCAGACTACCAAGTCACGGTCGGCGGTGTCTCGAATGCGGTGACGGCGAACAACATTGTCGGAAGCACCGTGGTGCTGACATTGACAACAGCCGCGACCAGTGGGCAAGTAGCCACAGTGACTTACACCGGTGGAAGCGGAGGGGTCGGAACCTGCGATGTTGTGGAAGACTCCTACACCTATTGCGCTGCCAATTTCTCCAATCAATCGATAACGAATAATTCGACGGTGAGCGGAGCCACTCCGCCAGCCGCTCCGACAGGTCTGGTAGCAACCCCGGGCAATGGGCAGATCTCCATTGCATTCACTGCGGGCTCTGACAATGGTTCTGCAATTACGAACTACCAGTACTCGACCAACGGCGGCGGCGCATGGACGGCGTTTGCTCCAGCGGACACTACATCACCGGTTGTTGTGACCGGGTTAACCAACGGCACTAGCTACTCGATCACGCTGCGAGCCATCAACGCAGGCGGAAATGGGACTTCTTCCAGCGCTGTCGTCGCTACACCGCGGACGGTTCCGGGTGCTCCCAGCAGTCCTGTAGCGACCGCCGGCAATGCGCAGGCAACTGTCACGTTTACCGCTCCAGGTTCAAATGGCGGTTCAGCGATCACAACCTACACAGCGACTGCCAGTGGTGGAGGCGGTCAAACCGGTACCTGCGCAGGCCCTGCAGCTTGCACCATTACCGTAACTGGGCTGACCAACGGAACTGCTTACACCTTTACGGTAACCGCCACCAACGCTGCTGGCACCGGCAGTGCCTCCAGCGCATCAGGTTCGGTCACTCCCCAGGCCCCCCAGACCATTACCTTCAATAACCCTGGCGCGCAGAACTTCGGCACCACACCCACGCTGAGTGCCACGGCCAGCTCCACACTGACGGTGAGCTTCAGCTCCGGCACCACCAGCGTGTGCACCATTACCAGCGGCGGCGCCCTGACATTTGTCACCCCTGGCACCTGCACCATCAACGCAAATCAAGCGGGCAATGGCACTTACTTGGCGGCGCCACAGGTGTCGCAGACCTTCACAGTCAACGCCGTGGCTCCTGGCGCGCCCACTATCGGCACCGCCACGGCGGGCAACGCCCAGGCGACAGTCACCTTCACCGCTCCGGTTTCAAACGGCGGCGCTGCGATCACGACCTACACCGCAACTGCCAGTGGTGGAGGCGCGCAGACGGGCACCTGTGCGGGTCCCGCCGCCTGCGCAATCACCGTTACGGGCCTGACCAATGGCACTGCTTACACCTTCACCGTGACGGCGACCAACGCTGCAGGCACCGGCAGCGCCTCTGCCGCCTCCAACAGCGTAACGCCCCAGGCCCCCCAGACCATTACCTTCAACAACCCCGGCGCGCAGAACTTCGGCACCTCACCCACGCTGAGTGCCACGGCCAGTTCCACTCTGACAGTGAGTTTCACCTCCGGCACCACCAGCGTATGCACCATCACCAGCGGTGGTGCATTGACCTTTGTGACGGCGGGCACCTGCACCATCAACGCCGACCAGGCCGGCAACGGAACCTATGCAGCCGCCACGACCGTCAGCCAATCCTTTGCCGTCAATGCCGTGGTGCCGGGCGCGCCCACCATAGGCACGGCCACCGCCGGTGACACGCAAGCATCTGTCACGTTCACCGCCCCGGCCTTCAACGGCGGATCCGCCATCACCGGCTACACCGCCACATCCAACCCTGGCGGCCTCACGGGCACCTGTGCATCCAGTCCGTGTACCGTGACTGGCCTGAGCAATGGCACGGCCTACACCTTCACCGTGACCGCCACCAATAGCGCCGGCACCGGATCGGCATCGGCAGCATCCAACTCCGTCACCCCAAAGGCGGTGCAGACCATCACCTTTGCCAACCCCGGTGCACAGAACTTCGGCACCACACCCACGCTGAATGCCACGGCCAGTTCCACTCTGACAGTGAGCTTCACCTCCGGCACCACCAGCGTGTGCACCATCACCAGCGGCGGCGCCCTGACCTTTGTCACCACTGGCACCTGCACCATCAACGCGAATCAAGCGGGCAATGGCACTTACCTGGCGGCGCCACAGGTGTCGCAGTCCTTCACTGTCAATGCCGTGGTGCCCGGAGCCCCCACCATCGGCACCGCCTCGACCGACAACGCCCAATCCAGCGTCAGTTTCACGGCGCCGGCCTTCAACGGAGGAGCCGCGATTGACCAGTACACGGCAACCTGTACCTCCAGCAATGGCGGCGCCACCGGCGCCAACACCGGTGCCAGTTCGCCCATCGTCGTCGCCGGTCTCACCAACGGCAAGAACTACACCTGTAGCGTCACGGCACACAACAGCGTGGGTAACGGCGCAGCATCTGCCGCCTCCAACTCCATCACCCCCGCTCCCGGCCCCGCGGTAGTGAGCGTGGCGGTACCGGCCAACGGCAGTTACCGCGCCGGGCAGAATCTGGACTTCACCATTACCTGGGACCAGGCCACCACCTTGACCGGCGCGCCGCGCATCGCACTGGTCATTGGCGCCACCACGGTGCAAGCCAATTACGTGTCCTCGCCAACGTCCACCACCAGCCTGTTCCGCTATACCGTGCTGGCCGGCCAGACTGATACCGATGGCATCTCCGTGGGGGCCTTGAGCCTCAACGGTGGCACCATCCGCAATGCAGCCAATACCGACGCTACGCTGACCCTCAACAGTGTGGGAAGCACCGCCGCCGTGCTGGTGGACACCACCGTGCCCACGCTGCCTGCGGCCAACATCGTCGTCAATAACCAGGCCGATCCGCACAAGCTGGTGCTGACCTTCAGCGAAGCGCTGGCCAGTGGCAGCCTGGGCAGTGCGGCTGGCTGGACGGTGACCGCCAATGGCGGAACACCGGCCTACAGCGTTGCCAGCGTGGCCCTGGCCGGTGGCAATCAGGTCACGCTGACCCTGAGCGCCGTGGACCTGAGCAACGCAGCCACCACCATCACCAATGTGGCAGCCAACGCCCACCTCAAGGTCACGCCACCAGCCACCCTCACCGATGTGGCCGGCAACGCCTATGCCGCTGGCCTGGTCACCGAGGCCGGCGCCACCCATGTGCTGGACGCGACCGCACCGACGCTGAGCGCTGTGGCGACCAGCGCACCCACCACCAGCGGTGGTGCCCTGGCGGCGACGTCCAGCGAGAAGGCCATGGGCTACTGGATCGCCGTGGCAGGCGGGTCTGCTGCCCCCACCGTGGCCCAGACCCAGGCGGGCGTGGCCTATGGCGCGGTGACTGTGGTGGCCCACGGCAGTGGTGCCCTGCCCAATGCAACGGCAGGCAGTTTCAGCATCACCGGTCTGAGCGCCAGCACGACCTACGACATCTATGTGGTGGCCCAGGATGCGGCCGGCAACCCGTCGGCTGCAGCCTCTACGGCCACCCTCACAACAGCCACGCCACCCACCCCAGTGACTACGCTGACAACCCAGCCTCCCGTCAACGGCGTGAGTGGCCAGCCCACCGTGTTGGACATGCGTGCCGGCAATGCACCGGCAATCGCGAACTGTGTCACGGATACGGTGCGGCAGGCCTTGGGTGGCACTGTGAGCTACATCGGCCAGACAGCATCCGGTGCCACGCAAATCGCTTGGAACGGACAGGTCATTTCCTTCTACCCGCTGGGTGCAAACACTACGGACGCCCGAACCAACGGAATCCACACGCAGGGAATCAACCCCCTGGACGTGGTGAGCAGTTGCGGAACACTCAATGTCACCCCCGCTGTCTACAGCCTGAGCGAACTGGGGTCGACGCTAACGGGCTTGGGCTTCACGGCACAAATCAACCAGCAAGGCGTCATCACCGTGAACGCCAACGGCACGATCTATGTGGTGCGGCCCGATTTTGTGGTGACCACGGGCGACACGGGCCACCGCGGTCTCTACCTGGGTGATGACGGCCTGTACCGCTTTACCGACAGCAGTGGCAATACACAGATCATGCGCCCCGCATTCCTGGATCCCAATGCCCTGCAGAGTGTCTTGTCGAGCGTATTTGGCGCATCCATGACTGTGCAACTGGACGGTACGGTACTGGTGTCGCAGGGTGGAAAGCTATTCATCCTGACAGCCGACCGGACTCTGACTGCCGTTGGACAGACCCATGCATCTGATCTCTGGTGGCTCGACGGCACACCGGCGCGCTACTTCTATCGCGTCACGACGACGCCCTACACCCAATACGGTCAGGGCATCAGCCTGGTTCCCAAGACGCAATGATCGCGCAGCAAAGCACTGGGCCATCCGAGAGCTGACCCAAAGCCCAAATTTGCTCTACTATTGATAGCTGTCAGCCCCCATTCGACGAGGGCTGGCAGCTATTTTTATTGGGAACCACTCCATGAACTCGCTCAATCCGTCCTACCTGGCCTCGTTCTGGTCGCAGCCCATGGTGGAGGTGAACCTGCTGGTGTTCCTGAACCTGGCCGGGGCGCTCGCGCTGGGTCTGCTGGTGGGCTACGAGCGCTCCTACCATGGCCGTGCGGCGGGCATGCGCACCTACGGCATCGTCTGCATGGCGTCCGCCGCGCTGACGGTGTTCTGCGGCTACCCCGGCTTCTGGTGGGGTGGCAGCTCGCACATCGGCACGGCGGTGGACCCCTCGCGCGTGATCCAGGGCATCGTGACCGGGGTTGGTTTTCTGGGCGCCGGCGTGATCATGAAGGAGGGGCTGAACATCAGCGGCCTGACCACGGCGGCGTCGATCTGGGCATCGTCGGCCATCGGGGTGCTGTGCGGCATCGGCTTTTTCGGCGCGGCCATTTTGCTGGCCCTGCTGTCGACGGCGCTGATGATGTGGGGGCCCAAGCTGGAGTCGCGCCTGCCGTCACGGCGCGCCATGGGTGTGCAGATGGGGTTCTCTCCCGGATTTGAGCCGAGCGAGGCCGCGCTGAAAGACACCATCCGCCAGTGGGGCTACATGGTGGCGGAGGGTTCGTTGAACATCACTGCGCAGAGCCACACGGTGTCATGGAACTTTGTGATGGTCGCGCTCAAGAGCCGCCCGGAGCCCAACTCATTGTTCGAGCTGTCCCGCAAGTTGCGCCAGGTGGACGGCGTTGACAGCCTGCAGATCAGCCACGCCCGCAATTAACCCCCACGCCGGCGAATCTAGAGCACGGCCAGCAGCGGCTGCAGCACGCTGGCACCCAGGCGCCGGGAGCGCTCTCCGCTCCAGCCCACGGCCTCATCGGGGTGGTCGGCGTTGTCCTTGAACGGCATCTCAATCGTCAACGCCAGGCAGCCAAACTGCTGCGCGACCCAGTTGGTGGCCAGCGTGGGATTGGCGGCGCCGGGCTCGTCGCGCCCGTAGTTGACCTGGTCCTGGAAGTCCGGGCAATTGGCCTGCCAGGATGTCTTGAACGCATCTTCCAGAGCCGCCACGCGTTCGGTGTAGCCAGGGTTGCCCTCGGAGCCGACAACGAAGTTGTAGGGCAGGCCTTCGTCGCCATGCACGTCCAGGCACAGGTCCACACCGGTCTCCAGCATTTTCTGGCGCACCAGAAAGACCTCAGGCGAGCGCTCCATGCTGGGGGCGGCCCACTCGCGGTTCAGGTTGGCGCCGGCGGCATTGGTGCGCAGGTTGCCGCGCACGGCGCCATCCGGGTTCATGTTGGGCACCACGTGGAAGACGCAGCGCTCCAGCAGCACACGGCTGACCGAATCATCGCCGTCCAGCAGGCGCTCCAGAAAACCCTCGATGAACCACTCGGCCATGGTCTCACCGGGGTGCTGGCGCGCAATCAGCCAGACGTTTTTCTTCTGCTCCACCGGCGTGGCACTGGCCGCATCGGTGATGCGCAAGAGGCCCATATCACGCCCGTCCAGCGTGCCGCCCAGGCGCTGCAGGCCCACATGCGGGGACTGCGTGGCCGAGCCCAGCAGGTCCAGGTGCTGCTCCCAGGAATAGGGTTCAAAGTAGGCAAAGTAGATGGCATTGCTTTCGGGCGTGGTGCGCGCCGTCATCACCGTGCCGTCAAATTCGGTGTCAATGCGAAACCAGTGCTGGCGGTCGTGGCTGGCCACCACGCGGTAGCCCTCCCAGCCCTTGGGGTAGGCGCAGGCGCCGGCATTCAGAAAGCGCAGGGTCACCGGCTGGCCCACGGCCCCGTGCAGGCAGAAATGGAACCACTGGGCGAACTCGCTGGCGTTGTCGGCACGGATGGCGAGCGTGATGTTGCGCGGGTCCTGCAGGCTGACCACTTCGATGGCGCCGGAGTCAAACTGGGTGGAGATGTGCAGTGCGGTCATGGGGGTCGGGGCGGTCATTGAAGTTCAACCACTTTAACGGTTTGGCCCGGTTGGGGCTCGCCCCCGCCGTAGTAGCCATTGATCAGCCGCAACTGGCGCTCGGGTGCGTCGATGGGCGAACTCTTCGCCAGTTCGGCAAATCCACCGCGGGGGAAGGCCACGGTCTTCAGCACCCAGGGGCGCGCGGCGGCGCGGTCCTGCGTCGTCAACGCCCTGAAACTCCCTTCCGCCTCGCGCAGGGGACCCTGGGCGCGCTGCAGCGCCGCGCCATCCTTGGCCACAGCCTGCAACAGGTACACGTTGCTCCCCGGGCCTTGCACCACGGTGGCAGCAAGGGTCTGCGCCTGGCCTTGTGCATCCAGTCGCGTGCCCAGGAATCGGGTGGCCTGCAGCCCGTTGATGGCGGCCGCCTCACTCTGACCCTGCGTGGGTTTGAGCAGGGTGCGTATGATGGCCTGCGGGTCCTTGCCCGCCTTGGCTGGCACCAGTTGCACGCCCAGCAGGGCATCGCGCTGCGGGTTGAGCAGCAGCAGTTTGTCGGCATCGTTCTGGATCTGCCAGCCCGCAGGAGCCGTCACCGCAAATCCCAGCGGGACGTGGTAGTAGTTGCGTCCACGGCTCAGGCCCTGGTCGGCGCTCTCGCCAAACGCCATGCCCCGGATGAGCTTCTGGTAGCGCTCGCGCCCCTCGTCCGTGTAGTTGCCCTTGTGCTGGCTGGCCAGTTGGGTGATGGCACCGAGGCGCTGGTCATTGGATGGGTGCGAGGCCAGCCAGCCGCCCTGGGCCGGCACCGCCCGCCCCTGGGCTTGCGCCTGGTCGGCGGCAAAGCGCTCCTGGTCCTTCAGAACCTTGATCACATCGATCATGTTGCGCGGGTCCAAGCGGTTGCGCGCCAGGTATTCGGCGCCCAGTGCATCGGCCTGCAGCTCCTGGTCCCGTCCGTACGAGGCCACATAGCCCGCCGCCACCGTTTGCGACACCTGCCCCGCCATCTTGCCCGCGCCGGTGATGCCCTGGCTCTCCAGCACCGCACCCAGCACACTGGCGGCCAGCACCCCGATCCCGGCGTTCTGCTGGCTGGTGGCGCGCTGCGCCCCATGGCGTGCCGTGACGTGGCCGATCTCATGGCCAATGACGCCGGCCAGGTCGGCCTCGCTGTCCATATAGGCCATCAGCCCGCGGGTCACATAGACATAGCCACCCGGCAGGGCAAAGGCATTGATCATGGGGGTATCCAGCACCGTGAAGTGCCACTGCAACTGGGCCCGATGCGACTGGGCGGCCAGCCGCTGGCCCAGGGCGTTCACATAGGCCTGCACCGCCGGGTTGTTGTAAACACCGTATTCCTGCAACACCTGCTGGTGGCCCTTGGCCCCCTCTTCCACCTCGGCGCGTTCATCCATCACCGTGCGTTCGGCCTGGCCACTCACCGGGTTCACCACCGTGGAGCCACAGGACGCCAGCAGGGCGCTGGCCAACAGGGTTGCAAAGACAAAGGGGCGCATGCTCTCTCCATTCCGGCGGAAGAATCCGGCAATACGGCCGATTCTAGGGAACCTGACCCTGCACGCGCAGGGGCCAGCGCCGATAATCGGGTATGACCCTCAAGAACACTGCGTCCGCCGCAAATACCCCTTCCGGCTTTGCCGCATTGGCCCTCAGCCCGGCCACCCTGACCAACCTGCAACAGCTGGGCTACACCGAGATGACGCCCATCCAGGCCGCCAGTCTGCCCATCGCCCTGGCCGGCAAAGACCTGATCGCCCAGGCCAAGACCGGCAGCGGCAAGACCGCCGCCTTTGCGCTGGCGCTCCTGGCCAAGCTCAACCCGCGCTGGTTCGCCGTGCAGGCCATGGTGCTGTGCCCCACACGGGAACTGGCCGACCAGGTAACGGTGGAGATTCGCCGCCTCGCGCGGGCGCAGGACAACATCAAGGTCGTCACCCTGTGTGGCGGCATTGCGCTGCGCGGGCAGCGCGCCTCGCTGGAGAACGGAGCCCACATCGTAGTCGGCACGCCCGGGCGCATCATGGACCATCTGGAGCGCGGCTACCTGACGCTGGAGGGCCTCAACACCCTGGTGCTGGACGAGGCCGACCGCATGCTGGACATGGGTTTCTTCGATGACATCGCCACCGTGGCCAAGCAATGCCCGGCCGAGCGACAGACCCTATTGTTCTCCGCCACCTACCCCGAAGGCATCGAAAAACTAGCCCGGCAGTTCATGCGCGAGCCGCAGCGCGTGGAGGTGGCTGCACCCAAGTCGGAAAGCCTGATTGAGCAGCGCTTCTACGAGGTCACCCGCAGCAACCGGCTGCAAACCGTGGGCCAGTTGCTGCGCCACTTCCGCCCAGTCAGCACGCTGGCTTTCTGCAACACCAAGCAGCAGTGCAAGGATCTGGTCACGCTGTTGCAGGGCGAAGGCTTTTACGCCCTGGCGCTGTATGGCGAACTGGAGCAGCGCGAGCGCGACCAGGTGCTGGCGCAGTTTGCCAACCGCAGTTGCTCGGTGCTGGTGGCCACCGATGTGGCCTCACGCGGGCTGGACATCAACCAGCTGGAGGCGGTGATCAATGTGGACATCACACCCGACCCCGAGGTGCATGTGCACCGCATCGGCCGCACGGGCCGCGCTGGCGCATCCGGCCTGGCGCTGAGCCTGGCCTCCATGAATGAAATGGGCGCGGTCGGCAAGATCGAGCAGTACCAGGGCAGCCCGTCCGTCTGGTTCAAGCTGGATGAACTCACGCCCACTGGCACTGGCGCGCTGTTGCCACCGATGGTGACGCTGCAGATCCTGGGTGGCCGCAAGGAGAAAATCCGCCCGGGCGATGTGCTGGGCGCGCTGACCAGCCTAGAGGGCGGCCCGGCCTACACGCGCGAGCAGATCGGCAAGATCCAGGTCACCGAGTTCTGCACCTTTGTCGCCGTGGCGCGCGATGTGGCCCAGCAGGCCTGCGCCAAGCTCAATGCGGGGCGGGTCAAGGGCAAGAGCGTGCGCGCGCGCATCCTCACGGTGGCTGACAACGCCTAGTCGATTACGGACGTCCCAGGTTCATGGTCCAGTAGCTGCGGTAGGTGGCGCTGTTATTGATCACACAGGCCACGCCCACCTCGGTGAACCGGTTGTTCATGATGTTGGCGCAATGCCCGGGGCTGGCCATCCAGCCAGCCATCACGGACGACACGGAGCTTTGACCGGCGGCGATGTTCTCGCCGATATTCGACCACGCATAGCCGGCGGCGGTAATGCGCTGGTCAAATGTGCGCCCATCCAGGCTGGTGTGTGAAAAATAGTTCTGGTTGGCCATATCGGCGGAGTGGCCGGCTGCTGCGTCCAATAGTTTGCTATTCCACGACAACGGCGCTGTTGCCGGGTAGGCGGTGCCGCCACAGACCTGACTGGTCGCACGCGCCTGGTTGATCAGGGACATGAGGTCGGCCTGGAAGTTTGCCAGACCGCAGGTATTGGCCGCAGTCAGCGTTCCACTGTCTGGCGCAGGCGTCGGACTGGTGGGGGTTGTCGGTGTCGGAGTCACTGGGGTGACGGGGGTTGAGGTGCCCGGCGAGGGCGTCACCGGCGTAGCCGCCAACAGGGTGAAGGAATTCAGCTGGACGCGCACGTTGGTATAGGTAGTGCCCTGGAACACGACCGATCCCAGCGTGAGCAGGTTGTTCGCCGGATTGAAGGTATCCGCACCCGCTGTGCCGCCGTCCACTCCCAGCAACGTGAACGAATTCACCGTCGCAGACACATTCTGGTAGCTCGTCCCGTTCACCGACACCGCGGTGATGAACAGCCGGTTGATACTGGCGTCAAAGGCACTTGCGCCATGGGCGCTGGCCACCGCACACAAAGCCCAGGCGACCAGGCAGCGCGTGGTGTATGGGAGTGCTGTTTCCATGTGCCAGCCCATCCTTTCTCAATGCAGCCACAGATTTCTGGCAACATTTTGAAGCCTTTTCAGCGTCCGCCGCAACGACAAACGTAACAAGGCGTTTGATCAACGGCAATCCGCCGTGTAAGGCAAATTCCTACACGCTTTCCATCCTGCTGCTGACTCCAGTTACGCAATGCTGTGACTACAGTTGTCTCAAGCGCCAAACCTGTTACTGGCGCAATGATGCAACCGGAGAGAAACCATGAAAACCGCAGCCCTGACACTCAATCCCTTCAGCCTGATGATGGAGCCTGAACTGGTTCTGCAAACCATGGAACGCTCGCAACAACTGCGTGGCCTGCGCCGCCACAAGCTGCGTCCGCTGGACAAGCCGCTGATTCCCTATACCCAGGAAGCGCTGGCCGCACGCGCTGCCTTTGACGCCGCCATCGATGCGGAAGACTTTGAGGCGCGTGCCGAGTCCTATCTGAACTGATACCCCGCTGCCCTGCTCAGGGCAGCGTCACATAGCGCTGGGCCAGCGCCAGGAAATCATCCACGGGCACTGGCCGGCGCAGCTCATCAGCCATCACGCCGGCCACGCCGGGAGCGGCAAGTGCTGCCGCCCGGGCATCCAGAAACAGCAGGCGGCTGCGGCGGGCCAGCACATCTTCCACCGTGCGCGCATATTCATGGCGCACCGCGAAGCGCACCATGGCTTCGCTCACATGGGGTGCCAGCATCCGCGTGGCACCGGGCAGTGTCTCCAGCAAGCCGCTTTCACAGCCATAAAGGTGGGCGCCGGGCGCCTCACTGATCCGGGTCGTGGCCGCGCCGGATACGGGCGCGCCCACCAGTGCATGGTGCGCGGTGCTGGAAGCCGGCAAGTTGGGCAACAGGCCGGCGTCCACACATTTCTCCAGCACATCCTCGGCCATCGACCGATACGTCGTCCATTTGCCACCCGTTACCGTCACCAGACCGGACTTGCTGATGGCTACCGTGTGCTCCCGGCTGATTCCTTTCGTGTCGCCACCCTCCTCTTGCGCCGGCTTCACCAACGGGCGCAGACCCACCCAGACGCTGCGCACGTCGCTGCGCTGTGGCGCACGCTGCAGGTAGCGCGCCGATTCGCTCAGGATGAAGGCCACCTCTTCAGCAAAAGGCTCGGGCTCGCGGGCCAGGTCCTGGCGCGGGGTGTCCGTCGTACCCAGAATAACCTTGCCCTGCCAGGGCACGGCAAACAGCACCCGGCCATCCGCCGTCTTGGGCACCAACAGGGCATGGTCACCCGGAAAAAACTCCCGCTCCACCACCAGGTGCACACCCTGGCTGGGAGCGACGATGGCCTGACTGGAGCGACCGCAGGCAGCGCTGTCCTGCTGGCGCAGCGCATCCACCCATACACCGGTGGCATTGACCACACAGCGGGCATGCACCTCCACCGTGTCGCCGGTTTCGGCGTCGCGAACCCGCACCCCGGATACACGGGCATTCGTGTGGATCAGCCCCACAGCCTCGCAGTAGTTGAGCAGCAGGGCACCACTCGCAGCTGCCGTGCGTGCCAGAACCAGGGCCAGGCGAGCATCGTCAAACTGGCCGTCCCAGTATTTCACGCCACCGCACAGATGCTGCGGATTGACACTGGGCAGAAAGCCGCGCGTCTGCGCGGCGCTCAGAAATTCGGTGGACCCCAGCCCGGCCTTGCCGGCCAGTAGGTCATAGGCCTTGAGCCCTGTGCCATAGAACGGTGCCTCCCACCAATGGTAGGTCGGCATCACAAAAGGCAGTGGCTGCGCCAGATGGGGGGCGTTGTGCAGCAGGTTGGTGCGCTCGTGCAGGGCCTCGCTGACCAGGGAAATGTTGCCCTGCGCCAGATAGCGCACGCCGCCATGGACCAGTTTGGTTGCGCGCGAAGACGTGCCCTTGGCAAAGTCATGCGACTCCAGCAGGACCACGCTCAGGCCCCGCAGCGCCGCATCCAGTGCCACACCCAGGCCGGTGGCGCCACCGCCCACAATGGCCAGGTCGTAGGTATGGTGCGTCTTCAGGCGCGCCAGCAGGTCGGATCGACGGGTTGCCAGGGGTAGAGGAGTGGATGCCATGCGTGGGTATTCGCTATGCTGTGGTTCATTATTGTTCTCTTTTATTGCCGGAGCTCCCTGCATGGCCTATCTGCTCGCCCTTGACCAAGGTACTTCCAGTTCGCGCAGCATTGTCTTTGACCAGTCCGGTGGCATCGTGGCCATGGCGCAGCAGGAGCTGCCGCAGATGTACCCGCAGCCCGGCTGGGTGGAGCACGACCCCGCAGCGATCTGGCGCACCCAGTTGGCCACCGCCCGCGAGGCGCTGGCCAGGGCCGGCCTGCAGGCACGCGACATCCACGCCGTGGGCATCACCAACCAGCGCGAAACCACGGTGGTCTGGAACCGCAGGACCGGCCAGCCCATCCACCACGCAATCGTCTGGCAGGACCGTCGGGCTGAACCGGCGTGTGCACAGCTGCGTGCGGACGGCAAGGCCGGCCTGATCCAGGCCAAGACCGGCCTGCTGGTGGATGCCTACTTTTCCGGCACCAAGTTGCAGTGGCTGCTGAACCATGTGCCGGGCGCACGCCAACAGGCTGCGGCGGGCGAACTCGCCTTTGGCACCGTGGACAGCTGGCTGCTGTGGCAGCTCACGGGTGGCTGCGACGACACCACCCGCATGCAGGCCGTACATGCCACGGACGTGAGCAACGCCTCGCGCACCATGCTGTTCAACGTGCACACGAACCAGTGGGATGAGGAACTGCTGCAGATGCTGGATATTCCGGCCAGCCTGATGCCACAGGTCCGCCCGTCCGGCGGCGACTTCGGCAGTGTGAAGGCGAACCTGTTGGGCACCGCCATCCCCATTGGCGGCATGGCCGGTGACCAGCAAAGTGCGCTGTTTGGCCAGGCCTGTTTCTCCGCTGGCATGGCGAAGAACACCTACGGCACCGGCTGCTTCATGCTGATGCACACCGGCGAGCGCTTCCAGACCTCGCAGAACGGCCTGCTCACCACCAGTGCAGCCCAGGTGGGGACCAGGCCGGAGTATGCGATCGAAGGCAGTGTGTTTGTCGGTGGCGCCGTGGTGCAGTGGCTGCGTGACGGGCTGGGCGCCATCCACTCCAGTGCGGAGGTCCAGGCCCTGGCCCACAGCGTGCCCGACACCGGTGGCGTGATGTTGGTGCCCGCCTTCACCGGGTTGGGCGCGCCTTACTGGAACCCCGAGGCCCGCGGCACCATCACCGGCATCACCCGCGGCACGACCATGGCGCACATCGCGCGCGCCGCGCTGGAAAGCATTGCCTTTCAGAGCACCGCCCTGCTGGATGCCATGAGCCGCGATGCCGTGGCCAACGGTGGCCAGCCGGTCACCGAGCTGCGCGTGGACGGCGGCGCCTGCGCCAACGATTTGCTGATGCAGATCCAGGCTGACCTGCTGGGCATTCCGGTGGTGCGTCCGGCCGTGATCGAGACCACGGCCCTGGGCGCGGCCTATCTGGCCGGACTGGGTACCGGCCTGTACGCAGGCACCGCCGAGCTGAGCCGGCAGTGGCGCGTCGAACGCCGTTTCGAGCCCGCACTGCCGCGGAACCTAGCCCTGGCGCGGATGTCGGAGTGGGATCGCGCGGTTCGCCAGGCAACGACCTTGTAACGCAGGTACTTCCCACGGTATGTCACGATCAGGGTTTCCTTGTGCCAGTTTGACTTGGGACAAGGTTTGGCCCAATATTGGGTGGCACGCCTGCCACATTAGGGGAGCCAAAGAACAAATAAGGCGGGTAGCATAAAAGGGTTTTGCAGAGCCGTTGGACTACCAGACACCACTTCCATGAATAACCTGAAAATCTCGACCCGCCTGTTGCTTCTTCTCAGCGTCTTCTCCGTCTTGCTGGTCAGTATTGGCAGCATGGGTCTGGTGGGCATCACCCGGGCCAATGACGCCCTGCACTCGGTGTACGTGGACCGCACACTCCCCATGGAACTGCTGTCCAATGTCCTGCAGTTGCAATTGAGCAATCGGCAGTTGATTGCCGACTCGCTGCTGGACCCCACCGAGGAAACCTACGCCAGGAACAGCGCATCCATCGAAAAGAACATCGCCGAAATCAGCAAGCAATGGGACGTCTACATGGCCTCGTCATTGACCGATGAGGAGCGCCGCCTGGCCACGACCGTCGGAGAAGCCCGCACGGCCTATGTGCAGCAGGGTCTGACGCCGGCCATTGCCGCGCTCAAGGCCAACGACTGGGCAGAAACCTCCCGCGTGAATGTGGAATTGCTGGCACCCCTGTATGCCAAGCTGCGCTCCGGCATGGAACCCCTGCTGAAGCTCCAGGTTGCCGAGGCCAAGAAGGAATACGACGACGGTGTCGCCCGCTACCAGACCATTCGCCTGGCGGCCATTGGCTCCATCGTGGTCGGTTTGGTGCTGGGCTGGATGTTTGGTCTGGCGCTGATTCGCAGCCTGGCCAAGTCGTTGGGCAGCGCAGTGGAAGTTGCACACGCGGTTGCAAAGGGCGACCTGACACAGCGCATTGAAGTCCAGGGCAAGGACGAAGTGGCCCAGTTGATGACCGCACTGGCCGCCATGACCCAATCCCTGGTCAAGGTGGTTTCCAGCGTGCGCCAAGGCTCGGAGGGCGTTGCCACGGCCAGCGCCGAAATCGCCCAGGGCAACAACGACTTGTCGGCCCGTACCGAGCAGCAAGCCAGCGCGCTGGAGCAAACCGCCTCCTCCATGGAAGAACTCAGCTCCACCGTCAAGCAGAACGCCGACAGCGCCCGCACCGCCAACCAGTTGGCCGTGAGCGCCTCGACCATCGCCGTGACCGGCGGCAACGTGGTGGGCCAGGTGGTGGAAACCATGCGCGAGATCAACACCTCGTCGCGCAAGATTTCGGACATCATCAGCGTCATCGACGGCATTGCCTTCCAGACCAACATCCTGGCGCTGAACGCCGCGGTGGAAGCCGCCCGCGCCGGCGAGCAAGGCCGCGGCTTTGCCGTGGTGGCCAGCGAAGTGCGCTCACTGGCCGGCCGCTCGGCCGAAGCTGCGAAGGAAATCAAGAGCCTGATCAACGCCAGCGTCGAACGGGTGGAACACGGTACATCCCTGGTCGACCAGGCCGGTGCCACCATGACCGAGGTCGTGACCAGCATCCAGCGCGTGACCGACATCATGGGTGAGATCAGCGCCGCCAGCAACGAGCAGGCCATTGGCGTGGCCAAGGTGGGCGAAGCGGTCGCCCAGATGGACCAGAGCACCCAGCAGAACGCGGCCCTGGTGGAAGAAATGGCGGCTGCGGCCAGCAGCCTCAAGACCCAGGCCATGGATCTGGTGCACACGGTGGCGGTCTTCAAGCTGGACAACCAGGGCGCTGTTGTGCCGCGCAGCGCACCTCCCCGTGTGGCTCCCTCCGCACCGCGCGCTCCTTCGGCTGCACCGCGCCAGATTCCCAAGCCCGCACCCAAGGCGCTGAAGCCGGCCAGTGCCGCACCGGCTGCCAAGCAGCTTGCCGCCCCCGCCAAACCCGCCGCAGCCAGCAACCAGGCGGACGACGAGTGGGAGACCTTTTAAGTCGGCAACCCGCCACCCAAAACAAACGGGGCCTTGCGCCCCGTTTGTTTTTGCCCTGGCGAAAAGCCCGGGTTTACTTCATGGATGAAACATAGGCCACGACTGCGGCAATGTCGGCATCCGTCATGGTCTTGGTGTTGGCCGCCATCAGGGGATCCGAGCGCAGGGCCGAGCCGTCGCGGTAGCGCTTGAGCGTCAGGGTCAGGTAACCGGGCTGTTGGCCGGCAATTCGGGCAATCTTGTCGTTGCCGCGCCCCTGATCACCGTGGCAGCGGAAGCAGATCTTGTTGTAGTAATCCTGACCCTTGGCTGCCAGCGCGGCGTTGGTGGGTGGCTTGTAGGCTACTTCCTGTTGTGCATAGTGCAACACGACACCGATCTTCTCCTCGGTGCTCAGTGCACGGATCATGCCTTCCATAAAGAGATTCTTTCGCTTGCCTTCTGCAAACTGGCGTGTTTGCTCCAGCAGATAGGACGTGTTTTGCCCGGCAAGATTCGGCGTGTCCGGGTTGGTGCTGTTGCCGCCTTCGCCATGGCAGTTCGCACAAAAACTGGCGACCTTGACGCCGGTCTTGTGGGCGGCCTCCAGTAGACGCGGAGTGGATTCAACCTCCTTGAGGCGCGCTTGCAGGTCTACCTCCACCGCCGGCGCCTTGCCCGGCTGGCCCAGTGCGGACGACGCCAGGAGCACGGAGAGCAACGCGGTCAGCACAGCCGCCGGAAACCGTTTTTTCATGGAGATAACCCTTAGATGAGAACGGGTTATTTTACGGTTGAACGCTTCCTGAAAATTGACATAGCTCAAACTGCAACGCCCCATGCGGGTACTCCCTAGTACCGGCACGGGGCGCCGAAGGCATTTCCCGCTGCAGCCTAGATGTGCAAGGCGTGGCCCAAAGCCCGCAGTGCAGCCTCCTGCACCGCCTCACCCAGGGTCGGATGCGCGTGGATGGTGCCGGCCACATCCTCCAGGCAGGCGCCCATTTCCAGGCTGTGCGAGAAAGCGGTGCTAAGTTCGGAAACACCCGCGCCCACCGCCTGCCAGCCGACGATTCGGTGGTTGTCCCGCCGAGCCACCACGCGCACAAAGCCGTCCGTGGCCTCCAGCGTCATGGCACGCCCATTGGCCGCAAACGGGAATTGGGCGGAGATGCAATCCAGCCCGGCCTTGGCGGCCTCGGCAGGCGACTGCCCAACCACCACGATTTCCGGGTCGGTGAAACACACAGCTGCAATGGCCGCAGGAACGAAATGGCGGCGTTTACCCGAAATGATTTCGGCCACCATCTCGCCCTGCGCCATTGCCCGGTGGGCGAGCATGGGTTCGCCCGTCAAATCGCCAATCGCCCAGACATTGCGCATGGAGGTGCGGCATTGGTCGTCCACCTGGATGGCGCGACCGTGCATGGCCAGCATCAATTTTTCCAGCCCCCAGCCGTGGGTATGCGGCGCGCGGCCAATGGCCACCAGCACCTGGTCGGCGGCCAGTTCGCTCTCGCGCCCCGCGCCATCCCGCACGCGCACGGCGTCGCCGGCAGCGTTGAGACCCTGCACCTTGCAACCCAGGTGCAGTTGCACACCCAGCTTGCGCAGCGATGCCAGCACCGGCTTGGTCAATTCCTCGTCGTACAGCGGCAAGATGCGGTCCTGCGCCTCGACCACGGTGACGTCGCTACCCAGCTTGCGGTAGACCAGGCCCAACTCCAGACCGATGTAACCGGCACCAACCACCACCAGCTTCTTCGGAACGGCGTCGGGTGACAGGGCCTGCTTGCTGGAAATGACGCGCCCGCCAAACGGCATGCCGGGCAAGCCCAGCTCCACCGAACCGCTGGCCAGCAACAGGTGCTCGCCCTGGATGCGCATGGGCGGCACATCCGGCCGGTCGGACAGAACATCCACGGTCTTGCCGTCCACGATCTGCGCCCAGCCCTTGACCACGCGCACGCCATACTTCTTCAGCAGCGCACCCACGCCGCCGGTGAGGCGGGCCACGATGCCGTCCTTCCAGCGCACGGTCTGTGCGATGTCGATGCGTGCCGACTCCACGTGGATACCCAGCGTGCTGTCACCCATGAAGTGGTGGGCCTGGTGGTAGGCCTCGGCCGCGTGGATCAGCGCCTTGCTGGGGATGCAGCCGATATTCAGGCAGGTGCCGCCCAGTTGCTCGCCTTCCACCAGCGTTGTGGCGATGCCGAGTTGCGCGGCGCGGATGGCGGCCACATAGCCACCGGGACCACCGCCGATGATGAGCAGTGTTGTCTTGTGAGAATCCATGGCTTACTCCACAAACAGGGTGGCCGGACACTCCAGGTAGCCACGTATCAATTGCACAAACTCGGCGGCATGCATGCCGTCCACCACGCGGTGGTCGAAGCTGGAAGACAGGTTCATCATCTGTCGCGCCACGACGGCGCCGTTGCGGATCATCGGGCGCTCCACCAGGCGGTTGACACCGACGATGGCCACCTCGGGGTGGTTGATCACCGGCGTGGTGACGATGCCGCCCAGGGCTCCCAGGCTGGTGATGGTGATGGTCGAGCCGCTCAGCTCATCGCGCGATGCCTTGCCAGAGCGCGCGGCCTCGGCCAAGCGCACCACCTCGTTGGCGCAGGCCCACAGGTCCAGCGTCTCGGCGTGGCGCACCACGGGCACCATCAGGCCGCCCTCGGTCTGCGTGGCAATGCCGAGGTGTACGGCGCCATAGCGTGTGGCCACGGCCGCGTCGTCGTCGTAGCGGGCGTTGATCTGCGGATGCGCGCGCACCGCCAGCACCACGGCGCGGGCGATGAAGGGCAGCACCGTCAGGCGGCCACGGGTCTTTCCGTGCTGCGCGTTCAGGCGCGTGCGCAGGGCTTCCAGCTCCGTCATGTCCACTTCTTCGACATAGGTGAAGTGCGGAATGCGGCGCTTGGACTCCTGCATCTTCTGCGCGATCTTGCGGCGCAGCCCGATGACCGGCACGGTTTCCTCGTCCACGCGTTGGGCATAGCGCTGATCCATGGAGCCACCGGCCTGAGCCTGGCTGGCGCGCTGCGCGTAGGCCTGCAGATCTTCGTGCGTGATGCGCCCGCCCATGCCGGTGCCGGGCACAAACTGCAGTTCCACGCCCAGGTCCCAGGCCTGGCGGCGCACGGAGGGCGAGGCAATCGGTTTGTCGCCGGGCGCGCGCACCAGGGCCACCGGGGCTTTGCCGTTACCGTTGCCATGGCGCGCGGGTGCGGCCTGCGATGCTGGCACCGAAGCGGCTGCGGCAGCGGGCGCTGCAGCGACCTTGGCAGGTTCCACTGCAACGGGGTTTGCTTCTGTTTTGATAGCTACCTGCGCAGTATTTGCGAGGGCTGTAGCCGATTCTGGCTTGCAATTACCTGGCCCATCCACCTCGATACGGATGACCTCCGAACCCACCGCCATGACCTGACCGACGGCGCCACCCAGGGCCAGCACCTTGCCGGCCACGCTGGAGGGGATCTCCACCGTGGCTTTGTCGGTCATCACATCGGCCAGGATCTGGTCCTCGGCCACCATGTCGCCGACCTGCACATGCCAGGCGACCAACTCCACTTCTGCAATGCCTTCGCCGATGTCCGGCATCTTGATTACGTGAATACCCATCATGCCTCCATCGCGCGCTTGAACGCTTCAGCGACCCGCTTGGGGCCCGGAAAATAGTCCCACTCCTGGGCGTGCGGGTAGGGGGTGTCCCAACCCGCCACCCGCTCGATGGGAGCCTCCAGGTGGTAGAAACAATGCTCTTGCACCAGCGACACCAGTTCGGCACCAAAGCCGCTGGTGCGCGTGGCCTCATGCACCACCACACAGCGGCCGGTCTTCTTGACCGAGGCGACGATGGTCTCCAGGTCCAGCGGCCAGATGGAACGCAGGTCGATGATCTCCGCATCCACGCCGCTCGCCTGGGCGGCGGCTTCGCAGACGTAGACCATGGTGCCGTAGGCCAGCACGGTGAGTGCGTGGCCAGGGCGGAACACGGCGGCCTTGTCCAGCGGCACGGTGTAGTAGCCCTCGGGCACATGGCCCATGGGATGCTTGGACCAGGGCACGACGGGTTTGTCGTGGTGGCCGTCGAACGGGCCGTTGTACAGGCGCTTGGGCTCCAGGAAGATCACCGGGTCGTCGTTCTCGATGGAGGCGATCAACAGGCCCTTGGCGTCATACGGGTTGGACGGCATGACCGTGCGCAGACCGCAGACCTGGGTGAACATGGCCTCGGGGCTCTGGCTGTGGGTCTGGCCGCCGTAGATGCCGCCACCGCAGGGCATGCGGATGGTGATCGGGCAGGTGAAGTCCCCCGCCGAGCGGTAACGCAGGCGCGCCGCTTCCGAGACGATCTGGTCACTGGCCGGGTAGAAGTAGTCGGCAAACTGGATTTCCACCACCGGTCGCAACCCGTAGGCACCCATGCCCACCGCCGTGCCAACGATGCCACCCTCGGAGATGGGGGCGTCGAACACGCGCGAGGTGCCGTATTTCTTCTGCAGGCCTTCGGTGCAGCGGAACACGCCGCCGAAGTAGCCCACGTCCTGGCCGTAGACGACCACGTTGTCGTCACGCTCCAGCATTACGTCCATGGCCGAGCGCAGGGCCTGGATCATGGTCATGGGGGAAGTGGCCCCCACGCTTGTATTTTCATTGCTCATGATCAGATTCCCAACTCCTGCCGCTGCCGACGCAGGTGCGCGGGCATTTCCTTGTAGACGTCCTCGAACATTTCAGCCGGGCTGCGCATATGGCCATCGGCCAGCGTGCCGTATTGCTCGGCTTCCTTCTGCGCGCTAGCGACTTCCGCCTCCAGTTCCTTTTGCGTGGCATCGTGCTCGGCATCGGACCAGGCACCCAGGCCAATCAGGTGCTGCTTGAGGCGAACAATGGGGTCCCCCAACGGGAAGCGCGCCGCATCGTTGGCGGGGCGGTATTTGCTGGGGTCGTCGGAGGTGGAGTGCGGGCCGGCGCGGTAGGTCACCCATTCGATGAGCGTCGGGCCCAGGTTGCGGCGGGCCCGTTCCAGCGCCCAAAGGGACGCGGCATATACCGCCAGGAAGTCATTGCCATCCACCCGCAGCGAGGCAATGCCGCTGCCCACGCCGCGTGCGGCGAAGGTCGTGCCCTCGCCGCCGGCAATCGCCTGGAAGGTGGAAATGGCCCACTGGTTGTTGACCACGTTCAGGATCACCGGTGCGCGGTACACATGCGCAAAGGTCAGTCCGGTGTGGAAGTCGGCCTCGGCCGTGGCGCCGTCGCCGATCCAACTGGAGGCCACCTTGGTGTCACCCTTGATGGCCGAGGCCATCCCCCAGCCCACGGCCTGGATCACCTGGGTGGCCAGGTTGCCGGAGATGGAGAAGAAGCCCTGGCGCTTGGACGAGTACATGACCGGCAACTGCCGGCCCTTGAGCGGATCGCGCTCGTTGGAGTAGAGCTGGCAGATCATGTCCACCATGGACACGTCATCACGCGACAGCAGCAGCCCCTGCTGGCGGTAGGTAGGAAAGCACATGTCGCCGTCCACCAACGCCTGCGCATGGGCGCAGGCAATCGCCTCTTCGCCCAGGCACTGCATGTAGAACGACATCTTCTTCTGCCGCTGGGCGATCAGCATGCGTGCGTCAAAGGCCCGCGTCTTCAGCATGGAACGCATGCCCTTGCGCAACTGCTCCACGCTGATGTCCGGCGCCCAAGGACCGACGGCCTTGCCGTCCTTGTCCAGCACGCGGATCAGCGTGAACGCCAGATCGCTGGTTTGCGCCGCCTGGGCATCCACCGGTGGGCGACGCACGGCACCGGCTTCAGAAATGGGGAGGTAGGAAAAGTCGGTGTCATGGCCGGGTCGCCCGGTGGGCTCCGGCACATGCAGACGCAGTGGTTCGAATGATGGCATAGCCTGTACTCCTTGCAGGATCGTGACCTGCAGCAGATTTCGGGGTCGTCCGGACCGGGCGGGTAGCCAGGTCCGGGCGGACAATGCGGCGCGGTGCCCGGGATCACCAGGCGCGTTGCGTGCGGTGCAGAGCATACCGCGGCTTGACCGTTCCACCGGGCGTGTGGCTGCAAAAAGTACCGGGGAGTTTCCCGCAGTCCTGCAAAGTCTGCGCAGTTCCGCAAGAATGCTGGCATGAAGCGACGACACTTTCTGATCACCCCCCTAGCCCTATCCGCAGGAGCCACCATGGCAGACACCCCCAAGGTCCAGTCACTGGACGACGTGATGCGCTGGCTGGACCGCCTGGAGCGCGCCACCCAAGTCCAGAGCACCAACGCCTGGGCGATGTCCGCCGTGCTGGAGCACATGGCACAAAGCGTGGACATGAGCCTGGACGGTTTTCCGCAACCCCGGAGTGCGCTGTTCCAGTCCACGCTGGGCGCTGCGGCGTTCACCGTGTTCCGGCTGCGGGGCCGCATGACCCACGGGCTGACCGAGCCGATCCCCGGAGCCCCGGCTTTACCCCAGACCCCAGACTGGAAACCGGGCGTCACGCGCCTGCGCGCGGCCGTGCAGCGCTTTCAGCGCCACACCGGCGCACTGCAACCGCACTTCGCCTACGGCGCGCTGAGCCACGCCGACTTTGCGCTGGCCCACACCCTGCACATCGCCAACCACCAGGACGAGATTGCGGTCAATATCCAGGGCGCCTGAGAATTGCGCTGGGGGATAGCCGTCGTATAGTGGAAAAAACCACTTCATTGGGCTGCGATGCGAACCCGCAAACACTACCTCCCGATTACCCACGCAACTGTTGGCATGGTCCTGGCCGAATCGGTGCAGGACGCGTACCATCGGACCTACCTCCCGGCAGGCACCGCACTGACAGGCGAGCACTTGCAGCAACTTACCGTACACCACGCGGAATACATCTGCATCGGCGTACCCGATGAGCGCACAGACGCGCAAATCGCCAGCGATGTCGCAATGGCTTCCGCGCGCGTCGTTGAGCTGTTCGAACCGGCTGACATGCAGGCCCCCATGATGGCCGCGCTGTTCAACCAGGTTCTGCTGTATCGGAGTAACTGATGACCGGCATTTCCCGCGAGAGCGTCCTGCAGAGCTGTGATGCGTTGCCAGCGTTTCCTCGGGTGGTAACCCAAACGCTTGCAACACTGGACGACCCGGATGCAGGTCTGACAGACTTGGCGCAATGCATTGAGCACGACCCGGTAATCACCGCCCGTGTCATTTCACTGGCCAACCGCGCTGGCAATGCACGCCGCGGGGATGACCATGTCAACGATGTGTTCACCGCGATTTCCCTGATCGGCCTGTCACAGGTCCGCCAGACCGTGCTGATGGCCAGCCTGGTGGGATTTCTGGAGGGCGTTGCACAGGCGCGCTACTTCTGGGAGCACAGTGCCGTGGTGGGTGTCGCCAGCATTGAGTTGGCTTCCCTCGCGCAGGCCAATGTGCATCGCGACATGGCCCTGATTGCCGGGCTGCTGCACGATGTCGGTCAACTGTGGCTGTTCCGCTTCCACCATGCCGAATTTGTCCGTGCACGAGCAACCAGTCAAGCGTCGAGGCGCCCCATTGACGAGTGCGAACGCATGGAGTTTGGTGTGGACCACGCCCAGATCGGTGCCTGGCTGGCACACGAATGGGGATTCTCAGACGAGGTCGTGGAGGCGATTGCCAAGCACCACGCGCCGACCGACGATCCCTGCCCGCCGCTGGTGGCCGTTGTGCACATCGCCGAAGTCTTGAGCCACGCACTGGACGTGACAGCCAGCAAGGACAATCGGGTCAGCTATCTGTCCACGCCCGCCTGCAAGACCTTGGGACTGGAGTGGGACGACGGCGCACAGCAGCTCTTTGGCCGCATCGAAGCCCGCAGCGGCCACGCCATCCGCTTTCTGCGCTGAACCGCGCTACATGCTGCGCCGGTACTGACCACCCACTTCAAACAGCGCATTGGTGATCTGGCCCAGCGAGCAGACCCGCACCGCGTCCATCAGCACTTCAAACACGTTCTTGTTGTCGATGACCGCCTGCTGCAGGCGCTTCAGGGCAGCGGGTGACTCTGCGGCGTGCGTGGCATGGAACTCGGCCAGGCGTTTCAACTGGCTCTGTTTTTCCTCGTCGGTCGAGCGGGCCAGCTCCAGCTTGTCCAGCACGGCGTCGCCATGCGGGTTGCGGAAGGTGTTGACGCCGATGATGGGCAGTTCGCCGGTGTGCTTGAGCATCTCGTAGGTCATGCTCTCGTCCTGGATCTTGCCGCGCTGGTAACCGGTCTCCATCGCGCCCAGCACGCCGCCGCGGTCGGCAATGGCCGTGAACTCGGACAGCACGGCCTCTTCCACCAGCTCGGTAAGTTCCTCGATGATGAAGGCACCCTGGTTCGGGTTTTCGTTCTTGGCCAGGCCCCATTCGCGGTTGATGATCAACTGGATGGCCATGGCGCGGCGCACCGAATCCTCGGTGGGCGTGGTGATGGCCTCGTCAAACGCGTTGGTGTGCAGGCTGTTGCAGTTGTCGTAGATCGCAATCAGCGCCTGCAGCGTGGTGCGGATGTCATTGAACTGGATCTCCTGCGCGTGCAGGCTGCGGCCACTGGTTTGAATGTGGTACTTGAGTTTTTGCGAGCGCTCGTTCGCACCATACTTTTCCTTCATCGCCACGGCCCAGATGCGACGCGCGACCCGGCCCATGACCGTGTACTCGGGGTCCATGCCGTTGGAGAAGAAGAAGCTCAGGTTGGGCGCGAAGTCATCGATGTGCATGCCGCGCGCCAGATACGCTTCCACCAATGTAAAACCGTTGGACAGGGTGAATGCCAGCTGGCTGATCGGATTGGCGCCGGCCTCGGCAATGTGGTAGCCCGAGATGGATACCGAGTAGAAGTTACGCACATTGTGGTGCACAAAATATTCGGCAATGTCGCCCATTACCTTGAGGCTGAATTCGGTGGAGAAGATGCAGGTGTTCTGGCCCTGGTCTTCCTTCAGGATGTCGGCCTGCACCGTGCCACGCACATTGGCCAGCACCCACTCGCGGATTTTCTCGGTCTCGGTGTCGGTGGGCTCGCGGCCATTGTCGGCCTGGAACTTCTCGATATTCTGGTCGATGGCCGCGTTCATGAACATGGCCAAGATGCTGGGCGCGGGTCCATTGATGGTCATGGACACGCTGGTGGCCGGGTTGCACAGATCGAAGCCGCTGTACAGCACCTTCAGATCGTCCAGCGTGGCAATGCTCACACCGCTGTTGCCCACCTTGCCATAGATGTCCGGACGCGGATCGGGGTCGTTGCCATATAGGGTGACCGAGTCAAACGCGGTGGACAGGCGCTTGGCGGCCATGCCGCTGGACAGCAGCTTGAAGCGGCGGTTGGTGCGGAAGGCGTCGCCCTCACCGGCGAACATGCGGGTCGGGTCCTCGCCCTCGCGCTTGAAGGCAAAGGTGCCGGCGGTATAGGGGTAGCTGCCGGGCACGTTGTCCAGCATCAGCCACTTCAGGATTTCGCCATGGTCCTCGTAGGTGGGCAGGGCCACCTTGCGGATGGTGGTGCCGGACAGGGACTTGGTGGTGAGCGCCGTGCGCAGTTCCTTGTCGCGGATCTTGACGACGTATTCGTCACCGGCGTAGGCCTTTTGCATTTCGGGCCACTGGGCCACCAGCTTTTTGGCGGCCGGGTCCTGGCGCTCGCTGCGCTCGGTTGCCAGGCGCAGCACCGTGTTCTTGGCGCCATCGCGGGTGGCATCGTCGTCCAGCAGCATGCGGGCGGTTTCGCTCAGTTGCTGGATCTCGCGGGCCAGACGGGCCTGGGCGCGGGCGTGCTGCTTGTAGCCGCGCACGGTGTCGGTGATTTCGGCCAGGTAGCGGGTGCGGGCGGCGGGCACCACCGGCGTCTGGTTGCTGCTGTGGCGCACGCTGACCTTGGGCAGCACGCCACCGCCGGTCACTGGCAGGCCCAGTTCCTGCAGACGCGGCAACAGCGCCTGGTACAGGGCTGTCACGCCGTCGTCGTTGAAGCGCGCGGCCATGGTGCCAAACACCGGCATCTGCTCAGGCGGTGTGGTCCAGGCTTCCTTGTTGCGCTGCACCTGCTTGGCCACGTCGCGCAGCGCATCGCTGGCGCCCTTGCGGTCGAACTTGTTGATGGCCACGAACTCGGCAAAGTCCAGCATGTCGATTTTTTCCAGCTGGCTGGCCGCGCCGAACTCGGGCGTCATCACATACATGGGGATATCGACCAACGGCACGATGGCCGCATCGCCCTGGCCAATGCCGGAAGTCTCGACGATGATGGCATCAAAACCCGCCACCTTGCAGGCGGCAATCACATCCGGCAGGGCCTGGCTGATTTCGGAGCCAAAGTCGCGCGTGGCCAGGCTGCGCATGAAGACGCGCTCGCCGTTTTGCCAGGGGCCGATGGCGTTCATGCGGATGCGGTCACCCAGCAGGGCGCCGCCACTCTTGCGGCGCGAGGGGTCAATGCTGATGAGCGCCACGCGCAGGGCGTCGCCCAGGTCCAGCCGCAGACGGCGAATCAGCTCATCGGTCAGGGACGATTTGCCTGCACCGCCGGTGCCGGTAATGCCCAGCACGGGAATCTTCTTGCTGGCGGCCTGCGCACGGATGGCGGGGCTCAGCGGGTGCTTTTCTCCCAGGGCCTCCAGCCCGGTGATGAGCTGGGCCAGCGCGCGCCAGGACTGGGTGGTGTGGCCGCCAATGGCGTCCAGCGTGGTGGGTGCGAAATCCGTCAGATCCTTGTCGCAGCGCATCACCATCTCGCCGATCATGCCGGCCAGGCCCATGCGCTGGCCGTCTTCGGGGCTGTAGATGCGGGTCACGCCATAGCCCTGGAGTTCGGCAATCTCGCTGGGCACAATCACGCCGCCGCCCCCGCCAAACACCTGAATGTGGGCGCCACCGCGTTGCTTGAGCAGGTCCACCATGTACTTGAAGTACTCGACGTGGCCGCCCTGGTAGGAGCTGATGGCGATGCCCTGCGCGTCTTCCTGCAGGGCTGCGGTCACCACCTCGTCCACGCTGCGGTTGTGGCCCAGGTGGATCACCTCGGCGCCCATGCCCTGCAGAATGCGGCGCATGATGTTGATGGCCGCGTCGTGTCCGTCAAACAGGCTGGCGGCGGTCACAAACCGGACCTTGTTGGTGGGGCGGTAGTTGGCCAGGGCTTTGAATTCGGCGGACAGATTGGTCATGAAGCGCTCCTAGATCACCGCACTGTATTCCGTGCGGTTGACGTTTACGTAAACGTCAACTGTAAACGATTTGTCCCAACACTGCCTTACAGGCAACCCGTCCAACCCAGTGCTGGCACCACCCAAATCCATTAAAGTGGGCTCCGCAGCCGCGAACGGCAGCGCACTTGCCAGAGAGAACACCATGCAACCGATACAGCTTTTTGATCCGGCGTCCAGCACCTACACCTATGTGGTGTTCGACCAGATCACCCGGGACGCCGTCATTATTGATCCGGTCGATGAACAGCTGGAGCGCGATCTGGCCGTGCTGCGCCAGTACGGCCTCAAGCTGCTGTGGACGGTGGAAACCCACGCCCACGCCGACCACATCACCAGTGCCGGGCTGCTGGCCGAGCACACCGGGGCCAGGACGGTGGCCCCCAGCGGCTGCGGCATCACCACGGCAGCCGTGCAACTGGAAGACGGCAGCGTGCTGCGCTTTGGCAACGAAGAACTCAAGGCCCTGCACACACCCGGTCACACCAGCGGCAGCATGTGCTACCGCTGGCGCGACCATGTCTTCACCGGCGACACCCTGCTGATCAGCGGCTGTGGCCGCACCGATTTCCAGTCCGGCAGCGCCGAAGCGATGTACCACAGCCTGACCCAGGTGCTGTTCAAGCTGCCCGACGCCACCACGGTCTGGCCGGGTCACGACTACCACGGACACACCCACTCCACGATTGGCGTCGAGCGCGCCAGCAACCCGCGGGTGGCCGGCAAGACGCTGGAGGAGTTTGTGGCCATCATGCAGGCGCTGAACCTGCCCCGCCCCAAGCGCATGGATGAAGCCGTGCCCGCCAACCAGACCTCGGGCATGCGCCACGACGCCGGCGGCGGCACCGCCCACGCCGTGCTGCCGGCCCCCGGCTATGCGGGTGATATTTCCTCGACGCTGGCCTACGCCTGGTGGCAGGCCGGCGACGCGGTGCTGGTTGATGTGCGCACCGACGCCGAGCGGGAATGGGTGGGCTTTGTGCCGGGCGCCATTGCGCTGGCCTGGAAGCAGTGGCCGGGCATGGCCATGAACCCCGGCTTTGACAGCGGCCTGCTGGCCGCCGTCCCGCCCGGCAAGAAGGTGGTGCTGCTGTGCCGCAGCGGCGTGCGCTCGGTCGCAGCGGCCAAGCGCGCCACCGAACTTGGCCTGGAGGCCTACAACATCCTGGAAGGCTTTGAAGGTGACCCGGATGCCCAGGCCCACCGCGGCAACAAGGGCGGCTGGCGCCTGCGGGGACTGCCCTGGCGACAGGGATAATGGGGCATGACTTTTCTTGCCCTGGATATCGGCAATACGCGCCTCAAGTGGGCGCAATATGCTTCCCCCCGACCCGACGCGCTGCTGCTGGCCCAAGGCGCCGAGTTTCTGGAAAACATTGACAAGCTCTCCGAAGGTGCCTGGCGCGGCCTGAAGGCGCCCCTCCAGATCCTGGGCTGCGTGGTGGCGGCCGACGCCGTCAAGCGCCGCCTGCAGGAGCAGATGGAGCTGTGGGATGTGTCACCGCAGTGGATCGTGGCCAGCGAGGCAGAGGCCGGCCTGCGCAATGGCTACGACCACCCCACCCGGCTGGGCGCGGACCGCTGGGTGGCCATGATCGGCGCCTACCACCGCATGCTGTCCCAGGGCGCCCCCCGCCCCATGGTGGTGGTCATGGTGGGCACGGCGGTCACGGTCGAGGCGGTGGACGCCAGCGGCAAGTTTCTGGGCGGCCTGATCCTGCCCGGCCACGGCATCATGCTGCGTGCACTGGAGTCCGGCACCGCCGGCCTGCACGTCCCCACCGGCGAGGTGCGCGAGTTCCCGACCAATACCAGCGACGCGCTGACCAGCGGCGGCACCTACGCCATTGCCGGCGCGGTGGAACGCATGGTGCAGCATGTGCGTGCGCATTGCGGGGCCGAGCCCCTGTGCATCATGACGGGCGGCGCGGGCTGGAAGATGGCGCCCAGCATGTCGGTACCGTTCGAGCTGGTGGACAACCTGATTTTTGACGGCCTGCTGCAGCTGGCGGCCGTGCGCTTTCCGGGCTAGTTTGCAGCGGGCTCTGGGGCGCCTCCTTTCAGGTCAAGCGGTGTAAGCTGCTGGAATGCATCAAGAATTCAAGTGTGGCGTGCGGCGGATTGCGGGAGCGATCCTGGTTACGGCGATGGTCGTTGCCGGTTGTTCGAAACAGCCGCAACCCGTACCTGCGGAATATGTCCTCCCGATTCCCATCGGAGATGCGCTTGAGACAACGGGGACGCTTGGCATCGTTCCGTCGATCGGCAAGTGGATGGTTGCACCGTCCGGGCAGGTTGCAAACTGGTTGGGGCAACGCGTGGATGGCAAGGAGATTTACGAGCCCATCAATGTGATCCTGTTCGACCCGATTGCCAAGACGGCGGTCGAGGCACAGGATCGACTGGTCGCGGCGAGCACCGCCGCCAACTTTCCGGCACGCAGTGGCCATTCGTCAGGGTATGGCGCCATCATCGATGGGGCGGTTTACCCCGAACTTCCCTGGGGTCCGGGAAACGCGTTCTCCGATGAGCCGTTTGTGCTCTCCAACAACCATGGCCGCATTTTTGGTCCGCACCAATTGCCAACGGGCTGGCTCTTTGTCGGTGCATTCAGCAGGGAAGCCATCGCGCCGACGGAACAGGTCAAACACAGCTATGAATCCTTGAACCGATCCCGCGACACGTTTGCGCACGGCATGGTCACGCGTGCGAACTACCGCATCGCTTCTTTCATCAGTCTCGACAATGCCATCCTGGATCAACCTTCAAGGGGAACCGGCGATCACGATGGGATCGCCATCCTGCTGGAAGCCACGCGCTGAACCAAACGGATGGTTTCGGTGACGGCCAGTCTTGCTGCGTCAGCAATGCGGGCACACTTCGCGGCCAAGCCCCCGGCACCGTCACTAGATGTCGAGGAGTTGGGAGAAGTCGGTATCAGTGGAGCGGCGACGCTCGGAGCCCACCACCGAGCTGGATTCAAACATGTGGTCCACTACCACGGCTTCGGATTCTCCCGGCAGGGGGCCACTGAGCAGGGCGCGGTCCACCATGCGCTGCAGCAATATGCGGGCCACTTCCGGGCTTTCGCCATGCAGGTCAAACGTGGCGGTGACCGTCAGCCGCACCGTGGTCAGGTCGGGGATGCGCTCGGGAGCCCGCTGAACCAGTGCGGTGTCCTGCAACACCGTGCCGTCATCGGCCACAAACAGCACGCGCGCCGGCACCTTGGGGGACAGCACATGGGACAGGCCCTCGGTGTTGACGACCAGCATGGTGCCATTGCGAAAATCCCGCGCCCAGGCGGTCTTGCCACCCTTGAAGCCACGTATCGTGAAGCCGTATTCCCGTGGCGAAACAAAGAAACGCCCGGTTGCATCAACGGCCGGATCATCCACCTCGACATCGTCGTGGACGAACACATAGCGCGTGACTCCGGGCGAAATCTGTCGCTTGACCGCCTCTTCCAGTCCCTGGGGTTTCTCCCTGGAACTCAACTCACTCCAACTCGTCATGGCCTGCTCCCTTTGCCCCTTGATACCGCACCATAATACCGTTCCTATTGCGAAAGCCAAGCCTCCGCCAGGCGCACCCAATAGGTGGCGCCCAGAGGAATCAGCCGGTCATTGAAGTCGTAACTCGGGTTGTGCAGCATGCAGGGTCCGCCGCCATGGCCCATGTCCCGGTGGCCGCCGTCGCCATTGGCGATGAAACAGTAGCAGCCGGGCTTTTCCATCAGCATGTAGGCAAAGTCTTCGGCACCCATGGTCGGTTCCTGGACCTGCACATGGTCTTCCCCGACGATGCCCGCCATCACCCGGCGGGCGAATTCCGCCTCGGCTGGGGAATTGATGGTGGGCGGGTAGTTGCGGAAAAACTCGAAGCTGCATTCCATGCCAAAGGCCGCCGCCGTGTGCTGGGCAATGTCGCGCATCCGCTGTTCGATCATGTCCAGCACCTCAATCGAGAACGTACGCACCGTGCCCTGCAGCTCGCAGCTGTCGGGAATCACGTTGGTGGCCTCGCCGGCGTGGATCATGGTGACGGAAATTACCCCGGCGTCAATCGGCTTCTTGTTGCGGCTGATGATGGTCTGGAAGGCCTGCACCATCTGGCAGGCCACCGGCACCGGGTCCAGCGCGTTGTGCGGCATGGCGGCGTGGCCACCCTTGCCGCGGATGGTGATCTTGAATTCGTTGCTCGACGCCATGACCGGGCCGCCACTGGCCGCGAAGTGGCCCACGGCGGAACCTGGCCAGTTGTGCATGCCAAATACGGCCTGCACCGGGAATTTCTCGAACAGGCCATCCTTGATCATCTCGCGGGCGCCACCACCGCCCTCTTCGGCCGGCTGGAACACCAGGTAGACCGTGCCATCAAAGTTGCGGTTCTGCGACAAATACTGGGCCGCCGCCAGCAGCATCGCGGTGTGGCCGTCGTGGCCACAGGCGTGCATTTTGCCGGCGTGCTGGCTGGCGTGGGCGAAGGTGTTGAACTCCTGCATGGGCAGCGCGTCCATGTCGGCGCGCAGGGCAATGGCACGGTCCGAGGTGCCAGCCTTGACAATGCCGACCACCCCGGTGGTGCCCAGCCCCCGGTGCACGGGAATGCCCCAATCCGTCAGCTTGGCGGCCACCACATCGGCGGTGCGCCGCTCCTCGAAACACAGTTCCGGGTGGGCGTGCAGGTCGCGGCGGATGGCGGCAATGGCGGGGGCGGCTTGAACAATGGCGTCAATGAGATGCATGGCGGATAGCGGGGAATGCTTGCGGGGATTCCGTGGGGTTAATCGTCCATTATTACGCCGCACGCTTTACCATGCCAGCTATGCACGAATCCCCCTCCTTCCCCCCGGCAGCCGGCACCCACGAGGTGCTGGGCGCCTGCCCCCACGACTGCCCCGACACCTGCTCCCTGGTCACCACCGTGCAGGATGGCGTGGCCACCAAGGTCCACGGCAACCCGGCCCACCGCCACACCGACGGCGCGCTGTGCACCAAGGTCTCCCGCTACACCGAGCGCACCTACCACCCGGAGCGCATCCTGCAGCCGCTCAAGCGCAGCGGGTCCAAGGGCTCGGGGCAATTCGTTCCCGTCAGCTGGGACGAGGCCCTGGACGACATCGCCAGCCGCCTGCAGGCCATTGCCGCGCGCGACCCGGAAGCCATCCTGCCCTACAGCTACGCCGGCACCATGGGTCTGGTCCAGGGCGACGGCATGGCGGCGCGTTTCTTCCACCAGCTCGGTGCCTCGTTGCTGAACCGCACCATCTGCGCCGCCGCCGGTGGCGAGGGTCTGGTGCAGACCCTGGGCGGCAAGGTCGGCATGCGGGTGGAGTTCTTTGCCGAGGCCAAGCTGATCCTGATCTGGGGCAGCAACTCCATCACCAGCAACCTGCACTTCTGGCGCTACGCCCAGGTGGCCAAGCGCAACGGCGCCAAGCTGGTCTGCATCGACCCGCGCAAGAGCGAGACAGCGGACAAATGCCACGAGCACATCGCCCTGATGCCGGGCACCGACACCGCCCTGGCCCTGGCGCTGATCCATGAGCTTATCCAGAACGACTGGCTGGACCACGACTACATTGCAAAGCACACCGTGGGTTGGGAGTCCCTGCGCGCACGCGCCCTGGAGTGGCCACCCGAGCGCGCGGCGGCCGTCTGCGGCATTCCCGTGGAGCAGATCACATCCCTGGCGCGCGACTACGGCGGCTGCCAGCAGCGCGGCGAACCGGCGGCCATCCGCATGAACTACGGCCTGCAACGCGTGCATGGTGGCGGCAACGCGGTGCGCGCCATCGCCTGCCTGCCGGCGCTGATCGGCGCCTGGCGCCACCGCGCTGGCGGGGTGTTGCTGTCCAGCTCCAGCCAGTTCCCGGTGGACAAGGCCACGCTGCAGCGCCCCGACCTGCTGGCCGGCCGCACGCCGCGCACCATCAACATGGTGACCATCGGCGACGACCTGCTGCGCCCCGCATCCCCCGACTTTGGCCCGGCCATCGAGGCCGTGGTGGTCTACAACAGCAACCCGGTGGCCGTCGCCCCCGAGTCCGCCAAGGTGGCGCAGGGCTTTGCCCGCGAGGACCTGTTCACCGTGGTGCTGGAGCATTTTCAGACCGACACGGCCGACTACGCCGACTACATACTGCCCGCCACCACGCAGCTGGAGCACTGGGACATCCACCTGAGCTATGGCCACACCGACGTGCTGCTGAACCGCCCGGCGATTGCGCCGTTGGGAGAAGCCAAACCCAACACCCAGGTGTTCCGCGAGCTGGCCACGCGCATGGGCTTTTCTGAGCCCTGCTTTGCCGATAGCGACGAAGCCATGTGCCGGACTGCCTATGGCGCGGTGGTGGACTTTGACCTGCTGCTGCGCCAGGGCTTTTCCACCCTGCCGGGCGCGGACGCCCCGTTTGCGAACGGGGGGTTTCCCACACCGTCCGGCCGCTGCGAGTTTGTCAGCGCGCGGCTGCAAGCCCAGGGTCTGGACGGCCTGCCGGACCACGTGCCCAACCACGAGGCGGTTGGCAGCTCCGTTGCCTACCCGCTGGCGATGATCTCGCCGCCAGCGCGTAACTTCCTCAACTCCACCTTCGTCAACGTGAAAAGCCTGCGTGACATGGAGGGCGAACCGATCCTGGAGATGCACGCGAGTGACGCCCAAGCCCGTGGTGTGCAGTCCGGCGACGTGGTGCGCGTGTTCAACCCGCGTGGCGAGTACCGCTGCAAGGCCGTGGTCTCGCCACGGGCGCGCGCCGGCGTGGTCAACGGCCTGGGCGTGTGGTGGCGCAAGCTGGGTCTGGCGGGCACCAACGTCAATGAGCTCACCAGCCAGAAACTGACCGACCTGGGTGCGGGGCCCACCTTCTACGACTGCCTGGTGGAAGTGGCGCCTGTGGCCACACCCTGAACGCACAGGGTGCTGCCAGCGGAATCGTTTTGAACCAAATCGAACTCCAGCCCTCGTGGAATAAGCATATCTAGCTATAGAAAAAGTAGCAAATTGCGCACTGCCGCATCATGCCCGCTGGACGTCCAGGTGGTACAGCCCCCAGGGGCACTGGGCGAAACGCTCCTTGAGCGGCAAGTCCTTGTAGGGCGCCACGGCGCCGGCATCGAACACGGCCCACTGCGGCCCCAGTCCGCCCAGAGCCAGCGGGTGACCGTCGATGTGGGTGGCCACCAGCATGCGCATGCGCACCAGTTCCGCCAGACCCAGGCTGACGTTGTAGCCGTCCACCGCGCGCATCCCCACGGTAAAGGCCCCGGTCGCCGGCACGCCGGCGGCAGCCAGCACCGTGGTCAGCAGCGGCCCCGACAGCGTGTGCACCTTGGCGTCGTATTCCAGTGTGGGTTTGATCTGCACACTGGGCAGCCGGTACAGGGCCCGCGCGTCCAGCGCCAGGGCCTTGTCGAACTGGATGCCGTGCTTGGCCATCATCTGGTCCAGCGCCGGGTCCAAAGCGCCACGGTTGGCACGACCCACGGCCCCGCTGACGGTGAGCAGCACCGGGCCGCGCGCCGGGGCTGCGGCGGCCAGCGCGGGGGCGGATGGCAACAGGCTGGCCAGTGCGGTGGCCGACAGGAATGCGCGTTTTTTCATCAAGTCCTCCAGAACATGAACCGGGATTGCGAAGGCCGCAGTGTCTTCGAATCGGGCCCCAGTGTCACGGGCCAGGGAATTGCCCTATTCCTGGGCTAAGCTCTGGCCCTGCCCATTCACCCAAAAAAGGCCCACGACATGTTTGAACGTCTGTCACGCAGCTGGCAACTGGTCAAGGCCAGCGCCGCGGTTTTGCAGCAGGACCGCAAGCTGCTGCTGTTCCCGCTGATCTCCACCATGGCCATGCTTGCGGTGCTGACCTCATTTGCCATCCCCGTGCTGGGCTGGATGGCGCTCGGCGGGCGCGGCGGCAGCGGAGCCCCGTTTGCGTCTTCCACGCTGTACATCCTGGGCTTTCTGTTTTACCTGACCCAGTACTTTGTGATCTTCTTCTTCAACGCCGCGCTGGTGGCCGCCGCCATGATCCGGCTGGACGGCGGCACACCCACCATGGCGGACGGCCTGCGCCAGGCCGCCTCCCGCTGGCCCGCCATCCTGGGCTATGCAGCCCTGGCGGCCACCGTGGGCCTGGTGTTGCGTGCCATTGCCGAACGCTTTCAGTTTGTGGGTCGCATCGTCGTCGGCCTGATTGGCGCGGGCTGGACGCTGGCCACCTTTCTGGTGGTGCCGGTGCTGGTGGCGCGCGACATCGGCCCGCTGGACGCGGTGAAAGAAAGCGCCGCCATCCTGAAGCGCACCTGGGGCGAAAACATCGCCGGCCAGGCAGGCCTGGGCGTGGCCTTCACGCTGCTGCAATTTCTGCTCATCCTGCTGGGCGCCGCGCTGGTGATCACCTTCGCAGTCAACGGCAGCACCATCCTGACCGTGCTGGCCTTGCTGCTGACGCTGGGCGCCCTGCTGCTGGCCTTCCTGGTGCACGGCGCGCTGTCCGGCATCTATGCAGCGGCGCTGTACCGGTTTGCCACTCAAAGCGGCGACACACAGGGCTTTGACCAGCAGGTGCTGCGCAACGCCTTCCTGCCCAAGGCATAAGGACGATTGAATCTGCCCTTACCCGGGGTAGCGCCGCGCCACGGCTATCAGCAGGTTTGACAGCGCCTCGGGCTCGCTGACCATGGGGTCGTGGCCGGTGGCCAGTTCCCGCACCTCCCAGCCCGGCTCGCTGCGCACGCGCTGGCGCATCACCGCGATGGTGGGTAGCGCCGGTGAAGTGCAGTCAATGAAGGTGCGCGGCAGGCTGGCAATGCGTGCGGCATCAAACGCCAACGGGTCCTGGTAGACCGCGAGTGGCTGCGGTGTCTGGCGGCGGTTGACCCAGTCGCGGTCGGCACCAGAGAGGCCAAACACGCTGGCGTCCGGCGCGCCAAAGCTGATGCCGCCACTGGCCTGGGCCGCGGCCAGCCGCTGCGCCACGGTTTCCGGCGCATGCATGCTGCTCCAGCTCTCGCCGGGGTGGGGCGTGACCGCATCCACATACACCATGGCGGCCACACATCCCGGCTGGCTTTGCTGCAACTGGTCGGCCACGCCGGTGATGACGATGCCGCCGTAGCTGTGGCCCACCAGCACCACGCGCTCCAGCTCGAAGGCGGTGATCAGGCCCAGCACGTCCTGCACATGGGTGGCCAGACGAATGCCAGGCGCCATCAGGTGGGCGCGGTCCGCGACACCGGTCAGCGTGACCGCGTGCGCCGGCACACCGGCCTGCTGCAGGCGCGGCAGCACGCGCTGCCAGCACCAGGCCCCGTGCCAGGCGCCGTGTACCAATACCAGGGTGGGTGTGCTGCTCATGGTCGTGTCCCTTTCGTTTGTTCCTGCACGTGAAGTATCAGTCCGGCGCAGGCATCCTCCACCAGATCCAACACCCGCTCAAAGCCGCCACTGCCACCGTAATACGGGTCGGGCACGACATCGGTCGTGTGGGTCTGGCAAAACTCGGTGAGGCGGCGCAGCTTGCCCTGGTGTGCGCTGGGGCAACGCGCCTGCAGCTCCGCCAGGTTGTCATGGTCCATGGCCAGGATCAAATCAAACGTCTCGAAGTCGGCATCCTGCACCTGGCGCGCCCGCAAGGCGGTCAGGTCGTAGCCACGCCGCCGCGCATGCGCCTGGGAGCGTTCATCCGGCGGGCTGTCGGGGTGGTAGTTGTGCGTGCCGGCGGAGTCCACCTGCAGCCAGTGATCCCAGCCCCGCGCGTCCACCTGGTGCTGGAACACGCCGTGCGCCGTGGGGCTGCGGCAAATGTTGCCCATGCAGACGAAGAGGACGCGGTAGCGGGTCATGGCCGGTGGCTCTCAGTCGCGGCGCACGCGCCGGATCAGGCCTTCCTGCGTGACGCAGGCCACCAGTTGGCCATCGCGGCTGAAGATGTTGCCGTGGTTCAGGCCGCGCGCATGGCCGGCCGACGGGCTTTCGCAGGCGTAGAGCAGCCAGTCGTCGATGCGGAAGTCGCGGTAGAACCACATGGCGTGGTCCAGACTGGCCGTGACCATGTCCGGCTGGTAGTAGGTGGCGGCATGGGGGCGCAGGCTGGTGCCAAGCAGACCAAAGTCGGACGCGTAGGCCAGCAGGCAGCGGTGCAAGGCCTGATTGCCCTCCACCGCACCGTCGGCACGGAACCAGACATATTGGCGCGGTTCCTTCTTCTCGGGGTGGTAGTGGTCCACCGGGTCCACGGGGCGGATTTCAATGGCCAGGTCAGGCGCCACGTGGGCCGCCGACTGCGATGGAATCAGCTCCGGCACCGGGCGACTGCTGCGGGCCGCACTGGGCAGCGACTCGGGCGGCGGCACGTCGGGCATGGTGACCTGGTGCTCAAAGCCCTCTTCGTCGGCCTGGAAGGACGACGACAGGATCAGGATGGCCTTGTCCGCCTGCGAGGCCACGACGCGGCGCACGCTGAAGGTGTTGCCATCGCGGATGCGCTCCACCTGGTAGTCGATGGGCGCCAGCGGGTCGCCGCCGCGGATGAAGTAGGCGTGCAGGGAGTGGGCATTGCGGTGCTCACAGGTGTTGCCTGCCGCCACCAGGGACTGGCCCAGGATGTGCCCGCCGAACAGATTGCGAAAACCCAGGTCCAGGCTTTGCCCGCGGAAATGGTCGGTGGCCACGGTTTCCAGCTGGAACAATCCCAGCAACTGCTCCAGCGCGCTGGGCGTACTAATATTGGCGTTTGCCTGAACGCCTGCGGTATCCTGCTTGTGCATTGCAATCCATGTGATGTGCCAGTAGGGAATTGTAGGCAGGCACCCGATCGGCCGCTGTGCCACACCCGCAATCCTGGAGAACACCATGCCCATTTTTGAGTACGCCTGCCAAGACTGCCACACCACGTTCGAAGCGCTGGTTCGCTCCGACACCGTGCCCGAATGCCCCCAGTGCCACTCCACCACGCTGGAGAAACTGCTGTCCGTTTTTTCGACGACCGCAAGCTCTGCACCGGCCCCCGCCATGCCCAGCCCCTGCGGCAGTTGCGGCCACCCCGGCGGGCCGGGCGCCTGTGCCATGAACCAATAATAGGTTTGCCGTGCGCCCCGTCTTCCCGATCCACTACATCAGCCCGGTTTTCCGCCCGCCCAGCGAGGCGCAGTCGCTGATCCTGCCCGTCACCAACGGCTGCTCGTGGAACCAATGCACCTATTGCGAGATGTACACCGAGCCGCAGAAGAAGTTCGCGGTCCGCGATGCCGCAGAAACCCTGCAGTCCATCCAGCAGTGTGGCGAGCAGTTTGCCGGCCAGGTGCAGCGGGTCTTTCTGGGCGATGGCGATGCCATGGTGCTGTCCACCCGGCGGCTGATGGACCTGCTGGCGGCCATCCGCGAGCACCTGCCCTCGGTGCGGCGCATTTCCAGCTACTGCCTGCCGCGCAATGTGCGCAACAAGTCGGTGCAGGAACTGGCCGAGCTGCGCGAGGCCGGCCTGTCACTGGTCTACATTGGCGCCGAATCCGGCGACGACACCGTGCTGCAAAAGGTCAACAAGGGCGAGACCTTGGATTCCACCCGCGAGGCCCTGGACAAGCTGGGCGCCGCCGGCATCACCCGCTCGGTCATGCTGCTCAATGGCCTGGGCGGGCGCGTGCCCTCCCGCCAGCATGCCGAGAATTCCGCCCGCCTGGCGAACCTGACGCAACCCGAATTTCTGGCCACCCTGGTGGTCAGCTTTCCGCAGGGCGAGGCGCGGTTCCGCCAGGCCTTTCCCGAATGGGAGCCGCCCCCGCAGAAGGAGCTGTTCCAGGAGATAGAACTTCTGTTGCAGAACCTGGACCTGCGGCGCACCGTGTTCCGCAGCGACCATGCGTCCAACTGGCTGGTGCTCAAGGGCACGCTGGGCGCGGAGAAACCCCGGCTGCTGGCCGAGGTCAGGACCGCCATTGAACAGCCGCAGGCCGCCCGGCTGCGCAACGACTGGGAACGCGCGCTCTAGACCCGCGTCAGACGCTGGCCGGGGCGTGCGTGTAGCACTTCTTCGGGCAGATCTTGGAGCAGGCCGTGCAACCGATGCACAACTCCTGGTGTGCAATGGTCATGACCTTCTTTTCGTATTCCTCGTCATCGTCGTCATCGTCGATGTCCACGGAAATGCGCTCGCCGTCTTCGGTGAGTCCCACCAGCTCCAGCACGCCGCGCGGGCAGACCTTGAAGCAGCGGCCGCAGCCTATGCACTTGGTGTCGTCCAGCTTGGAGACAAAGGTCGGTGTCCAGGTGGCGCCGCTGGGCAGCGTCACGGTAAAGGTTTCACTCACAGTGCGGCTCCTTCCTTGCGCGCGGCCATCAGCATCGCGTGGGCTTCGTGGCAGCGCTGGGCTACCTCCAGAATGCGTTCCCAGTTGGTGGGCAACTCTTCGGACAGGTCGTGCAGGTCCATCTTGGCCTGCGTGGCGCGCGCGTTGAGCTTCTTCAGCCGCGCCTTCAGTTCATCGGGATCGGTGCTCATGCTCAGGCTCCGTATTGCGCCACGGCGGGGTAGGTGCGGATCATGGTGACGGCCTCGTCAAAGAACTTGCCGCCGGCCAGGGCCAGCTTTTCCAGCGACGGAAAGCCAAAGCGGTGCACATCGCGCAGCTGCTTGTTGACGACCACCAGACGCCCGGCAATCAGCACCATGCGGCCAAAGCCTTCATGGCTCATCTTCATCATCGGCGAGACCATCTGGCCGGTCTCGCGCTCGATGGCCACCGCAATCGCGTTATAAAAGATCTCCAGGTGCCACAGCGTTTCGGGGTCCGGGTCGCCCAGGATGGGCAACGCGCGGCGCTCCTCGGCGGTGTGGATATAGGGCTTGAGCAGTTGCAGATCGGTCTTGCCGTCCCACGCACCATTCATGTCCTGCGCGCGCAGCTGCTTGATCAGCTGCTGCACAAAGGGGGTGGCCAGATAGTCCGCGTCACTCTTCGTGTCGGTGGCGGCGGCGTCCACGGTTGCCTGTTCCGTCATGGGGTGACCTCGTCTTCTTCAAAGTTGTAGCTGCGCTCGCCGTCCTTGAGCATGGCCTTGCGCAGCCACGGGGGTGGCGTGCCCTGCAGCACCACCTGCAGCTTGTCCAGAATGTCCTTGATCACCTCGGGCTGGGGCACCTTGATCGGATGGATCTTCATGGCCACAACGCGGGCCGCGCCGGAGCCGCCGATGGCCGCCACATACACGATAGCGCAGTCCTTGATGGCTTCCAGCTTGGGGGCCAGCTTGTCCTCGTCGCCGTCTTCTTCCAGCTTGTCGCCAAACTCGAAGCTCTCGACAAACTGGTAGCCGGTGGCAGACACGTCGTACACGACGATGCTCTTGGCCCAGCCAAAGTGCGCATCCACGCGCTCCTTGTCCTGGGTAGCGAAGGCGATTTTCATGGTGCTTCTCCTAGAGTGGATCAGGCGCTGGCCTCGGCCAGACGGGTGGTGGTAAGGGTGGCAGAAACGGTGGCGGCGGCGCGCTGGGCCTCGGGCGGCAGCGGCCAGTCGTTGGCGTGGTGGTGGGTGATGTTTTCCAGCATGAGGTTAGCCACCTCGAACACCAGCGCCATGGTGCCGCGATAGCCCACCTGGCAGCGGTGCGCGTTGCCGATGCGGTCAAACACCGGAAAACCGATGCGCAGCAACGGCTTGCCCAGGCGCTCTGCCGCCTGGCGGCCATGCGAGTGGGTGATCAGCAGATCGCAATCCGCGGCACCCTGCTCCAGGTCTTCCAGATCCCCCAGCATCACCGTCTCCGCCGGCAGCAGCGGGTGCGCAGCCGACTTGGTGGTGCTGACGCAGCAGCGCAGCTCGGCCCCCATGTCATGCAGCAGGCTGCCGACGGCCAGCAGCAGGTCGGGCTCGGCACCAATCGCTACCTTGATGCCGCCGGTGTAGAAATGCCCGTCCAGCATCGCATCCAGCAACTGGCTGCGCTGGCGCCGGTATTTGGCGGGCACCGCGCGGCCGGAGAGTTGGGACAGGCGTTGCAGCAGCCGGTCATTGCATTCCAGCCCGGTGAGTCGCTCGAAGATCTCCAGCGGTGTGCCGGCAATCTCCTGCAGGGCTAGCGCGGCCTCGCGGGTCTGTTCGCCCACGCCAAGGGTCAGCGCCGATGCACCCGCCGCGCGGATCTGCTCCAGCGTGGTACCGCCTAGCGTGGTGCCGCGCCAGTCCGGCGGAATGTGGCCGTCGAGCGAGCCCGACACATCGGGCAGCACGATGGCCGTGAGGCCAAATGATTCGATGATCTCGCGCAGCTCGTCAATATCGGCCGGTGACAGATGGCTGCCCGGCAGCAGCGTGACCTGGTCCGCCTGCACCGGCAGCGGCTTGACCAGGGTTTTGACGATGGCCGTCACCGCATGCTTGTAGCCGTCTTCAAATCCACCCACGTAGTCGGGCGTGGAGACATAGACAATCTCGGTGTCCGCCAGCTCGGGCTTGCGCTTGCGCACGGTGACGATGTAGCCATCCACATCGTCACCCTTGGTTTCGGTGAGACCCGTGGAGCAGATGGCAATGACCTTGGGCGCGGCGCGCTTGCGGATATTCAGCAGCGCGGCCTCGATGTTGTCGTAGCCGCCCAGGATGGAGGTCACCTCGTTCATCGCCGTGGTCTGCAGCGGAATGGCTTCCTTGAAATGCCGCACCAGCAGCACCAGGCCAAACGAGGTGCAGCCCTGCGAACCATGCATCACCGGCATGCAGGCGTCCAGCCCCAGGAAGGCAAAGCTGGCGCCCAGCGGCTGGCTCATCTTCAGCGGGTTGACCGCACAGGCCTTTTTGGATTCAACGACGTTGGCCATGGCTAGTGCACTCCCGCGGTGGCCACGGCACCCAGCGTTTCACCATCGTTGCCCCAGGGCGCGGGAATGCGAACCTGTTGCCAGACCGGGTTGAAGATGGCGCGGTCAATCTCCTGCACCAGCTTCACCATGCCCTCGTAGCCGCCATAGGGGTGGTAGCGCTCCTGGTTGATGTCCAGCCAGGGCATGCGCGCCTTCAGCGCCACAAACTGCGAGCGCCCGCCGGACAGCATGATGTCGGCCCGCGCATCGCGCAGCATGGCGTACATCTCACGCGGCGTCATGTCGTCGATCATGTGGGCGTCGGCGCCCTCCCCCATGATCTCCTTGATCTTTTGCTTGTCTTCCTTGGTGGATTTCTTGACGCTGGTGCCCACGATCTCCATGCCGCCCTCTTGCAGCGCCGCCACCACCGACCAGGACTTGACGCCCCCGGTGATCAGCAGCACCCGCTTGCCGGCCAGGCGCTGCTTGTAGTGCGCAATGCGCTTCCAGGCACGCGCCTCTTCCACCTCGATCAGGCGCTCGGTGCGGTCCAGCAGATCGGCCGGCGCACCGGTCTGCACCAGCAGCCTGGCAATCTGGCGCAGCGTGTCGCTCATGTCGCCAATGCCGTAGAACGATCCTTCGAAATACGGAATGCCCCAGCGCTGCTCCATCTTGGTGGCGATGTTGATCATCGACTTGGAGCACACCATCATGTTCACCTTGGCGCGGTGCGCGCTGGCAATCTCGTTGTAGCGGCCATCGCCACAAATGCACGACAGGATGCGAATGCCCAGCGCGTCTAGCAGGGGCTTGACCTGCCACAGCTCGCCCACCAGGTTGTATTCGCCAATGATGTTGATGTCATACGGCGTGGTGAACTCGGGCTCGCGCGTGCCAATCACATAGTCCAGCAGCGCCTCGGCACCCAGCTTGTTGCCCAGGTTCTTGGGGCCGGCAAAGCCCGGCGCGTTGACCGGGATGATGGGCTTGCCAAACTTCTCGGTGGCGCGCTGGCACACGGCCTCGATGTCGTCGCCCACCAAGGCAGTCACGCAGGTCTGGTAGACAAAGACGGCGGGCGGGTCGTACTTTTCCAGGATCTCGCGGATGGATTTGAACAGCCGCTTCTCGCCGCCATAGATCACATCCAGTTCGTTGATGTCGGTGGTGAAACCGGTGCGGTAGAGCTGCGGGCCGCTTGATGCGCTGTGCCGGTTGTCCCACGAGTTGCCCTCGCAGGCAATCGGCCCGTGCACCAGGTGCGCCACGTCCGCCACGGGCTGCAACGCAATCTTGGCGCCATCAAACGCACAGCCACCCGCGGCAGCGCCGGGGTTCAACTGCTTGGTGCAGCCCTTCTTGCGTTCCTTCTCACTCTTGCCCTGGTTGATGTCGCAGCCAGGCTCCTCGAACACTTCGGCAATCTTGGCCTTGAGCGCAACAGACATGGACGACTCCTGACAGGGTGGGGTGTCCTCTCATTGCAATTTGAGTGCCAGGGGGAAAGGGCCTCCAAACGGCGGCTATTGCGGTTTTGTGGCGGAGCTAGTGTGGAACTTTGGCTGGTTTGAAGGGATTGCGACAAATGGGGTATCACAGCCTGATGCGCTTTTGGCGGTTGCGCACTGCAAGCGAATATGGGGTCGGATCACCGGTCGCGCAGCGGACGAGTGCTCTGCCCCCCTATTCGCGCTGTGGCCGGAGGATGTGACAACGGGAGTACGTGGAATAGACGCATTGCTGTCCTTGGTGTTTCGGGCATGGTCAAAGGGGTTCCGACCAAAGCAGAATTTCAAATGTACGGATTCGCCACCCAAAAGCCACCATGTATTCGGTCGGTCCGCGCACGGTCGCAATGAAGCGGCTGCGTCGTCCAGCACGGCTATCTCCGGTTTCCGGATCGCTAAGATGCCCACAGAGTTTCTGATAGAAGTGAAGCTTAAATTACGAAAGACTTTGGAATGTTTTCTGATGATCAACACACTTTTGCAGCGCTACAAGGGCTGTGTGATGCGGGAGCAAAGAAGCAAAAGCCTATTGTTTTTTGGATCGGCGCAGGTGCCAGCGCATGGGCAGGATTTCCCTTGTGGAATGAACTGACCGCGAATTTGCACAGTCACTTTGGAAGAACCGTGCCCGCATACAAGAAACAAACTGCGGGACAAGCGTTAACAGAGCAAAAATTTCCCGCAGCATTTCAGTTGATGAAGGACGCGGACTCGACATCCTATTTTCGGGAGTTGACGACTGCATTTGGTACATCTAGCCATAGTCCTGTCTATCTGCGATTGCTACGTAATCTCAACAAGATACATCCGCTCCATGTATTGACGACCAATGTGGATGAAACGCTTGAACGAAATCTAAATTCGACAGTGACAGTCCAATATTCAGACATTGAGCGTCTAGGTTCGCTCGTTCAGTCGAAACAGTCGTTCATCTGCAAGTTGCATGGCACGTCAAGTGCAGCCGAGAGCATGGTGTTTACTGATGACGACTATTCACGGCTACTCGGACAAGCTAGCTATTTAACTGCCATACGCGAGCTCTTCTCCCTATCCACTGTTGTATTTGTCGGCTACAGCCTCCGAGACGAATATCTATTGAAGCTGTTGCTGGAAAGCGAATCAAACCACCCTTTGTTTGGGACTGGGCCACACTTTCTGATCACCGCAAACGAAAGAACTGACATCCCCAGTTCAGTCAAGCAAATCCGATATGAGTCAGAGTTCGCAGACCATCGAGATTCTCTGCTCGCGCTTGAAGTTTTGGCGCAGGCTATGTCTGCGTCCAACCAAACTGCTTTGAATGCAGATGCAATAAATCACAGTCCAAGAGTTTCGCGGTCCAAGAGCGTGTACTACCTTGCTGATCTGCTGCCTCCTGTGGGAGATATCCAAACATCTCAAACGGCGATATTTTCCGACGCTGCAGGAAACACTGCAGGACAGTTTTTTGTTGGAGAGGGATACGTTCAAAGTGAGATCCAGATATCAGGCTACTCAGCTCTACACGACCTCATAGTTGGATTGCTCTGCTTTGACTGTGTTTGTTTTGACGCAAATCGGATATCCACAGTCCACAATCTTTTGGGTTCCGATGCGTTTTGGGCGCTCGTTGAGACGGATGCACTAAGAGTAGTGCATGTGACCGGTTCCACTGTCGTGGTTTTTTCTGACGAGCAGTCAGCAATCGGAAACTTAGCGGAAATCACAATGGGCGACAGAGACAATGGTAACGATCCAGACGTACCCATTACTTTGGATGCAGTCATTCGAAAGCACCTTGTGCCGAGCCCCGGCAAAGAGAAGATAGTCGAAGAGCTCTTTGAAAAACTTTCAAAAAACGCCATATGCATGTCTTCACCCGGACTGAAGCATCCGTTTTCAGAGCAAACAAGACGGGCTCTGGTAAGTCCATCGATTCGAGACCTCATTGGCATGAGCCGTGGAACGCCTTATGAAACTATTCCGCGATGGCTTGTTTTTCCAACTCTCCGGCTTGCCAAAGTAATGGCAATTGGCACCATATGCCGCACGATAAATGCATCAGCGGCACGTATGATTTTGGGGATTGAGAGTTTAGCTACTGCAGCGTTTTCATCTGAGCCTGGGAAGTGGTGGGCAGACGAGTCCGCGAGTTACGTACTGACCGGGCGTTTCAATTCAGATTTAGGCAAGGTTGTATCAAAGACTCCGACGCTGCTGCGTCGACTGATCGATTTCAGATCGTCTTCACTAGGGGAAACGTTTCGACAAGAAATAGCTGAAAGCATACAAACAGACAAAGGCGGACAGGTTGCTGCGGCAGTGAACGCTGGGCTGAAGCAGGCGCTGAGTTCTTCGGTGTTAGAGCAAGCGCGGGACCAATTCTCCGGGTTGTTCATCGCTACCGGTGCGTCAAGCGCTATGCCGGCAGTTTGGGGAGACTTGCAGAACGGCGAAAAACGTATTGGCAAATGGCGTGAGAGAAGTCGAAGCATCTTGCAGGAGGAGATCAGGAAGAATCAATTTTCCCCTTATGCAAGCTGTCCGTGTGGATCAGGCGAGCAGCTAAAGTTCTGTTGCCTAGCAGCACTACGTTGAGAGGCCGGACGCCGCCGTCGCCCTGCGAGACTCTACCAGCGAAAGCCTTCATACCAGTCATTCGCCAAAGTCTCCACTTGGACAACTGCGGGTGCTGGATCGAAAGCTCTGACAGTCAGCTCACGCCCCAAAGGCTGCCTCGCCACGGCAGAGTCGCTACAATATCAATAGCACCAAACATCCATTCCACGAGGGCTAGCTGCACAAAACGCCATAAATCACCCTGCCGAAGGCAGCGCCTGCCCGCTCTGGTGCAGGGCGATCCAGCGCTTGAGTTCGGCGACGTGCTCGCCCTCTTCGTCGACAAACTCCTTAGCCAGCACCTTGATCTCGGGGTCGTCGGTGGCGGCGAGCACGCTGGCGTAGAAGTCCAGGCCAGCGGTCTCGGCGTCCAGCGCCACTTGCAGGGCCTGCTCAATGCCGATGAAGGGGTCGGCGGCCCAGATGGCAGCGGCTTCGGGGCTTTCGATGTCGGGCCAGCGGTAGTCGCTGCTGCTCATCTCGGGCAGTGTGCGAAAGCCGGCGCGGGCGCGGGCGTCACCCAGGTGCAGCAGCGAATAGTCGGCCAGGCGGCGGAACAGGCGGCCCACCTCCTTGTTGCCGGCGGTGGTCATCGCATCGGCCAGCTGGCCGAAGCGCAGGGCGGCCTCGCTCTCCAGCTGGATGGTGTGGGCCAGGAATTCTTCTACGTTTTTCATGGGGGTCCTCAGTCTCAATAGCCAATTTCAAACCACACCGGCTCCTGCTTGCGCAGCGTGGCGATGAGCTGCAGCGTAGCCGGCACCAGCGCCTGCGTGCCGTACCAGACTTCGGCGCGGCGGGGTTGCCCATCGGTTTCCAGCAGCCGCTGCAAGCAATCCCAGCCATGCCAGTCCACTTGCACCAGGCGCTGGCGCAGCGGCTCGGGCAGGTGCGCCAGCGTCTGCGCGAAGACCAGCAGGGCAGCCTCCACGCGCAACAGCGTGTTGGGGCTGGCAAACAGCTCCTCTTCGCTTTGCAGCTCGGCCAGCAGTGCGGCAATGCCTTTTCCGTTGGTCTGCAGGATGTCGTACTGCATGCGGGTGAGCATGGAGAATGCCCCCTCTAGCAGTCGTCGGCCAGCACTTCCAGCGCCACCAGCTGTTCGTACAGCGCGCGCCGGGCGCGCCAGTGTTCCTTGGCGGCGATGCGGGGGTCGTTGCCCTCGAAGGCGCCCACGGCTTCCGCCTCGTTCCAGTAGATGCAGCTCTCGCCCGTAGCAGCACCCATCGTCACGCGCTTGCGTTCCAGGTCAGCGGCATCAAAGGCAAACCAGGCGCGGGGCTCGCCCTGCGGGGGGAGGTCAACGACATAAATCATGGCTGGTTACTCCACGCCTTCGGCGGTGGCCTTGGCCCAGATGGCCTGGCGGATGCGCTGGGTGATGCCCAACGGGCTGGCGTCAAACACGCGCCGCGCGGCAGACAGGGCGTCCTGCGCGGCGGCGGCCTCAACCAGGGTCAACGGCAGGCGCCCGGCCACGTAGGCGGCGCCGGGAACCGCGCGGGCGATGGCCTGGCGGTTGGGGTGTTCGTCCAGCGCGATCAGGCTGTCCGCTTCGCGCACGCCGGCCAGACACACCCAGCCGTCCACCACCTCGACCCGGCGGCCGTCCTGCGTGGTCTTGATGTAGACGGCGTCCATGGTCAGAACTTGACGAGGATGTCCTCATCGCGCACGACCATCTGGCATGCCAGGCGCCAGGGCGGGGGCAGGTCCTTGGTCTCGGCATCGATGATCTGCTGGGCGGTGATCTTGCCGGCCAACTTCAGCACCAGCTTTTCTTTCTCGGTCAGCGCCACGCCGATGGGCGTCTTGCCGGACAGCACGGACACCTGCACCTGGCAGGAGCCGCATTCGCCGTTCTCGCATTCGGATTCCAGCGGCACGTTGTTGGCCTTGGCGACGGCGAGCAGCGTTTTGGTGTCGCCGGCAACGGCATACACCGTCACATCCTTTTTCAGGCGGGGGGAACTAAAGGTTACGTTGGCCATGATGGTCTCAATGGGGTGAAGGGACGCAAACGCAAAAAGGGCTCCGGTTGGTGCCGGAGCCCTGTGGACCGCTATCGAATGATGTCGTAGCTGTAGTCGGTCTTGGCGATTTCCATGGTGTTGCCGTCGAGCGCTTCAAAGAACTCGTCGAGCAGCATCACCAGCACGCGCAGGCCGCCTTCATAGCCCCAGGTGGGGTAACGGTGGTAGTGGTGGCGGTCAAAGATCGGGAACACCATGCGCACCAGCGGCGTCTTGGTGTCGCGCTCCAGGAACTTGCCATAGGTGTTGCCGATGATGAAGTCCACCGGCTCGGTGAACAGCAGCGAACGCAGGTGCCACAGGTCGCGCTTGGGGTAGACCTTGCAGCCCTTGCCATACGGCGAGGAGTCAAACAATTCCTGCACCTTCTTGGCCCAGGGTTCGGTTCCGTTGGTGGACAGCACGTGGGCCGGCTCTGCACCCAGCTCCATCAGGTAGGCGGCGTAGCCCAGCAGTTGGTCGGGGTCGCCATACAGGGCAAAGCGCTTGCCGTGCAGGTGGGCCTGGCTGTCGGCCATGGCGTCGACCAGCTCGCCGCGTTCCTTTTCCAGTTGCGCGGGGATGGGCTTGCCGGTCAGGCGCGAGATTTCCATCAGGAACTTGTCGGTGCCGGCCACGCCGATGGGGGCGTTCAGGACCACGACTTCCTGGCCGTGTTCGGCGATGAACTTGCTGGTCTTCTCGCAGCAGAATTCCTGGAACACGATGGTGGCCTTGGCATGCAAGGCGGCCACCACTTCTTCCTTGGTCGTGCCACCGGCGTACATGCGGAACTCGCCATCGGTCGGCGTGTTCCAGCTGCCAGACGGATCGCAAATGATGTTCACCTTGACGCCGAACAAATCGAAGATGCGGCGGATTTCCTTCATGTTGCCGACGACAAAGCCGTCAAAGCCACCGATGAAGTTGATGCTGTCATCGGGCACACGCACCAGGGGTTCGGTGGTCTTGGCCTTGCCGTCCCAGAAGTGGCGCAACACACCCAGCAGGGCATTGTCGTAACCGGTTATGTGGCTGCCCACGAAGGCCGGTGTATGGGCAAACGGCACGTCAAACTCTTCGGGGATGCTGCCCTTTTGCTTGCTGGTCTTGATGAAGGCGTCAACGTCGTCACCAATCACCTCGGCCATGCAGGTCGTGGACACGGCGATCATGTCGGGCTTGTACAGGCTGTAGGCATTGGCCAGGCCGTCCACCATGTTGTTCAGGCCGCCGAACACGGCTGCGTCTTCCGTCATCGACGAGGACACGCAGGAGGTTGGCTCCTTGAAGTGGCGGCTGAAGTGCGAACGGTAGTAGGCCACGCAGCCCTGGCTGCCGTGCACAAAACTCAGCGTCTTGGCAAAGCCGTTGGCCACATACACGGCGCCCAGCGGCTGGCAGGCCTTGGCGGGGTTGACGGCAAGCGAATCACGGGCAAAGTTCTTCTGCTTGTAGTCTTCGGTCTTGGTCCATTCGACGATGGACTTCACCTTGTCGTCGGAGTGGTTGAACTCGTGTTCCTTCTTCTTTCCAAGCATCGCTTGGTACTCGGGCTCACGGAACAGCAGTTCGTGGTCGATGATCTTGTCAGCGGATTGAGACATGGCTGGCTCCAATAGTTGCTATGAATGGGATGAAAAGGGTCACGCCTTCCAGGGCGCCTTGGTCAGGCCCCAGATCGGGCTGGAAATGGCCATGTCCATGTCGCGGGCGAAGATGGCGAAGCCGTCGTAGCCGTGGTAGGGGCCGGAGTAGTCCCAGCTGTGCATCTGGCGGAACGGCACGCCCATCTTCTGGAACACATACTTTTCCTTGATGCCCGAGCCCACCAGGTCGGGCTTGACCTTGTCGACAAAGTGCTCGAACTCGTAGCCGGTCACGTCGTCATAGATCAGCGTGGCGTCCTTGATGTAGTGCGTGGTGCGCTGGTAGTCGTCGTTGTGGCCGAACTCATAGCCGGTGCCGACCACGACCATGCCCAAGTCTTCATACGCGCCAATCACGTGACGGGGGCGCAGGCCACCGATGTACAGCATGACGGTCTTGCCTTCCAGGCGTGGCTTGAATTTGTCGATGACGGCCTGCATCAGCGGCTTGTACTTGGCAATCACCTCCTCGGCCTTGGCCTTGATGGTGTCGTCGAAGTGGGCGGCGATTTCGCGCAGGCTCTTCTCGATCATGGTGGGGCCGAAGAAGTTGTACTCCACCCATGGAATACCGTACTTCTCTTCCATGTGCCGGCTGATGTAGTTCATCGAGCGGTAGCAGTGCAGCACATTGAGCTTGGCCTTGGGCGTGTTCTCGATTTCAGCAATGGTGCCGTCACCGGACCACTGCGAAATGACGCGCAGGCCCATCTCTTCGAGCAGGATGCGGCTGGACCAGGCGTCGCCACCGATGTTGTAGTCACCGATGATGGCCACGTCATACGGGGTGGAGACAAATTCGGGGCGCTTGTTGGGATCGACCTTGTCGAACACCCAGTCACGAATCGCGTCGTTGGCCAGGTGGTGGCCCAGCGACTGGCTCACGCCGCGGAAACCTTCGCAGCGCACCGGCACGATGGTGTGGCCTTCGAGCTCCTTGCTCTTCTTCTTGGACACCGCTTCGATGTCGTCACCAATCAGGCCGATGGGGCATTCCGACTGGATGGAGATGCCCTTGTTCAGGGGGAACAGCTCCTGGATCTCGTCAATGATCTTGTCGAGCTTCTTGTCGCCACCGAAGACGATGTCCTTCTCCTGAAAGTCGGAGGTGAACTGCATGGTCACGAAGGTGTCGATGCCGGTGGTGCCGATGTAATAGTTACGGCGGGCGGCCCAGGAATACTGGCCGCAACCGACGGGGCCATGGCTGATGTGAACCATGTCCTTGATGGGGCCCCACACCACGCCTTTGGAGCCAGCGTAGGCACAGCCGCGAATGGTCATCACGCCGGGCAATGACTTGATATTGGACTTGACGCCGCAGTCGGGCTTGCCTTCTTCAAACGTGCCCAGGTGCTTGGCGCGCCGCTTGGCCATCTTTTCGGGATAGGCCTTCAGCACTTCATCAATCAGGGCCTTATTCGTGGCCTTGCGCTCTTCAACGGTGGCAGTCATCGGGGAACTCCAGTAATAAGTAATTTAGGCGTTGCCTGCATCAGGGGACCCGCGGAACTGGCTACGCCAGTCCGCTGGGGCCGCCCCCTTGAGGGGGGAGGCGGCTACACGCAGTGAGCAAGCAACGGGGGTGGTTGTGGTTAAGCGGCAACGCCCAGTTCGGCGGCTTTCTTGCCGACTTGTGATTCGTCGATGGTGTCCATGATCCCGAACTCCATCAGCATGTCTTCCAGCTGGTCCATGGTGATGGGGGTGGGGATGGTGCCGTTGCCGGCGTTGTTGTGGACCTTCTCGGCCAGCGTGCGGTACTCGGCAGCCTGCTTGGAATCGGGAGCGAATTCGATCACGGTCATGCGGCGCAGTTCGGCGTGTTGCACGATGTTGTCGCGTGGCACGAAGTGGATCAGCTTGCTGCCCAGCATGCCGGCCAGTTCGGTGGCCAGTTCCAGTTCCTTGTCGGTCTGGCGCTCGTTGCAGACCAGGCCACCCAGGCGCACGCCACCGGAGTTGGCGTACTTCAGAATGCCCTTGGAGATGTTGTTGGCGGCGTACATGGCCATCATTTCGCCGGACATGACGATGTAGATTTCCTGTGCTTTGTTTTCACGGATGGGCATGGCAAAGCCACCGCACACCACGTCACCCAGCACGTCGTAGGACACGTAGTCCACGCCGTCATAGGCACCGTTTTCTTCGAGGAAGTTGATCGAGGTGATCACACCGCGGCCAGCGCAACCCACACCTGGCTCGGGGCCACCGGATTCCACGCAGCGGATGTTCTTGTAGCCGATCTTCATCACGTCTTCGAGCTCCAGGTCCTCCACGGAGCCGGCTTCTGCTGCGAGCGACAGGATGGTGTCCTGCGCCTTTGCGTGCAGGATCAGACGGGTGGAATCGGCCTTGGGGTCGCAGCCAACGATCAGGATTTTCTGGCCCAGGTCAGACAGCGCCGCCAGAGTGTTTTGCGAAGTGGTCGATTTGCCGATACCACCCTTGCCGTAGAAGGCGATTTGCCGAAGTTTAGCCATAACAGTACTCCAATAAGAAAGATGAAAAACCAAGCTTGCGTTGCCGCGACTTGTGTCAGCCTTTCGTGCCCGTTGGTCTTCTTTGTCTAGGTTCACGTCGGCCGGACTGGTGTCCGCGCAGCTTCCCTATTGCAGCTTCCATGCCATGCTGTTTCAGCGTTGAAAAAATCATCGGACTGCGTGTTTTTTCAGAGGAGAAACACGTTTTTATCGGACAGGGATAGCACCGTTTTTTGGATTGTTGGCTTCCCGACAAAATGGAAGGACGTGTCGCACAAATCCACCGATCCGCAGGCCGCGCCCGCGATTTGTGTCGCGTTTGCAGGCCGCTTTTCTGCTTTATGACTTGGTACGGTCATTGCTCTTGCCTATGGCATGCATTCCGCCGCCCCTTCCACCCCATTGACCGTGATGCCCTCCCCGCATTTCCAGATGCTGGGTGGCGAGTCCGCCGTGGTGGCCCTGGTGGAGGCCTTCTACCGCCACATGGACAGCCGCGTGGACGCCACCACCATCCGCGCCATGCACGCAGCCGACCTGGCGTCAACCAAGGCCGTGCTGGTGCGCTTCCTGTGTGAGTGGCTGGGTGGACCCAAGGCGTATTCAGCACAACACGGTCACCCGCGCCTGCGCATGCGCCACGGCGGCTTTGCCATTGGCGAGGCCGAGCGCGATGCCTGGCTGGCCTGCATGGACGCAGCACTGACCGACATCGGCGCCGAGCCCGCCCTGCACCAGACGCTGATGACTTCCTTTTTCAAGACGGCCGACTTTCTGCGCAACACCGGCCCCAACCCTGCATTTTCCGCAACGTTTCCAACCACCCTAACCAAGGAATCCACATGACTGCAACACTGGCCACCACCGAGATCGGCGACACCGCGTTTGCGCGACTGGAGAGCGAAGGCCGCCTGCTCAACCCCGTGCTCAAGGCGCCCACGGCCAAGCCGGGCCGCTTTGGCTTTCGCGGCGAACTGGCACTGCGCTTTGCCCCCAAGCTGGCCGACGAGGCCCGCCCCCCCGAGCTGCTGTGCGGCCAGGTCATGGCGATGGCCATGGCAGGTGACAAGCACCTGCCGTTCTTTGCCGGCTACCTGCTGAGCTTTGCCTACCTGAAGGACGTGGCCGAGGTGCTGGGCGACACGCTGAGCGCCGGTGGCAAGTACTTCCTGTTCTGCGACAACATCGACCTGTCCAAGAAGTACCAGGTGCCGTACAAGGGCGCGATGTTCTATGTGCTGCCGATCCTCGAATCGACGGTGTACAACGAGATGCTGGACCTGCTCTACCTGGAAAAGAACGACCTGAAGAAAAAGGACACCGCCGGCAAGCTCGACGCTGTGGCCGATGCCGCGCTCAAGTTCAACATCACCTTCGACACCATCACCTATGAGGAAGGTCTGGCGTTGATGGGCCCGGTTCGCAACCCCAACGAAAACCGCCCGGTCTGACCCCCTCTTAGCGCGGTCCGTGGCGCACGACGACGATGACGCAGACCAGCCCCACCGCTGGTATGGGACCAACCTGGTCGGCGTGCCCGCGCCGGTGCTGGCCAGCAGCGCGTTCAACGCCCATCCGGTGCCCCTGGCCATTGCCGGCACACGCGAGATCCATGCGCGCCTGTTTGCGCTGTTGGACGGCAGCCGCAGCCTGAACGAGGCACGCGACATGTTTGCCCACTACCTGGCCATTGCCTTTGGCCTGCGCAAGCCCGAGGCGCATGAGCTGGCCACGCTGGGTGCGGCCGAGCGGCGGCGCTGGCGCAGCAGCTGGCGCAAGCTGCTGCAGGGCTGGGGCATGGACGCCAACGGCCCCGCCGGTGCCGTGCTTAAGGGCTGGGTGGAGAGCCGCTTCGGCCTGGTACCCAGCTTCCACAAGGCGCCGCTGGCGCGCTTTCCGTCACCGGCGTGGGTGGCCTATCTGCAGGAGAAGGCCGCCAGCCGCTACAACAACAACAATATCCACCAGCAGTTGGATGTGCTGTACGCGTTCTGCCAATGGGCACTGCACCGCTTTCCCTATGCCACTGACGGTGCCTCATCTCCACAGCACCTGCGCCTGTGGCGCGGCAGCAACCAGTGCGAGGAGCAGATCGTCGCCGGCAGCCTGCAAGAGCGGCACTGCACGATACGGCTGAACAACATCGTGTCCTTCAGCCTGTCGGCCGAAGACGCCTCCTGCTTTGGCGACTGGGTGTTTGAGGTGCAGGTGCCACTGTGCAAGGTGCTGCTGTTCCCCGCCCTGCTGCCCGGCCAGGTGCTGCATGGCGAGCAGGAGGTGCTGGCGCTGGGTGGCGACTATGACGTGGTGGCCCGCTATGCATGATCTGCTCGACCGCGCCCTGGGCGCCTACCTGGGCTTTGCGATTGGCGACGCGCTGGGCGCCACGGTGGAGTTCATGCGCCCGCGCGAGATTGCCGCGCAATACGGCGTGCACCGCGACATCATTGGCGGTGGCTGGCTCAAGCTGGCCGCCGGCCAGGTGACCGACGACACCACGATGAGCCTGGCGCTGGGCTCGGCGCTGCTGCAGGGTGGCCGTAGCGGCATCGACAAGCTGGCGCACGGTGACCACACCCTGGTGCGCCACATAGCCGACGCCTACGTGCGCTGGTTCCGCGCGAAGCCGGTGGACTGCGGCAACACCTGCCGCCGGGGCATCCAGCGCTACCTGCTGGAGGGCACGCTGGAGGGGCCGTACAACCCCGGCGACGGCGGCAATGGCGCGCTGATGCGCAACCTGCCCACCGTGCTGGCCACGCTGGACAATGCCGACGCGTTTGAGCGTGTGTCCACGGCGCAGGCGCGCCTGACCCACCACCACCCGCTTTCCGACGCCGCCACGCTGGGCCTGGGCCAGCTGCTGCGCCTGCTGCTGAACGGCGCCACCCACGCCGACGGCCAGCAGTGGGCCGCGCAGTGGGTGCTGGACAACCCGGCGTTCCGCTTCGCCCCCTACAAGGGCCGCGCCACCGCCTACGTGGTGGACACGGTGCAGACCGTGCTGCACTTCTGCACGCAGCATGCCGACTTTGAACAGGCCCTGATCGCCACCGTGAACCAGGGTGACGATGCCGACACCACTGGCGCCCTGGTCGGCATGCTGGCCGGCGCCGGCTGTGGTGCCGCACGCCTGCCGCAGCGCTGGCTGCACCGCCTGCCGGACGCCACCGTGCAGGCCATCACCGACCAGACCCGCAGCCTGCTGGCACTGGCCCCATCCACCGGAGAACTTCAGCCATGACCCACATCGTCTTCTACGAGAAGCCCGGCTGCGGCGGCAACGCCCGCCAGCGCAGCACACTGTTGGCGGCCGGCCACACGCTGGAACAGCGCAACCTGCTGACCACGCACTGGACACCGCAAGGCCTGCTGGCTTTTCTGGGGGAGTTGCCGGTGGCGGACTGGTTCAACCGCGCCGCACCACGCATCAAGAGCGGAGAGGTCCGCCCCGAGACCCTGGACGGCTACGCCGCGCTGGACCTGCTGCTGCAGGACCCGCTGCTGATCCGCCGTCCGCTGATGCAGCGCACCGACACCGGCACCCGCCATGTCGGCTTTGACGTGGCCGCGGTGGATGCCTGGGTCGGCCTTGGCACGAAGCCTGCATCGACGTCCACGCTGGAAGGCTGCGCATCACCCACCGAGCGCTGCGCCAGCATAGTCTGACCCCCTGGAGAGTGCCATGCCCATTTACGACTACCACTGCCCGGCCTGCGGCAACCGCTTTGAAGCCCTGGTGCGCACGGGCGACACCCCCGCCTGCCCACAGTGCCAGAGCACGGCGCTGGAGAAATGCGTCTCCCCCATAGCCCCGGCCGGCAAGATTGAGGCGATCCGCATGGCGCACCGCCGCGTGGCCGCCGCCCAGGGCCACTTTGACCACTACAGCCCGTCCGACAAGGCCAAGCTGTTGCAAGGCAAGAAGAACATTTGAGCGCACAAGCCTTCTTCCGCGACCTGCGCGCCGCACTGGCGCAAACGCTGCGCACGCAGGGCGAAGCCACGCGCACCGAGGCCGTGTTGCTGCAGGCCTGGGACAGCTTTGATGGCAACGTGGCGATCCAGTCCGAAGGGCAGCCCGCGATCGCCTGCCGCAAGGGTTGCCCCAGTTGCTGCACGCTGCGCGTGACAGCCACGGCGCCCGAGGTCTTCTTGCTGGCGGCCTATCTGCGCGCCACCGCAAACGCACTGCGGGGCCATGGCATCGACCTGATGGACAACCTGCGCCAAGCGGACGCCGCCACACGGGGCCTGGACGAGGCCCAGCGCGTGGCATTGCGCCAGCGCTGTGCCTTCATCGTGCAAGGCGTGTGCCTGATCCACCGCGTCCGCCCGCTGGCCTGCCGCGGCCACGCCTCGCATGACCGGCACGCCTGCGTGCAGGCCGCCGCCGGGCGAACCGACACCGTGCCGTTTTCCAACGCCCACCGCGTCGTGCGGGTGCTGGTGCAGTCGGCCCTGCAGGCGGCCGTGCGCGAGCAGGGTCTGGCCTGGGGCGCCTATGAGCTGAACCATGCGCTGGTGCTGGCGCTGGACCAGCCCGACAGCCACGCGGACTGGCTCAAGGGCGGCGATCCTCTGGCCGCTGCGGCGGTCGATCTGGAACAGCGCGCCGCCATGGCGGCCGACTTCGACACCATCGCCCACTAGCCGCAGGCCGGCCCACGGCACGGCACGCTATTTGCCTGGGTATACAGCGACACCGGTGTTTGTCGCGTTTGTCGATTCCCGACCCAACGCAGTCCCACCCGGTGTCGCAACCCCAACAAAACCGGGTCGTATTTCCGACAAGCCATGGAGGTGGCCACGATGTTCGCAGCGCTGTATACCGAAACACCCAACGCCGGCCGCACGCCCTGCCCCAGCGCGCGGGGCCAGGACGTCCACTGGACAGAAGAGTTGCCCGCCGCCCTGCAGGCCCTGGTGGTGCCGCCGACCCGCTTTGAGGTGCACAGCGATTACGAGATGCAGGCCGAGCGCACCCACGGCCGTGATGGCGCCAACGCACCCTGCTACAACGCCTTCCGCTTTGTGCTGACGCAGCTGCGCTCGGACGATGACGAGGTCTTTTACGAAGCCCCGGTCTACGCCGAGTCGCTGACCGCGTGGCGCCTGGTGGATGCGCGCTGGCTGGTGTGCCGCACCGTGGTGAGCCACTTCGATTGCGGCGAGCCCGAAGCCCATTACTCCATCAGCGATGCGATGCCGCGCTAAGCAGCCCCATGCGCACCGCACCCTCCCAACTCACCGGCAAGCTGCTCATCGACACCGCGATGGGCAGCTTCCTGGGCGACAAACGCATCCGCCTGCTGGAGGCCATCGACCGTTCCGGCTCCATCTCGCAGGCCGCCAAGGCCGTGCCCATGTCATACAAGGCGGCGTGGGATGCGGTGGACGACATGAACAACGTGGCGCCCGAGCCGCTGGTGCATCGCAGCGCGGGTGGCCGCCACGGTGGCGGCACGGAGCTGACTGCCTTTGCCCGGCGGCTGATTGCCTTTTACCGCGCGCTGGAGAAAGAGTCCCAGCGCGCACTGCAAAGGCTGACCAGCGATCTGGAACAAAGCGGCGTCTGCGCCGTGGCCGACTTTCAACACCTGCTCAGGAGAATGTCCATGAAAACCAGTGCCCGCAACCAGTTTGCCGGACCCGTAGCCTCCATCAAGGAGGGCGTGGTTGACAGCGAAGTCACCATCCAGCTGTCGCCCACGCTGGCCCTGACGGCCATCGTGACGCGCGAGTCGGCTGAGAACATGGGCCTGGCCGTCGGGCGCGAGGTGCTGGCCTTCGTCAAGGCCTCGTCGATACTCGTGATGTCCGGTGAGAATGGCCAGATTTCCGCGCGCAACCGCTTTGCCGGGACGATTACCCGCATCCACCACGGACCGGTGAATGCCGAAGTGACGCTGACCCTGCCGGGCGGCCAACACGTCATCACCGCCGTGGTCACCTTGAGCAGCGTCCAACGCCTGGGCCTGGAGGTGGGCCAGCCCCTGACCGCCGTCTTCAAGGCGTCCAGTGTGTTCCTGGCCTCTGTCGATTGAGGGAAGCGTTTGTGCTCGATTGCTTGTTGTGTTTGAAGGAGTGTGTTGTGAAACCTACCCATCTGATGTCCTGCCTGCTGGTCTGCCTGGCCGGTGCCGCCTCCAGCGTGCGCGCCGACGAGATATCCGTGGCCGTGGCCGCCAACTTCACCGCGCCCATGCAAGCCATTGCCGCCGGGTTCGAGAAGGAGACCGGCCACAAGGTGTTGGCCGCCTATGGCGCCACGGGCAAGTTCTACGCCCAGATCAGGAACGGCGCGCCGTTTGAAGTCCTGTTGACCGCCGACGAGGAAACCCCGGCCCGGCTGATCAAGGAAAACGCCGCAGTAGCTGGCAGCCAGTTCACCTATGCCATCGGCAAACTGGTGCTGTGGTCGGCCAAGCCGGCCATTGTGGATGGGGCGGGTGCGGTCTTGAAGGCCGGTGGCTTCAACCACCTGGCCATCGCCAACCCCAAGCTCGCGCCCTATGGTGCCGCCGCCGTGGAGGTGATGAAGGGGCTGGGCGTGTATGCGTCTGTCCAGCCCAAGATCGTCACCGGCGAGAGCATTGCGCAGACCCACCAGTTCATCAGCACCGGCAATGCGCTGCTGGGCTTTGTAGCGCTGTCGCAGGTGCTCAAGGATGGAAAGATAGACGGCTCGTCTTGGATCGTTCCAGCCACGCTGTATGCCCCGATCCGCCAGGACGCGGTCATCCTGGAAAAGGGCAAGGGCAAACCAGCAGCCGAGGCCCTGATGAAATACCTGAAGTCCGACAAGGCCCGGGCCATCATCCAATCCTTTGGCTACGCGCTGCCTTAGCGGGCACGGAACTGGCTAGGTGCTTCACCATGAAAATTGCTGTTGCCACCAAGAACGACTGGACCACCGTGTCCGGTCACGCCGGCCAGACACGCGACTGGCTGCTGTTTGACTGCCTGCCGGAGCAGCCCACGCCAACGCCGCAACGCATCCAGCTCAGCAAGGAGCAATTGCCCCACCACTTCCAGGACGATGGCCCACACCCCTTGCACGGCGTGGAGATCATGGTCGCCGCCAGTGCGGGCGACGGCTACCTGCGCCACATGCAGAAGTGGGGCGCCACCGTGTTGCTGACCGGCGAGACCGACCCCTATGTGGCCCTGGTCAAGATCCTGGCCGGCGAGGCGCTGGCCGATACGCGCTTCGATGTGACCACCACCCTGTGCAAGCTGCGCGACGTGTTCTCGCGCCATTGACGGGAGGCACCGGCATGAACCCCTCCCACGATTGCCGCGAACTGTTGCAGGCCGAACTGCTGGGCCGCCCCGCATCACCGCAGGCCGCGGCCGACCCGCTGCGCCCGGTGCTGGCCAGCCTGTTGGTGGGCCGCTCGCTGAACCAGGGGGTGCTGCCCGCCACGCTGGGGCTGGCCGAGGCGGACTTTCAAGTGCTGTGGCGGGATTACTTTCCCGGCGCCCACTTGAATCTGGCGGATGGTCCGGGCGAAGTCATTGTGGAGCTGGAAGACCTGCTGCACCTGCTGCTGGAGTACCGTGCCGGGCTGCGCCAATCCGAAGTCTGGCTGGCCCACTCCGTGGCCTACAGCTGCTGCGGGCGCAACCACCTGTGGCAGGACCTGGGCCTGGCCAACCGGGGCGAGCTCTCCACGCTGATGAACGTGGCCTTCCCCGCGCTGGCGGCCTTGAATGTGGGCGACATGAAGTGGAAGAAATTCATCTACCGCCACTACTGTTCCAAGGAAGGTATCTACGTCTGCCCGGCGCCGTCGTGTAGCGAATGTGCGGATCACGCCAAATGCTTCGCGCCCGAGGTTTAGACAATAGCAATGCACCAGTAAGATCGCGGCATGCTTTTGAACGACAGTGATCTGCAAGCCATCTGGCTCACCGTGCGCCTGGCGGGCATCGTCACGTTGATCCTGTTGCTGGTCGGCACGCCCATCGCCTGGTGGCTGGCGCGCAGCAAGGCGTGGTGGAAGGGGCCGATTGGCGCCGTAGTGGCGCTGCCGCTGGTGCTGCCCCCCTCGGTCCTGGGCTTTTACCTGCTGTTGGCCATGGGACCCAACGGCCCGGTGGGGCAGCTCACGCAGTCACTGGGAATGGGAACCCTGCCCTTCACCTTTTGGGGCCTGGTGGTTGGCTCGGTGTTCTACTCGCTGCCCTTCATGGTGCAACCCCTGCAAACCGCTTTCGAGTCCATGGGCGAGCGGCCGCTGGAAGTGGCGGCCACCTTGCGCGCCTCACCGCTGGATGCGTTTTTCACCGTGGCAGTGCCGATGGCCCGGCCCGGCTTTTTGACGGCATCGATCCTGACCTTTGCCCACACGGTGGGCGAGTTTGGCGTGGTGCTGATGATTGGCGGCAACATCCCCGGCGTGACCCGGGTCGCCTCGGTGCAAATCTACGACCACGTGGAGGCCCTGGAATACCTGCAGGCGCACCGGCTCTCGGCGGTGATGCTGGTCTTCTCGTTCGTGGTGCTGCTGGCGCTCTATGTCTGGCGGCCCGGTCCGAGGAAGGGGGTCTGAGATGGGTGGCATTCAAGCCCGTTTCCAACTCGGCTGGCCGGGGTTTGCGCTGGATGTGGATCTGGACCTGCCGGCGCGGGGTGTTACCGCACTGTTTGGCCATTCGGGCTCCGGCAAGACCACGCTGTTGCGCTGCATCGCCGGGCTGGAGCGTGCGCCGCAGGGCCGGCTGACTGTCAACGGCACGGTCTGGCAGGACGACACCCGCTGGCTGCCCACGCACCAGCGCCCGCTGGGCTATGTGTTCCAGGAGGCCAGCCTGTTCCCCCACCTCACGGTGCTGGGCAACCTGCGCTATGGGCTCAAACGCATTGCGGGTGCAACCAGCGCTGGCCTGGACCAGGCGATTGCCTTGCTGGGAATCGGCCATTTGCTGGAGCGCAAGCCCGATCAGCTGTCCGGCGGCGAGCGCCAGCGGGTGGGCATGGCGCGTGCCCTGGCCCTGAACCCGCGCCTGCTGCTGATGGACGAGCCGTTGGCAGCACTGGACCACCAGCGCAAGCAGGAAATCCTGCCCTATCTGGAACGCCTGCATGCCCAGCTCGACATCCCGGTGCTGTATGTCAGCCATGCCCCCGATGAAGTGGCGCGCCTGGCCGACCACATCGTCGTTCTGAAAGACGGACGCGCCGTGGCCGCCGGCCCGTTGACCGAGACCCTGGCCAACGTGGACCTGCCCATCCACCTGGGGGAAGACGCCGGCGTGGTGCTGCGGGCCACGGTGGCCGAGCGCGACGCCGCCTGGCACCTGGCCCGGGTCGAGTTTGACGGTGGCAGCCTGTGGGTGCGCGATGGTGGCCACGCCCTTGGCGACCCGGTGCGCGTGCGCATTCTGGCGCGCGATGTCAGCATTGCGCTGGAGCCACCGAGCGGCACCAGCATCCAGAACTGCCTGCCGGCCACGGTGGAGCAACTGGCCGGCGACTACCACCCTGCGCTGACCCTGCTGCGCCTGCGCGTGGGCGCCTCGCCGGTGCTGGCACGCCTGACGCGCCGCTCGGCCGACGGCCTGGGCCTGCTCGCGGGCAAACCGGTGTGGGTGCAGATCAAGGCGGTGGCGCTGATTGGCTAGCAACACGGTCACAGCCAGATGACTTTGAGTCAAATCAGGTCACAGCCCTCGTGGAATAAGCGTTAGTAGCTATGTTACTGATAGCAATGCACAGCACTTCTTGTATTTCTTGCCGCTGCCGCAGGCGCATGGGTCGTTGCGGCCCGGCGTCGCGTCCTTGTGCACCGTCTCCACGCGTGGGCCTAGCGTGCGCCAGGTCTCACGCATGTTGTACACCGCCCAGATCGCGTCACCAAAGGCCTGCATGCGCCGGGCGCTGACGGTGGGCGGGTGGTCCGTTTCACCTTCAAAGGCGTGCAGCGTGGGTGGATCGGCATCGTCCGCCGTGAGGGCCTCCACCACGCCAATCGCGGTGGTGCTCCACAGGATGGCCTGCTTGTTGCGTGAGCCCACCCATTCCGGCGGCCAGGCCTGGACCACCGCCATGAAACCCTGCGCCCAGCGCTGACCGAGGGACGGCGCATCCGCGACCTCGGGTTGGTAGGCCGCAGCGTCGTCGAGCGCAGCGATGCGGGTGTCCAGTGCCTGCCGGACAGCCTCCCAGCGCCGGCCCCACAGCTCCATGAAACGGGGGTGCTGCGCAACAAAGGCGCCGGCGTGCGCCGCGCCGAGCAGCACCGGCAGGTATTCGGTGGATGCGATGGGCCGGCGACAGCAGATCAGCGCCGCCATGAAGCCTTCGCAGAACTCCCAGCACGGGGTTGCCGCGTGCTGCACGCGCAAGACCCTCAGCAGGGTTTCGAGTTCGGCGAACGCGTCGGCGTGCAGGGGTTCGCCGGTCAAATCAATTGCACGGTAACGGCTTCGTCGCCCAGCAGGGCCTGACAGGCCAGGCGCGAGCTGGAGGCCACGCCGACCATGGCGTCGAGCTTGGCGTTCTCCGCCGCCTGGATCTTGGACAGGCTCTTGCGCCCGGCGGTCACCGACACGTGGCAGGACTCACATTTCGCGCCGCCACCGCATTTGCTGATGATGGGCTCGCCTGCAGCCAAAAGCGCCGCAAGCAGACTGGTGCCGGGGGCCACGTCATAGGTTTTTCCAGAGGGTTGAACGGTCAGAGAGGTCATGGTGTCAATGGGCGCGAAAGGCCGTTGGGGTTGGAACGAAAGGAAAATGGGTCAGGCGGCAACCGCCGGTTGCAGCGCGTTCACCAGCGCGCTGGCGAACTGGTCCAGCGGCAGGTCTATGCGGGTGATGTTCTGCTCCTGCAGGAAGCGAGCCTCCATGCGCGTGGGTTCCTGCGGCAGCACCGCCCAGTGGCGGTCGCTGGAGCGCTTCATGATCTGGCGCGCAAAGCAGCGGGTGAGCTGGTCATCAAAGCGGCAGCCCAGGAACAGGAAGTTGCGGCCCGTGCGCCAGGCCTGCACGGCGGCGGGAATCGGGGTCTGGATATCGATCTCGGTCAGCACCTCGACGAAGTCGCTGTCGGAGACCAGGTAGTTGCCTGCCGGTGCATGGCTGCCCAGCGGCTTGTAGAGCAGCCGCGCACCTGCGGGCAGCTCGGGCAACAGCGAACCATCGGCGGCGTAGTCGCCGGTCCAGTTGCCGAAGTGCTCGGATTGCGACAGGCCCTGCGTCTGCGCCCAGCCACCTTGCAATGCAACCTGCGCCAGCGCCTTGGCAAAGGTGTCGTCGTACCAGGTGTCCACCCACAACCCCGCGCCGCTGCTGGCCAGAGCCAGGTGCAAAGGTGACGGCGCGGGGGAGGTAGCAAAGGCTTCGTTCATCAGGTGCACCACCGACTTGCGGTGCTTGAAGTTCTCGATGAACTGCGCGGCCTGGGTCAGGCGCTTGCGGATCTTGTGCGGCACGCTGACCTTGGCGGTCATGCTCTCTGCCAGCGCCAGTGGTGTGGCCGGCACGGCACAGTCGGGGCACAGCGACAGCATCTCCGGGCCCAGGTAGGGAATCACCGCGCCGGTGTTCAGGCTGCGGGCAATTTCGTGGATCAGATCGGTCATGGTGTTCTTTCAGTAAATGGCGGCACCGGCGCCGACATTGGTGGCGGTGTCTTTAAGCGTCTTGACGATGTACTGGACCTGCTCCTCGTCCAGTTGCGTGTGTAGCGGCAGCGCCAGCGCGCGGTCGCCGATGCGGTCGGTGTCCAGCAGCACACCGCGCTGGCGGCCAATGGCGTCGCCGGCCTGCATGTAATAGAACTGCTGGTGCAACGGGTGGCTGTAGGGCGCGGTCTCGATACCACAGGAGAGCAGGTCGTCGATCATCTGCGCGCGAGCACTGCCGGAGAAGCGCTTGCCCAGGTGCACCACGTAGAGCATCCAGTGGATCTCGTCCACGCCCTCGCCGATGTAGGGGGGCTTCACGCCCTCGAAGCTCTGCATGTTGTCGTGGTACCAGGCCACCACCTGTCTGCGCGCCTCCAGGCGGTCATCCAGCCCCATCAGTTGCGCCAGACCCAGCGCGGCCGTGAGTTCGCTCATGCCGGCCTGCAGTGGCACGCGCGAGCCGACCGACACCGAGGCGCGGTCCGCCAGACGGCGCTGGCGCAGGTAGCGCAGCTCGTGCACCAGCGCATCGTTGTCGGTGACCAGCATGCCGCCCTCGCCCGTGCACAGGGCCGACGGCGCCGAGAAGTCGAACACCGCCACATCGCCAAAGCTGCCCACGGTGCGGCCCTTGTAGCGCGAGCCAAAAGACTCGGTGCTGTCTTCGATCAGCGCCAGGCCATGCGCGTCGGCCAGCGCACGCAGGGGCTCCCAGGCGGCCGGGTGGCCATTGGTGTTGCCGGCCAGCAGGGCGCGGGTTTGGGGCGTGATCTTCTGCGCGGCCTTCTCGGGGCTCAAGCTGCCGGTCCAGTAGTTGATGTCGGCAAACACCGGCGTGGCGCCGGCCAGCGTGATGGCCTGTGCCACCTGGTGCCAGGTGTGTGCGGTGCAGACCACCTCATCACCGGGGCCAATGCCCAGCGCACGCAGCGCAATCCAGATGCCCAGGGTGCCACTGCCCACGGCCACGGCGTGCTTGCGCCCCACCCAGCCGGCAAAGGCGCGCTCAAAGGCCTCCAGCATGGGTCCGTCGCCCCAGCGAGCGGACTGCAGCACGGTGCTGACCAGCTCGATCTCGCGCGCACCGCAGTCGGGCTCGAACAGGGAAATGGTATCGACTTCCATAACTAGTCTTCCTGCGTCAGGATCAGCGCCGTGGCCTCGGCCGGTTGCTGGGTGATGGACCAGCAATGGCCGTTGGAGGTGGCCAGGTAGACGCGCCGGTGGCCCAGCAGCAGGGCCGGCGTTTCGTCGCGCATGTCCATGGCATCGACCAGCAGCACACGGGTGGCAGGGTCACGTGCACGCCAGATGGCGGCTGCATCACGCAGGGACGGGGCGGAGCCAATCACTTCGCTGGCGCTGCGCAGGTAGGTGGCGTCCATGGCCATGGCTATTCCTCCGCGAGTGGGAGACGGCGGGCCTCCACCGTGATGGGCAATGGGGTGTCGGCAGGCATCTCGGGCAGATCAAACTGCCAGCCGTTGGCCAGCGTGACCAGGCCGCCCCACATACCGGGGTTGGCCATGGCGGTGATGGGTTCCTCCAGATCCTTCTTGGGCACGTAGCCGGTCAACACGCCTTTGCTGTCTTTGCGGATCATCAGTTTCATGGGTAGCTCCTGGTGGATGTTGGTAGTGGTTGGCTTTAAGGAGCGGTGGTCATCAGCTCTGGCTGCAACAGGGGGGCCAGCAAGGGCGGCAAGTTGTTCAGCAGGTACTGCACGTCGTCAACGGTGCTGGTGCGCCCCAGGGACAGGCGAACCGCGGCCAGGGCCTCGTCCGCGGGCACGCCCATGGCACTGAGCACATGCGAAGGCTCGCTGCCAGCCGACGAACAAGCCGCGCCGCTGGAGGCGGCCACGCCCAGGCGGTCCAGCCGCTGCAGCACCACATCTACTGACAAGGTGCCAAAACGCAGGTAGCTGGTGCCGGGCAAGCGTGGCACGTTGCGGCACCAGATATGCGTATCGTGCAGGGCCAGCATCAGACCCTGTTCCAACATATCGCGCAGGGCCGCCTGGCGCGCGGCCTCAAACGCCACATCACCCAGGCGCTCCAGCGCGGCAGCCAGCCCGACGATGGCGGCCAGGTTCTCGGTTCCGCCCCGGCGGCCGCGCTCCTGGCTGCCCACGATCTGCGGCGTCAGCGGCACACCCTGGCGCAGCAGCAGTGCGCCCACGCCCTTGGGGCCCTGGAACTTGTGCGCCGACAGCGACACCGCATCGGCACCATAGGTCGAGAAATCAAACGGCTGCTTGCCGATGAACTGCGTGGCATCCACATGCAGGCGCGCTCCGGCCGCCTGCGCCAGTGCCGCCACTTCGGCCACCGGCATCAGCACGCCGGTCTCGTTGTTGGCGGCCATGAGGGACACCACGGCCACATCCGGGCCGATCAGCCCCTGCGCGGCGGCCAGGTCCAGCGTGCCGTTGGGCAACACGGGGATCAGCTCCACCACGACGCCTTCCGCCGCCAAGGCCCGCGCCAGACGCAGGTGGCCGGCATGCTCCACGGCGCTGAACAGCACACGGCGGCGCTCAGGAAGTGCTGCCGCCAGAAGTCCGCGCACAGCCAGGTGGTTGGCCTCGGTGGCACCACTGGTGAAGACCACCTCCGCCGGTTTGCAGCCCAGCACCCGCGCCACCCTGGCCCGCGCAGCACCCAGGGCACGCTTGGCATCCTGCCCCGGCCCGTGCTGGGACGAGGCATTGGCCCACAGCCCGGACAGGACCGGCAGCATGGCCGCGATGACCTCGGGCGCGGGCGGCGTGGTGGCGTTGTGGTCCAGGTAGATCATGGTGGGCAAGCCTGCAACCTCAGGGCCAGAACTGGCGGGCGTCGTCCACGCACAGCGCGTCCAGCAGCGCATCGATGGGCTGGTCGCGCAACTGCGCGACCCAGGTCTGGTTGGCATGGTCGCGCGAGCACAGGCTCCAGCTGTTGGGGCCATTGGGAATCAGTAGTGCAATGTCGATCAGACCGCCGCTGGGGTCCACATTGCGCGAGCAGCACGGGCTCTGGATGCGAAAGCAGTCGCCCTCGCGCAGGATCTGCGGCTGCACATAGCGATAACGCACGCGCTCGCGCAGCGCGCGCTGCATGCGGTGCAGCGTCAGGTCTCCCACCGCGCCACGGCGGGGCGCCACGGCAGCCACTGCGGTCTTCACACGACGTCCTCGGTCTCGGGCAGCAGGCCCAGCGGTGCGGGCACCAGCTCGATCTCCAAACAGCCCACCACGCAGCCGTCAAACTGCACCAGATACACCGGCTCGTTCAGGTCGGGCGCATGGCCGATGTTGACGATCTCGCCCACCGAACCGCGCGCCGCCAGCAGCGCGTCTTCCGGCCGATCGGGGTAGCTGCCGTCGTTGACCAGATCGTCCAGTGCAATGACGCGCTGGCCCCAGGCATAGGCAGCGGCGCGTGGCTCCAGGCCGGGCAGGGTTGCGGTGGTGGTGTTCATGCTTGTTCCTCCAGAGGTTTGGCCGAGCCCAGCGTGCGCAGTGCGGCGGCCTTGTCGCCCAATTGCGCCAGCACCTCGTCGGGCAGGTTGTCCAGCGTGCACAGCTCCTTGGCGCGCATGCCGACACGGTGGCCGGACTCGACAAAGTCCACCGCGTAGATGTAGTACTGCTGCAGGAAGGTGTTGATGTTGATGACGTAGCCGATTTCGCCCTTGTGGACCAGCACATCACCAATGTCGCGGCCGTTGTAGGTGCCATCGTTGCGCACCACGGAGCGCGCAATCACCCGCTCGCCATAGCTGAAGCGCGGCGGGTAGGCCAGCTCGATCTCAACGTCGTCGCGGTTGATGTCAGCCATGTTCCACTCCCATCGGGGTCCGGTCGCGTGCCAGTCGCTCCTGCACGGCCAGACGCACCTCCGCGTCTTCGTCATGGCGCAAGACATCCAGCGTGGCGGCGTCGGCACGCTGGGCAACTTCCCAGCGCACACGCCAGTCGGCGTCAGCCGCCAGGCGTGCCACCAGGGCCACCGGCAGGCGCTGCGCGACCACGCGGCGCACCTCGGGCTCTGGGTCGTCGGCCATGCGCAAGAGCGCCGGCATCTCCAGCCGCTGCGCCACACGCAGGCGCACCGCGCGATCGGAGTCATTTGCCATGGTTGGCAGGATGGCCAGCGACAGGCGCTGGGCCACCAGTTCGCGCACGCCGTAGTCCGGGTCGTGCCGCAGCGCAGCCAGCTCCGGCGCGTCCAGACGCTGGGCCACGCGGATGCGCACCTCGCGGTGCGGGTCGTTCAGCATGCGCAGCAACTGGGCCTGCGGCAAACGCAGCGCCACCTGCAGGCGCACGGTCTCGTCCGGGTCGTCCATCAGCGCGGTCAGGCGGAACACACTGGCGCGGCGCGCAGCGATGGCGCGCACCTCGAAGTAGGCATGTGCGAGCTGCTCGTTGCTCAGTTCGGGGTGCCAGCGGAAGAAGCGGTCAATACGCCGCGCATACACATCCTGCATGCAGGCATAGCCCGGCTCGCAGCCAGCCTCACCGTCGCGGGCGCGCAATTGCGCGTATTCGCAGGCGCCGCAGCGGATGGGGCCGCCCTGCCAGTGCTGCGCCGGGATGTCGTCCTGCGGCGCACGCACCTTGCGATGGATGGTCGGGGTGCTCATGGTGCAATGCCACCCCAGCCGCGCGCCGGGTAGCCGGAAATGGTGTCGCTGCTCTTGCCCTTCTCATGGCGTGTGAGCACATGCTGCAGCACGGCGCCACCCACATGGTCGCTGGGGTCGAGGCGGCGCAACTCTTTCAACAGCACATGGACCTCTTCCATGGCACCCAGCCGCATGTTCAGGTAGGCCAGGCCCTTGAGCGTGAAGAGGTAGAAACGCACGGCGGCATCGTGCCGGGTGGCGTCGTCCGTCGGTGGCTCGTCACCAAATTCGGGCCCCAGTGCCGTACGCGCAATGGCCAGCGCGTCTTCGCCCACCGCACGGGCCTGCACCAACTGGTGGCCATAGAAATGGAAGCGGTACAGCGCAATCAGCGGAGCCGGGTGACGGGGTGCGGCGGCCTGCGCCTGCTCCAGCAAGGCCAGGGCTTCCTCTGGCTGCTGGCGCAACTCCCCAGCCCGTGCAATCAGCGCACTCACCTGCGGACTCAGGCCCCCACCAATGGCACCGTCGGCAAAGGCCGCCAGGTCATTGGCTGAGCGCAGGCTGTCCGCGTGCATGGTGCGCTCGCTGCGGATCAGGCCGCAGGCGTCGCCGCCGCCGGGCGGCCGCGCGTGATGGAACCGATCTCGATCCTGGTCACACCGCTGGGGGCAGCGGCCTCGGCGGTGCTGCAGGCACAGGCGGCCTTGTTCGGATCGGTGAAGGTCAGGCCCGACTGGGTGGCGGTTTCGACAAAGTCGATGGTGATGCCGTTGAGCATCAACCGGCTCTCAGCCCCCAGAAACAGGCGCACGCCACCGACCTCCAGTAACTGCTCGCCCGCTTGCGGGGCCTGCTCGGCGCTGAATTCCGACGAATAGCCGGAGCAGCCGCCGGGCGCCACCGACAGGCGCAGGCCCGCGCCGGCCGCCAGGCCGGAGAAGCGCACGATGCGGTTGATGAACTTGGCCGCAGCGGGGGTGATGGTGACGTTGGGCAGCATGATCATCAGGCCTTCACAATGCAGCCATCCACCGGGCACACCGCCACGCACTGCGGCGAGTCAAAGTGGCCTTCGCAATCGGTGCACTTCTTGGGGTCGATGACGTAGGTGCCGTTCTTCTCGCGGATCGCGACGTTGGGGCACTCGGGTTCGCAAGCCGAGCAGGCGGTGCAGGTCGATGCAATGATTTTGTGGGCCATGGTGACTCTCCGTTAGGGTTGTGGGGGGTGGATGAAAATGCTTATGCGGCCAGGGGCACGCTGGTGTAGGCGCCCTGGCGAATCTGGGCATCGCCCCGGCTCTGGTGCACGATGGAACCGCTGGCAATGCGCGCGCGGTAATCGTTGAACCAGTCCAGCGCGGCCTTCTCGATGAACTCGCCGACATACTGGTCCACCGGCTCGATGCCGGCCTGTGACAGTTCGTCCTTGGGGCAGGCGCCGATCTTGGCCACCAGCACCGCGTGGCAATCGTTGATGGCGCGCACGACGGACGGCAACTGCTCATCGTCGCCAGCACCACCCTGGCAATACTGGTCGACGCGGCGGTGCCCGACGAACAGCGCCTGCGCGCTGGAGACCTCATAGATCTGAAACTCGGTGACGTGGCCAAAGTGCTCATTGACACGACCACCGCCCTTGGTGGCCACGGCCACCAGCACCTGCAGGTCCTGCGCCACCGGCACGGCGCTGGCGGCGGCCAGCGCCTGCTGCTTGGCGGCGTGTTGCGCCTGCCGTTCCACTTCGACCTGCTCCTGGTAGAGGCGGCGCTTTTCCAGGTCGTAGACCACGTCCATCTGGTCGAGCTTGTCCAGCGTGAATTCCTCGCTGCGGTCCTCGCCCAACAGGCCGACCGCATCGGCGCGGCATTGCCGGCAGTGGCGCATCAGGTTCGCGCCACCCATGCAGGCGTCCTGCACGGCCTTGAGTTCGGAGGCGCTGGGGCCGCGTTGGCCGGTCAGGCCAAACACCGTGCCGTGCTCGGCCTCGGAGATCAGCGGCATGATGTTGTGCAGGAATGCGCCGCGCTTCTTCACCTCGCGGTTCACATCCATCAGGTGCTGGTCATTGATGCCGGGGATCAGCACCGAGTTGATCTTGGTCAGCACGCCGCGCGCGGTCAGCATCTCCAGCCCCAGCATCTGGCGCTCGTGCAGGATCTTGGCGGCCTCATAGCCGGTGACGCGCCGGTGGTCCCAGAAGATCCAGGGGTAGATCTTTTCGCCCACGGCGGGGTCCACCATGTTGATGGTGATGGTGACGTGGTCCACGTTGTACTTGCAGATCTCGTCCACATAGTCCGGCAGCGCCAGGCCATTGGTGGAGATGCACAGCTTGATGTCGGGCGCCTGCTGCTGCAGCATGCGAAAAGTCTCAAAGGTCTTGGCCGGATTGGCCAGCGCATCACCCGGGCCGGCCACGCCCAGCACCGTCATCTGCGGAATCTCGCTGGCCACGGCCACCACCTTGCGCACGGCCTGTTCGGGCGTGAGCTTTTGCGAGACCACGCCGGGGCGGGATTCGTTGCTGCAGTCGTACTTGCGATTGCAGTAGTTGCACTGGATGTTGCAGGCCGGCGCCACCGCCACATGCATGCGCGCGAAGTGGTGGTGGGCTTCCTCGGAATAGCAGGGGTGGTTCTTGACCTTGTCCCAGATTTCTTGGGGCATGTCATCGGGTCCATCGGAGGAACCGCAACTGGCCTTGCCCTCGCCACCCTGGGTGGAGCAGCCGCCGGCGGCAGGCACATCGAGCTTGGCGCCCAGCGGTTTGATCTGGCCGATGCTGACATAGGTCGTCGCTTGCTGCATGGATACCCTTCTCGCGACCGACTGCAGTCGCACAAGGGATCTATAGCCAAATCCATGCCACCCGGAAACCGCTGTTTTTGGCCTCGCCTTTGTAGGATGTGGCACATTGGACCGGGCGGGATGGCCGGTCTGCTCGGGGTGACTGTCAGTGATGCGACAAAGATGACATTGGGAGTTGGCGGGCTGGGTTACACCCAACCATTTTTGATGAACTCGGTAATGGAGTACACACGGGCTTGCAGCTCTCTCTGGTCAATGGCACCGATGATCTGTTGCACTCCGCTGGCATACGGAGAATCTCCATACACCCGTGTTTCCATAGAGATCGTGCACGGCCCATCGTGGATGGCGATGTGATGGAATGCATGCCGAGCTAAATGCTCATGGGGTATGTGTAGTTCGCTGACTTGCTGCAGCCCGTTGCGTACCGAAGTGATCTGAGATTCCGAGATGCCAAGTGCATTTGCCATCTGGACTGCCGTGCCGGGAACCGAGGTTTTTGATGCTTGATGTGACTCGGTTATCTGGATTTCGCACCCCTTGAACAGGGCGCCGGATTGTTCCAGCATGCACATGAACTTGAGCATGAGGATGTTGGTGTTTGGGCAGAGGACGATGGGATAGCTGGGATGTGTGTCTTCTAGCGAAGATCCCGTGGAGAGTTCGACCAGCACTGAGAATGTGCTTGAGCAGAACTGCGCAATGGCGCCCATCTCTCGACCGGATCCAGCGTGAATCACAATGCTGCGGGCTTGCGGTGGGGATTCACCGGGCCACCGGGAAATGAATAGATCGTTCCGAGGGGAGAGCTTTTCTATTAACTCCGTTGCAAGTTTCCCTGTGCCTGCAATGTAGACCTGCATGGATTGTTCTTTCTGGAAGAGTGGGGACGTCATGGCAATCGTAACGGTTGGAATCGATCACGCAAAAACCACCTACCGTTCGCCACACGGGCCAACCAATCCTTGAACCTCGAGGCGTCAAAGGCAAGTCAGAACTTGCGCACCTCAATCCCGTTCTTCTGCAGCGCATAGCCCATCTGCCGCGGCGAGATCTTGAGCAGCCGCGCGGCCTTGGCCTGGACCCAGCCGCAGCGCTCCATCGCCCAGATCAGGCGCTCGCGCTCGCCTTCGGGCTTGCCATCGTCGTCGTGCGCGGGCGCAGCCGCCGCAGGCGCCTCCGCAATCGGGTTGTCCGCAGCAGCGGGGGCAGATGAGGCGGGCGCCGCGACCGGTGGAGCCATCGGCACTTCGGCAATCGGTATGTCGGCCAGCGGCACCGTGCGCACAGCGTCCACGCGTTCGATGTGGTGCAGCACTTGGGTCAGGCAGCCGTTGCCCTGACAGCGGAAGGCCAGGTCGGAAATGACATCGTCGTGCGCCATGGTGGCAGTGCGTTCCACACAGTTTTCCAGCTCGCGCACATTGCCAGGCCAATAGCAGCTGGTCAGCACGCGCATGGCGGCGGGGCTGAAACGGGTGGCGCGGCCATTCTCCTGGTTGAAGCGGTCGAGGAAGTGGGTCGCCATGGCGGGAATGTCTTCGCGCCGCTCGCGCAGCGGTGGCAACTGGATGCTGACCACGTTGATGCGGAAATACAGGTCGGAGCGGAATTCTCCCGCCTGCACCATGCGCTCCAGGTTGCGGTTGGTGGCCAGGATCAGGCGCACATCGACCTTGACGACGGTGCTGCCGCCCACCCGTTCAAACTCGCGCTCCTGCAACACGCGCAACAGCTTGGCCTGGAAGGATGGCGAGATGTCCCCGATTTCATCCAGGAACAGCGTGCCGCCGTTGGACATTTCAAAGCGACCCTTGCGCTGGCCCTGGGCGCCGGTGAAGGAGCCCTTCTCGTGGCCGAACAGTTCACTCTCCAGCAGCGACTCGGTCAGCGCCGCGCAGTTGACGCGCACAAAGGCAGCGTTCTTGCGCGGTGACAGGTTGTGCAGGGCGCGGGCAATGACTTCCTTGCCGGTGCCGCTCTCGCCACGCAGCAGCACGGTGGTGCGCGATGGCGCCACCTGGTGGACCTGCTCAAACACCTCCAGCATGGGCTTGGAGATGCCCACCACCTGGTCAATCTGGTGGTGCGGCTTGAGCATCTTGTCCATGCGGCGCACCTCGTCCTGCAGGCTGTCGTGCGCGGCGCTGACACTGCGCTGCAGCAGCAGGGCCTGCCCCATCAGCGTGGCCACCATCTTCAGCACCTGCAGGTCGTTGGAGAAACCCCGGCCTTCGTCCGGATTGAGGCAGTCCACCGCCAGCACGCCGACGGTGCGCCGGTCCGCACGGATGGGTGTGACCAGCATGGCCACCGGCACCCCGGGAGTCTGGTCGGCACCGCCGGTGCGGTTCAGGAAAAGCGGCTCCGAACGTACGTCCGGCACGATGACCTGGATGCCGTTGGCATAGACACGTCCCACAATGCCCTCGCCGGACTGGAATTGCAGCCGTTGCTGCTCTTCGCGGGTCAGGCCCACGGCGCAGGCGCCACGCAGGTGTCCGTCCGGCTCCGCCAGCACCACAAAGGCGCGCCGCCAGTCGAAGGCGTGCAGCAAATAATTCAATGCCTCACGAAACGTCTTGGCCACATCCAGCGACGTTGCCAGCGTCTTGCTGACCTCGTAAATCGCATTGAGCTCACGCCGGGATTCAATCGCTTGTGTGTTCACCATGTCGATCTCCGGTTAGCGCAGCCGCCTGCCGTTGCAAGCGCTACGGGCAGCCTCCATGCAAGAAGCGCACCAAGCCGAACCTGACCCCGATTCCTATCCCGGATACGCGACGGACGGTGTTGTGACAAACCACACACGGCAGACGCCGGACACACCCCGCCACCCAGACAAAAACAACAATCGGCACGCCAAAAGGCCCGGTTTGTGGCGATTTCGGCATGGCACCGAAATTGCGAAACAGCCTGCGTCCACCCTTTTTCAGGAGCCTGCCATGTCGGACCCCAGCCGCGACCACGCCAACACCAGTTCCGCCCGGCCTGTGTACCTGGACTACGCAGCCACCACGCCCGTGGACCGGCGGGTGGCGCGCAAGATGATTCCCTACCTCACCGACCTGTATGGCAACCCGGCCAGCCGCTCGCACGCCTTTGGCTGGGCGGCCGACGAGGCGGTGGAGCTGGCCCGCGAGCAGGTCAGCGCGCTGGTCAATGCCGACCCACGCGAAATCGTCTGGACTTCCGGCGCCACCGAATCCAACAACCTGGCCATCAAGGGCGCGGCCCATTTCTACAAAGGCAAGGGCAAACATCTGGTAACCGTGGCCACCGAGCACAAGGCCGTGCTGGACAGCATGCGCGAGCTGGAACGCGAAGGCTTTGAGGTGACCGTGCTGCCGGTGCTGCCCAGCGGTCTGCTGGACCTGGACCTGTTCGCCGCGACGCTGCGCCCCGATACCGTGCTGGCCTCGGTGATGATGGTCAACAACGAGACCGGCGTCATCCAGGACGTGGCCAAAATTGGTGCAATCTGCCGCGCCAAAGGGGTGCTGCTGCACGTGGACGCCGCACAGGCCGCGGGCAAGGTTGCCATTGACTTGAGTCAACTGCCGGTGGACATGATGTCGCTGTCGGCCCACAAGATCTACGGCCCCAAGGGCATCGGCGCGCTGTATGTGCGGCGCAAGCCCCGCGTGCGCATCGAGGCGCAGATGCACGGCGGCGGACACGAGCGTGGCATGCGTTCGGGCACACTGCCCACCCACCAGATTGTCGGCATGGGCGAAGCCTTTTGGCTGGCGCGCGAGTGCATGGAGTCGGACAACGCACGCATCCGCGCCCTGCGGGAGCGGCTGTGGGCAGGCTTCCAGCGACTGGATGCCGTGGTGCTGAATGGTGACGAAACACAGCGTGCCGCGCAGTACCTGAATGTGAGCTTCAACTACGTGGAAGGCGAATCCCTGCTGATGGGCATCAAGGGCGTGGCGGTGTCGTCCGGCTCGGCCTGCACATCGGCCAGCCTGGAGCCCAGCTACGTGCTGCGCGCCATGGGCCGCAGCGATGAGCTGGCGCACAGCTCGGTGCGTTTTTCGATTGGCCGCTTCACCACGGTGGAAGAGATCGACTTCACGATTGACCAGGTTACCCAGGTGGTGAACAAGCTGCGCGCCATGAGCCCGCTGTGGGACATGGTACAGGCTGGCATCGATCTGAATTCCATCCAATGGTCCGAACACTGAGACCGGTGCAGGTTCACCGATCCACCCCCCACTGTCACACGGAGAGCACTTATGGCTTACAGCGAAAAAGTCGTCGACCACTACGAGAACCCCCGCAATGTCGGCGCCTTTGATGCCGCCGACGAGAACGTGGGCACCGGCATGGTGGGCGCGCCCGCCTGCGGCGACGTAATGCGCCTGCAGATTCGCGTCAACGCCCAGGGCGTCATCGAAGACGCCAAGTTCAAGACCTATGGCTGCGGCTCGGCGATTGCGTCCAGCTCGCTGGTCACCGAATGGGTGCGTGGCCGCACGCTGGACGAGGCGCTGGCGATCAAGAACTCGGACATTTCCGAAGAGCTGGCGCTGCCCCCGGTCAAGATCCACTGCTCCATCCTCGCTGAGGACGCCATCAAGGCCGCGGTGGCCGACTTCCGCTCGCGCCACCCGGCAGGTGGCGGCACCCTGGTCTCCGAGCAGACCGCCTGCGCGTCCAGCACCCGCACCTAAACCCTTCGCGCCCCACCAACAAGGAGTCACCATGCAAGCAGCAACCACCGTTTCAAGCGCCGCCCTGGCACCGGGCATGATGCCCAGCCAATTGGAATTCACCCCCGCAGCCGCAGCCAAGGTGGCCGAGTTGATCCTGGAAGAGGGCAACCCGGACCTGAAGCTGCGCCTGTATGTGACCGGCGGTGGCTGCTCCGGCTTTTCCTACGGCTTTGCATTTGACGATGCCGTTGCCGAAGACGACTCGCTGATCGTCACTGCGGGCGTGGCCCTGGTGGTGGACGCGATGAGCCTGCAATACGTGCTGGGCGCGCGTGTCGATTTTGAAGATGGATTGGAAGGCTCGCGCTTTGTCATCCACAACCCCAATGCCCAGACCACCTGCGGCTGCGGCAGTTCGTTCTCAGTCTAAGGAGTCTTGCCATGTCTGTGTCACTGACGCCTGCCGCCGCGCGCCATGTCGCGAAATCCCTGGCCAAGCGGGGTAGCGGCATCGGCCTGCGCCTGGCCGTCAAGACCAGCGGCTGTAACGGCTTTGCCTACGCGCTGGAATTCGTGGACACCGCCAATGCCGAGGATGAATGCTTCGAGACCCATGGCGTGAAGGTCATCGTGGACCCGCGCAGCCTGGGCATGCTGGCCGGCACCGAACTCGACTTTGTGCGCGAAGGCCTGAACGAAGGCTTCAAATTCAACAACCCCAACGCCAAGGCCAACTGCGGCTGCGGCGAGAGCTTCGCCGTTTAAGGTTCGCATGGCCCTGCTGCAAATCTCCGAACCCGGTCAAAGCGCCGCACCGCACCAGCACCGGCTGGCCGCGGGCATTGACCTGGGCACCACCAACTCGCTGATCGCCACCGTGCAAAGCGCCGTGGCGCGCGCGCTGCCGGATGAGGACGGCGCGCTGCTGCTGCCCTCGGTGGTGCGCTACCTGCCGGGCAACGGCATCGTGGTGGGACGCGAGGCGCAGGAGAGCCAGGCAGACGATCCGCAGAACACCATCGTCTCGGTCAAGCGCTTCATGGGCCGCACGCTGGCCGATGTGAAGGAGGCAGCCGGCCTGCCCTACCGCTTTACCGATGGCGCGGGCATGGTCGGCATCTCCACCATTTCCGGCGAGCGCTCACCGGTCCAAGTGTCGGGCGAGATCCTGACCGCGCTGCGTGAGCGGGCCGAAGCCACGCTGGGCGGCCCACTGGCGGGCGTGGTCATCACCGTGCCCGCCTACTTTGACGATGCCCAGCGCCAGGCCACCAAGGATGCCGCGCGCCTGGCCGGCCTGACGGTGCTGCGCCTGCTGAACGAACCCACCGCCGCCGCAATTGCCTACGGACTGGACAAGGCCGCAGAAGGCACCTTTGCGATCTACGACCTGGGTGGCGGCACGTTTGACATTTCCATCCTGCGCCTGACCAAGGGCGTGTTCGAGGTACTCGCCACGGGCGGCGATTCGGCCCTGGGGGGCGATGACTTCGACCATGCCATTGGCGAGTGGTTCTGCGCGCAGCACGGCCTGGAAGGCCTGGCCGCCTTGCCACCCGGCGCCCAACGCAGCCTGCTGGCCGCGGCACGCAAGGCCAAGGAGGGGCTGTCCACGCACGAGACCTCGGCGCTTTCGCTCACCGGCGCGGACGGCACAGCGCAGCAGGCCATCTTGTCGCGTGCGCAGTTTGCCGAACTGGGCGCGCCGCTGATTGCCCGCACCATGGCTGCCACACGCCGCGCACTGCGCGATGCCAAACTGCGCGTGGACGACATCACCGGTGTGGTGCTGGTGGGCGGCTCCACCCGCATGCTGCTGGCGCGCGACGCGGTGCGTGACTTTTTCCAGCGCGAGCCGCTGGTCGACATCGACCCGGATCAGGTGGTGGCGATTGGCGCCGCACTGCAGGCCAATGTGCTGGCCGGCAATGGCAGTGGGGGGGACGACTGGCTGCTGCTGGACGTGTGCCCGCTGTCGCTCGGCATCGAGACCATGGGCGGTCTGGTCGAGAAGATCATCCCGCGCAACTCCACGCTGCCGATTGCGCGCGCCCAGGAGTTCACCACTTTCAAGGACGGGCAGACCGCGATGTCGCTGCACGTGGTGCAGGGAGAGCGCGAGTCGGTGGCGGACTGCCGTTCGCTGGCGCGCTTTGTGTTGCGCGGCATCCCCGCCGCCGTGGCCGGCGCGGTGCATATCCGCGTGAGCTTCCAGATCGATGCGGACGGGCTGCTGTCCGTCACGGCGCGGGAGCAGACCACCGGCGTGGAAGCGCACATTGAGGTCAAGCCGACCTACGGCCTGGCCGACACGCAGATCTCGGCCATGCTGCAGGACGCCATTGGCTCCTCGCAATCCGACATGCACTTGCGCGCGCTGCGCGAGGCCCAGGTGGACGCCCGGCGCATGCTCGACGCCACCGAGGCTGCGCTGGCGCAGGACGCCGTCCTGCTGTCGCCACCGGAGATGGGCGATATCCGCAAGGCGATGTTCACCGTGGCCGATGCGCTGGAGACCGACGCGCCCGTGGAAGGCCTGCGTGCTGCCACGGCCGCGCTGGGCTCCGTCACCGACGCCTTTGCTGCGCGGCGCATGAACGCCTCCATCAGCAAGGCGCTGGCCGGCCAGACCATGGACAGCCTGGCCTGACTCCGCCTTATCCACCATGCCCACCGTTCGCCTATTGCCCCACCCCGATCTGTGCCCCGATGGCCGCACGCTGGAAGTCAAGCGCGGCGCCTCGCTGTGCGAGAGCCTGCTCAAACATGGCGTGGCCATCGAGCACGCCTGCGAGATGGTCAGCGCATGCGCCACCTGCCACGTCTATGTGCGCGAAGGCGGTGCAACGCTGGCCGAGCCGGACGACGAGGAGAACGACCAGCTCGACCACGCCTGGGGCCTGGAGGCGCAGTCGCGGCTGGCCTGCTGCGTGCGGCTCCAGGAGACCGACATCACGGTGGAGTTCCCCCGCCACACCCGCAACCATGCGCGAGAGCACTGAGCGGCAATGACTTTGTGCAAAATCGGGCCCTAGCCCTCGTGGATTAAGCCTTGATAGCTATCACTTCGATAGCATCTCATTTCCGCCCGTATCATGGAGCAAGTTCGCCGCGCAGGTGGCACCCCACTCCCATTCATACGGATATCAGCATGAAAAACATTTGCGTGTATTGCGGCTCCAGCCCCGGGCGGCTGGAGGCTTATTCGGACGGTGCCCGTGCCCTGGGCCAAGCCTTGGTGGCGCGTGACCTGGGCCTGGTCTACGGTGGTGCCAGCGTCGGACTCATGGGTCTGGTTGCCGATGCGGTTCTGCAGCTGGGCGGGCGCGTGATCGGGGTCATTCCGCAGGCGCTGGAGCGCAAGGAACTGGCGCACAAGGGGCTGACCGAGCTGCACATCACGGACTCCATGCACGAACGCAAGATGCGCATGGCCGAACTGTCAGACGGCTTCATCGCCCTGCCCGGCGGCATTGGCACCTTTGAGGAAATTTTCGAGATCTGGACCTGGGCGCAACTGGGCTTTCACGCCAAGCCCTGTGGCCTGCTGAACGTCGCGGGCTACTACGACGGCCTGACGGCGTTTCTGGACCACGCGGTGGCAGAGCAGTTCGTCAAGCCGCCACACCGCGCCATCCTGCTGGTGGAGCAGCAGCCCGACGCGCTGCTGGACCGCTTTGCCAGCTACCAGGCACCCAGCGCACACAAGTGGGTGGAGCGGGAGCAGACCTGACGGTCTCAGTAGTTGAACTGGTAGGCGGCCAGCTTCTGCGCCATGGCCAGCATGGAGCTTTGCTGGGTCTTGAGGCTGGTGGAGCGCTGACTCAGTGACGCCATCAGGTTATTCACATCGCCACCGGTTGCCAGTTCCTTGGTGGCGGCCTGGTTGACCTGCTGCCCCGTCTTGGCCAGGGCCGTGCGCACAGCTGCCGGATCGGCCTTGTTGGCGGCGTCGAACTTGGCGGTATCCAGCGCCAGGGTGCCGTCGGAGAGTTGCTTGACGCCCAGCTTGCGCAGCGCGTCCATCGTCGCCGTGTTGGGGGCCACCGAGCGCCCCAGATCACGGCTGATGCGGTTGGCACTGCTGGATTCGGCGGACACCGGCCCGCGCGGGGCCGCCGCCGACCGGGCGGTGGTAATTGCCGCGTTGAAGCTGGCGATGAATTTGGCCGCGGCGGTCTTGACGTCGGCGGCGCTGGTGGTGGCGGTGAAGGCGTGCAAGGCACTGGCGGCCAGTTGCACATCGGACACGGCCGACTTGAGCTTGCCAAACGAGGAGAGCTGCGCCGTGGTGCTGTCCAACTGCACTTGCAGGCGTGCGCCGGCCTTCAGCATGGCCTGCGACACCGGGTTGGCGGCGCCGGTGGCCTGCGTGGAACTCTGACCACTGTTGGTCAGGTTGCCGGATGTGGCGGAGTTGGTGAGCTGGTTGATGTTCATGGTGGATGACTCCCTGGTGCACGCGTCACCTTAGCCATTTGGCGGATGTGCTTCGCGGCGATAAGACGGGCAATCGCCTCCCATCTTTGCAACCACGCATCGCTCTGTCCGAAACAACACAATCCCGACACGCCCGCTGCCAGGCGGGCGGCGTGACCTGCCCCGGACCCGACAAACCTGCCGCCAAGTGCCCCCGAAATGCGCTGGAGCAACACAAAAACGGATGGCATGCACCTTGCAATATGGGTTGCCAAAGGACGCCACACCATGCCGCTGCATCCCATCATCAACGACACCACACTGCGCGATGGCGAGCAAACCGCCGGGGTGGCGTTCACGGTCGATGAGAAGTGCGCCATCGCCTGCGCACTGGCCGCAGCCGGTGTGCCGGAGATGGAAATCGGCATCCCCGCCATGGGCGAGGAAGAGATTGCCTGCATCAATGCCATTGCCGATCTGGACCTGCCCGCCACGCTGATGGTCTGGGGCCGTCTGACCGACTCCGACCTGGAGCAGGCCCTGCGTTGCAACGCGGACATCATCCACCTGTCGATTCCGGTGTCCGACATTCACCTGCGCCACAAGCTGCGCCAGTCGCGCCCATGGGTGCTGGACCAGGTCAGCCGCATCATCAGCAAAGCCGTGACCAGTGGCCGCAAGATTTCGCTGGGTGCCGAGGATGCGTCGCGCGCCGATGCCGACTTCCTGGCCCAGGTGGCGCGGCGCGCACAGGCCTGTGGCGCCAGCCGCATCCGCTTTGCCGACACCCTGGGCGTGCTGGACCCGTTCACCACCTTCGAAGCCATTGCGCGCCTGCGCGAGGCGGTGGATCTGGAGATCGAGATCCACGCCCACAACGACCTGGGCTTAGCCACCGCCAACACACTGGCCGCACTGCGCGCCGGTGCCACGCATGCCAACACCACGGTGAATGGCCTGGGCGAGCGCGCCGGCAATGCGGCACTGGAAGAGGTGGTCATGGGTGTGCGCCACCTGCACCATGCGGACTGCGGCATCGACACCCAGGCGCTGGTGCCGATCTCGCGCCTGGTGGCACGCGCTTCCGGGCGGCAAGTGGCATTCAACAAGAGCATCGTGGGCGAGGCGGTGTTCACGCACGAGTCGGGCATCCATATCGACGGCCTGCTGAAGAACGCCTCCACCTATGAGAGTTTCGATCCGTCCGAGCTGGGTCGCGAACGGCGCACGGTGCTGGGAAAGCATTCCGGCTCGCAGGCGGTGCGCCAGGCCTATGGCAGGCTGGGCATTGCGCTGCAGGACGACGCACTGACCGGCCGCGTGCTGGCACGCATCCGTGACCACGCCATGCGGGTCAAGCAAGAGGCATCGCCCGACGAACTGCGCCGCTTTCTGCTGGAGTCGCTGGAAGTGCCAGCCCACCCATCCCACGGCATGGCCGCATGAGGCCCGACATGGACACCCCGGACGCCACCCTGCCTCTGCAAGCCGTTGCAACTGCACCGGTTCTGCCGACGCCCGCCTGGTGGACGCTGGTGACGGCCGATGTGCGCTGCGTGCTGGAGCGCGACCCCGCCGCCCGCAGCCTGCTGGAGGCCTGGACGATTTACCCCGGCGTGCATGCGATTGCGCTGCACCGCCTGGCCCACGCCCTGTGGATGCGCGGCTGGCGCTACCTGCCGCGCTGGATTTCGTTTTGCACACGCTGGCTGACCCATGTGGACATCCACCCGGGCGCCCACATCGGCCAGCGCTTTTTTATCGACCACGGCACCGGCACCGTGATTGGTGAGACCGCGGTCATTGGCGACGATGTGACGCTGTACCACGGCGTCACGCTGGGGGGCACCACCTGGCGGCCCGGCAAGCGCCACCCCACACTGGGCAACCAGGTGGTGGTGGGAGCCGGCGCAAAGATTCTGGGACCCATCACCGTGGGCGACCGGGTGCGCATTGCTGCCAACTCGGTGGTCATCGATGCCGTGCCCAGTGACAGCACGGTGGTCGGAATCCCCGGCCGTGTCGTGGCGTCCAGCCGGCGCTCGCCTTTCAATCCCCAACCATGGAGCAAGTCCTGATGGAAACCTTTCTTCAACAACTCAAGGCCCTGTCGTCTGCGGAAGATTTTCTTCAGTACTTCGGCATTCCGTTTGACCAGCAGGTCGTCAACGTGAGCCGCCTGCACATCCTCAAGCGCTTCTTCCAGTACATCCGCCAGGAGAACCTGCTGGCGCAGACGGATGAGCTGGGGCTGTTCACCCAGTACCGCACGCAACTGGCCAAGGCCTATGGCGATTTCGTGACCTCGACACCGGCGCAGGAGAAGGTGTTCAAGGTGTTCCAGGACGTGAATGGCCGCCAGCATGTGTCGCTGGACAGCCTCAAGGCATCGCTGCCACAACGCGCATTGGCGTAATAGGAGACCGACATGCACATCGTTGTCTGTATCAAGCAGGTTCCGGACTCGGCGCAGATCCGCGTCCACCCGGTCACCAACACCATCATGCGCCAGGGGGTGCCGGCCATCGTCAACCCGTATGACCTGTTCTCGCTGGAGGAAGCCCTGCGCCTGAAGGACAAGTTTGGCGGCAAGGTCACCATGCTGTGCATGGGCCCACCGCAGGCCGAAGAGGCCTTGCGCAAGTGCATCAGCTTTGGTGCCGATGACGCCGTGCTGGTGACCGACCGTGCCTTTGCCGGTGCCGACACGCTGGCAACGTCCTATGCGCTGGCCGCTGGCGTGCGCCAGATTGCCACGGAGCAGGCGGTGGACATTGTGTTCACCGGCAAGCAGACGATTGACGGCGATACCGCCCAGGTTGGCCCCGGCATTGCCAAGCGCATGGGCCTGCAGTTGCTGACCTATGTTTCGCGCATTGTGGAAGTGGACGAGGAAGCCCGCACCATCACGGTGGAGCGGCGTGCCGAGGGCGGCGTGCAGGTGCTCAAGACCGCGTTGCCCTGCCTGATCACGATGTTGGAGAACACCAACGAGATGCGCTTCGCCAACCTGCCCGCCATGATCCACGCCGCCGCCTACCCGGTGCGCAAGTGGAACAAGGAACAGGCCGGCATCGAGGACCTGGAAAAGATCGGCCTCAAGGGTTCGCCCACCGTGGTCAGCAAGGTGTTTGGTCCGACGCCGCGCAGCGAGAAGGCCGAGATGCTGGACTTGGAGACCTCCAACCTGCGCGACGTGTCACTCAACCTGCTGCAAAAAGTCTTCACGCGCCACCCGACGCTGGAATCCGATCTGTTGATGAAGGAAATGTCATGAGCGAAGCACCTGTCAAACGCCCGGCCGGTCGCGGCCGCAACACCGAGCTGCCCGAACACCTGAAGGCCTACAAGGGCGTCTGGGTGTTCATCGAGCATGACCGGGGCCATGTGCACAGCGTCTCCTGGGAACTGGTTGGCGAAGCACGCAAGCTGGCCGACACGCTGGGCAGCACCGTGGGTGTGGTGGTGCTGGGTGGCACTGATGAGCCACTGGAGACCTTTGCCGCCGAGGCCTTTACCTATGGCGCGGACAAGGCCTACATCGTTCATGACCCGGTGCTCAAGGGCTACCGCAACGAGCCCTTCACCAAGGGGCTGACCGACCTGGTCAACAAATACCAGCCCGAGATCCTGCTGCTGGGCGCCACGTCCATGGGGCGCGATCTGGCGGGCTCGGTAGCGACCACACTGCTCACCGGCCTGACCGCCGATTGCACCGAGTTGCGCATCGACCCCGTATCCAAGGCGCTGGCTGCCACGCGGCCGACCTTTGGCGGCTCGCTGTACTGCACCATCATGACGCTGGCCTACCGGCCGCAGATGGCCACGGTGCGCCCGCGCGTGATGCTGATGCCCAAGGCGGACCCCAGCCGCACCGGCGAGATCACGCAGGACACACTGGGCATGGTGGAGACACAGATCGTCACCAAGCTGCTGGACTTCATTGCCGATGCCAACAGCAACAAGATCAACCTGCCCTATGCCGACGTCATCGTTTGCGGCGGCAAGGGGCTGAAGAACCCCGAGAACTTCAAGCTGGTGTTTGAACTGGCCCGCGTGCTGGGCGGCGAGGTGGGCGCCACCCGCCCCTGTGTGCAGGCCGGTTGGGTAGAAGCAGACCGGCAGGTGGGCCAGACCGGCAAGACCGTGCGACCCAAGCTCTACATCGCTGCTGGCGTTTCCGGCGCAGTGCAGCACCGGGTGGGCTGCGAGGGTTCGGACGTGATCGTCGCCATCAACACCGATGCCAATGCACCGATCTTTGATTTCGCCCACTACGGCATCGTCGGCAACGCCATACAGGTGCTGCCCGCGCTGACACAGGCATTCGCCGCCCATCTGGCGCTGCGCAGCCGCCAGGCCGCCTAAAGGAGAGCAAGATGAAAAAACCATCGCAATTCGACGCCATCGTGGTCGGTGCCGGCCCCTCCGGCAACGCCTGCGCCTACACCATGGCAAAGGCCGGTTTGAAGGTGCTGCAGATTGAGCGCGGCGAATACCCCGGCAGCAAGAACGTGCAGGGTGCCATCCTGTACGCCAAGGCGCTGGAGGAAATCATTCCCGACTTCCGCGACGATGCGCCACTGGAGCGCCACATCATCGAGCAGCGCATGTGGCTGCTGGACGATACGTCCTTTGTCGGCACACACATTCGCAGCGAGGAATACAACAAGCCACCGTACAACCGCTACACCATCATCCGCGCCCAGTTTGACAAGTGGTTCAGCTCCAAGGTGCGCGAGGCCGGTGCCCTGCTGATCTGCGAGACCACGGTCAACCACCTGATCATGGATGGCGACCAGGTGGTGGGCGTGAGCTGCGACCGCCTGCATGGCGACGTGTTTGCCGACATCGTGGTGCTTGCCGATGGTGTGAACTCCACACTGGCGCGCAAAGCGGGTTTCCATGGCGAGATTCCGGCCGGCAACGTGGCGCTGGCCGTGAAGGAAATCCTGTTCATGCCGGAAGAGACCATTCGCCAGCGCTTCAACGTGGGCGAGGAATCGGGCGTGGTCATGGAGATGGTGGGGCGCATCACCGACGGCATGATGGGCACCGGTTTTCTGTACACCAACAAGGAATCGATTGCCATCGGCGTGGGTTGCATGCTGGGTGACTTCAAGGCCAACCCGAACCGCACCAGCCCCTACGCGCTGCTGGAGCAGATGAAGCGCCACCCCTCCATCGCCCCGCTGATCGAAGGCGGCGAGATGAAGGAATACACCGCCCACCTGATCCCGGAAGGCGGCTTCCACGCCATTCCACAGATCTATGGCAACGGCTGGATGATCGTGGGCGACTCGGGTGGCTTCGTCAACGCGGTGCACCGGGAAGGCTCCAATCTGGCCATGACCACCGGGCGGCTGGCCGCCGAGACTGCCATCGCAGCCAAGGCAGCTGGCAAAGGCTTCCGCGCCGACGCCCTGAAACCCTACAAGAAGGCGCTGGACGCCAGCTTTGTGATGAAGGACCTGCACAAGTACCGGGACATGCCCAAGGTGCTGCACAAGAGCCCGCAGTTCTTCACCGCCTACCCCGACATGGTGGCGCAGGCTGCCCGCACCATGATCACCGTGGACGGCGTCGACAAGAAAACCAAGGAACGCGAAATTTTTGCCAATTTCCGCAACACCCGCAAACTCACCGGCTTGGTGGGTGACGCGTACAAACTCTGGAAGGCCATCCGATGAACACCATCACCGTCAACGTCGAAGAGAAGCTGTTCCAGAACCGCTACAAGGTGGACGCCGGGCGCCCGCACATCCAGATCAAGGACGCCGATATCTGCACCAATGTGTGCGTGGTCAAGAGCTGCACCTTTGTCTGCCCGGCGTCCTGCTACAAGATGGAGGGCAATGGCGAGGTGACCCTGATCACCGACGGCTGCCTGGAGTGCGGAAGCTGCCGCATCATCTGCAGCGAACATTTGAATGTGAACTGGGAGTACCCGCGTGGCGGGCACGGCATTTTGTTCAAGTTCGGCTGAGCGGCGGAGGGTCCGAGCCAGCAGGATCTTTGATCTGAAACAAAGTTTTTTGCCGAAGTTGAACGATAGTTGACTCAGGCGGTTGCCTCACGCAAAGCGTGCCCTGTACTCAGGGGTGAACCCGGCTGAAGGCCGGGTTTCTCATTTCTGCACGGGCACTGCGCAACGTTGCTTCAGGCCGCCGATCAGGCCTTTGCGTCGAGCAGGGCACCAGCCATCTTGTCGCTGGTCTTGAACACGGCAATGTTGGCCAGAAATGCATTCTTGGCCTGCAGTTGCGCCACCAGATCGGCTTCCAGCGCGCTGCCCTCCACACTGGCAGAAGTCAGCGACGTTGAAACACCGCCAGCGGCTTGCGTGGTCTGCACGACCTGCTGCCGACGAAAGCCTGGGGTGTTGAGGTTGGCAACATTGCTGGCGGAGGCGTCCAGCGAGGTCTGCGCTGCGTGCAAGCCGGAAAGTGCGATGGAAGAAATGGACGACATGGGCGATTCAACTCCTTGTCAATCGGGATAAGTCACGCGGGGTGGTGCGGCTGGCGGGGATCGAACCCACGACCCTTGGCTTCGGAGGCCAATACTCTATCCACTGAGCTACAGCCGCACTATCGGAACAATCCAACAGCTGGCATTTTCGCACATCATTCACTGGCAAGCGCCTTCGGCGAAGAAATACACCGGTGCGGTCAGGTTGCTACAGCTTGATCCGAAAGGTCTTTTCCAGCAGCGTCAGCGCTTCGGGGCTATCCCACTCCCAGGCGCCATAGCGCTTGTCCAGCACCTTGCCTTGCGCATCCACCAGCAGTGTGAGCGGAAGGCGGTCCGCCCCCAGCATGTTCTCCAGAAACAGTTCGTGATCGATGAAGTTGTTGAAAGTGATATGGAACTGCTTGACGAAGGCCTGTGCGCGGTCACGGTAGTCGTCAGTGGAAATGCCGATCACGTTGAACTGCTTGCCGCCATAGCGGCGCGACAGACGCTCCAGTGAACCCATTTCCTGCCGGCAGGGGCCGCACCAACTAGCCCATACATTGATTACCAGTGGCTTGCCCTGGAAGTCCGACAACCGCTTGGATGGCACGGAAATGCCCTGCATGGACGCATTGCGGAGCACGCCACCGACAGGCACCTCGCCCGGGGTTCTGGCCGCTGCGAGCTGGCAAACCCCGGCCAGCAGCAGGCCCAACAGGCCAAGGCTATTGTGCATGCGCAGCTCCATCGGGAGGTGGCCCTGCCGGACGGTCTGGCCTAGGGCCTTACCTTGTTGACCTGGAGCTTGATACCGCTGGCGCCCACCTTGACCGTCTGCACCGCAGAGATCAGGTCACCGGATTCCGGTTGTGCCATGCCGGACTTGGAGATGCGCGCCTCCACTTCGACCTGGCTGGCGGCCGAAATGCGTGCCTGCGGGCTCATGGCCAGGGAGTCATCCAGCGTGAACTGGAGAGGCAACTCAGAGGCGTTTGCGCGCACAACCGCCACCGGCATGCGCGAACCCGGTGCGCGTGCGATGACCATGACAGTGTCTCCGGGTGCAGCCTTGGCCTTGAGCGCGGCATCCAGAACAACCTGCCCGCGCACGCTGGCATTGGCGTTGGTGGTCGCGTTGGCCCCGGCACCGGCCTGTGCAGCACCCGCGTTGCCACTGGACGGCACGGGTTTGCCAGCCGTCTTGGGAGCCGTCTTGCCCATGGCCGCATAGGCCGCGGCAATGGAGTCCTGCAGCATGCGGCCGTCCTCGGAATCGGGCTCGATTTGCTGGATCAACCGTTCCCAGATACGGGCAGCCGCTTCAAACTGGCCGCCGCGAAATGCCGCAGTGCCCGCCAGCCACAGGGCCATTGGATTCTCGGGATCTACCTTCAGGGCGCGCTGGATCAGCTGCGTGGGCTTGCCCGCAAAATTGCCGTTCGCGTTGGTGGCGGCCAGGTCGGCGTAGATGGCCAACAACTGCGCATCGGTATCGAGGAAGGCACCGGCCTTGTCGAAGGCCTGCTCGGCCTCGGCGTTGCGCCCCAGCATCTTGTAGGAGCGTGCCAGCATGGCCCAGCCCTGCAGGTTGGTCGGGTCCTGCTCAAGCTTCTTGGCCAGTCCAGCCGTCAGGCGCTCCATGTCCTGCGCCGATGCCTGGTGTTGTGGGCCAGTGGAATCCATCGCGGCCGGGCTGCCCAGCAACAGGTAAAGACCAATCGCTGCAATCGGCAACACCAGGCCGACAGCCAGCATCGTCTTTCTCGGCGCGCGCAAGGTCGAAACCGCATCTTCCTCGGCGGTGTCGTCAATGACACGGCGCTGCAGTTCGGCGCGGGCTTGCTCGTAATCGGCTTCGGCCAGGGTGTTTTCGGCGCGATCGCGATCCAGGCGCACCAATTGATCGCGGTAGATGGCCGCATTCAGCTGGCGACGCGATACGTTGGCATTTGACGACTTCAGCAGGAAAGGCCGGAACAACAAGGCCAGGACCAGCACCACCGCCAGTGCCCCGGCAACCCAAAATCCAATCATTTTTCGCCTTCCTGGAGCAGCGCGTCTGCGCGCTTGCGTTCTTCATCAGTCAATACGTCGGTGCCAATGTCCGCGTTGCGCCGGCGCAAATACATAAACAGCACCGCCACGCCAAGAACCATCAATCCAAATGGCCCGGCCCACAGCAGCCAGGTGCTGGGTTTGACCGGTGGACGGTACAGCACAAAGTCGCCATAGCGGCTGACCATGAACTCCCGGATTTCTGCATCCGTCTTGCCCTGCTTGATCAGGTTGCGCAGCTCGCGGCGCAGGTCCAAGGCCAAATCCGAACGGGAACCAGCCAGGGACTCGTTTTGGCAGACCAGGCAGCGCATTTCCTCGGAAATGGCGATCAGACGCTGTTCGACGACCGGATCGTCCGCCAGCGGAGCGGCTTCCTTGGCGCCTGCGGCGCCGCAGGTCACCAGGACCAGCAGTATTGCGTACAGGTATTTCACGATTTCTTGAGCTCGTTGATGAGGGGAATGATGGTCTTTTCCATGGCCTCGGCCGTGATGGGGCCAATGTGCTTGTAGCGAATCACTCCGGCCTTGTCGATCACATAGCTCTCCGGTACGCCGTAGACACCGTAGTCGATGCCCACGCGTCCATCCCCGTCAAACGCCACGAAGTCATAGGGATTGCCACTGCGCCTCAAAACGCCGATGGCGTCCTTGCGTTGATCCTTGTAGTCCAGGCCAACGATGGGGACCAATTGCTTGCGCGCAAAGTCCATCAGTACGGGATGCTCCTGACGGCAGGCCACGCACCACGACGCCCATACGTTGAACAACCAGACCTTGCCCTTCATGTCTTCCGCAGCAAAAAACGCCTCGGGCTGTTCCAGTTGCGTGACCTTGAACGCTGGCGCCGGCTTGTTCACCAGCGGGGATGGCACTTCATGCGGATCGAGGCCTAGCCCCACCGCAAGAAAGACCACCAGCACGGCAAACAGTGCCAGAGGAATCAGAAACTTGGCCTTCATGGTGTGGCGCCCTTCAGCTTGCCACCGACAGGCACCGTTTCAGGCTGCGCGGCAGTCTCCTTGACGCGCAACCGGTAGCGCTTGTCCATCATGGCGAACAGTCCACCCAGCGCCATCAGCACGCAACCGCCCCAGATCCAGTCCACAAAGGGCTTGAAATACACGCGCACCGCCCAGGCCTTGCCTTCCAGCGGCTCCCCCAGCGAGACATAGACGTCCCGCGTAAAGCCTGCATCAATGGCTGCTTCCGTCATGGGCATGGTGGAGGAGAAGTAATTGCGTTTCTCGGGATGCAGGATCTTGGCAGCACCACTGCCCTGGGTCACCTCAAACTCGCCACGCGCGGCGCTGTAGTTAGGGCCTGGCACATCCTTGACGCCAATCATCTTGAACTGGTAGCCGCCCACCTGCACGGTGTCACCGGGCTCCATGCGCACGTCCTGTTCTTCCTGGTAGCCACCGACCATGGTCACGCCAAAGGCAAAAACGGCAATGCCGAAGTGGCCCAGGTGCATACCCCAGAACGAAGCCGGAGGCAGACTGCTTTTGACCCGACGGACCACCTGAATGACACCCGACGCGGCAATCCAGACTGACAGGGCTACGCCCAGCGCCGACATGACCGTCCATCCGCCCATCGCATAGGGAATCAGGATGCCCGCCACCAGTGCGAGGGCACCGGGAATCCACATCCGCAGGGCAATTTCCTTCACATCCGTGTTCTTCCAGCGCGCCAGGGGCACGGCAGCAAGCAAAAAGAGCACTGGCGCCATGATGGGCACAAACACCGCATTGAAGTAGGGTGGCCCGACCGAAATCTTGCCCAGCTTGAGGGCGTCAATGAACAGCGGGTACAGCGTTCCCAGCAAAACCGACGCGCAGGCCACCACCAGCAGCACATTGCCGGTCAGCATCAGGGATTCACGCGACATCAACGCAAACGACCCGCCAAGGGCAACCTTGGGCGCACGCCAGGCAAACAAAATGAGGGATGAGCCCACCACCAGGAACAACAACACCAGAATGAAGATGCCGCGCCGGGGATCGGTGGCAAAGGCGTGCACCGAGGTCAGCACGCCCGAGCGGACCAGGAAAGTGCCCAGCAGCGACAGCGAAAAGGCGCCGATGGCCAGCAATACGGTCCAGCTCTTGAACGTGCCACGCTTCTCGGTGACGGCCAGCGAATGCAGCAAAGCCGTTCCGATCAGCCACGGCATAAAGGATGCGTTTTCCACCGGGTCCCAGAACCACCAGCCGCCCCAACCGAGTTCGTAATACGCCCACCACGACCCCAGTGCAATGCCCAACGTGAGAAAGGCCCATGCGGCCGTGGTCCAGGGTCGCGACCAGCGTGCCCAAGCGGCATCCAGCCTGCCCGACAAAAGGGCTGCGATGGCAAAGGCAAAGGCCACCGCGAAGCCCACATAGCCCATGTACAGCATGGGTGGGTGAAATACCAGACCCGGGTCCTGCAACAGCGGGTTGAGGTCACGGCCATTCTCGGCTGCGGGCAACAAACGGTCGAAGGGGTTGGACGTGAACAGCACAAACAACAGCAGGCCCGATGTCACCAGACCCAGAACACCGATCACACGCGCCACCATGGTGTCATCCAGCGTGCGTGAATACTGGGCGACCGCCACGGTCCAACTGGACAGCAGAAAGACCCACAGCAGCAATGAGCCTTCATGCCCACCCCATACGGCGCCAATACGGTAGAGGGTTGGCAATTGGGAATTGGAGTGCGCAGCCACGTACTGCACGGAAAAGTCATTGACGTAGAAGCTCCACGTCAGCGCTGCAAAGGAGGCTGCCAGCATCAGGAAGGATGCTTGCGCCGCCGGCCGGGCCAGCGCGGTCCATTCACGTCGGCCATGATGGGCGCCCAAAATCGGAAGAATGCCCTGGACCAGGCAAATGCACAGAGCAAGGATGAGGGCGAAATGGCCAAGTTCAGGGATCATGGTTTGCCTGCCTCTTTTGATTTTTGTGCCTTGTCCAGAGCGTCTTTCGCCTCCGGTGGCATGTAGTTTTCATCGTGCTTGGCCAGCACTTCCGTGGCGATGTATTGGCCATTGGCGTCGGTCTTGACCTGTACCACAGCGCCTTTGCCTTCCTTGAACAGGTCCGGAAGGATGCCGGTATAGGCCACCGGAATGTCCTGGGCCATATCCGTGATGACAAAGTGCACGGTGAGATTGTCCCGGCGCAAGGAGCCCTCCTTGACCAGCCCGCCGATGCGGAACGCCTGGGACTTGGGCGCCTTGCCGGCGAAAACTTCGCTGGGAGTGACATAAAGGGCAATGTTGCTATTGAGTGCATTCAACACCAATGCTGCGGCAATTCCCACGGCTACCAGCCCGCCACCGATGATGGCTGCGCGTTTTTTCCAGCGTTTCACTTGCTTTCCATTTCCAGTTTTTCGGCCGCCACCTGGCGCCGCAATGTGCGAACAATGTCCTTATGACGCCTGCCAATCAGAAAAGGTTCCGCCACAAACGCCAGCGCGCAGACGCCGAAGCTGCCCCACACATACAGGGCGTAGCCACCCATGGCAAAGAAGTCACCCACCGAGTTCCAGTTCATGGCTTCACCTCGTCCAAATGTTTCACCCATTCCGTGTGGGATTCACGCTCCAGAATGATTGCCCGCACCCGAGTCAGTGCCACGGCGATGGAATACATCCACAGGCACAGCGCCATCAGCAGCATGCCCCACAGCATGGTCATGGCCATGGAAGGTGACTTGTTGATGGACACCGACGCCCCCTGGTGCAGGGTGTTCCACCATTTGACCGAGAAATAGATGATGGGCACGTTCACCACCCCCACCAGCGCCACGATGGCACCGGCCTTGTCGGCGCGCCGGGGGTCATCGATGGAAGCCTGCAGCGACATGAAGCCCAGGTACAGGAAGAACAGGATCAGCTCGGACGTGAGGCGCGCATCCCACACCCACCAGGTGCCCCACATGGGTTTGCCCCAGAAGGCGCCGGTCCACAAGGACAGGAAGGCCATCAGCGCACCAGTGGGTGCCAGGGCCTGCGCCATCATGCTGGACAGGCGCGCATTGAGCGACAGTCCCATGGCGGCCCAGCCTGCCATCACCAGATAGATGAACATGGACATCCAGGAGGTGGGCACGTGGATGAAGATGATGCGATAGCCCTCGCCCTGGGTCGCGTCGGTGGGGGCGACGAAGAAACTCAGCCAGAGGCCGGCCGCGCCGAACAGGGCCGCCAGCGCCCAGAACCAGGGAATCATCTTCCCGGCCAGCGGGTAGAAGGTGTGGGGGCTGGCAAATTTGAACCAGTTGATCAGTCGGTTGCTCATTCCAATGCAATCCTCAAAGCGGCCGTGGCGGCCCACGGTGCAAAAAGCGCGGCCATTATCAGAATGGCCGCCAACAAAGACAGGTGTCCGCCGGCGCCCAGACCCGAAATGTGGGACTCTACCGCACCGGCACCAAAAATCAGGGCAGGGACATACAACGGCAGCACCAGCAGGCTCAGCAGCACGCCGCCGCCGCGCACACCCAGTGTGAGCGCGGCGCCGATGGCACCAATCAGGGACAGCAAGGGTGTTCCCAACAGCAACGCCAGCATCAGCACACCCAGCGCGCTGGCATCCAGATCAAACTGGATGCCCAGCACCGGCGCGATCAACACCAGCGGCAGGCCGCTGACCAGCCAGTGCGCTGCCACCTTGCCCAGAACCAGCCAGACCAGGGGCGTGGGCGAAATGGCCATTTGCTCCAGCGTTCCATCTGCGTGGTCCGCCGCAAACATGCGTTGCAGGCCCAGCATGGTGGCCAGCAGGGCGCCCACCCACAGCACACCCGGCGCAATCTTGCGCAACAATGCCGGCTCCGGACCGATGCCCAGCGGGAACAGGCTGCTGACAATGACAAAGAAGAACAGGGCCGTGAGCACTTCACTCTTGCGGCGCATGACCATGAGCAGGTCCCGCCGCATGACGGCCAGCATGGCGGTCATACAGAAACCTCCGTGGTTCGCACTGCGGTGCGAGCTAGCTTGGGGCGGCCCGGCGCGGCGCTCATAGCTGCACCACCCGGCCGCCAGGAATCGGCATGGTCTGGTGGCTGGTGAGCACGGCCATGCCACCCTCGGCGACATGATTGGCGATCAGCGTTGCCAGCAGGTCCACCGCCTTGACGTCCAGCGCGGTGAACGGCTCATCCAGAATCCAGAGCTTGGCCTTGCGGATGGCCAGGCGCGCCAGCATCACCCGCCGCTTTTGCCCGGCGGACAGCACCCGCACCGGCAACTCTTCCCGCCCCTTGAGCCCAAACTGGTACAGCGCCGCCAGGGCGCCGGCGTCGTGGAATTCCGCACCGTCCATGGCCGCCGAAAAACCCAGGTTTTCCATCGCCGTCAGGTCCTCCTTGAGCGCACCGTGGTGGCCAAAGAACAGCAGGTTCTGTCGGTAGAGGCTGTCGGGGTGCTTGATCGGCTGATCACACCAGCGGATTTCACCCTCGGCCGGCTGGGACAAACCCGCCAGCAGGCGCAGAAGGCTGGTCTTGCCAGCTCCGTTTTCGCCACGCACGTGCAGCCACTCTCCCGCGCCCACCGCAAGATCCAGTTTGGCAAACAGGCGCCGATCACCGCGCACGCAGGTCAGACCATGTGCACTCAGCATGAAACGAAATTGGAAGTCAAATTGGAGAGAGCCACGCCAAGGTTGGTCGGCATGTGCTGCAGGAGTGGGGCAACGCGCCCGATTGTAATCTTGCGACCTTAAGGGCGACGGTTCCCGGATGCATTGAAAGGGTTTCCATTTGTGTAGCGCATCGAGGTGGTGTAGGAAGCCCCTCAATTGCCTCCTCCACCCGGTGTCAGGTACCTCACCGCTATAATCGCGCCTACTTTCTGCGCCCCGCCCCCGACTATTTGAGGATTCCATGACCGACATCAATACCTCCGGCCACGAAGAGGCCCATACAGGCCCCATCAAAAATCCCAAGCAATTGCTGCTGGCGGTATTTTTCTCGTTTGTGGTTCCGGTCTTCGTGATCATCGGTCTGGTGTATTTCGTGACCTCGGCCAACAAACCACTGGCCGGTGCCGTGAACTTGGAGCAGGCCGTCACCGCGCGCATCCAAAAGGTGGGCACAGTGGAAATCCGGGATGCCAACCGCGCCGCCAAGACCGGTGAGCAGGTGTTCGCCGCCCAATGCTCCGCGTGCCACACGGCAGGAGTCGCCGGCGCACCCAAGTTTGGCGATGCCGCCGCCTGGGCCCCCCGCATCAAGACCGGCTTTGATGCCTTGCTGAACTCCGCACTCAAGGGCAAGAATGCCATGGGTCCCCAGGGTGGCGGTGACTTCGACAACTATGAAATCGCCCGCGCCGTGGTTCACATGGCTAATGCCGGCGGTGCCAAGTTTGCCGAACCCGCCAAGCCGGCAGCAGCCAAGTAATCGGATCACCCCGCAGTCCCCGAAGAGCCGGCCAGCTAGGCCGGCTTTTTTGCGCCCACCGGTTTTAAGTGAAATACGCCCTTAGCCCTCGTGAATATTACGTTATTCGCTACGTTTTTGATAGCGGCTTTGGCTGCGCGGCCGGACTGGTGACGTAGCCATAGCGTTCGGCCAGGTCGGCTCGCAGCACCGGCTGTTGGGGCCAGACCCCTGCGTCCAGCGCCCCGGCCGCCAGACCCACGTCCTGCGTGTGCACCAGCCCCACACCCAACGGCGTCTCCAGGAACAGCCAGCCGTGTTCGTCCAGCAGGGCCATGGTGCAGGTTGTGGGCTCGCCGGTATGCGCCTGCACCGACCAGTCGGCCTGCACCCGCCAGACCCAGGGCGCCACTTCCAGCTCCACATAGACACGCTGGGGCCCGTTCTGGAAGAACCAGCGCCCTTGGTCGTCGGCCTGGTAGTTGCGTTGGATGAAGGCAATCAGCTTGTCGTGCAGCAGGCGCGAGCCCTTGGCTCCCGCAACCCCGCTGGAGAAAGCACCCAGCACCTGCACCCGGTCGTCGCGCATGTACCAGTCGCCGCGCGCATCCAGACCCAGCCAGCCATAGCAGTCGGGCACATTGGGCCACTTGGCCATGGCCTGTTTCACGATGTCATCCATGGCGTGTCTCCGGTGAGGGGGGTGAATGCTGCAGCAGCCAAGCGCCGACCGCATCCGGCATGGAGCGCACGTGGCCCGGCAGGCGGCCCTGTGCGAAACCCACATGCCCACCGTGCCGGGGTTGCCACAGGGTGACGTGGCGGCCAACTTCAGTCTGAGACGGCAGGCACCAGGCCGGCACAAAGGGGTCGTTGCGGGCATTGACCACCAGGGCCGGAATGCGGATCTGGCGCAGGTGCGGTTTGGCCGATGCGCGCTGCCAGTAGTCATCGGTGTTGCGAAAGCCATGCAGCGGCGCGGTGAAGATGTTGTCAAACGCGTACAGGTCCCGCGCCTGCAGCAACGCATCCCGGTCAAACAGGCCCGGATGCTGGGCCAGCTTGCGCAGAGCCTTGGGCTTCATGGTGTTCAGGAACATGCGGGTGTAGACCAGCCAGTTGAAACCCCGGCCGATGGCGTGCCCGCCCGCGGCCAGGTCAATCGGCGAACTCACCGCGGCGACGGCCGACACCACCTGCGCGGCCGTTGCACCCATTTCCTGCGCCCAGCGCAACAGGGCATTGCCCCCCAGCGACACCCCCACGGCGACGATCGGGCCCCGGTGGTTCTGCCGGAAGCGCTGCAGCACCCAACCGATTTCCTCAAAGTCGCCCGAGTGGTAGGCGCGGGGAGCCCGGTTGAGTTCACCACTGCAACCACGGAAGTGCGGCACGGCGTAGGCCATGCCATGCTCGCGGGCAAAGTCGGCAAAGGCCAGCGCGTAGTGGCTGGCCGATGAGCCCTCCAGACCGTGGAACAGGACCAGCAGCACCCCGTCTGCGCCGGACTGGCCGGGGCGGCTATCCACCAGCCTATCCACGTCAATGAAGTCGGCGTCCGGTGTATTCCAGCGTTCCCGGCGGTACTGCGGCGGCTCACCCAGCACCTTGCGCGCATACAACGCAGGCCAAATGGTCTGCAGGTTGCCACCGGGCAACCAACGGGGCGCTACATAATTCATAGCGAATTAGTGAATATCCACGAGGGCTGGATTGCAATTTGGCTCAATGCAACACCTGGGGAGCCTGGTTGATTTCCTGCACCTCATCCTGCGTTCCGGGGCTGGCGTGGTGCGCCACCAGGCGCCACCCGTGTGGCGTATGGTGGTAGACGTTGGTCGCCAGCACATAGGCCTGGACGGGGCCCTCGCTGGTCATGACCTCAATGCGTTCCAGCACGTGGTGCACCGCACTGGCCAGCGCATCAATGCGGCGTATCGACTCCGGGTGGACATGGATGGAGCCTTCATGGGCAAATATGGCATCGAATGCGGCGCGTATCGCGCCGGAGCCCACCACGCGCGGTCCGCCGGGGTGGATGCAGACGATGTCATCGTCTTCGGCCCAGCAGGCCATCAGCTTCTCAATGTCCGCAACCTGCAGCGCCTCGTAGAACGAGGCTTCCACCTCATCGGGTGTGCCGCCAAGGGCGGCCGCGTGCTGGCGGGCTTTGGGCATGGAGTGGTCAGTAGGGCCTAGGTGCCCCATTTTGCCGCGTTTATGTGAGGGGTGCCGCCGGCTTGATTCCGAGTGACCACGTCCCCATGTATGCTGTACCCCTGCAACTTGATGGAGATCGCAATGAAAATCTGGATTCTGGCTGTACTGTCGGCGCTCACCCTGTCGGGCTGCGGTTACAACGATTTCCAGCGCCTGGATGAGCAGACCAAGTCGGCCTGGAGCGAGGTGCTCAACCAGTACCAGCGGCGCGCCGACCTGGTGCCCAATATCGTTGCCACCGTCAAGGGCGAGGCGAATTTCGAGCAGGAAACGCTGACCAAGGTGGTGGAGGCCCGCGCCAAGGCGACCTCCATCCAGGTGACCCCGGAGACCCTGGCCAACCCCGAAGCCTTCCAGAAGTTCCAGGCGGCACAAGGTGAACTCAGCAGTGCATTGAGCCGCCTGATGGTGGTCAGTGAGCGCTACCCCGACCTCAAGGCCAACAAGGGTTTCAGCGACCTGCGGGTCCAGCTCGAAGGCACCGAGAATCGCATCACTGTGGCCCGCAATCGCTATATCCAGTCGGTTCAGGAATACAACGTGCTGGCCCGTAGCTTCCCCAGCAACCTGACGGCCATGGTGTTCAGCTACCAGCCCAAGCCGGCCTTTGCGGTGCAGAACGAGGCCGTCATTTCCGCGCCGCCCGTGGTGGACTTCAACAAGAAATAGCGGACTGCCCCCGTGCTGAAGCGCTGGCTGACTGCCCTGGCACTGTGCCTGGTGGCTTGGGCTGCCAGTGCGCAGGGCTTGCTGCCGGTCCCAGCGCTCAGCGGCCATGTCATCGACCAGACTGCGACCCTCAGCAGCGCGCAACAGCAGGCGCTTGAAAGCAAGCTGACTGCCCTGGAGGCCGCCCAGGGCTCCCAGGTTGTGGTGCTGCTCGTGGCTACCACACAACCCGAAGACATCGCCAGCTACGCCAACCGGGTGGCAAACACCTGGAAGATTGGCCGCAAGGGAATTGGTGATGGACTGCTGCTGATTGTCGCCAAGAGTGACCGCAAGCTGCGCATCGAAGTGGCAAAGTCACTGGAAGGCGCGATTCCCGACCTGGCCGCCAAGCAGATCATCGACACCGCACTCACCCCCGCATTCAAACGAGGGAACTATGCTGGCGGCATGGATGCGGCGGTCGACCAACTGGCGGCCCGGATCAAGGGAGAAGCACTTCCCACGCCAGTGCAAAGTGGGGATGCGGAGTACGACAGCGGTATTTTCGAATGGCAGAACCTGGCGGTTTTTGTGTTCTTCGGTGTGCTGTTGGGCGGTCGTATTGCCCGCGGCTTGTTTGGCAACAAGCTAGGCGCCGTGCTGACCGGTGTCGCGGTGGGGGTGGTGGTGAAGGTGTTGACCGCCAGTGTGCTCATTGGCATCCTTGCGGCCTTTGCGGCCATGATCTTTACGCTGATTTCCAGCGTCACGCGGGGCAGCCTGGGCGCCGGCGGTTTTGGCGGCGGGAGTTCGGGTGGCGGCTGGAGCTCGGGCTCCAGCTCCGATGGGGGCGGATTCAGCTCCGGCGGCGGTGGTGACTTTGGAGGCGGTGGCGCCTCGGGAGACTGGTGATGTGGGACCGGATCAAACGCGTATTGCGTCACCGCTGGATGGAAGAGTCCCATCGGCTGATACCGCCCGACACCGTGGAACGCCTGAAGCAGAGAGTGGCTGCCAGCGAAGCGCTGCACAGCGGGGAAATCCGCATCTGCATAGAGGCCGGGCTACCCAACAGCTACCTCATGCGCCCGGGCAACCTGCGCACCATCACCCGCCAGCGCGCTCTGTCCCAATTCGGCAAGCTTCGGGTCTGGGACACCGAACACAACAACGGCGTACTGATCTATTTGTTGCTGGCCGAGCGCACTATTGAACTGGTGGCAGACCGCGGCCTCAACCACTTCGTTTCGGCCCAGGACTGGAGCGACATGGTCCAACGGCTGGGACTGGCCCTGCGCCAGGGGCAATTCGAAGACGGTCTGGCGACGGCAATCGATGAGGTGTCCGCCGTGCTCGTGGCACGCTTCCCCCTCCAGGCAGGCTCGGTGCGCCCCAATGAACTGCCCGACCAGCCCACACTGGCCTGACTCCCGGCCTCGCCATCTGATCGCACAAAAAACAAAACCACCCGAAGGTGGTTTTGCGCGCAGTGCAAAGGCGACTTATTTCTTCTGACGGAACCGGCGCAGTGCCGCGATCTGAGCCGCCATGATGGCCAGTTCAGAGCTGGCCTTGGCGAAGTCAATCTCGCTCTTGGCGTTCTTGAGGGCCTCCTCGGCGGCAGCCTTGGCTTCATTGGCTTTCTCGTCGTCCAGATCCTTGCCACGGATAGCGGTGTCGGACATGACTGTTACGCAGTTGGGTTGCACTTCCAGGATACCGCCGGCAACGAAGACGAACTCTTCCGTGCCGTCGGCCTTTTCAATGCGCACCGAACCGGCCTTGATACGGGTGATCAAGGGTGTGTGGCGGGGGTAAATGCCGAGTTCGCCAGCTTCACCGGGCAGGGCCACAAACTTGGCCTCACCCGAGAAGATGGACTCCTCTGCACTGACAACATCAACGTGGATGGTGCTCATGGTTTACCGCCGATCAGATCTTCTTGGCTTTTTCGAACGCTTCGTCGATGGTGCCGACCATGTAGAAGGCCTGCTCGGGCAGGTGATCGCACTCACCGTTCACAATCATCTTGAAACCACGGATGGTTTCGGACAGGGGAACGTACTTGCCGGGGGAACCGGTGAACACTTCCGCAACGTGGAACGGCTGGGACAGGAAACGCTGGATCTTGCGGGCACGGGCCACGGCCAGCTTGTCTTCAGGGGCCAGATCGTCCATGCCCATGATCGCGATAATGTCGCGCAGTTCGCGGTAGCGTTGCAGCGTACCCTGCACCGCACGGGCGGTTTCGTAGTGCTCTGCACCCACAACCAGCGGGTCCAGCTGGCGGCTGGTGGAGTCCAGTGGGTCCACGGCGGGGTAAATACCCAGCGAAGCGATATCACGGGACAACACCACGGTGGAGTCCAAGTGGGCGAAGGTGGTAGCAGGAGACGGGTCGGTCAAGTCATCCGCTGGCACGTAAACGGCCTGGATGGAAGTGATCGAGCCAACCTTGGTGGAGGTAATACGCTCTTGCAGACGGCCCATTTCTTCGGCCAGCGTAGGCTGGTAGCCCACAGCGGAAGGCATACGACCCAACAGAGCGGACACTTCGGTACCGGCCAGTGTGTAGCGGTAGATGTTGTCCACGAAGAACAGCACGTCCTTGCCTTCGTCACGGAAGGATTCCGCAATGGTCAGACCGGTCAGCGCAACGCGCAGACGGTTGCCTGGGGGCTCATTCATCTGGCCGTACACCATGGCCACTTTGGACTCGGGCAGGTTTTCCAGATTCACAACGCCGGAATCGGCCATCTCGTGGTAGAAGTCGTTACCTTCACGGGTACGCTCCCCCACACCGGCAAACACGGACAGACCGCTGTGTGCCTTGGCGATGTTGTTGATCAGCTCCATCATGTTCACGGTCTTGCCCACACCGGCACCACCGAACAGACCGACCTTACCGCCCTTGGCGAACGGGCAGACCAAGTCAATCACCTTGATACCGGTTTCCAGCAGTTCCTGCGACGGGCTCAGCTCGTCATAGGCGGGCGCCTTGCGGTGGATGGACGAGGTCAACGTGGTGTCAACAGGTCCGCGCTCGTCGATGGGCGTGCCCAGCACGTCCATGATGCGGCCCAGTGTGGCCTTGCCCACGGGCACCATGATGGAATTGGCGGTGTTCTTGACGATCATGCCGCGGCGCAGACCGTCGGAAGATCCCAGCGCAATGGTACGCACAATGCCGTCACCCAATTGCTGCTGGACTTCCAGTGTCAGCGCAGAGCCGTCCATCTTGAGTGCGTCATACACCTTGGGCATCTTGTCGCGCGGAAACTCCACGTCAACCACAGCGCCAATACACTGAACAATTTTTCCCTGAACGCCTGCGTTCACACTTGCTTGAGCCATTATGTTTGCTCCAAAAATAAATTCGTTTAAACCGCTGCTGCGCCTGCCACAATTTCCGAAAGTTCTTTCGTAATTGCAGCCTGCCGCGTTTTGTTGTAGACCAGCTTGAGTTCAGCGATCACGTTGCCTGCGTTGTCGGTGGCTGCCTTCATCGCAACCATGCGGGCTGCATGTTCCGATGCCATGTTCTCAGCCACAGCCTGGAACACCAGGGCTTCGGCGTAGCGCACCAGCAGCTCATCGATCACTGTCTGTGCATCGGGCTCATAGATGTAATCCCATCCATGTTGGGCGCCGCTGGCCTTGGTCTCTGCCTGCATTTTCTCGGCAGACAGGGGCAGCAGTTGCTCAACCACGGGATCCTGCTTCATCGTGCTGCCAAACTTGTTGTAGCAGAGGTAGACGGCGCTGACTTCACCCTTGACATAGGCATCCAGCAACACCTTGACCGGCCCGATGAGCTTGTCCAGATGCGGCTTGTCGCCCAGGTGCGAAACCTGGGAAACCACCTTGGCACCAATGCGGGTCAGAAAGCCCTGTCCCTTGCTGCCGATTGCCACGGTCTGGGCCGTCTTGCCAGCGGTTTGCGCTTCGCGCAACTTGACCGTGACAGCCCGAAACAGATTGGTGTTGAGACCGCCGCACAAACCCTTGTCGGTGGACACGACGATCAAACCAACTGCCTTCGCATCGTTGGTCTTCATGAACGCGTGCACATACTCGGGGTTTGCCTTACCCAGATTCGAAGCAATGCTGCGAACCTTTTCGCTATAAGGACGCGCGGCGCGCATGCGCTCCTGCGCCTTACGCATCTTGGACACAGAAATCATTTCCATGGCCTTGGTGATCTTCTTGGTGTTTTCCACCGATTTGATCTTGGTGCGTAGTTCCTTGCCTGATGCCATAGTTGCCCCTTTTGCTTAGACGGATTCGTAACGTGAAGTAGACGGTAGAGTCTTACAGTTGCGAATCAGGCAAACGTTTTCTTGAAGGCGCCTACGGCAGCCAGCAATTCAGCTTCCGCTTCCTTGTCCAGTGCCTTCGTGGTTTCGACCTTGGCCAACAGGGCAGCGTGCTTGTCCTTGAGGTAGGCATGCAGACCGTGCTCGAACGACAGGATCTTCTTGACGTCCACGTCGTCCATGAAACCCTTGTTCACGGCGAACAGCGAAGCGCTCATCAAGCTGATGGACAGCGGGCTGTACTGCTTCTGCTTCAGCAGTTCGGTCACGCGGGCACCGCGGTCGAGCTGCTTGCGGGTGGCTTCGTCCAGGTCGGAAGCGAACTGCGCGAACGCAGCCAGTTCACGGTACTGGGCCAAGTCGTTACGGATACCACCGGACTGGCCCTTGACGACCTTGGTCTGGGCAGCAGAACCCACGCGGGACACCGAAATACCGGCGTTAATCGCGGGACGCACGCCGGCGTTGAACAGCGATGTTTCCAGGAAGATCTGGCCGTCGGTAATGGAAATCACGTTGGTCGGCACGAAGGCGGACACGTCACCGGCTTGCGTTTCGATGATAGGCAGAGCCGTCAAAGAACCGGTCTGGCCCTTGACTTCACCCTTGGTGAAGGCTTCTACGTACTCGGCGCTCACGCGGGCGGCACGCTCCAGCAGACGGCTGTGGAGATAGAACACGTCGCCGGGATAGGCTTCACGGCCTGGGGGACGGCGCAGCAGCAGGGAAACCTGGCGGTAGGCCACGGCCTGCTTGGACAGGTCGTCGTACACAATCAGGGCGTCTTCACCGCGGTCGCGGAAGTATTCGCCCATCGTGCAGCCGGAGTAGGCCGACACGTACTGCATGGCAGCCGACTCGGAAGCCGAAGCAGCCACCACAATGGTGTACTCCATGGCACCGGCCTGCTCCAGGGAGCGCACCACGTTCTTGATGGAAGAAGCTTTTTGACCGATCGCAACGTAGATACAGGTCATGTTCTGACCCTTCTGGTTGATGATCGTGTCGATGGCCACGGCGGTCTTGCCGGTCTGGCGATCGCCAATGATCAGCTCGCGCTGACCGCGGCCGACTGGAACCATGGAGTCGATGGACTTCAGGCCGGTCTGCATGGGCTGATCCACGGATTTACGTGCGATCACGCCGGGAGCAACCTTTTCGATCACGTCCGTCATCTTGGCGTTGATGGGGCCCTTGCCGTCAATCGGCTGACCCAGCGCATTGACCACGCGGCCTTTGAGCTCGGGACCGACTGGCACTTCCAGAATACGGCCGGTGCACTTGACCGTGTCGCCTTCGGAGATGTGCTCGTACTCACCCAAAATCACGGAACCGACGGAATCGCGCTCCAGGTTCAGGGCCAGACCAAAGGTGGGCAAACCGTCGCTGCCGGCGGGGAATTCAAGCATTTCGCCCTGCATCACATCGCTCAGGCCGTGGATGCGGACAATACCGTCGGTCACGGAAACCACGGTACCCTGGTTGCGGATATCGCTGCTCGCGGCCAAGCCTTCGATGCGGCTCTTGATCAGTTCAGAAATTTCTGCTGGATTGAGTTGCATGACTCTTTCCTTCTTTCGTTAAATTAGGCCAACTGCCGGGGGCTTATCGCCTCAGGCAGTGAGGGCTACTTTCATTTGTTCCAAACGGGCTTTGACGGAAGTGTCGAGCACCTCGTCGCCAACCACCACACGAATGCCACCGATCAGCTCGGGCTGCAGCACAACGGATGCGTTGAGCTTGCGACCAAAACGTTTCTCCAGCATGACGGCTACTTCAGCCAGGGCGCTTCCATCAATCGGAAACGCGCTGTAGACCACCGCATCGCTTGATCCGCTTTGCGCATTTTTCAATGCACGAAACTGGTGGGCGATCTCAGGCAAGGCGCTCAGGCGGCCGTTCTCGATCACGGTACGCAGGAAGTTCTTGGCCTGGTCTGGCAAGGCCGACTTGGCAACCGATGCAATCAGGTCGAACACCTGCTGGACGGTCACCTTGGGGCTGTCGGCAAACTGTTGCAACTGCACGTTTTCGGCAATCACTCCCAGTTCATCGACCCAGACAGCAGCCGTCGACAGGTCGGACGCCGAGGCCTTGAAAAGCGCTTCAGCGTACGGACGGGCAATAGTGGCAAGTTCAGCCATGGTGACCTCTTACAGCTCAGTCTTCAGACGACCCAGCAGGTCGGCGTGAACACCAGCATTGACTTCCTTGCGGAGAATCTGCTCGGCGCCCTTGACCGCCAGTGCGGCCACCTGCTCGCGCAGCGCCTCACGTGCCTTGATCGTTTGCTGATCAGCCTCTACCTTGGCGGCAGCGATGATCTTGTTAGCCTCTTCGGTGGCTTTGGCCTTGGCCTCTTCCACAATCGCCTGACCGCGACGCTCGGCGTCAGCCAGGCGAGCCGCAGTTTCAGTGCGCGATTTCGACAGTTCTTCTTCCACGCGCTTGTTGGCAGACGAGAGCTCGGATTTGGCTTTGTCAGCCGCAGCCAGTCCGTCGGCAATCTTGCTGGCACGCTCGTCCAGTGCAGCCGCGATGGGCGGCCACACGAACTTCATCGTGAACAACACAAGCAATGCGAAGACGATGGCTTGCGCCACCAGTGTTCCATTAATGCTCACAGTAGGTCTCCCTCAACGAGGCGTTGCGGACAGGTCTTACTTGGCCAAAGTGGCGAGTTGAGCCAGGAACGGGTTGGCAGTGGCGAACCACAGGGCAATACCGGTACCGATAATGAAAGCCGCGTCGATCAGACCAGCCAACAGGAACATCTTGGTTTGCAGTTCGCCCATGAGTTCAGGTTGACGTGCAGCGGATTCCAGGTATTTGCTACCCATGACGCCGATACCGATACAAGCACCCAAAGCGCCCAGACCGATGATCAAACCAGCTGCCAGAGCAACAAAACTAATGACTTCCATGATGACTCCTTAAAGAACTAAAAAGAAAACAAAAACAAACTCAACCAAACCGAAAATCAATGCGCAGCGTGCTGCGCAAAATCAATGCGCGTCGTGGGACTGACCGATGTACACCAGTGTCAGCATCATGAACACGAAAGCCTGCAGGGTAATGATCAGGATGTGGAACACTGCCCACGCCCAACCGGCCACCACATGCAAGAGCAGCAACATCAAGCCCGAGGGCTCGAACGAAAATGCCCAAGCGCCACCCAGGAGGGCAATCAGCATGAACACCAGCTCACCTGCATACATGTTGCCGAACAGTCGCATGCCGTGCGACACGGTCTTGGCAACGAATTCGATCAACTGCATGGACAGATTCACAACGGCCAGAATCAGGAAGAACACCGGGTTCTTGCTGGTGCCAAAAGGAGCGGTAACCAATTCATGCGCCCAACCGCCAACGCCCTTGATCTTGACGTTGTAAACCAGGCAAACCAGCAGCACCGACACGGACATACCCATGGTGACCGAGAGATCGGCCGTGGGCACGCTGCGCATGTAGGCATGGCTGACATCATGTCCTGCAGCACCGTAAATCATGGCCCAAATCTGGGGCAACAGATCCAGCGGCAACAAATCCATCGCATTGAGCAGGAAGATCCAGACAAACACAGTCAGCGCCAGAGGGGCGACCATTTTGCGGCTGGTGGCGTTGTGCACGATGCCCTTGGCTTCGCGGTCCACCATTTCAATCAGAATCTCAACTGCAGCTTGAAAGCGCCCCGGTACGCCGGCGGTCGCCTTGCGGGCAGCCTTCCACAGCAGGAAGCAGCCCAGAAAACCCAGAACAATGGAGAAAAACAGGGAGTCAATATTGAAGACCGAGAAGTCGACAATATCGGTCTGGGGCTTGTTGCGCCAGTGTGTCAGGTGGTGAACGATGTATTCACTGGCCGAGGGTGCGTGTGCTTCAGCGGACATATTTCAACTCTTTCAAACTCTCAAATCTGTTTAGGCTTGGGACGCTTCAATAGCGCGAACCAATACATCTTCAAAGTCACAAACAGACCGGCCATCAAGGCCAGCCAGCTCAAATCTGCAATCAGGCGCGGCGCCAAAACCACCATTGCCACGCTTACGGCCAACTTGACCGCTTCCCACACGAAGAAGCCGAAACTCGCTGTCGCCGCATTCAGGGACGAAAACTGACTCATCAGGCCCCGGGCAAACAGCGCCGCCGGGATTATCACCGCAAGCGCCCCATAGCCCGCCGACCAAGCCACCGAAGCCTTGCCTGAGACACCCCAGGCCACCAAGGCCACTGCCAACCCCGCCACACACTGCAGACCCACGACCCACCAGGGCGACAAGGCCGGATCACGTTCGCGAAGGGCCTGCGCCTCATGCGCCGTCAGGGGCTTGAAATCCTGATCTTCGAGCTCATCTGCATCGAAGCCATACCTGTGAACGGGATCAAGCGCCATTATCGACATCTCAAATTACAGCCAGTTTACAGATCGGTTACACGCAGCAACTGCGACAAAGCCTCTCATTATACGTAGAAACCCGCAGCGCTCCGACAAAACCCCACATTCCAGGTGTTTGTGCGCGATGCGCTGCGCGCGTGCAGTGCGCCGCCAAGCCCCCCGGCGATAATTTGACCATGCCCCAACTCCCGCCTCTGCCCTGCTACCTGAACGGTGAATTCACGCTGCTACCCGACGCCAAGATCAGCGTCATGGACCGCGGTTTCATTTTCGGCGACGGTGTGTACGAGGTGGTGCCTGTGTACGCTGGCCAGCCGTTTCGCCTGACCCAGCACATGGCCCGGCTGCAACGCAGCCTGACCGAGCTGCGCCTGCCCAATCCCCTGACCAACCCCCAGTGGCGTGACCTTATTTCAGAATTGGTAGCACGCTACGCCGATTCGACGGGGGCCAGGGCCGAAGACATCCATCAACTGGTGTACATCCAGATCACCCGCGGGGTGGCCTTGCGCGACCACGCAATGCCCGAACACATCACTCCCACGGTGTTTGCCATGAGCAACCGCATGCCACAGCCAACGGCGGCGCAGCGCGCCCAAGGTGTGGCCTGCGTGACAGCGGACGACTTCCGCTGGGAGAAGGCCCACATCAAGAGCACCAGCCTGCTGGGCGCCGTGTTTGCACGCCAGATCAGCGTGGATGCCGGCGCCATGGAGACCGTGATGTTTCGGGACGGTTACATGAGCGAAGCCGCCTCCAGCAACGTCTGGGTGGTGAAGAGCGGTGCCGTCTTCGGTCCGCCACGCGACAACCTGGTGCTGGAAGGTATCCGCTACGGCCTGATTGAAGAAATCTGCGAATCCTGCAGCATCCCGTTTGAACTGCGCCGCATCAGCCGTGACGAGGTTTTGGCCGCGGATGAACTGCTGCTGTCCAGCGCCACCAAGGAAGTGCTGCCGGTCACGTCACTGGACGGCCAGGCCGTCGGCGCCGGCGTGCCCGGTCCGGTCTACCACGCGCTGTACGCCGGCTACCAGGCCGCCAAGGACCAGCAGACCGCGGCGCTGGCCGTGTAACCCCCCTCAATTGCAACCACCATGCCAACCACCCCACCGCCCGCTCCGCGCCAGGAATCCCTGATCGAATACCCGTCCCTGTTTCCGATCAAGGTCATGGGGACCAAGGTCGACGGACTGGTGCACGCCATCACCCAGATCGCCCACCAGTTCGACCCCACGTTTGATGCCAGCACCATCGAACTGCGCGAAAGCAAGGGCGGCAACTACCTGGGTGTGACCATCACCGTGACGGCCACCAGCCGCGAGCAACTCGACGAGCTGTACCGCAGGCTGTCCACCCACCCGATGGTCAAAGTGGTCCTGTAGGTCTGCCATGGCGGATATTCCTCCCTTCGACATCCGCCTGCTCGGCCGCGTGGACTACCTGCCCACCTATGCCGCCATGCAAGCCTTTACAAGCGAAAGAGACCTCCAGCCCTCGTCGAATGCGCCTGATCAGCTATGGATTTGTGAGCACCCGCCGGTCTTCACGCAGGGGCTGGCAGGCAAGCCGGAGCACATCTTCCTGCCCGGCGACGTCCCCGTAGTGCAGACCAACCGCGGTGGCCAGGTCACCTTCCACGGCCCCGGCCAGGTGGTAGCCTATCCACTGATCGACCTCAAGCGCGCTGGCTATTTCGTCAAGGAATACGTCTACCGCATCGAGGAAGCCGTGATCCGCACCCTGCTCTACTTCGGCGTGACGGGCCACCGGGTGGCGGGCGCACCCGGCATCTATGTGCGGCTGGATGACCCAGCAGGCCACAGCCCGCTGCCGCAACGGCCACAGAAAGGGGCGAGCGCCTCCCCCGACTTCACCGGCCTGGGCAAGATCGCCCAGATCGGGATCAAGGTCAGCCGCAACTGCACCTACCACGGCGTGTCCCTGAACGTGGCGATGGACCTGGAACCCTTCTCGCGTATCAACCCCTGTGGGTATTCCGGGCTGCAGACGGTGGACCTTTCTACAATCGGGGTATCTGTTGGCTGGGCGGAAGCCGCCGACATCTTGAGCCAAAAGCTCGCAACCTACCTGGCACCCTGACGCCCCCGGGCGCGGTGCACCACACCATGAGCCACACCCCGACCACGCCCTCCACCACGGGCTCCAGCAACACGGTCCGCGAAGCGCAGACGCAGGAGAACTACGACCCCACGGCCAAGCAGAAGGCGGCCGCCAAACTGTCGCGCATCCCGGTCAAGGTGGTGCAGGGCGAGGTGCTGAAGAAGCCGGACTGGATCCGCGTCAAGGCCGGCTCGCCCACCACCCGCTTCTACGAAATCAAGGACGTGCTGCGCAAGAACAAGCTGGTCACCGTCTGCGAGGAGGCCAGTTGCCCGAATATCGGCGAGTGCTTTGGCCACGGCACGGCCACCTTCATGATCATGGGCGACAAGTGCACGCGGCGCTGCCCGTTCTGCGACGTGGGCCACGGCCGCCCCGACCCGCTGGATGCCGACGAGCCGCAGAAACTGGCGCAGACCATTGCCGACCTCAAGCTGAAGTACGTGGTCATCACCAGCGTGGACCGCGACGACCTGCGTGACGGCGGCGCCCAGCACTTTGCCGACTGCATCACCCGCATCCGCGAACTCTCGCCCACTACCCAGATCGAGGTGCTGGTGCCCGACTTCCGCGGCCGCGACGACCGCGCCCTGGCCATCCTGAATGCCGCACCGCCGGACGTGATGAACCACAACCTGGAAACCGCGCCACGCCTGTACAAGGAAGCGCGCCCCGGCTCGGACTACCAGTTCAGTCTGAACCTGCTGAAGAAATTCAAGGCGCTGCACCCCGGTGTGCCGACCAAAAGCGGCATCATGGTTGGCCTGGGCGAGACCGACGAAGAGGTGCTGCAGGTGATGCAGGACATGCGCGACCACGACATCGACATGCTGACCATCGGCCAGTACCTGGCGCCATCGACCTCCCACCTGACGGTCAAGCGCTACGTGCACCCCGATACCTTCAAGCTGTTCGAGGCCAAGGCGTATGAGATGGGCTTCAAGCACGCTGCCGTGGGCGCCATGGTCCGCTCCAGCTACCACGCTGACCAGCAGGCCGGGCAAGCCATGGATGGCAGTCTGCGCCACACGCGCTGAGGCAACACCGCGTGGCGGCCTGGGGTGGCCGCCTTGCGTGATGGCGTTTGACTTCGTGGTTTATTGACCCAGGTCATTTGCATTGAACCCGGGTTCTAGCACCATCGCGGTTTTTTGTTGAAAAACCCACCGTCGGATTGACCGCCCCGGGTGCCTTTGCGGCCCGGGCGGCGGCCGTCTCACACCCATGAAAATCAACCTGCCTGTTACACAGGGCGAGTATGTGTTGCCCGAAGGTTCGATTCTGGTCTCCACCACCGACCTGACCGGACGCATCACCCACTGCAACCGCGGCTTTGTGGATGCCAGCGGATTTGATTACGAAGAACTGCTGGGGCAACCGCACGACATCGTGCGCCACCCGGATGTGCCACCAGAAGCCTTCAAGGACCTGTGGGCCACGATTGGCCGCGGCCGCCCGTGGACCGGCATTGTGAAGAACCGCCGCAAGAACGGCGACCACTACTGGGTACAGGCCAACGTCACGCCGGTCATGGAGAACGGCAAGCCCAAGGCCTATATGTCGGTACGGCTCAAACCCAGCCGGGAACAGATCCAGGCGGCCGAGGCACTGTATGCCCTGATTGACCAGCAGCGCACCAGTGGCCAAGCCACCTTCCGGCTGCACGCCGGCAATGTGCGCCCGCTGGGATGGCGTGATGGGCTGGGCAAGCTGCACCGCATGACGCTGTGCCAGCGCGCTGCCATTGGGCTGGTCCTGATGCTGCTCCTGGCGCTGTCGCCCGCCTGGTTCCTCGGCGGCAGCGGGGCCGCCCTGGTCAGCGGGGTTCATCTGGCGGCCGGCCTGGTGGGTGCCGGGCTGTTCCTGGCCTGGTTCTCGCGCGCCGTGTCAAACCCCCTTGGCCGGGCCGACCAGTTGGCCGGCGAGGTTGCCGGCTGCAACCTGGATGGCGACATGGAATACGACACCACCAGCCCGGTGGGTTCGCTGATGCGCAGGCTGTGGCTGATCAACCTGAACATGCGTGCCATCGTCGCCGACGTGCGTGCCGAGGTGCGCGGGGTCACGCAGGCCTCTCAGGCCATTCTGCAGGGCAGCCTGGAGCTGGCCGAGCGCACGGAAGCGCAGGCCGCAGGGGTGGAGAAGACCTCGTCCTCGGTCGAGCAGATTTCCGGTGCGGTGCGGGAGACCGCCGATACGGCACAAAGCCTAGCCAGCCTGAGTTCAGAAGCCAGCTCGGTCGCCTCCGACGGCGCCCACTCCATCAACCAGGTGGCGGCATCCATGCACCGGATCGAGGCCTCGTCCAGGCGCGTCACGGAAATCATTGACGTCATCGAGCAGCTGGCCTTTCAGACCAATCTGCTGGCCCTCAACGCAGCCGTCGAGGCCGCGCATGCTGGAGAACAAGGGCGCGGCTTTGCGGTCGTGGCCAGTGAGGTGCGCGCCCTGGCACACCGCAGCGGCACAGCGGCGCAGCAAATCCGCGAGTTGATTCAGGAGTCCGCGCAGCAAGTCTCCGAGGGCACCAGCACCGTGGATGCCGCCGCCGGCACCATCCGCAGCGCGGTTGAAAAGGTGCACCTGGTGACCGAGCGCCTGGGGGAAATCACCCTGGCAACCCGGGAGGAATCCGCTGGCGTGGCGCAAATCGGCGAGGCCATGCAGCTCCTGGATGACGTGACCCGCCAGAATGCCGATCTGGTGCAGCAGTCCACCCAGTCGTGTGGCGCGCTCTCCGCACGCGCGGACACACTGGAGCGGGCGGTCAAGATCTTTTCCGTCAACATCGCCTGACGGCGACCCCGGAGCCGCTCAGTCCCGGCTCGGCCGCTCCCCGGGCCGGGCAAAACCGCCCTCCGCCCATGCCACGGCACTGCTGCGGTTGAGCTTGAATGAAGGCGGCACCCGCACTTCGGCCAGGGTCTCACCACCCTCTTCCCTGGCGCTCAGCACCGCGTAGGGGTTGTCTTCATCGGGCACGATGTCCAGGCACACGGTCAGGCGCGCAGACTGCGCGGTGACCACGATGCTCTGGTGCAGGGCGGCGTGCAACTGCTGCTCGCTGCGGCGCACAAACTCGGTTGCGGTTTTGACCAGGGTGCTGAAGGCCGCGCCATCCAGCGGCTTGGGGTTCTTCTTGTCGCGCCCCATGGTCCAGGGGCCAACCAGGGCAGGCTCGGGTTCACCGCCGCGGATCATCGCAACGGCCCAGCCATCATCGTCTTCGTTCTTGATGACCCGGGCGGTCCAGCCATCGGCACGCCACAGGCGCGGCTCTTGGGTCTTCTCAGGCAGTTCGGTCACAGCGGGGAAATGGTTTTCTATCAAAATGGGCGCTAGCCCTCGTGAAATAAGCATAGATTGCTATGAATTAAATAGCAAATAGTCGATTCAGCGTGGTGCGACGTTTCAACCAGCCGCCAGCTCACGCGCCGGGTCTTCCGCGTCCATCACGCGCTGCGCCCAGGGAGCCAGCTTGGCGGTGTCCGCACGCAAGATTTCCTGCTTGACGGCCAGAATCTGCGCCGGGTGCATCGAAAAGCTGCGCAGGCCCAGGCCCAGCAGCAAGCGCGTCAGCGTCACGTCGCCGGCCATTTCGCCGCACACGCTCACGCCCTTGCCTTGGGCGCGGCATTCGGCAATGGTGTCAGCCACCAGCCGCAGCACCGCCGGGTGCAGTGGGTCGTACAGGTGCGCCACGGATTCGTCGGCCCGGTCAATCGCCAGCGTGTACTGAATCAAGTCATTGGTGCCGATGGACAGGAAGTCGAAATGCTTGAGAAACAGGCGCAGGCTCAAGGCCGCGGCCGGTATCTCGATCATGGCACCCAGTTTCACCGGGCCATAGGTCATGCCACGGTTGTCCAGTTGGGCGCGGGCATGGTCCAGGTGCGCCAGCGTCTGACGGATCTCGCGGGCGTGCGCCAGCATGGGCACCAGCAGGTGCACCTTGCCGTGGGCGGCGGCGCGCAGGATGGCACGCAGCTGCGTCAAAAACATGGCAGGGTCGGCTAGGCTCCAGCGGATGGCGCGCAGGCCCAGGGCCGGGTTCAGGTGGGCGTCGTCACGCAGGGATTCGTCCAGCGGCTTGTCGGCTCCCACATCCACCGTGCGGATGGTCACCGGCAGGCCCTGCATGCCTTCGACGGCGCGCTTGTAGGCCTGGTACTGCTCTTCCTCGCCGGGCAAGCGCCCCTGGCGACCCATGAACAGGAATTCGCTGCGAAACAGCCCCACGCCCACGGCACCGGCCTTCAGGGCCACGGGAGCGTCGTCCGGCATCTCGATATTGGCCAGCAGCTCCACCCGTTCGCCATCCATGGTGACGGACGGTGTGTGCAGCAGGCGCTGCAGGCGGCCGCGCTCCAGCTCGCGCTGGCGCTGCTTGAAGCCGTACTCTGCCAGGATGATGGGCGAGGGATCGACGATGACCACGCCGGCGTCGCCATCGATGATGACCCAGTCGTCCTGGCGCACCAGCTGGCTGGCCAGGCGGGCGCCAACGACAGCCGGAATGTCCATGCTGCGGGCCACGATGGCGGTGTGCGAGGTCTTGCCGCCCACATCGGTGATGAAACCGGCAAACACGCTCTGCTTGAACTGCAGCATGTCGGCCGGCGAAAGGTCGTGCGCAATCAGGATCAGCGGCACGTCCACCGTGTCGTCCAGCAGCAGGTCCTGCTGCGACGGCTTGCGGCCGATCCGCTGGTGCTGGTGCGACGCCACGGGAGATCCCTTGCCCTTCATGGCCCGCAACACGCGCTCAACAATCTGCTCCAGGTCGGCCTTGCGCTCGCGCAGGTACTCGTCCTCCATCTCGTCGAACTGGCGGGCAATGATTTCGAGCTGCGTGGTCAGCGCCCACTCGGCGTTGTACAGCCGCTCGGTGATCCAGCGCTTGACGCCCCCCACCAGTTCTTCGTCCTGCAGGAGCATCAGGTGCACATCCAGCAACGCGCCCAGCTCATGCGGTGCCTCCTTAGGCCCCATGTGGGTGATGCTCTCCTGCAGGCGGTGAATCTCGTCGATGACGGCATTGCGCCCCTTGCGCAGCCGGTCGATCTCGGCTTCGACCTCGCTGGCCTGCACGAAGTAGTGCGCCACATCCACCCGGCTGGAGGCCACCAGCACGGCGCGCCCGATGGCCACCCCGCGCGATACGTTCAGACCATGAATCGCGAAAGTCATGTTGCTTATTCGCCTTCGCCGAATTTGTCGGCGATGAGGGCCAGGATCGCATCCATGGCTTCCTGGGCGCGATCGCCGTCGGTATCGATGACGACTTCGGAACCCATGCCGGCGGCCAGCATCATGACGCCCATGATGCTCTTGGCATTGACACGGCGCTCGCCCTTGGCAATCCAGACCTCGCAGGGAAAGCTGCCGGCCAGTTTGGTCAACTTGGCCGATGCGCGGGCGTGCAGGCCCAGTTTATTGCTGATGGTCGTGGTGGTTTTTATCATGCGTTTTTCGTGTCTGATTCTGCGGTGCGGTGACAGCCACCTGCATGATGCACTGGGCTCCGCCGGACAAGGCACGCGCGACCAGAACATCCAGTGCTTCATGGCGGTAGTTGACGGTGCGCAGCAGCATGGGCAGGTTGACGCCCGCCACCAGTTTGGCGTGCACGCCATCCACCACTTTCTGCGCCACATTGCAGGGGGTAGCCCCGAACACATCGGTCAGCACCAGGGTGTAGGGCGCGGCCAACTGGTCTAGCAGCGCCAGCGCGGCCAGCCGTGTCGTTTCGGTTGGCGCATTGGGCAGTACGTCCAGCGCCAGGACGCCGCTGGCCGTTTCGGGATACACATGCAACACGCACTCCCGCAGGGCGCTGGCCAGCGGGGCATGGGCGATGATGAGGATGCCGGTATTCATGGTTGCCTTGATTGCTGATTATGGCGTCATTGCAGACGCAGGCCGGAGAAAAGCATCTCGGTCATCTCATCGGTCAGCGGATCGGCATAGACCGCCACATGGTATAGATCGGCGCCACTGGTGAGCCAGAGGAGTTGCGCATTTACAGCGCTACCGTCGGGCCGCTGGCCCTGGGCCGTGACCCGTTGCGCGGTGCGCATCAGGTCATCGGCTGAAAGCATGCGCAAGGGAGCCTCCTGCACCGCGGCCGCACGCATGGTGGCCAGCGTCTGCTGACGCCATGCGGCGCGCGCTGCATCGGCACGCAAGGCGCTCTCCACCCGTGTGTGGCTGATGGCATACAGGGCTCCGCCGGCCTCGCAACCTGCCATTTCCAAGCCCACCTCTGCCGCGCCAAGTTGCACGGTGCGTTGCGCACGGTCGGGTTTGCAGGGCAGCATGGCGGAGAGGCCGTGCAGCTGAACAGCGCGCCAGTTCAGCGCGGGACTACAGGCCACCAGGCCCACGACGCACCACGCAAGGGCCCCGCACAACAGCGGCCATCGTCTCACTTCAGTGCACCAAAGACCTTGGTCAGGATGGCGCTGCCATAGCCCACCGGATTCTGGCGAATCTTCTTTTCTTCTTCGGAGATCATGAAGAACAGGCCGTCGAGCGTCTTGCCGGTGACGTATTGCTGGATATTGGCGTCCTCTTTTTTCAGCAACCCCATGTCCGCGGCCTTGCCTGCCACGTCGTTGTATTTCTGTGCCAACCCCACCTTTTCGGTAGCCTGGCTGACGACCGGCAGGAATTTCACTGCCAGTGCTGGTCGGGTCTTGCTGGCAAAGAAGTTCGTGACGGCGGTGTCGCCGCCCGCCAGAATGCCCTTGGCATCGTTGACGCTCATCGTCTGCACCGCATTGACGAGCAGATCCCTGGCCATCGGAACCGCCGCCTCGGCGCCCCGGTTCATGGCGGTGATCAATTCATCCACACGTCCGCCCTGACCCAGGGTGCGCAGCAACTGAACCGCGTCGTTCAGGGACGCCGGCATTCCGATGCGGACTTTGTCATTGCCCAGGAAACCGTCCTGCACACCCAGGATGCCGATGGCCGACAGTGCGCCCTTTTCCAGTGCCGTTTTCAAGCCCTTGGTCGCATCGGTGTTGCTCAGGTCCGCCAGGGTGAGGGCATGCGCGTGCTGGATGGCACTGGTAACCAGCAAGGCCGTCAAGGCGCTGACCAAGTTGAACTGACGTCTGTCCATGAAATTCACCTTGTATAAACAAACCCGTATAGGGAGGGCCATTATGGCGTTTCAGCGTCGATCTGGCTGACAGGACATCGGAGTATCCCGCCCGGTGCTGACTAGGTTCCCGTGGTGCTAAATTCAGGTCTGGCGCTACCTATTACCATAGCGGGGTCGGAACTTCCGTTTTGAAGAGTACTGGTGCAACTGCATATTGCCGCAATGAATTTTTATCGCATTCGACGCAATCACAATTTGGCGACAGGGATGGTGCCATGGGCCGCGTGAAGGATGGCATCACCGGTTCGCAATCAGCGGACCTGGATACTCGACTGCTGACGCCGGTTTCGGCAGCCGAGCTGGAGGGCATCCGCACCCTGTTTCAGGAGTACGCAGCCACGCTGAATGTGGATCTGTGTTTTCAGAATTTCAAGGAGGAATTGCTCGGACTTCCCGGCGAATACAGCGCCCCGCGCGGTGCCCTGGTGCTGGCCACCGTCGACGGGCAACTGGCCGGCTGTTGTGCCATGCGGCCACTGGATGCGGTGGACTACCCGAATGCCTGCGAGATGAAACGCCTGTATGTGCGCCCGATCTACCGGGGCCTGCGACTGGGGCGCATGCTCGCGGAGCACATTCTGGAGGCGTCGCGCCTGTGCGGATACGACTGCATCCTGCTGGACACCCTGAACGAGATGGAATCAGCCCGTGCCCTGTACCAGGAGCTGGGCTTTGAGGAGATTCCGCCCTATTACTACAACCCCATTGCCGGGGCCCACTACCTCAAGGCCGAGTTGTAGTCACCCGACCTGGAAGGCAGCAGTCAGCCCTTGGCCTGGGCCAGCAGGGTTGCCGCGTCGCTCACTTCAAACTTGCCGGGACCTTCAATATTGAGCGCCGCCACCTTGCCATCCTTGACCAGCATGGAATAGCGGTTGCTGCGCAGACCCATGCCCTTGGTCGTCAGGTCCAGTGTCAAGCCGGTGGCTTGTGCAAAGGCCGCGCTGCCATCCGCCAGCATGCGAACCTTGCCAGCCGTCTTCTGGTCGCGCGCCCAGGCGCCCATGACAAAGGCGTCGTTGACACTGACGCACCAGATTTCATCCACACCGGCCGCCTTGAAGGCTTCGGCATTCTCGACATAGCCGGGAACATGCTTGGCCGAGCAAGTGGGCGTGAAGGCGCCAGGCAGCGCAAACAGTGCAATGGTCTTGCCAGCGGTCGCCTTGGCTACGTCGACCGGATTGGGACCGAGGCTGCAGCCATTCCCCTCGACTTCCGAGTACTCCATCAGCACGGCTGCTGGAAGGGTGTCGCCTACTTTGATCATGTTCGCTCCTGAATAATGTCTTGCACAAATGAAAACGGCTCACAATTGTGAGCCGTCGTCTTGTAGCCTGCAGGCCTGAAGGGCAAGCCCTTTAGACTTCAATGGCCTTTTGCACCAAGCGGGTAGCAACCCAGTTCTTGGTCTTCGAAATCGGACGGCTTTCCGTGATTTCGATCATGTCGCCCAGCTTGTACTCGCCCTTTTCGTCATGGGCGTGGTACTTGCTCGACTTGCCAACGATCTTGCCGTAGAGCTCGTGTTTCACACGGCGCTCGATCAGCACGGTCACAGTCTTGGCACGCTTGTCGCTGACCACCTTGCCAATCAAGGTGCGCTTGAGGGATTTTTTAGCTTCCGTCATTTATCGCTCCTTATTTGGCGGATTTGTCAGCGCTTTGCTTCTCGACAAGAATGGTCTTGGCGCGAGCAATATCGCGGCGCGCAGTGCGCAGCGTAGCGGTGTTGTTGAGTTGTTGCGTGGCTTTTTGCATACGCAGGCCAAAGTGGGCTTTTTGCAGCGCTTTGACTTCCGTCTTCAAACCATCAACGTCCTTGGTGCGCAGTTCAGCAGCTTTCGTCATTTCGATATCTCCTGAATTACTGACCGATCATACGGGCCACGAAAGTGGTACGCAGTGGCAGCTTTGCAGCAGCCAGGCGGAACGCTTCACGGGCCAGTTCTTCGGGAACGCCAACGATTTCAAACACGATTTTTCCGGGCTGGATTTCAGCCACGTAGTACTCGGGATTGCCCTTGCCGTTACCCATACGCACTTCAGCAGGCTTTTGGGAAATTGGCTTGTCGGGGAACACGCGGATCCAGATACGGCCACCACGCTTCACGTGACGGGAAATGGCACGACGTGCCGCTTCGATCTGGCGAGCCGTCAGACGGCCGCGGTCAGTACATTTCAGACCAAAGTCACCGAATGCGACCGAGCTGCCTCGTGTCGCGATGCCGGTGTTACGGCCCTTTTGCTCTTTGCGGTATTTCCGGCGAGCGGGTTGCAACATGGTTATTCTCCTTTACCGTCAGCTGCTGCAGCTGGCGCGGCGACTTTGCGAACGCGCTTAACGGTGGGTTTATCGGCGTCAGCACCGGAAGCCTCTACAGGCTTGTCGCTGCCATCGGCGGGTGCGGCATTGCTGCCAACAGGGCGACGAGCACCGCGGGGAGCAGGACGGTCAGAACCAGGGCGGGCACCGCCACGGTCATCACGGCGCGGGCCACGTGGGCGACGCTCTTCTTCAGCACGGGGTTCAACGGCTGCCGGCAGGTCGTTACGACCCAGCGTGTCACCCTTGTAGACCCAGACCTTGACACCAATGATGCCGTAGGTGGTCTTGGCTTCGGAAGTTCCGTAGTCAATGTCAGCGCGCAGTGTGTGGAGTGGCACGCGACCTTCGCGGTACCACTCGCAGCGAGCGATTTCAATGCCGTTCAGACGGCCGGACGACATGATCTTGATGCCCAGGGCACCCAGACGCATGGCGTTTTGCATGGCGCGCTTCATGGCACGGCGGAACATGATCCGCTTTTCCAATTGCTGCGTAATGCTGTCGGCGATCAGCTTGGCATCGATTTCGGGCTTGCGCACTTCTTCGATGTTCACGGCCACAGGCACGCCGAGCTGCTTGCCCAGATCGCGCTTGAGGTTTTCGATGTCTTCGCCTTTTTTGCCGATCACGACGCCCGGACGTGCCGAGAAAATCGTGATACGTGCGTTCTTGGCGGGGCGCTCGATCAGAACGCGCGACACCGAAGCGTTTTTCAGCTTGGCTTTGAGGTATTCACGAACCTTGATGTCTTCGGCCAGCATGCCGGCGAAATCACGGTTGCTGGCGTACCAGCGTGAAGACCAGTTACGGCTAATCGCCAGGCGAAAGCCGGTTGGGTGGATTTTTTGTCCCATATCTTCCTGGCCTCTTTCAGTTACCAACCGTCACGTACACATGGCACGTGGGTTTTCTGATTTGGTTGCCGCGGCCTTTGGCGCGGGCCGTGAAGCGACGCAGCGAAGCGCCTTGTTCGACGTAGATGGTCTTGACCTTCAATTCATCGATGTCGGCACCGTCATTGTGCTCAGCGTTGGCAATAGCGGACTCCAGAACCTTCTTGATGATCACAGCAGCTTTTTTCTGTGTGAACTGCAAAATGTTCAGGGCTTGGTCCACTTTCTTGCCGCGGATCAGGTCCGCGACCAGACGGCCTTTGTCGACTGACAAACGGACGCCACGAAGGGTTGCACGTGTTTCCATGGTCAATCCTTATTTCTTCTGGACTTTTTTGTCCGCAGGATGACCCTTGAAAGTACGGGTCAGAGCGAACTCACCCAACTTGTGGCCAACCATTTGATCGGTGATATAGACCGGAACGTGCTGCTTGCCGTTGTGAACGGCAATGGTCAAGCCGATGAAATCGGGCAGGATCATGGAGCGACGCGACCAAGTCTTAATCGGCTTCTTGTCCTTGGTAGCGACGGCCTTTTCGGTCTTGGCTACCAGGTGGTGATCCACGAAGGGACCCTTTTTGAGAGAACGAGTCATTTACCTACCCCTTACTTCTTGCGACGCGACACGATCATGACCTGCGTGCGCTTGTTGTTACGGGTACGGTAACCCTTGGTCAGATTACCCCAAGGATCGACTGCATGACGGCCTTCGCCAGTCTTGCCTTCGCCACCACCGTGCGGGTGGTCGACCGGGTTCATCACCACACCGCGAACGGTTGGGCGAATACCCATCCAGCGCTTGACACCGGCTTTACCCAGTTGGCGCAGGCTGTGCTCTTCGTTGGCGACTTGGCCGATGGTTGCGCGGCAGTCGATATGGATCTTGCGAACTTCGCCAGAACGCACACGGACTTGCGCGTACGTGCCTTCACGGGCCAGCAGCGTTGCAGACGTACCCGCCGAGCGGATGATCTGCGCGCCCTTGCCAACTTGCAACTCTACGCAGTGGATGATGGAACCCACTGGAATGTTGCGGATGGGCAGGGTGTTGCCAACGCGGATGGGGGCTTCGGAACCACTCATGATGGTGGCGCCGACTTCCAGACCACGGGGAGCAATGATGTACTTGCGCTCGCCGTCTGCGTAGCACACCAGAGCGATGTGCGCGGAACGGTTGGGGTCGTACTCAATGCGCTCAACCTTGGCAGGAATAGCGTCCTTGTTGCGAACAAAGTCCACCACGCGGTAGTGGTGCTTGTGTCCGCCGCCCTTGTGACGGGTCGTAATGTGGCCGTTGTTGTTACGACCGGCTTGCTGGAATTGTGGTTCCAGCAAGGCAGCGTGAGGCGCACCCTTGTGCAGGTGGTCACGCGAAATCTTCACCACGCCACGACGGCCTGGGGAAGTTGGTTTCATTTTGATAACAGCCATGATTACGCAGCCTCCCCACCGAGGTTCAGCTCTTGACCAGGCTTGAGCATCACATAGGCTTTGCGAACATTGTCGCGACGGCCGACGGACTTGCCAAAGCGCTTGGTCTTGCCTTTTGTGTTCACCACAGAAACGCCTTGCACCTCCACCTTGAACATCAATTCCACAGCGGCCTTGATTTCGGGCTTGGTAGCGTCTTGCAGCACCTTGAACGTCACAGCATTGCTCTTTTCAGCAACCATGGTGGCCTTCTCAGACACGATGGGAGCAACCAGAACCTGCATCAAACGACCTTCGTCGTACTTGACTTTCGACGTGTTGTTCATACGGGCGCTCATGCGAACATCTCCTTGAGTTTGTCCATGGCAGCCTTGGTCACCAACACCTTGCGGTAGTGCACCAGCGACAGCGGATCAGCGTAACGGGGCTCAACCACCAGAACATTGACCAGATTACGGGATGCCAGGTACAGGTTTTCGTCGACTTCGTCAGCGATCACCAACACCGACTCCAGATTCATCGCCTTGAACTTGGCAGCCAGTGCCTTGGTCTTGGGAGAGTCCACCTTCATGGAATCCACCACCGCCAGACGGCCTTCACGGGCCAACTGCGACAGGATGGAAGCCATACCGGCACGGTACATCTTCTTGTTGATCTTTTGGGCGAAGTTTTCGTCGGGCATATTCGGGAATATGCGGCCGCCTCCGCGCCACAGTGGCGAGGAAGTCATACCGGCACGGGCGCGGCCCGTTCCCTTTTGCTTGAACGGCTTCTTGGTCGAGTGCTTGACCTGCTCGCGGTCCTTCTGGGCGCGCGTGCCTTGACGGGCATTGGCCTGGAAAGCGACTACGACCTGGTGCACCAGATCTTCGTTGTATTCGCGACCAAACACGGTCTCAGGCGCTTCGTACTTGGACGTAGCCTGGCCTTGGTCATTTAGGAGTTCGAGCTGCATCAGTTCGCTCCTTTCGCGGCTTTAGCTTTGACTGCGGGACGCACGGTGACAAAACCACCGGCCGATCCGGGAATGGCACCCTTGATCAGCAGCAATTGACGGGCTTCGTCAATGCGGAACACGTCGAGGTTTTGCGTCGTGACCAAATCATCACCCAGATGACCTGTCATGCGCTTGCCAGGGAACACGCGACCGGGATCCTGGGCCATGCCGATAGAGCCGGGCACATTGTGCGAACGGCTGTTACCGTGAGACGCACGCTGCGAACTCATGTGGTGGCGCTTGATCGTGCCGGCGTAACCCTTACCGATAGTCGTGCCTTGCACATCCACCTTCTGACCCACGGCGAACACGTCAGCAACAGGCACCGTAGCGCCGGCAGCGTATTTGGCCGCTGCATCAGCGGTTACACGGAATTCCTGGATGATCTCACCGGCTTCGACGCCTGCTTTCGCAAGGTGGCCAGCTACTGGCTTGGTCACGCGCGATGCTTTGCGCGAACCGAACGTCACCTGCAAGGCAACGTAGCCATCGTTCTCCTGGGTTTTAACCTGTGTCACGCGGTTGTTGGACACGTCTACCACCGTAACGGGAACAGCGTCCCCGTCGTCGGTGAATAGGCGCATCATGCCAACCTTGCGACCCAGCAACCCTAAGTGATTGCTAAGACTCATTGTTTTCTCCGTAACTTCCACCGTTACAACTTCAATTGGCTGCAACGTTTTACGTGGAAGACTGTTAATAAAACCCGGCCAGGTGCCCGCGCATTACACGCAGGCAAATCCTTGCCGAGCCTGCGAGTATAACTCGCATCTGGTTTTGACGCAAGTTCGGGCCAAGACCCGAACTGGAGAGTCAATTATTGCAGCTTGATTTCAACGTCCACGCCAGCAGGCAGATCGAGCTTCATCAGCGCGTCAACCGTCTTGTCTGTAGGATCAACAATGTCCATCAGACGCTGGTGCGTACGAATTTCAAACTGGTCGCGACTGGCCTTGTTCACGTGGGGCGAACGCAGGATGTCGAAACGCTTCATGCGGGTAGGCAAAGGCACGGGACCCTTGACAATCGCGCCGGTACGCTTGGCGGTGTCCACAATTTCAGCGGCCGATTGGTCGATGAGCTTGTAATCAAACGCCTTCAGGCGGATACGGATTTTTTGCTTGGTGGCCATGATTATTTCCTTTGCTTACGCAATGATCTTGGCAACCACACCCGCGCCCACGGTACGACCGCCTTCGCGGATCGCGAAGCGCAGGCCTTCTTCCATGGCGATGGGGTTGATCAGCTTCACAGTGATCGACACGTTGTCACCAGGCATGACCATTTCCTTGCCTTCTGGCAACTCGATCGCACCAGTCACATCCGTGGTACGGAAGTAGAACTGGGGACGGTAGTTGTTGAAGAACGGTGTGTGGCGACCGCCCTCGTCCTTGGACAAGACATAGATCTCGCCAGTGAAGTGGGTGTGGGGCTTGATGGAGCCGGGCTTGCACAGCACTTGGCCGCGCTGCACGTCTTCACGCTTGGTGCCGCGCAACAGGATAC
>JBAQDE010000012.1:0-74600 GCA_049294595.1 Rhodoferax sp. | reverse complement strand
GCCGCCGAACTTGGCTGCCAACACGGTGGTGATGGCGGCTGTCAGCGTGGTCTTGCCGTGGTCAACGTGACCAATCGTGCCCACGTTCACGTGGGGCTTGGTACGCGTGAATTTTTCTTTTCCCATTTTTCAATTCTCCAAAGAGCTATTCCCGTGTAGTGGTTTTACGTCTGCACGGTGTTGCTGATTCGCCTCGCACGGGAACGAGGCGGCACACCGTCGCAGACAGGGTGATTTTTACTTGGCGCGCGCTGCCATGATGGCTTCAGACACGTTACGCGGAGCTTCCGAGTAATGCTTGAATTCCATCGTGTAGGTCGCACGGCCTTGCGACATGGAGCGCAGGGTGGTGGAATAGCCAAACATTTCAGACAGGGGCACTTCGGCCTTGATGGCCTTGCCGCCACCGACCATGTCGTCCATGCCCTGGACCATGCCGCGACGTGAAGACAGGTCGCCCATCACGTTGCCGGCGTAGTCTTCCGGTGTTTCCACTTCCACGGCCATCATGGGCTCCAGAATCACGGGGTTGGCCTTGCGGCAACCTTCCTTGAAACCGAAGATAGCAGCCATCTTGAACGCGTTTTCGTTCGAGTCCACATCGTGGTACGAACCGAAGGTCAACGTGACCTTCACGTCCACAACCGGGTAACCCGCCAACACGCCCTGGTTCAGAGCTTCGATAACGCCCTTTTCAACTGCGGGGATGTATTCGCGAGGAACCACGCCGCCCTTGATGGCGTCGACGAATTCAAAGCCCTTGCCGGCTTCATTGGGTTCAACGGTGAACACCACGTGACCGTACTGGCCCTTACCGCCGGACTGGCGCACGAACTTGCCTTCGACGTCGACCACTTGCTTGCGGATGGTTTCGCGGTAGGCCACCTGGGGCTTGCCCACGTTGGCTTCCACGCCAAATTCGCGCTTCATGCGGTCAACAATGATTTCCAGGTGCAACTCGCCCTGACCGCCAATGATGGTCTGGCCCGACTCTTCGTCGGTCTGCACGCGGAAAGAAGGATCTTCTGCAGCCAAACGGCTCAGTGCGATACCCATTTTTTCCTGGTCGCCCTTGGTCTTGGGTTCCACAGCCTGGCGAATGACGGAGTCCGGGAACACCATGCGCTCCAGCGTAATCACTGCATTGGGATCACACAGGGTTTCACCGGTGGTCACATCTTTCAGGCCCACGCAGGCAGCAATGTCGCCGGCACGGATTTCATCGACTTCTTCACGGTTGTTGGCGTGCATCTGCACGATACGACCAATGCGCTCTTTCTTGCCACGCACCGCGTTGTAAACGGTGTCGCCCTTTTTCAAAACGCCGGAGTACACGCGCACGAAGGTCAACTGGCCCACGAACGGGTCGGTCATCAACTTGAACGCCAAAGCGGCAAACTTCTCGTCGTCATCCGCCTTGCGGGTAACTTCCTTCTCATCTTCGTCAAAGCCCTTGATGGCTTTCACGTCCAGAGGGGAAGGCATCAGCTCAATAACAGCGTCCAGCATGCGCTGCACACCCTTGTTCTTGAATGCGGTACCGCACAGCATAGGCTGGATTTCACCAGCAATGGTGCGCGTGCGCAGGCCGAGAGTAATTTCCTCTTCAGTCAGATCGCCTTCTTCCAGGTACTTGTTCATCAGCTCTTCGGACGCTTCAGCCGCAGCTTCCACCATCTTCTCGCGCCATTCCTTGGCTTGTTCAACCAGGTTTGCGGGAATTTCTTCGAAGGTGAACTTCATACCCTGAGAGGCTTCGTCCCAGATGATGGCTTTCATCTTGCGCAGATCCACCACACCGGTGAAGTTTTCTTCGGCACCGATTGGGATCACGATTGGCACGGGGTTGGCCTTCAGGCGCAGCTTCATCTGGTCCACGACCTTGAAGAAGTTGGCACCGGTGCGATCCATCTTGTTCACAAAGGCCAGACGTGGCACCTTGTACTTGTTAGCCTGGCGCCACACGGTTTCAGACTGGGGCTGCACGCCACCCACGGCGCAGTACACCATGCAGGCGCCGTCCAGCACGCGCATGGAACGTTCCACCTCGATCGTGAAGTCCACGTGTCCGGGAGTGTCAATGATGTTGATGCGGTGCTCGGGGAAGGACGTGTCCATTCCCTTCCAGAAGCAGGTGGTCGCAGCGGACGTGATCGTGATACCACGCTCTTGTTCCTGCTCCATCCAGTCCATGGTGGCCGCGCCGTCGTGCACTTCACCAATCTTGTGGTTCACGCCGGTATAAAAAAGAATACGCTCGGTCGTGGTGGTTTTACCAGCGTCGATGTGCGCCGAAATGCCAATGTTGCGATAGCGCTCAATGGGGGTAGTGCGAGCCATGATGGATCCTTGGTTGATCAAATTCTGTGAACCGCCAGCTGCACAGCGCAACTGGCGTGCGGCTTCCAAAGTGTGGAGGCCCCACATGACAGCGCCATTGCGCCGCCCGGGACCATCCCTGGCACTTGAATGCCGCGGGTGCCGCTGTTAGAAGCGGAAGTGCGAGAAAGCCTTGTTGGCTTCAGCCATGCGGTGAACTTCGTCACGCTTCTTCATGGCGCCGCCACGGCCTTCGGTGGCCTCCAGCAACTCGTTGGCCAGGCGCTGGGCCATGGACTTCTCACCACGCTTGCGGGCGGCTTCCTTGATCCAGCGCATGGACAGAGCCAGGCGACGGACGGGACGCACTTCAACGGGCACCTGGTAGTTGGCACCACCAACGCGGCGGGACTTCACTTCAACCATGGGCTTGACGTTGTTGATGGCAACGGTGAAAGCCTCAACCGGATCCTTATCCGGATGCTTCTTCTCGATCAGCTCCAGGGCGCCATAAATGATGCGCTCTGCAACCGCTTTTTTGCCGCCTTCCATGATCACGTTCATGAATTTGGACAGCTCTACATTGCCGAACTTGGGATCCGGCAGAATTTCACGTTTAGGGACTTCGCGACGACGTGGCATTTTTTCACCTCTTAATTGCTTCAGTTGGCGTCTTTTCAGACACCGCGAGAGTCATGAATAACTCCCACTTACTCGACCCACACGGACAATTCCGCGCTTCGGGTCACTTCGCTGCATCACCGCGCCACGCGGGAAACAGCACCGACTGACTTGAAACGGAAACCAGGGCTTATTTGGCCTTGGGCTTCTTGGCACCGTACTTGGAGCGCGACTGCTTGCGGTCTTTCACGCCTTGCAAGTCCAGCGAACCGCGGACGATGTGGTAACGCACACCGGGCAAGTCCTTGACACGACCGCCACGAACCAGCACCACGCTGTGTTCCTGCAGGTTGTGGCCTTCACCGCCGATGTAGGAGATCACCTCAAAACCGTTGGTCAAGCGCACTTTGGCAACTTTACGCAGAGCGGAGTTAGGTTTTTTAGGCGTTGTGGTGTACACACGGGTGCACACACCGCGACGCTGCGGAGAGTTCTGCATCGCAGGGCTCTTCGACTTGATGGTCTCGACCTCACGGCCTTGACGCACGAGTTGATTGATGGTTGGCATTGAAAAACGTCCCTAAACGTTTGAGTATTACGAAAACGTGAATCCCTTCGGAATTTCCGAAAAGCCTTCTAATGTATCAGATCAAGGGTTTCCCCGCAAGAGAAACCCGCAAATCAGCGGTTCCACACTGATCAGCGAATCCAGAGGCGCACGGCATCCCAGGCACGGCCCAGAACTCCGGCTTGCTCCACCGCCTCCAGCGCCAGCAGGGGTACCTCACCCACAGGTTGATCGCCGGCCAGGATTTTCAGCGTTCCCAGCTGCTGACCCTTGGCAATGGGCGCCACCAGAGGCTCGGTCCGCACCACCTGCGTTTTCAGCTTGGCCGCACTGCCATTGGGCACCGCCACCACGATGGCCTGGGACCGGCCGAGCTTGACGGTGTTTTGGGCGCCCTTCCAGACGCTGGACGACACCACCGCTTGGTCGGCATCAAACAGCTTGACCCCCTCAAACGCGGTGAATCCCCAGTTCAGCAGCTTCTGCGATTCATTGGCGCGGGCGTTTTCGTTGGCAGCGCCCAGTACAACGGAAAGTAAGCGCCGGCTTCCAGCTGCAGCGGCAGGTGTATCTGGAGTAGCCACGCTGGTGAAGTCGCGCTTGGCCGTGGCCACCATACAGTAGCCTGCCGCTTCGGTATAACCGGTCTTCAGTCCATCCACGGTAGGGTCCCGAAACAGCAGCAGATTGCGGTTGCTGTCGTTGGCAGCGGGGGTACCGGGATAGTGGTATTTCTTGATGGCGTAGACGCCCACATAGTCTGGAAAGTCCGCCATCAGCCGGGTCGCCAGAATGCTCAGGTCACGGGCCGTGGTGGAGTGGCCAGCCTCGGTCAGGCCTTCCGGGTTCTTGTAGCTCGTTGACTTCATGCCCAACACCTTGGCCTGGTCGTTCATCATCTGGACAAAGCGCTCCGCCGTCCCGCTCACGCCCTCGGCCAGGGCCATGGTGGCGTCATTGCCGCTCTGCACGATCATGCCCTTGATCAAATCCTCCACCGGCACCTGCATCTTGGGGTCGATGAACATGCGTGAGCCAGGCATCTTCCAGGCGCGCTCACTCACCGGCAGGGTTTGCTTCATGTCCAGCTTCTTGTTGCGCAGGGCATCGAACACCAGGTAGGCGGTCATCAGCTTGGTCAGCGACGCCGGCTCCACAGGCATGTCCACGTCCTTGGACGCCAGGATCTGGTTGGCACCGACGTCGACCAACATATAGGCGCGCGCCGCCACCTCGGGTGGTTGCGGCGTCTGGGCAGCCACCGAAAAACACACGGTCGCCACGAGGGCAGCAAAAAAGGATTTCATCGGGAAGTATCAGAAGCCGGCGGCCAAGTGCCGTGCGACCAGATTGCGTAAGAGCGGCAACTGTCCATGAAAGAAATGCGAGCCCCCGGGAACCACGGTCACTGGCAGGGTCTGGGGACGGGCCCAGTTCATCACGTCGGCCAGGGGCACGGTGTCGTCGTGCTCGCCATGCACCACCAAGGTTCGCGCATGCAGCTCGAGTGGGACGGGAGCCACCGTGAAGCGAGAGGCGGCCGTTCCGATCAAAACCAGCCGCTCCGGTGCCCGTTGCGGTCCGAGCGCCGCCACGGCATGGCTGACGACAAAGGAACCAAACGAGAAACCGGCCAGGGCCAGCGGAGCCGTTGGCGAACCTGCCGTGGCATGGTCGATCATGGCCATCAGGTCGTCGAGCTCACCACGCCCGGCGTCGTGCGTGCCTTCGGTGGCGCCCACGCCGCGGAAGTTGAAGCGCACGGCGCGCCAACCGCATTGCACAAAAGCCCGCGCGAGCGTTTGGACCACCTTGTTGTCCATGGTCCCGGCAAACAGCGGGTGCGGATGGGCAATCACCGCCACGCCGCGCGGCGCCTCCCCGGCATGCAGCGTGGGCAGGTCCTCCAGCGCCTCGATACCCCCCACGGGGCCCTGCACCAGGAAACGGCGGGTTTGGGAGTTCAAGCGTCAGCGCCCCAGGTGCGCCGGGGTGAGCAAACGCTCGACCACCTGGCCGTTCTTCAGGTGCGACTCGACGATTTCGTCGATGTCCTGCTCGTCCACATAGGTGTACCAGACACCTTCTGGATACACCACGGCCACCGGACCTGCCGCACAACGGTCCAGGCAACCCGCCTTGTTGACACGGACCTTGCCTGCACCGGCCAGGCCCGCCTCCTTGACACTCTGCTTGCAACGGTCAAAGCCTTCCTGGGCCCGGTGCTGGGCGCAGCACTCCTCGCCATTCTTGCGTTCGTTGAGGCAGAAAAAAATATGCCGGGTGTAGTACGGCGCGGATGGTGAAGTTGGCTCGGTCATGCGTGGATTCTAATTTTTTGCGTCGCGCGACCAGATCAGGGACAGCACATAGACCAGCGCGCAATAGGGCCACAGCCAGCCCAGCCACTGGGCCAGTCCATGGAAACGGATGAAGCGCCCCTGCTCCCAGGCGTGCAGGGTCTGGGCGAAATAGGCGTTTTCCGGCGCCTGGTTCAACAGGCTCAAGTACACCCCCAACGACAGCAACAACAAGGCGGCACTGGCGCGCCAGGGCGCAAAGGCCAGGGCCAACGCCAGCAATAAGGCCATCACCATGCCCAACTGTACCGGCAGACTCAGCCAGGCCCAGGCATGAACCGGCCCCCAACTGAGCGCCGCCGACAGGGCCGACACGCCCACGCCCACGCCCACGGTCATCAGCACGAAGGCAACGCGGCGCACCCGCGCGCGTACCACGCAAAACCCCAGCAGGCAGGGAATCAGCAGGCCCAGCATCACGCACACCATCTCGGCGCCAGGCACCAGGGGCTGCAGCTCGGTTTCCCGCATCGGCAACCAGTTCAGGAACGGTGTATCCACCAGTTGCGAGCCCAGCGCCTCCTCCACCCGCTCCAGCACCTGGCCCAGACCAAAGGGCACGGCGGCCGGGAACAACAGGGCCGGCGGCCACAACGCCAGCAGCACGATGCCACCGCGCGAATGCGGTACAAACCAGCGGGCGCGGATCTGGCTCCAGCGGTCAATGGCGCCCAACCTGGCCAATACCACGGCCCCCATGGCACCGAATGCTGCGCCCAGGGTGTCCAGCAACCAGTCTTCGCGCGACGGAACCCGCGCCGGCAAGTAGCTCTGCAAGCCTTCCATCACCAGCGCCAGCAGCGCCGCCACGGCAATCGGCACCAGAATGGCATGCCGCACGCGCCCGGAGCGCAAGGCCCCTAGCGCCAGCAGGCCGCCCAGCGGGGCATAGCCCAGCATATTGATACCCACATCAAATCCGGTCCAGTAGCGCGGCGGGGGTGCGGCCAGAAAGGCCCAGGGTGCTATGCCCTGGTCCCGCCACTCGGCAAACGGGTACAGGCTGGCATAAACAATCAACCCCACATAGAGCAAGGCAAGTGGCCAGGCCGCCGACTTGTGCATGGGGAGAGGTGCCCTAAAACGGCTTGACGACCACCAGAATCACCGCTGCCAGCATCATCAGCACCGGCGCTTCATTGAACCAGCGAAACCAGACATGGCTGCGCGACATGGTGTTGGCCTCGAACTTCTTGAGAATCACACCACAACCATGGTGGTAGCCCATTGCCAGCAGCACCACGGCCAGCTTGGCATGCATCCAGCCATTGCCCGGCCCCCAGCCGATGCCAAAGCCGATCCACAGCCACAGGCCCAAGCCCAGTGCCGGTACGGCAATCAGGGTCATGAAGCGCAACAGCTTGCGCGACATCAGCAGCAGACGCGCACGCTCGGCGTCCGATCCGGCGGGCACCATGGCCAGGTTCACGAATATCCGGGGCAAATAAAACAGGCCAGCGAACCAGCTGGCGATAAAAACTATGTGAAAGGATTTGACGAGGAGATAGGCCATTGATTGAGTTTAGGACAAAAAAAACCCCAGCACGTGGGCTGGGGTGGTAAGCCTATTTGCTGTCACACATCAAGGCCCCGCTCAGGGAGGAAAAGCGGGAGGTAGCAAGCTACCCGGAACGCAATTTAGCAAAGAAAAAGGGGGTTTGCAAGTGACTTTACGAAATACCCCAAAAATAGGCAGCCAGTATTTCCCACACTTTTTGCGAGATCCTTCTAGGCCGGCCGCAAGTCCCGGCAGGCAGGCATTTCAGAATCAGGCACAATTTTCCCCATGACTCCCTACGCCCCCTACCCCCTTGGCCGCCCGCGCCGCCTGCGCCGCGATGTGTTCACCCGCAACCTGGTGCGCGAAAACACGCTCACCGCGCACGACCTGATCTACCCGGTCTTCGTCGTCGACGGCAAGAACCAGCGCGTGCCCATTGCCTCCATGCCCGGCGTCGAGCGCCTGAGCCTGGACCTGCTGCTGCCGGTGGCCGAGGAATGCGTGAAGCTGGAAATCCCGGTGATGGCGCTGTTCCCGGTGATTGACCAGTCGCTGAAAGACTACGAAGGCTCCGAAGCGCTGAACCCCGACGGCCTGATTCCCCGTGCGGTGCGTGCGCTGAAAAAGGAGTTCCCGCAACTGGGCATCATGACCGACGTGGCGCTGGACCCCTTCACCAACCACGGCCAGGACGGCCTGCCGGACAAACGCCCCGAAGAGAACGGCTACATCCTGAACGAGGAAACCGTGGCCATGCTGGTGAAGCAGGCCATGACCCAGGCCGACGCCGGTACCGACATCATCGCCCCCAGCGACATGATGGACGGGCGCATTGCCGCCATCCGCACTGCACTGGAGGCCAAGGGCCACATCCACACCCGCATCATGGCCTATAGCGCCAAGTATGCATCCGCCTTCTACGGCCCGTTCCGCGACGCGCTGGGCTCGGCCAGCAACCTGGGCAAGAGCAACAAGAAGGTCTACCAGATGGACCCCGCCAACAGCGACGAAGCCTTGCGCGAAGTGGCCATGGACATCGCCGAGGGCGCCGACATGGTCATGGTCAAGCCCGGCATGCCTTACCTGGACGTGGTGCGCCGCGTCAAGGACGAATTCAGAATTCCGACCTTCGCCTACCAGGTGAGCGGCGAATACGCCATGCTCAAGGCCGCCGCGTTGAACGGCTGGCTGGACGGTGAGGCCGTGATGCTGGAAAGCCTCCTGGCCTTCAAACGCGCCGGCGCCGATGGCGTGCTGACCTACTTCGCCATCGATGCCGCCAAATTGCTAGCTAAACGATAGCAATTAAGGCATATTCGACGAGGGCTAGCGCCCGATTTCATCAATAACCATCTGGGCCAGACCGATGCGCATCTTCCACATCCAGCCCGGCGGACTCGCGGAAAGCGAAGACCTGGACGCGCTGACCCTCGCTGGCCCGCCGGCCCAGGGCTTTGTCTGGGTGGCCTGTGCCCGGCGCGAGTTCGAGGTGGAGCAGGGCAAGGTCCAGGCCATGTTGCACGCCCTGTGTGGCCAGCAACTGGTGGACCTGCACATCTCCGACCTGATCAACAACCACCTGCCCTCGCACTACGACTACACCTCGCAATACGACCTGCTGGTGTTTCGCCGCCTGGCCGCCGGCAGCCGCCCCACCGACCTGGAGCACCCCGGCGAAGTCCTGACGCGCGAGCCGTCGCGCGGTGGCCCGCCCATCCTGCGGCGCATCGACACAAGCCCGGTCGGGTTTGCCGTGTTTGACCGCGTGCTGCTCACCGTGCACCCCACCGACTGCACGGTGCGCGACGCCTATGCCACCAAACTCATGCAGGCATCCAGCGCCGAATCGCACGCCGCTGGCGCCCGCCTGCCCACCAGCCCGGCGGACCTGATGCTGCGCATCGTCAACCAGATGGTGGACGGCTTTCTGGAACTGCGCCGCGAGCTGACCCACCAGCTCGACCACTGGCAGACCGAGCTGCTGAACCCCAAGACCCGCTTCAACAACTGGGCCTCGCTTCTGGACGCCCGCCTGTCCCTGCACTACCTGGATGAAGTGTGCGAAGACCAGCGCGCCGCGCTGCAGGACTGGATCGAGGCCGTCAAGACCTGGCCCGAAGCCGAAACCCCGGCCGCGCACCGGGAGCGCGACCTGCTGCAGGTGCGTTCGCGCGACGTGCTCGAACACATCGAGCGCGTGGTGCACCACGTGCGCCGGCTGGAGCAAAGCGTGGAAACCGCCGTGCAGATGCACTTCAGCGTGCAGGGCAGCCGCACCAACGACATCATGCGCACGCTCACCGTGCTGACTGCCATCTTCCTGCCGCTGAACCTGATCACCGGCTTCTTCGGCATGAATTTCGATGCCCTGCCGCTGATCCACCAGCAAACCGGCATCTGGAAGGCCGTGGGCATCATGGTGGTGATTGCCACGGGGCTGATCGTGTTGTTCTGGCGCAAGCGCTACCTGGCGCGTAGCGGGCGATAGCCATCCGCACCGACGCGCCCGCGTCGGACTGGTTCAGATTCCCCGGTGGATCATGGCAACCAGTTGATCCAGTGCGGTGCCCCAACCGTCTTCAAATCCCATCGCAGCGTGCCGGTTGCGACCGGCTTCGTCCGCATGGATGACGGTGGCGGTGTAGCGCGTGCCTTGCCCGTGGTCTGCCAGTTCGATCATCGCGGTGAACATGAAGCCGGTGTCATCGGTGCCGCACTTTTCCGGCACATAGCTGGGTCGGTAACCCGGCAGCAGGGCATTGGTCCACACCAGCTTTTCGTTGGGTACGACCTCCAGGTAGCAGCCCACATTGGGAAATTCGGCTCCCTCGGGTGACTGCATGGTGGTGCGGAAAATACCGCCCGGACGCAGGTCGATGTCGCATTCAATGGTTTTCCATGGCACGGGGCAGAACCAGGGCATGAGCAGTTCCGGCTCGGTCCAGGCACGCCAGACAAGAGCCCTTGGCACATCGACCACACGGGTGAAATGGAGGTCGAGTTGTGCATCGGGTTGATACGGTGGATTCATGGCATTTCTCCTGTAGTTGACGGTGTTGGCATGCGCCAGATTCATTTCTCCAAGGGGTTCAGGCCAAACAGCCGCGCCCCATTGCCCCAAGCAATCGCGCGCGCCACCTCGGACGGCAGCTCACCCAGCCAGGCGCGGTAGCCCTGCATCGTGCCTTCGTAGGACTGCCAGCGCGGGTTGATCCAGGTGTCCGATCCGATCAGGAAACGGGTTGGGTGTTTCAGCAGCAGTGCGCGCCAGGCCGGGCACAGGCGCTCGGGGCCGTCGCTGGCGGCACAGGTCAGGCCGGGACGGTAGGACAGTTCGCCCATCAAGCCGGGATAGCGCTGTAGCAGTGCATCCACCCGATCCACCGATGCTCCACCAATGCCGGTGTGCGCCCAGATCAGCCGCGCCTTCTGGCCCTTGGATGGCGTGTTGGCCATCAGCAGCTCAATGGCCGCGTCGTCCACATGGGCCAGCACCACCAGCTCTTTCTCCTCGGCCAGCGCCATCAGCTTCGCCGCCACGGCGCCATTGGCATTGGCGCTGTCGTACAGGTGAAACTCGCCAATGCCGCGGTAGGGGCCGGCGGCCGTGCCGCGCGCCAGTTCGGCCTGCACCATGTCAAAAATGCTCTCGTCCTTGAACCAGCTGTCGTAATCGGCGCGGTTGCGGTACAGGCGGATGAAGGGCACCACGGTCACGCCGGCCTGGCGCGCCTGCGGGCTGGCAGCCAACAGTTGGGTGCCGTCATTGGGGCGGGAGTTGGAGACGATGGCGCGCACACCGCTCCTCTGCATGCGCGCCAGCACATCGGAGGGCGGGTGCGGGCCGCTGTGGCCGTCCCAGGCCTCCACGTTGTAGTGCAGATGGGCATCAAACAGCGGCCCAGCGTAGTCCGCAGCCTGGGCAGGGACCGAAATCGCTATCAAAAAGAGAGCTGAAAGCACCCTATTCACGAGGGCTGGAGCCATATTTTTCATAAAACCATTTGGCAAATGCAGACGCCCATCACGTCTGCCGGCAGGACGCCGAATCGAACAACCGCACCCATGGTAGGCCTTTGCAGAAAACCCTGCAGCCGGTGGTTTCGACGCTAAACTGGCCCTACGCTTTCCCCACCCCGCTGGTGTTTTGTTTCAACGGATCCCTACCCATGCACAGGCCACTGCAAACCCTTGTCTGCGCCGCACTCACTGTCAGCACCTGGCTGCCGCTGGCGGCGCAAGCCGCATGCTCACGGGTGATCCATGTGCCGGTGTCGGCCACCGGCCAGAGCGTCCTCATCGACGGCGACACCATCAAGGGCATCTACCCCGACCTGCTGCGCGGCCTGGCCGACAAGGACGGCTGCACGGTCACGCTGTCGGCGGTGCCGCGCGCCCGGCTGGAGGTGCTGTTCGAGACCGGCCGTGCCGACCTGCTGATCCCTGCCACCCGGACGCCCAAACGCGACGCCCACGGCACCTTCATTCCGCTGATCCAGAACCGCGCCATGCTGATCACCCTGCGAACCGGGCGAGCAGCCATCAAGAGCACGCAGGAGCTGCTGGATCGCCCGGGCCTCAAGGTGGCGCTGGTGCGCGGCTTTGACTACGGCCCGGCCTACCAGGAACTGATCACCCAGCTCACCCAGCAGGCCCGCCTGATCCTGGAAGTGGACGCCGTCTCCGTGGCGCGCCTGCTCAAGAGCGGTGCGGCAGACGCCACCATCATGGCTCCCAGCATCCTGGCCGGCGCCCTGCAGGACGACGAACGCGTGCAGGACCTGCTGGACAAGCTGCAGTTTGAAGCCCTGCGCGAACTGCCCTGGGGCGAAAGCGGTGTCTACCTGTCCAACAGCACGCTCAACCCGCAGGACAAGGCCGCGCTGCTCGCCGCACTGGAGCGCGCCGCCCGATCCGGCGTGGTGTGGAAGGGCTTTCAGCAGTACTACACGCCGGCCGTGCTCAACGGCAGCATCCGCCCACTCTAACCCCCGGACTGTATGCAACCCATTGTCCTGATCACCGGCGCCTCGCGCGGCATTGGTGCCGCCACCGCCCTGCTGGCCGCGCAAAAGGGCTACGCCGTGGCCGTGAACTACACCAGCAACTCACTGGCCGCCGATGAGGTGGTGCGCCAGATCCGCGCCGGCGGTGGCACCGCCATCACGGTGCAGGCCGATGTGGCGGTGGAAGCCCAGGTGCTGGCCATGTTCGAGAAGGTGGACGCCCGGCTCGGGCCGCTCTCGGCCCTGGTCAACAACGCCGGCATTGTGGACGTGGCCTGCCGCGTGGACGGCATGGACGTGGCGCGCCTGCAGCGCATGTTCACCACCAACATCATCGGCTCCTTCGTCTGCGCCCGCGAGGCTGTGAAGCGCCTGAGCACGAAATACGGCGGTGCGGGCGGCAGCATCGTCAACGTCTCCAGCGCGGCGGCGCGCATCGGATCACCGGGGCAATATGTGGACTACGCCGCCAGCAAGGGCGCCATCGACACCTTCACCCTGGGCCTGGCCAAGGAAGTGGCGGCCGAGGGCATCCGCGTCAACGGCGTGCGCCCCGGCATCATTGACACCGACATCCACGCCAGCGGCGGCGAACCGGGCCGCGCCCAGCGCGTGGCCCCGCAGATACCGATGCAGCGCCCGGGCACGGCGCAGGAAGTGGCGCAAGCCATCCTCTGGCTGATGGGCCAGGAGGCCAGCTACACCACCGGCGCCCTGCTGGATGTGGCCGGCGGGCGCTGACCCCCCCCCAACACAACAACAAGAACAGGCACCCATGGATTTCAAGCCCCTCATCACCCTGCTGGCCATCGTCAACCCGCTGGCCATCGTGCCGTTCTTCATCCACTACACGCAGGGTTTCTCGCGCGAGCAGCGTCTGCGCACCATCACCATCTCCACCTTCAGCTGCTTTGTGGTGATTGCCACCAGCGCGCTGGCCGGTCTGCATATCCTGGATTTCTTTGGCATCTCGCTGGCCAGCTTCCAGGTCGGTGGCGGCATGCTGCTGCTGACCTCGGCGCTGAACATGCTCAACGCCCAGCCGGCCGAGGCCAAGGCCACCACGCATGAGATGGAAGACGGCGCCGAAAAGGCCGCCATGGGCGCCAGCATTGCCGTGGTGCCGCTGACCATTCCGCTGCTCACCGGCCCGGCCACCATGTCCACCGTGGTGATTTATGCCGAGAAGGCCAAGACCTTCTGGCAGCTCACCACGCTGGTCGGCTACGGCGTGGTCATCGCCCTGGCCACCGCCGCCTGCTTTGCACTGGCCCAGCCGATTGCCCGCGTGCTGGGCAAGACCGGCATCAACGTCATGACCCGCCTGATGGGCCTGATCCTGGCCGCACTGGCGGTGGAGGTGATGTCCGACGGGCTGGTGAAGCTGTTCCCCGCGCTGGGGCACTGAGGCAGGGCCTCAGGCAGATCGCAGGGCGTCCGCCAGACTCTCGGTGCTGGCCAACCTGGCACCGGCCAGGGCCAATTGCGCGTTGGCATCCGCCGCAATCTCTGCCGCACTGCGCCCATTGGACGGCCAGGTGCTGTGTCCATCCTCTGCCACCTGCACCGCATAGCCCCGTTGCAGCGCCGCGCGGGTGGTGTTGGACACACAGAACTCGCTCTGCAGTCCGCACACCACCAGGCTGGCGATGTTGCCGGCCTTGAGCAGGGCATCCAGTTCCGTGCGCTCGAAGGAGCTGGAGGCGTATTTCTTCACCACCCGCTCGCCCGGCGCTGGCACCAGTTGGGCATGCAGCTGGCCATGGACGGAGCCCTCTTCAAATGGCTCCCCGGCTCCCTCGCAATGCTGGACAAAGACCACCGGGCGGCCGCCTGCGCGGGCGGCAGCAATCAGCGTGCTGGCGTTGCCCACCAGCCGTTCCGCCGCGTCAATGGGCGGGCAGCGCACGCCATCAAAGGCGCCGCGCTGGATGTCGATGACGAGAAGTGCTGTCGTTTGCATGGTTGGTTTCCTTTTCATGGTGCGGATTTCTGTGCGGCGTGCAGACGCTCCAGTTCGAGCACCCACTGCGCGTAACGTCGGACATGGGGTTTGGGGCTGCTCAGGCAGGTACCGGCCACCGCCAGCGTGTGGGCGGGGTCCAGTGACAGGGCCAGCCGCAGTTGGTCCTTGAACTGCTCGGAAAACACGCCACGCGCCAGCCGCTCGGTGATGCACGCCACCAGGGCCGTGCGGTGCGTGCGCCCCAGGTGGCAATGCTTCAGGCGACGGCACATCATGGCGCGGGCACGCCCATGCCACAGGCCCCGCGTCTGCGCCAGCACAAACGCCACGCAGCGCTCGACGATCCAGGGCTCGGGCTGCAGCAGGCCATCGGCCAGCGCATGCAACTCCGGCTTGGACAAGCTGCCCAGGTCGGCGTGCGCAGCGGGCATTCCTACTTCGCCCCCTGAGCCCTCTCGGCCTTTTCCACCTGCTCCAGCCACTGTGCAATCTCCTCAATCACGGCATCGGCAGCCGACGTCAGCGCCCGCACACCACCGGCCGCATCCGGGGTGCTGGCCGCTCGCTGCACCACAAAACTGCGCTGGGCCACCAGCCGCTCGGTGCCGGCTGCGGCCTGGCCAACGGTGGCGCGCAGGCGCACCAGGCCGTTGCTCTGGCTGGCAGATTCAAACAACTGGCTGAACTCGTCCAGCTCCAGGTGCAATGACAGAGCCGTGGCCGGCACCACCATGCCCTGCGCGGCGTTGAGCACGGCACGGCGCTGGCCCAGTTGCTCGCGCAGGCGCTGGCGCAGCAGCAGCGCCGGTGCCATGCTCCAGCGGGCCTGGGCGTAGGGGCGCAGCTGCTGGGCGTCGCTGTAGGCCAGGCGGTACAACACGGCGGTGCTGTCCAGCGCGGCGTTGGCATCGACCTCGGCCAGCACCAGCGGCGGCAGCGGGGCCATGCGGTTGACAGGGCTGCTGGCCACCGGGCCGGGGCCAAAGTCGTACACCAGCGCGCGCGGATGCGGCTGCAGCGGCGCGCACGCGCCCAGCGCCAGGGCCATACAGACAAACAGGGCTCTAGCCCTCGTGGAATGGACCTCAATAGCTACTGATTTCATAGCAATTCCTGACTGAAGATGGGACGCACGGTTGGCTGGGTGCATGGCTAACCTCAGCGCAACTTGGGTTCAACAAAGCCGGGTTCGCCCGGACCGGGCGGCACGGTGCCGTTGCCCAGCAGCAGGGCCTGCGGGTTGTCGTTGACGGTTTCCACCGCGCGGCCGATGTGGCGCACGGTGCGGGCGGTGTCATCCACCGTGCGGTTGATGCGCGGCACCAGCGTGGCGTTGAGCGACTGGCCGGTGGCCAGCAACGCGTCGGTGCCCTGGGCAATCTGGTCGAGCGTGCCGCCGGGTGCGGTCATGCGCTCGGACATGCGCTTGAAGGCGTCGGCCGATGCGCCTACGGATTCGGCGCTCTGGCCCAGGCGTTCGGAATTCGTCTTCAGGCTTTTGAGCGCCACGCTGGCATCCTGCGCCAGCACCGGCAGGTTGGATTGCTGGGCCACCTGGCCGATCTGGGCCGCCGCCCGGCCCAGGTTGTCGATGGCGTCGACCAGCTTCTTCTGGTTGGGCGCGGCCAGCAACTGGTTGACGCGCTGGCTGGCCTCGTCCAGCTGGTTGAGCAGGCCCGCGCCCTGGTCGGACAGGCGCGACATCAGGCTGGGGCGCATCGGGATGCGCGGGGGGCGCTCATCATTGGCGGCCAGCGCCTGCGAGGCCGCACCGGTGTCGTCGAGCTGGATGAAGGCCAGGCCGGTCACCCCCTGAAAGCCCAGCGTGGCAAAGGTGGCAGTGGTCATGGGCGCGGTGCCGTCCACGGCGAAGCGCACCAGCACATTGCCGACCTTCTCGGTGTCCAATGCGATGGACTGGACCCGCCCCACGGTGACGCCCTTGTAGCGCACCGGCGCCTGCTCCTGCAGGCCGGTGACGCCCTCGCGGCTGGAAATTTCGAACAGGCGGTGCTCGCCGGTGTCGCGCGTCAGCCAAGCGGCCAGCGCCACCAGCATGGCGGCCACGGCCAGCACAAAGGCACCGGCGGCCAGGGCGTGGGATTTGTTTTCCATAGTCGTTTCGCTTTCTACACGGTGTGCGGGTGCAGGCGCAACAGCTCCTGCGCGCGCAGGCCCCGGCCACCCAGGAAGAATTCCCGCACGAAGGGGTGGTCAAAGGCAATCACGTCCTTGGGCGGCGCATCCACGATGACGTGCTTGTCGGCGATCACCGCCACCCGGGTGCTGATCTCGTAGATGGTGTCCAGGTCGTGCGTGACCATGACCACCGTCAAGCCCAGCTCCTGGTGCAGGGAACGCAGCAGGTCGCAGAACGCGTCCGAACGGTCCGGGTCCAGCCCGGCAGTGGGTTCGTCCAGCAGCAGCAACGGCGGGTCCATGATGAGTGCGCGTGCCAACGCCGCACGCTTGACCATGCCGCCGGACAGGTCGGCCGGCATCTTGTGGGCGTGGGCCGGGTCCAGCCCCACCATCTGCAGCTTGACCATGGCGGCGTCGCGCACCAGGTCCTCGGGAAGGTTGTTCAACTCCCGCAGCGGAAAGGCAATGTTCTCCAGCACCGTGAAGGCCGAGTACAGCGCGCCGTGCTGGAACAGCATGCCCACCCGGCTGGCCGCACCAATGCTGGTGAGCTGCGAGGCCGGCCGCCCCAGCACCGTGATGCTGCCGCGCGCCGGGAGTTCCAGCCCCAGCATCTGGCGCAGCAGCGTGGTCTTGCCGCTGCCCGAGCCGCCGACGATGGACAGCAACTCGCCACGCGCAATGGACAGGTTGAGGTCCTTGTGGATGACGGCGTCCACGCCAGCGGTGCGGAACACCGTCCACAGGTCGCGGATTTCCACCACCGGCGTGCCCGGCGCGGCGTGCGGCATGGTGGGCAGGAAATCGGGCACGGTGTTCATATGCCAATGTCCTTGAATACCACGGCAAACAGCGCGTCCACCAAGATGACCATGGTGATGCTGGTCACCACCGATGCGGTGGTGCCTTCGCCCAGGCTTTGCGTGTTGGGCAGGATGCGCAGGCCGTAGTGGCAGCCAATCATCGCAATCATCACGCCGAACACCACGGACTTGCCGACCGCCAGCCACAGGTTGGACACCAGCACGGCCTTGCTCAGCGCGGTGGCAAAGTAGGCCGGCGTCAGGCCCATGACCACGTCGGCGGCCAGCATGCCGCCCAGCAGTGCGGCCAGCGTGGTCCACACCGCCAGCAGCGGCATGGCCACCGCCATGGCCAGCGCCCGCGGCATCACCAGGCGAAAGCCCTGGGGAATGCCCATGACCTGCATGGCGTCCAGCTCCTCGGTGACGCGCATCACACCGATCTGCGCCGTGATGGCGGAACCGGATCGGCCGGCAATCAGGATGGCGGCCAGCACCGGCCCGAGTTCGCGGATCAGCGAGATGCCCAGGATGTTGACGATGAAGGCATCCGCCCCGAACTGGCGCAACTGCTGCGACATCAGATAGGCCAGCACCACGCCAATCAGAAAGCCCACCAGCGCGGTGATGGGCAGGGCGGTGGCGCCGATGCGGTAGACGTGGCCGGAGATGTCGCGCCACGGGCCCTTGCTGGGCGCGCGCAGCAGTTGCACCAGGTCCAGAAGCAACTGGCCGACCAGGCGCACGGCACCCAGCACGTGTTCCTCATGGCGCATCACCCCCTCGCCCAGGCGCAAGAACAGATCGGTGGCCGTCGGACGCCGGCGCGGTGGCAGGACCGATGAAAAGTGCGCCACCCGCTCCAGCATGGCGCGCTGCGCCGGGCTGGTCTGCACGGATTCGGGCCATTGCCGGTACCAGGCGTTCCACAGCAACTGGGCGCCAGTGTGGTCCAGCCGCTGCACCTGGCGCAGGTCCCAGTGCCAATGGCGCCAGTCGGGTGGCAGGGTGTTCAACGCGGCCTGCAGGCCGTCCCAATGCGCCGGCGCAGCCAGCGACTCGGCCGTCCAGCGCCCCAGCACGCGCGCACACAGGCCTTCAGGAACCTGGTCGAATGTGATGCGGGGCGAAGAATCCTCCATGGGCGGCCTTTTCTCGTGAAGGGTCGGGCGTGTCGGCAACAGCGTATCGCATGGTACAGGCTGGCGCAGCGTTGGTGTTGCATTTGCGCGCCCAGCAGAATCACTTGCGGCAAAATACGACACCAGCCCTCGTAGCCATTGCACAAACAGCTACCAAAATCATAGCAAAACAGGAGTCACCATGAGCACCCCCAGCAGCCCCTTCACGTCCACCCCCGAACTCGCGGCCGAGCAGCGCGGCCCGGTTCTGTGGCTGACCATTACCCGTGAGGAGCGGCGCAACGCGATGAGCCACGGCGTGCTGGCGGCCATGGCACGGGCTATTTCAAGTGCCCAGACGGAACGCAGCGTGCGCGCCATCGTCATCACCGGCGCCGGCAGCAAGGCCTTCTGTGCCGGTGCCGATTTGCAATCAGCAAACGCCTTCACCACCGACTATTCCGAGCCCCACGGCCACCTGGCCCAGGTGCTGCGCGTGGCCAAGGCCAGCACCGTGCCGCTGATCGCCCGCGTCAACGGCGCCTGCATGGCCGGTGGCATGGGCCTGATGAGCATGTGCGACATGGCCGTGGCCGCCAGCCACGCGGTGTTCGGCCTGCCCGAGGTCAAAGTGGGCGTGTTCCCGGCCCAGGTGCTGAGCGTGTTGCAACACCTGATCCCGCGGCGCAAGCTGACCGAGATGTGCCTGACCGGCGAGCCCATCACCTCCGCCCAGGCGCTGGAATACAACCTGGTCAACTACGTCGACGACGATGTGGACGCCAAGCTGCAGTGGCTGCTGGACCGCCTGCTGGACAAGTCCCCCGCCGCCATCCGGCGCGGCCTGTACACCATGAAGAAGATTGATGCCATGTCGTTCGAGGAGAGCATGTCCTTCACCGAAAGCCAGATCGCGCTGTTCACGCTGACCGAAGACGCCAAGGAGGGCCAGAAGGCGTTCCAGGAAAAGCGCAAGCCGGTCTGGGCGGGGCAGTAAGGCTCGATTGGTCCGCCGTTTTCACTCCTGGGTTTCAGCGCGATGCGCTGGGTGCCCACCAAACCGACAACGGTACCGCCCACAAATTTTCGCCAAACGGCACCACTTCACGCCCCGCATACAGCACGATGCCGCGCTGAAAAATGGCGCTTTCGGTGGTCTGCAAATGCCGCAAGCCCTTGAAGTCTTTTCCGTCCACGGTGGCGCTGGCTTTCACCTCGATGCCGGTGATCTGGCCCAGGCGATTCTCCAGAATGAAATCCACTTCAATGTTCGTCTGTGTTCGGTAGTGCCAGAGCGACAAACGCAACCCTGAAAACGCCACGTGTTTGAGCAGTTCGGTCAGCACAAAGGTTTCCACCAGGCCACCGGGCAAGCCTGGTTTGGCGGCCAACCCCTGCGGGGTGTCGCCCATCAAGTAACTGAGCAAGCCACTGTCAGGCAAAAACACCTTGGGCGCTTTGACCACCCGTTTGCCCGCGTTGCGCTCCCAAGACGGTAGGCGCACCACCAAGAACAGCATTTCCAGCAGCGCGAAATAGCGCTTGAGCGTGGTTTGGGCCAGCCGGGCGGTGCGCGACAGCTCTGCAAAGTTGAGTAGGGTGCCGCTGCGGGTGGCCAGCAGTTGCAGCAAGTTGGGGATTTCAGTGAGTTGCTCGACGTTGGCCAGGTCACGTACATCACGCTGCAATATGGCTTGCACATAACTTTGAAACCAGACCTCGCGCCGGGCCGGGGTGGTGCGTGCCGCCGCCTCAGGGAACCCGCCACGGTGCAGCCGCTCAATCAAGTCACTTTTCTCGCACGCGGGCACACGCAACGCATTCCATTCGCCCAAAAATAGCGCGTCTGCGCGGTTGGTGTCGGGGCTGTCTGCCAACTCCGCGGTGGACAAAGGCCACAACGACAAAACCTCCATGCGCCCAGCCAATGAGTCGGCAATGCCGGGCAGCAGCAGCACGTTGGCCGAGCCCGTCAGCAGAAAACGTCCAGATTCGCGCTGCCGGTCTACGGCTGCCTTGATGGGCAAAAACAGTTCCGGTGCGCGTTGCACTTCGTCCAGCGTCACCGGTCCCTGCAGTGCATTGATGAAGCCAGCAGGATCCCCCTTGGCCGCACTGAGCACGGCGGTGTCGTCCAGCGTGAGGTAACGCCGCTGCATCCCGCCCGGGGCGGGTGATGCATTGGCGGCTTGTACCAACGTACTTTTGCCGCTTTGGCGAGCCCCGTTGACCAGCACAACAGGGGTGTCTGAGAGTGCTTCGGCCAGCAAGGGATGGATGTGTCGCGGGTGCATTTCGGTATTCTAGTAGTTGAAAATCAACCACACAATGGACGATTTTCAACCAAATTATCGGCATCCATAGTCATAGTGCGCTCCCCTGCCTTCGACACAGTGAACGGGCTTTACACCAACAACACGGCCCCCACCGTGCCCGTGACCAGCAGCAAGGCGGCTATCGGCAGGGTGATGCGGCGCAACTCGGCCGAACCCAGCCCGATGGCCATGCCGCATTTGGTCAGCGTGTTGGCCATGACGGCGATGACAATGGCGCGCGCCGCAACCTGCAGGTTGGAGGCGTCGGTGTGGGCGAGGTTGGCCATGGCCAGGGTGATGGCGTCCACATCGGTCAGACCAGCGACGGCTGCCGCAAAGTACAGGCCCGCATCACCCAGATAAACCTGCGCCGCCCTGGAGACCACCAGGATGACACCGAACAACAGGCCAAATTGGATGGCCGCATCCAGTTCAAACGGGTTGCTGCCCGGCTGGATCTCGCCGCGTTCGCGGCGCTTGTTGCGCAGCCACAGCCAGTAGCACGCCCCCAGGCTGGCCACGCACAACAGCCCGATGGCCAGCGCGATCTGGCGGCCCAACTCCCAGCTGATCAGCGCGGTCATGATGGCGACCCGGAAGAACATCACGGTCCATGCCAGCACAATGCCCAAGGCCAGCGGCGAGGCATCCTCGCCCGTTTGCCGGCTGCGCTGCGAAAACCCGAGTGTCACCGCCGTGCTGGAGGCCAGCCCGCCCAGCAGGCCGGCCAGACCCACGCCATGCTCGGGTCCCACGATCTTGATCAACAGGTAGCTGCTGAAATTCAGCGCCGAGATCAGCACCACCATCAGCCAGATCTTGTAGGGGTTGACTACGTCCAGCGGTGGCGGACCGTAGTTGACGTCCGGCACCAGGGGCAAGATGATCAGCGTGACGATGCTGAACTTGAGCGTGGCCTCCACGTCCGTGCTGTTGATGCGGCTGGCCAGCTGGTGCAACCAGTCCTTCAGCGCCAGCAACAAGGCCATCGCAACCGCGATCCAACTCGCCAGCTGCAATTGGCCGTAGGTGCACAACAGGCCCAGAAGAAAAGCCAGCAGCGCCGACACCTCGGTGGTAATGCCGGTGTCTCCCCGCTGGGCCGTCACCACATACATGCCGACAATGAGCGCGGCCACGGCGACGAACATGGCCAGCGCCAGCCAGGTCAGTCCCAGGTTTTCACCCAGATAGCCCGCCATGGCACCACCCAGTGCGATCAGCGCAAACGTGCGCACCCCGGCGCCACCGTCGCCGCCCTTGGTGCGCTCCCGCTCCAGCCCCAGCAGAATGCCCAGGCCGATGGCTACGGCGAAGCGAAGTGCCAGATTGGTGTTGTCCATGCGGATTCTCCAGTCGCGGGTGGTGTTGCCCCCTTCAGGGCGCAGTGTGCAGTTGCGCCGGATCGAGCAGCAGAAAACGGGCGCAGCGCCCTCGCTCCCGGCTGCCGTCATCACTGACGATGACGATGCGGGGTTGGCCGTCGATCACGGCCGGACTCACCCCTTCGGCGTGCGCAAAACCAGACAGACCCGGCACCGTGACACGGCGCGGCGCAGCGTTGAGAAGGCCGCTCCAGAACCAGAGCCCGAAATGAACGTTTGCACTGGCGGCCGGGCCACTGATCAGCAAATAGCCGTGCAGGGCGGGAACCCATGCCATGCCCCGAATCCCGTCGCCACCCAGGTCCAGCGTCTGCAGGGTGGCCGCGATTTGGGGCGGCTCGCCGGATTCGAACAAGGCAGCAGGATTCTCCACGCTGGCGATGATGGCGTGGCGGCCCTGCAAGGGGCTGCGAAAACCCATCCACAACTGCTGCTGATCCGGACTGATCTCCAGGGCCTCGATGTTGAGCCCGCCGTTGCCTTTGACATCGCGGACATCTGCAGCGGCAGCAAGCACCGGGTGCGCCGCGGCCAGGGCGGGCTTGAGTCCGTGGACCACCACGGGAGCAACCAGGCGCTGGCCGTCGATTTGAAACCGGACCAGTTTGTCACGGGATTTTTTCGCGTCGCCATCGCCGTCGCGCGAATGCGACGTCAGGGCATACAAATAGCCGGACGCGTCGAGCGCAAGCGCCTCCAGATCGTCGAGCTTGAGGGGCGCCTCACCGGCTTTTGCCGATTCTGTATTCAGCGGCGCGCTGCTGACACGCCCGTCCAGACCGATGCGGACCAGGCTGAAGGGGAACTGCTTTTCGTCCTCCACCACCAGGAAGCGTCCATCGGGCAGTTGCTGAATGGCGGACGGCTCAAAAATTCCGCTCAGGTCGTAGAAACTCATGGTGTTGTGCTGCGCCATGACGGCCATTGTCTACGCAATCCATGCGCGTCAGGTGGTTTGGACAACCCGCACCTGCGAGGCTTTAAGCGCCTGGTAAATCCGGATGCGCCGCACCAGCGGCCACCAGTCGTACAGGAATATCTGGAGCGGACGCCACATGGCAACCCAGCCCACAATCGTCAGGCTTTCGCGCGCAATCGTGGCCGCCGTGCCCGACCCGGGCTGGCCCACCGCGTCGGCGGCCAGCAGGCACAGCGTCACAAAGACGACGCCAATGGCCAGGCTTGCGCGCCCCTGCCGCAGCAACTGGTTGAGTTCGCCCCGCACCAGCTTGGATTTGTAGCCGAAGTAGTTATGAATCGCCTCGGTCACCAGCGGTTCGGGGTTCGCCTCCTCGGGGCTGGTCGCCAGGTGAACCGTGATGTGCAGGCGGCTTTTCGGTGAGTGGGCCATGGCCCAGTTTTCGATAAAAGCCTCGGCCTCGCGGTCCAGGTCCTTGTTGAGGAAAGGCGTCGGGTCCAGCGAGTTGAATAGCTGGGCCAACGCGTGTACGCGCAGTTCCAGATGGGGATTCGGGGTGGGCGGGTGCTTTTTCATACGTCGTCCATGGCCATCGCGCTGTTCGCACTGCGACGGGAACGACGCCAGGCCTTCTCGGCTTCCGCAGCGCCCCACACAACCGCAGCGGCACCCAGACACACGGCCAGTTCCATCAGGCTCAAGGGCTGCGTCTTGAAGATCGGGTTCAGCACCGGCACATAGATGGTGGCCATTTGCAGCGCAAAGGTCAGCAACACCGCGCCCAGCAAGGGTCGGTTGCTGGCCAGGCCAATGCGCCACAGCGGATCCTGCTCGGAGCGTATGCCCATCACGTGCGCCATTTGCCCCAGTGTCAGTACTGTGAACACCATGGTCTGCCAATGGGCGTTTCCGGTGGAAATGGCCCAGGCCTGCACGCCCAGGCACAGGCCCGCCAGCAGCAGGCCAATGCCCAGGATGTGCTGCCACATGCCGTTGGCAAACATGCTCTCGGTCGGGGCGCGGGGCGGGCGCTGCATGACACCACGCTCGGCCGGTTCGGCCGCCAGCGCCAGGCCCGGCAGGCCGTCGGTGACCAGGTTGACCCACAGGATGTGAATGGGCAGTAGCGGAATGGGCAACAGCAGCAGCGGTGCCAGGAAGATGGTCCAGATCTCGCCCGAGTTGCTGGTCATGGTGTAGCGCACGAACTTGCGGATGTTGTCGTAGATGCGCCGGCCCTCGCGCACGGCCAGCACGATGGTGGCAAAGTTGTCGTCCAGCAGCACCAGGCTGGAAGCCTCGCGTGCCACGTCGGTGCCGCCCTTGCCCATGGCCACGCCGATGTCGGCGCGCTTCAGGGCCGGGGCGTCATTGACACCATCTCCTGTCATGGCCACAAACTCGCCACGCGCCTGCAGGGCTTCGACGATGCGGATCTTCTGCGCCGGGTCCACGCGGGCATAGATCCGCACGGACTGCACCCGGGCGATCAGTGTTTCCTCATCCAGCGCCGTCAGGTCGGCACCGGTCAGCACCGGTGCCTGCGCATCGGCCACCAGCCCCAGGCGCAGCGCAATGGCCCGCGCGGTGGCCGGGTGGTCGCCGGTGATCATGACCGGGGTGATGCCGGCGTCCATGCATTCGCGCACGGCGGCGGCGGCCTCGGGCCGTGGCGGGTCCATCAGGCCGATCAGCCCGATGAAGCACAGACCGCTTTCCAGCGCCTCGATCTCGCCACCGGCCTCGGGCACACGCGCATAGTTGCGTCGCGCCAGGGCCAGCACGCGCAGGCCCTGGGCTGCCAGCGCCTCGGCCCGCGCCAGCCAGGCCGTGGTGTCCAGCGGCACGGTGGCGCCGTCGCCTTCTCCATCGCGGTCTTGCGCGCGCCAGCGGGCCACGCACTGGGGCAACACGGATTCGGGGGCGCCCTTGGTGTAGGCCACCAGACCGTCGGCGGTGCGGTGGAAGGTGGTCATGCGCTTGCGGCTGGCGTCGAATGGCAGTTCGTGTTCGCGCGGCCACTGGGCATCCAGCACCACCTTGTCCAGCCCCGCGCCAGCCGCCACCTCGGCCAGGGCAATCTCGGTGGGGTCGGCCACCCAGCCGCCCTCGGGGCCGCGCAGCGCGTCATTGCACAGGGCGGCGGCGCGCAGCAACTCCAGGTGGTCGGCATCGGGCTGTTCCGTGCCGGGCGCCCAGCTGGTCTGGCCGGGGGCCGCCTGGTCGCCGGCATCCCCCGCCACCAGACACTCGGCCTGCATGCGGTTCTGCGTCAGCGTGCCGGTCTTGTCGGAGCAGATGAAGGTGACCGAACCCAGCGTCTCCACCGACGGCAGGCGCCGGATCAGCGCGTTGAACGACACCATCTTGCGCGCCCCCAGCGCCAGCAGCACGGTGACCACGGCTGGCAGTGCCTCGGGGATGGCGGCCACCGCCAGGCTGATGGCCACCAGCACCATCTGCAGCGGGGACTCACCGCGCAGCACGCCCACGACAAAGATCACCACGCAGATGCCAATAACGGCCAGCGCCACCCGCTTGCCAAAGGCGGCCAGGCGCAGCTGCAGCGGTGTGCTGCGGTTGTTGTCCAGGTCCAGCAGACCCGCGACCTTGCCCAGCTCGGTCTGCATGCCGGTGGCCACCACCAGGCCGCGCCCGCGGCCATGCGTGGCGGTGGTGCCCTTGAAGGCCATGTTGAGGCGGTCGCCCACGCCGTGCCCGGTGCCGGTGAGCACCTGGGCATGCTTGTCCACGGTGACCGATTCGCCAGTGAGTGCGGACTCGTCAACCTTGAGCTGGGCAATCTGCAGCAGGCGCAGATCCGCTGGAACCTTGTTGCCGGCTTCCAGCAGCACGATGTCACCGGGAACCAGGGCGTGGGCCGCCACCTGCTGCACCTGCCCGCCGCGCACCACGGTGGCCTGGGACGCCGCCATGCGCTGCAGTGCGGCCAGCGCCTGGTCTGCGCGCCAGGCCTGGACCAGGCCAATCACCGCGTTAAGCACCACGATGGCCAGGATCACCAGCGTGTCCACCACATCCCCCACCAGACCGGAGACCACGGCGGCCCCCAGCAGCACCAGGATCATGAAGTCGCTGAACTGCTCCAGCAACAGCGCGCCAATGCTGCGGTTGGCGGTGCTGGGCAGTGCATTGGGGCCGTGCTGCAGGGCGCGCTGTGCCACCTCATCGGCGGGCAGGCCGTGTTCAGGGTCTACCCCGTGCTCGCGCGCCAGCTCCATTCCATCGCGCAGATGCCAGTGCGGGCTGTGCAGTGGCGGGATCGAAGGGTTTTCAGTGGGCATGGTAGGGGGTGTGCGCAGGTGGTAAACAGGGGACAAGCATAGGCTCCCGTATTGTCATGACTGTGGACGCTGGCACACGTTGGGGTTTTGACCTGGAACAAGGCGGCACGCTGTCAGGCCGACGGGGTGGTCTGTGGTTTAGGATTGGGCATGAGCGAAACCACGTTTGACTACATCATTGTTGGAGGCGGCACGGCCGGCTGCCTGTTGGCCAACCGCCTGAGCCTGGATGCCTCCAAGCGCGTGCTGCTGATCGAGGCGGGCCGCAAGGACGACTACCACTGGATCCACATCCCGGTGGGCTATCTGCACTGCATTGGCAATCCGCGCACCGACTGGCTGTACAACACCGAGCCCGATGCCGGCCTGAACGGACGCGCACTGCGCTACCCGCGCGGCAAGACGCTGGGCGGCTGCAGCAGCATCAACGGCATGATCTACATGCGCGGCCAGGCCCGCGACTACGACCAGTGGGCCCAACTGGTGGGTGACGGCAACTGGGGCTGGAACCACTGCCTGCCCTACTTCATGATGCACGAGGACCACTACAAGGGTGCCAACGCCATCCACGGTGCGCGCGGCACCGCGCCGGCGCTGATGCACAAGGACGGGAGCCTGTACCGCCAGCTGCTGCGCCACCATAACGCCGGTGGCGAGTGGCGGGTGGAAAAGCAGCGCCTGCGCTGGGATGTACTGGATGCCTTTGCACAGGCGGCGGTGCAGGCCGGCATTCCGGCCACCGACGATTTCAACCGGGGCGACAACGAGGGTGTGGGCTATTTCGAGGTCAACCAGAAGGCCGGCTGGCGCTGGAACACGGCCAAGGCCTTTTTGCGCCCGACCTGCTACGCCCGCCCCAATTTCGAACTGTGGAACAACGCCCAGGTGGCCAAGCTGCTGCTGGAGCCGGCCAATGCCACCAGCCCGCTGCGCTGCACCGGTGTGCAGGTCTGGGATGGGCAGAGCATGGTGGATGCCACGGCCCGCTGCGAGGTCATCCTGTGTGCCGGCGCCATTGGCTCGCCGCAGATCCTGCAGCTCTCCGGCCTGGGCCCCGCCAACCGCCTGCAGGCCCTGGGTGTGCAGGTGGAGAAGGACATGCCCGGCGTAGGCGAGAACCTGCAGGACCACCTGCAGATCCGCGCGGTGTTCAAGGTCAGCAACACCACCACGCTCAACACCCAGGCCAATTCGCTGTGGGGCAAGGCCAAGATCGGTCTGGAATACGCGTTCAAGCGCACCGGCCCGATGAGCATGGCCCCCAGCCAGCTCGGCGCATTCACCCGCAGCGACCCGGCCCAGCCCTACCCCAATCTGGAATACCACGTGCAGCCGCTGAGCCTGGACGCGTTTGGCCAGCCGCTGCACAGTTTCAACGCCATCACCGCCAGCGTCTGCAACCTGAACCCGACCAGCCGCGGCACGGTGCATATCCGCACTCCCCAGTTCGAGGATGCGCCGGCCATCGCCCCCAACTACCTGAGCACCGACCTGGATCGCCAGATAGCTGCCGATTCGCTGCGCCTGACGCGGCGCATCGTGGCGCAACCGGCACTGCAGAAGTACCGGCCAGAGGAGTACAAGCCCGGCACGCAGTTCCAGACCGACGCCGAGCTGGCCAAGCTGGCCGGCGACATTGCCACCACCATCTTCCATCCCGTGGGCACCACCAAGATGGGCCGCGAGGAAGACCCCATGGCCGTGGTCGATGCGCGCCTGAAGGTGCACGGCGTGGCGGGTCTGCGCGTGGTGGACGCCGGCGTCATGCCGCTCATCACCAGTGGCAACACCAACTCGCCGACGCTGATGATTGCCGAGAAAGCTGCACAGTGGATCATGGAAGACGCGCTGGTCCAATGAAGGGTTAATCCCGATGCGCAAAGTGCTTGCGGCCTTTACAGTTGCGTCACTCAAAAGGTAAACGGCAACTGCAGCCAGATGGACAAAAGGCCGAGGAGACGGCAAGCAACAACCAATAATTTCGCATCCACATTGAGATGCGGCTCTACAAAGCACTGACCTGGTCAGTGCTTTTTTTTTGCTGTACCGTGGTGCCACTCCGAGGAGGCCGCACGTTGAAAAACCCATTGCATTGCACCGTTGTGCGGGTCGGCGCCCTCGTCATCGCCGGCGCACTGGCGGGCTGCAGCGTCCAGCCCCTCCAGCCAGGCATGGACCGCGCTGCCGTCATCGCCCGCATGGGCACGCCCACCCGGGTGCTGCCGCTGGCTGGCGGCACGCGGCTGCAGTACTCGCGCCAGCCGTCCGGGCAGCAGGCCTACATGGTCGATCTGGATGCGGACGACCGTGTAGTGCAGGTGCGCCAGGTGCTGGTGGCCGCGGAGTTGGCCCGCATCACGCCCGGCACCTGGACGCGTGAGGATGTGGAGCGCGCGTTCGGCCCACCGGCTTCCATCGACCGCGTGGCGAACTGGCCGCATGACATCCTGACCTACCGCTGGTTCGAGGTGCAGGACATGTTCTACTGGGTCTATCTGGACGGACACAACCGGGTCCAGCGCACGGAGCAGGGCATCGACTACCGAGTGGACACCAGAGACTAATGGTCAATCAGGCCACTGACCCTCGTGGAATAAGACTTTATAGCTATTAAATGAATAGCAACTGATCACAATGGGCCATGCGAGAATCCCGGCATGGAAATGATTGTTGTATCGCTGGCCTCGCTGCTGGCCGGCTTTGTGGACTCCATCGTCGGTGGCGGCGGGCTGATCCTGGTGCCGGCGCTGTTTGCCACCTTCCCCACCACCCACCCCGCCACACTGTTTGGCACCAACAAGGGCGCCTCCGTCTGGGGCACCAGCATTGCCACCCTGCAATACAGCCGCCGTGTGCACATGCGCTGGCACGCACTGGCACCGGCGGCGGCGGTGTGTTTTGCCGCCTCGCTGGGCGGCGCCTGGCTGGTCACGGTGATCTCACCCGAATACCTGCGCAAGGCGTTGCCGCTGGTGCTGCTGGCGGTGCTGGCCTACACACTGGCCAAGAAGGAACTGGGACGCGACCACACACCGCGCTTTGGCGGCCAGCAGGAAGCCCTGGTGGCCTGCGGCATTGGCGCCGTCATCGGCTTTTATGATGGCTTCTTCGGCCCCGGCACCGGCAGTTTCTTTGTCTTTCTGCTGGTGCGGCTACTGGGCTACGACTTCCTGAACGCGTCGGCCGGCGCCAAGCTGCTCAATACCGCCTCCAACCTGGCGGCCATCGCGCTGTTCGCCTACAAGGGCCACGTGTGGTGGCACTTTGTTCTGGCCATGGCGATTGCCAATGTGCTGGGCAGCCTGGCCGGCACGCACCTGGCGCTCAAGCACGGCACGGGCTTTGTGCGCGGGGTGTTCATCGTCGTGGTGTCGGCCCTGATCCTGAAGACCAGCTACGACGCATTTCTGCGCTAGCGAGGCGGCTTTGACGCGGCCACGGACGCAGCAGCGGCCGGGGCGCTGGCTGCTGCTGCGGGGCGCGGCCAGGGCACACTGGCGGCTGCCAGCGGCTTGCCGATGGGCGCAGCCGCCACCCCCTTGCGGACGGCAGCCATGTCCTCATCATTCGGGTACTGGCCCAGCAGCCAGTAGTCGAATACGCGGCGCGCGATAGGTGCTGCAGACCCGGAGCCCCAGCCGGCGTTCTCAACAATCACGGCCAGCGCAATCGTCGGGTTTTCGACCGGGGCAAAGGCGACATAGAGGGCATGGTCGCGCTTGTGCTCGTCGGCCTTGACGTTGCTGTACTTTTCGCCGGCCCGCAGACCGATGGCCTGGGCCGTGCCGGTTTTTCCGCCACTGGTGTACCCGGCGCCGGCAAATACCCTGGCCGAAGTGCCCTCCAGTGTCACGCCATGCATCGCATTGCGAATCACGTCCACATGCTCGGGCTTGAGCGGCAGGGGCTCGAGCGCATCGCCCGCGGCGCGCAGGGTCGTGCGCTGAACGCTGTCCTGGATCTCGCGCACCAGGTGCGGCTTGAAGCGCAGGCCACCGGAGGCGATGGTCGAGTAGGCGGTGGCCATCTGCAGCATCGTGAAGTTGTTGTAGCCCTGGCCGATACCCAGCGAGATCGTCTCGCCGGCATACCACTTCTGCTGTTCCGGCTTCCTGAATTTCTTGCGCTTCCACTCCTGCGACGGCAGGTCGCCGGTGACCTCGCCCATCAGGTCGATGCCGGTGAGGCGACCGAGGCCAAAGGGCTGCAACTGGTCGTGGATCAGGTCCACACCCATCTCGTTGGCGAGGCTGTAGAAATAGACATTGGACGAGCTGACGATGGCCAGGCGCATGTCCTTGGGGCCGGGACGGTCGGCCTCGGGGCTGCCAAAGGTGCGGCCACCAAAGCTGTAGGTCAGGTTGTCCTGGATGACGACGTTGGCGGCGCGCTTGCCGCTATTGAGTGCCGCCATGGCCATCAACGGCTTGTAGGTCGAACCGGGCGGATAGGTGCCACGCAGCGCACGGTTGAGCAGCGGTTTGTCGATGTCCTCGTTCAGTGCGGCCCAGCTTTCAACGTCGATCCCGTCGACAAAGAGGTTGGGATCAAAGGTCGGCTTGGAGACGAAGGCCAGCACCTCACCGTTGCGCGGATCCATCGCCACCAGGGCGCCACGGCGGTCTCCATACATATCCTCCACCAGCTTCTGCAGCTTGATGTCAATTGACAATTCCACCTTGTTGCCCGGCGTGGATGGCGTACTGGCGAGCTTGCGCATGGCGCGTCCGCCGGCTGATGTCTCGACCCGCTCGACACCCGTGGTGCCGTGCAACTGGCTCTCGAAGTTCTGTTCCACGCCAAGCTTGCCGATGTATTCGGTGCCGCGGTAGTTGGCCTGGTTGTCTTCGTCCTCGATCTTGGCCTTCTCTGCCTGGTTGATGCGCCCGATGTAGCCAATCACGTGGCTGGCCAGTTCGCCATACGGGTAGTTGCGAAACAGCCGCGCCTTGATCTCCACACCGGGAAAGCGAAAGCGCTGGGCAGCAAAGCGCGCCACTTCGGTGTCGGTCAGGCGGGTACGGATCGGCAGTGACTCAAAGCTCTTGGATTCTTCGAGCAGCTTCTTGAACCGGCGCCGGTCCCGGGGCGTGATGTCCAGCACCGTGGCCAGCTCGTCCACTGTGGCCTCCCAGCCAGACAGCGTCTTGGAGGGCGTGATTTCCAGCGTGTAGGCCGAGTAGTTGCTGGCCAGAACGATGCCGTTGCGGTCAACGATCAGGCCACGATTGGGCACGATGGGCACGATGGAGGTGCGGTTGCTCTCGGCCTGCGCCCGCAGGTCGTCGTGGCGCACCACCTGCAGATACACCAGGCGTGCGGCCAGCAACGCAAAGCACACGATCACCAGCACGCTGACGGCGAACACCCGCGTGCGAAAACGCGCCAGATCCGCTTCGACGTTGCGTATTTCGGTCACAGCGGTCTATTCGCGTCCGGGTTGGGCGCACGCAGTTGAGGTGCCAACAGCACGATGCTTGCCACGGGCCACAGCACGGCCTCCACCACCGGTGCCAGCAACATCAGGAGTCCGGGGAAACTGCCCCCGGTGGCCATGCGCACCGCCAGTTCCACGGCATGCGCAGCGGCAAACAGCGGGAACACCTGGGCCGCCTGCGACGGCACCGAGAACCACAGCAGACGGCGGTGGATGGTGATGGCGAAGAAACTCAGCACGGTGTAGGCCAGCGCATGCTGTCCCAGCAAGCCACCCTGGTGCACGTCCATCAGCAGGCCAAATACAAAGGCCCCACCGATGCTGACGCGCAAGGGTTGGTGCACGGTCCAGAACACCAGCACCACCGCCAGCATGTCAGGGGTCCATGCGGCGCGTCCCCAGAAGCCCATGTTCTGCAGCATGTTGAGCAGCATCGCGGCAATCAGGCTGCCCCAGATGAAGAAAGGATTGGCGGGCAGCAGCAGCTGCTGGCCGGGTCGCATGATCATGCTTGCATCTCCGCTGCCATCATTTGCCGGCTCCGCGGCGGCTGACCACGGCGGGTGCTTCGGGTGCTGGCCGTGGCGGGACCTGCGTGTTCACTGCATCCAGCACCATCACATGGCCCGAACCGGAGACGAGCGCCAGCGGCACGCAATAGATGCGGGCAAACACGGCGTCCACGCGGCGCTCCACCTTTTCCACACGGGCCACCGGCAGGCCGGGCGGGTAAACACCGTCCACACCGCTGGTGGTCAGCAGGTCGCCGGCAGCCACATCGGCATTGGCGGCCATGAAGCGCAGTTCCATGGCATCGGCGTGCAGCGACGCATCGCCATACGCCACGCCGCGTGCTCCGGTGCGGGTGTTCAGCACCGGAATGGCATGGTCGCGGTCAGTGATCAGGGTGACTTCACTGACCAGCGGATAGACCCGCGTGACCTGACCCAGCACGCCGGACTCATCCAGGATGGGCGCGCCCAGCCCCACCTTGTCGGCCATGCCCTTGTCGATGATGACCTTGCGGCTGTAGGGGTCGGCGGCGTCATAGATCACCTGAGCCGCCATGGCTGGCGATTCAAGGCGTTCACGCAGTCCCAGCAACTTGCGCAGGCGCTGGTTCTCCAGCGCCAACTGTTCGACCTGATTGGCGCGCTGCGACTGCAGATAGTGTTTTTTGGTGACCTCGTCCTGGGCCGCCTTGGCAGCGGACAGGGACGAAAAATAATGGCTGGCTTCCTGGTAGGCGAGCACCGGGCGCAGCGCCAACCACTGGGCCGGGTACAGCACGGTAGCGAGCACCACACGCAGTGGCTGCATGACCTTGAAACGGGAGTCGGCCACCATGAGAAACAGCGCCAGAGCGCTGCACACGGCCAGCTTGGACAGGGCCGAGGGACCCTGCCGGAAAAACGGTGGGGGTTCCCTGTCCAGCGTACCCAGTGGCATCGCTGTACCTGACGCTTATTCGCTGGTGAAAATGGAGCCCAGACGCTCCATCTGCTCCAGCGCAATGCCGCAACCGCGCACCACACAGGTCAGTGGGTCTTCGGCCACCAGCACCGGCAGGCCGGTTTCTTCGGCCAGCAGGCGGTCCAGATCGCGCAACAGCGCGCCACCGCCGGTCAGCATCATGCCGCGGTCGGCAATGTCGGCACCGAGTTCGGGAGGGGTTTGTTCCAGCGCGTTCTTGACCGCGGAAACAATGTTGTTGAGCGGGTCGGTCAGGGCTTCCAGGATTTCATTGGAAGAGATCGTGAAGCTGCGCGGCACGCCTTCGGACAGGTTGCGTCCACGCACTTCCATTTCCTTGACCTCGGAGCCGGGAAAGGCCGAGCCAATCTGCTTCTTGATGGATTCGGCGGTAGGCTCGCCAATCAGCATGCCGTAGTTGCGGCGGATGTAGTTGATGATGGCTTCGTCGAATTTGTCGCCGCCGACGCGAACCGAGCCCTTGTAGACCATGCCGCCCAGGGAGATGACGCCCACTTCGGTGGTACCACCACCAATGTCCACGACCATGGAGCCACTGGCTTCACTGACGGGCAGGCCAGCACCGATGGCCGCGGCCATGGGCTCTTCGATCAGGTACACATCGCTGGCACCGGCACCGAGTGCCGACTCGCGAATGGCGCGGCGCTCGACCTGGGTGGAGCCGCAGGGCACGCAGATGATGATGCGGGGGCTGGGGCGAAAAATGCCGCGCGGATGCACCATCTTGATGAACTGCTTGAGCATCTGCTCGGTGACCGTGAAGTCGGCAATCACGCCGTCTTTCATCGGGCGGATGGCTTCGATGTTGCCGGGCACTTTGCCCAGCATGGCCTTGGCTTCCTTGCCGACGGCCTGGATGGTCTTCTTGCCTTGGGGGCCGCCTTCGTGGCGGATGGCGACAACGGAGGGTTCGTCTAGAACAATCCCCTGGCCGCGTACAAAAATCAGGGTGTTGGCCGTACCGAGGTCAATGGCCAGGTCGGTAGAAAAGTACCGACGGAAAGATCCAAACATCAAACATCCTCTCGGGCACGAAAGGCGCTTCGGCCCTCCATCACCACTGTTTTTTCGTTAAATAATCGTAAGTTTGACGTCAAGCAAAGCAATTGTGCGGGACTTGCGTCAAAGGCAGGATAATAACCGATTGCCTTTGAACAGCCCTCTCTAAAGAACCCGTTCGGGCCTGATTTACCTTTGGTTTCAACCCAATACGCATCATGTCACTGACATCTACCGACATCGCCCGCATTGCCAATCTGGCACGTTTGGAGTTGGCGCCCTCCGAGAGTGAGCGCATGCTCACACAAATGAACAGCTTTTTTGACATCGTGGAGCAGATGCGCGCGGTAGACACCTCGGGAATCGCGCCGCTGGCCCATCCGGTGGTCGTTTTGTCCGACATCGCACTGCGCCTGCGCGAGGACGCGGTGAGCGAGCCCAACCAGCGCGAAGCCAACCAGAAGAGCGCCCCGGCCGTGGAGCACGGGCTTTTCCTGGTTCCCAAGGTGATCGAATAGAGAAAAAACCTTGCGGGTCAAACCACTCGCTCAAGCGATGTGCTCAGACCCCAACTGATTGAAAAATGATGACGCAATCCCCATCCGCTTCACACGAACTGCACGACCTGAGCGTGCATGCCTTGACCCAAGCCCTGGCTGCCAAGCAGGTATCGGCCGTGGAGGTCGCCCAGCACTTCCTGGACCGCGCCAACACGCACGCCAACCTGGGCGCCTTTGTCGCCATCCAGCCAGAGACCACACTGGCCCAGGCCCGAGCCGCCGATGCCCGCATCGCCGATGGCACCGCCGGCGCGCTGGAAGGCGTGCCCGTGGCGCACAAAGATATTTTTGTGACCAAGGATTTCCCCACCACGGCCGGCTCGCGCATTCTGCACAACTACCAGTCTCCGTTTGACGCCACCGTCGTGTCCAAACTGGCGGCGCAAGGCGTGGTGACGCTGGGCAAGCTCAATTGCGACGAGTTCGCCATGGGCTCCAGCAACGAGAACACCGCCATCTGCGCCGTCGGCCACAGCCAGGTGGAGCCGGTGCGCAACCCGTGGAATACCGAACGGATTCCCGGCGGCTCATCCGGTGGCAGCGCAACTGCGGTGGCGGCACGCCTGGCACCAGCGACAACCGGCACCGACACCGGCGGCTCCATCCGCCAGCCGGCCTCGTTTTGCGGCATCACCGGCATCAAGCCGACCTATGGCCGCGCTTCCCGCTATGGCATGGTGGCATTCGCCTCCAGCCTGGACCAGGCCGGCCCCATGGCGCGCTCGGCCCAGGATTGCGCCCTGCTGCTGTCCGCGATGTGCGGCCCCGATCCGGACCGCGATTCGACCTCGCTGGACGTACCAGCCGAGGACTTTTCGCTCAAGCTGAACGACTCTCTTGACGGCCTGCGCATTGGCATTCCCAAGGAGTTCTTTGGCGAAGGCCTAGCCGCCGATGTGCGCACCGCCATCGATGCGGCCCTGAAGGAATACGAAAAGCTCGGCGCCAAGCTGGTGCCGATCACCTTGCCACGCACCGAGCTGTCGATCCCCGTGTACTACATCATCGCGCCGGCCGAGGCCAGCTCGAACCTGTCGCGCTTTGACGGCGTGAAGTTCGGCCACCGCGCCAAGGACTACACCGACCTGGCCGACATGTACAAGAAGACGCGCGCCGAGGGCTTTGGCGACGAGGTCAAGCGCCGCATCATGATCGGCACCTATGTGCTGTCGCACGGCTACTACGACGCCTACTACCTGCAGGCACAGAAGATCCGCCGCATGATTGCAGACGACTTCCAAAACGCGTTCAAGGACTGCGACCTGATCGCCGGCCCAGTGGCCCCCACCGTGGCCTGGAAGATCGGCGCCCACAAGGACCCGCTGGCCGACTACCTGGCCGACATCTTCACGCTGCCCGGCTCACTGGCTGGCCTGCCCGGCATGAGCGTGCCGGTGGGCTTTGGCGAGGGCGGCATGCCGGTGGGCATGCAGTTGCTGGGTAACTATTTCCAGGAAGCGCGCCTGCTGAATACCGCGCACCGTTTCCAGCAAGCCACTGACTGGCATGCCCGCACGCCGAAGGGCTTCTGAGATGAGCGAGACCATGAACACATTTGAAGCACAACAACAGGGCCGCCCGACCGGCCCTCTGGTACACGGCTATGAAGTCATCATCGGCTTCGAGACCCACGCCCAGTTGTCGACCGCGAGCAAGATCTTCAGCCGCGCATCCACCGCCTTTGGCGCCGAGCCCAACACCCAGGCCTGCGCCGTGGACCTGGCCCTGCCCGGCACGCTACCGGTCATGAACAAGGGCGCGGTGGAACGCGCCATCGAATTCGGCCTGGCGGTCAACTCCCACATCGCCGAGCGCAGCATCTTTGCGCGCAAGAACTACTTCTACCCCGACCTGCCGAAGGGCTACCAGATCAGCCAGTTCGAGATTCCCGTGGTGCAGGGCGGCGTGGTCGAGTTCTTCCTCGGCGAGGAAAAGAAGGCGGTGCGCCTGGTGCGGGCCCACCTGGAAGAAGACGCCGGCAAGTCGCTGCACGAAGACTTCATTGGCCAGACCGGCATCGACCTGAACCGCGCCGGCACGCCGCTGCTGGAGATCGTCACCGAGCCCGACATGCGCTCCAGCGCGGAGGCGGTGGCCTACGCCAAGGAACTGCACAAGATCGTGACCTGGATCGGCATCTGCGACGGCAACATGCAGGAAGGTTCGTTCCGCTGCGACGCCAACGTCTCGGTGCGTAAGCCCGGGGCACCGCTGGGTACACGGCGCGAGATCAAGAACCTGAACAGCTTCAAGTTCATGCAGCAGGCCATCGACTACGAGGTGCGCTGGCAGATCGAGCAGATCGAGGACGGCCACGCCATCGAGCAGGCCACCGTGCTGTTCAACCCCGACACCGGCGAGACCCGCGCCATGCGGACCAAGGAAGACGCCGCTGACTACCGTTACTTCCCCGACCCCGATTTGCCACCGCTATGCATTTCAGAGCAATGGATCCAGCAAGTACGTGGGCTGATGGCCGAATTGCCGCGTGTGATGGCGGAGCGCTTTGTGCGTGACTATGGCCTGCCGGAGTACGACGCCACGCAGCTCACGCAGAGCAAGGCCGTTGCCAGCTACTTTGAAGATGCGACTAGCGCCTGCGGCCAGCCCAAGCTGGTCAGCAACTGGATCATGGGCGAACTGTCTCGCCTTTTAAACACGGAGGGTCGTCGCATAGAGCAAGCGCCCGTAAAGCCCGAAACGCTTGGACAGCTAATTGTTCGAATCAAAGATGGGACCATCAACAACAATGGCGCCAAGGTAATCTTTGATCACTTGTGGCTCGGCGAAGGCGCTGACGTGGACGCCATCATTGAGGCCAAGGGCCTGAAGCAGATGAACGACACCGGTGCCCTGGAGGCCATCGTCGATGAGGTGATTGCCGCCAACGCCAAGAACGTCGCCGAATTCAAAGCCGGCAATGAGAAGGCACTCAATGCCCTGGTCGGCCAGATCATGAAGGGCAGCAAGGGCAAGGCCAATCCGCAACAGGTCAACGAACTGCTGCGCGCGAAACTGGCGTAGCCGCCCAGCCCGGTCGGCTATTTCCCCGGAGCCGGGGTCATCGTGGTCCAGAGCTGGCGCAGGCGCACCAGCTCGTCATCAAAACGCAGATTCACGCGCTTGATCTCGGACTCCTGCTCGGCAATGAAACGGCGCTGCACCTGCTGGCTGTTGATGTTTTCCTCCAACTGGCGGCGCACATAGGCAGGGGCCTTGGCCGGGTCCTTTTTGTAGAACTCCATCTCTTCGTCAATGGCAATGCGCTGCTTGGCCAGTTCGTCGAGCCGGCGCTGGGCCGCCTGGATCACCACACCGATCTGCATCAGGGCTTCCTGACGTTCCTGGTCATGTACCGCCTTGTTGGGGTAGCGGATCAACAGGGCGCGGTCCCGGCGCTTTTCGTCAACCGTGCGGTTGCGCTCCTCTATCTCGCGCTTTTCTTTGGCTTCCAGATCGGCACGCTCCTGCGCGGTCAGCGTGGGGCCGACCTTGGCCTTGACCGTGCCACTGGGATTGAGGATCTTTTGTTCGCGGTCCGTGCACTCGGGGATGGGGCGGTCCGCCGTGAGCTTGCGACCTTTGGCATCCACGCAGGTGTACACCCCCGCAACCGGCGTCGGCGGCGTTTGCGCCCAGACGCCCGTACCCAGACTGCCTCCCAAGGCAACCACCACGCCGGTTAATACCCGCTTGCCCAAATTCATTATTTATCCTTCGTCTACGCCATAGCGCTCGCGGTAGGCCTGCACCTGCTGGTACTCCTGGGCCAATCCGGCGTCGCTGTGACCAGCCAGATAGTGCATTAAATCCCCCAACTTCGCAATTGCACCCACCTGCAACCCCAACTGGCGCTGCACGAATTGCACCGCGCTGTAGGGAACGTCCTGCCCGTTCTCAGTGGCTTTTTCCTGGCGGTCCAGTGCGATCAACACCGCGTGCGGTGTGGCGCCTGCCGCCTGGATGATGGCAATCGACTCGCGCGTGGCGGTGCCGGCCGACATCACGTCGTCCACGATCAGCACCCGGCCCTTGAGCGGCGCACCAACCAGCGTGCCGCCTTCGCCATGGTCCTTGGCTTCCTTGCGGTTGTAGGCAAACGGCACGTTGCGGCCCCGGCGGGCCAGTTCCACGGCCAGCGCCGCGCCCAGCGGAATGCCCTTGTAGGCGGGGCCAAAGACCATATCAAATTCGATGCCGCTGGAAAGCAGTCGCTGCGCATAGAATTCGGCCAAACGCCCCAGCTTGGCCCCGTCGTCAAACAGGCCGGCGTTGAAGAAGTACGGGCTCATGCGCCCCGCCTTGGTCTTGAACGAGCCGAAGCGCAGCACTCCGCACTCCACAGCAAACTGCACAAAATCCTGTGCCAAAGGGTCGCGATCCGACATGGGGAATTCCTTGTTCAAATTGACCAGCCTCAACCTCAATGGCATACGTTCCGCCACCAACAAGGGACTGGAAGCCTGGCTTGCCCAAGCCCAGCCTGATTGTATTTGTGTGCAGGAAGTCAAGGCCCAGGCCACCGACGTGGCCGGCAAATTCGAGGGCCTCGGTGGTCTGAAAGGCTACTTCCACTTCGCTGAAAAGAAGGGCTACTCCGGTGTGGCCGCCTACACGCGCCTGGAGCCCAGCGATGTCATCGTCGGTTTTGACGGCGGTGAATTCGACAGCGAAGGACGCTGGGTGGAGCTGCGCTTTGACACTGCGCAGCGCAAGCATTCCATCATCAGCGCCTACTTTCCCAGCGGATCCAGCGGCGAGGAACGCCAGCAGGCCAAGTTCCGCTTCCTGGACCTCATGTACCCGCACCTGCAGCGCCTCAAGGCCGAGCGCGACTTCATCCTGTGTGGCGATATCAACATCGCCCACAAGGAGGCCGACCTGAAGAACTGGCGCAGCAACCAGAAGAACAGCGGCTTCCTGCCCGAAGAGCGCGCCTGGATGACACGCCTGACCGGCGAGGGCGGCATCGTGGATGTGTACCGCCAGTTGGAGCCGAACACCACCGACACCTGCTACACATGGTGGAGCAACCGCGGACAGGCCTATGCCAACAACGTGGGGTGGCGGCTGGACTACCACCTGGCCACGAAGGCGCTGGCCGACGGAGCGCGCAAGGTTGACATCTACAAGGGAGAGAAGTTTTCCGACCATGCACCCATCACCATTGAGTACGACTTCAAACCATGAGTGCAGCCTCAGCTTCTTTCATTTCGCCTTCACGAAGCTTGTTCGCTGGTAGCACAGAATGCTATTCATTTGATAGCTATTAAGTCAATATTTACGAGGGATACAGCCACTTTTAGCGTGAAAGACCTCCACCACATGACCATCCTCACCCCCATGACCGAGCGGGAGTTCACCACCTACCTGGCCAAGGCCATCCCGGAATTCGCCCAGGATAAGGTGGATGCCGGCCAGTGGAGCGCGGATGAGGCGCTGGCGCTGTCCCGCTCGGGGTATGCAGAAATGCTTCCCCAGGGGCTGGCAACGCCGGACAACGTTTTCTTCACCGTGCGCGACGCTGCCACGCAGGAGGACGTTGGCATGCTCTGGTTCGCAATGCAGGCACGTGCCGGCCAGCGCATCGCCTATGTGTATGACGTGTACATCCACGCCGAACACCAGCGCAAGGGCCATGCCAGCCGGGCCTTTGCCGCACTGGACGAGGAAGCGCGCCAACGCGGACTGACCGGTGTTGCGCTGCACGTTTTTGGCCACAACACGGTTGCCCAGGCGCTGTACCACAAGCTGGGGTACGCCACCACCAACATCAACATGTTCAAACCGCTGGCACCTGCGACCTGCGGGTCCACCTGATTGCCGGAATATTTGGACGGAAATGCGCCCTATGCTGCACTGGACCAACACCACCACGCATCTCGACTGGAGCGAACTGGAAGGGCTCTATCGCGTTGCTCCCCTGGGAAACAAAAATGCAGCCGATCTCCAGACCGTGTTCGCGAACAGTCGATTCAAATGGTTCGTCCGTGAGGAAGGTCGGCTGGTGGCAGCCGGTCGCGCCTTGGCGGACGGCGCCGATTGCGCGTACATCTGCGATGTGGCCGTTGTGCCCACCCACCAAGGCACGGGGCTGGGCAAGGAAATGGTCTCCCGCCTGATTGCTGACTCCAAGGGTCACAAGAAGATCATCCTGTACTCCGTGCCTGGCAAGGAAGGGTTCTATCGCAAGCTCGGCTTTCTGCGGATGCTCACTGCCATGGCTATCTTCCAAGACCGGGACGCGGCCATCCAACGTGGCCACTTGGGCGAGGAACCCTAGCCGGGGCCGCCGCTTACATGTGCCAGGCTAACGCGCCCGGGCCCGCTCGTACAGCGGCATCACCTTGGGCAGGTTGGCCTCGATCTCGGCGATGCGGCTCTTGCCGGATGGGTGGGTAGACAGCCACTGGGGCGGCGCACCTTTGCTGGCGGCCCCCATCTTCTGCCACAGCGTCACCCCCGCGCGCGGGTCAAAGCCGGCGCGTGCGGCCAGTTCCATGCCCACCAGATCGGCCTCGGACTCGTCCTCGCGGCTGAATTCCAGGGTCAGCAAATGGGCACCGCCACTGGCGATGCCATCGGTGATGCGCGCGTCAATGCCGAAGAAACTGGCTGCCAGCGCACCGCCCAATCGGGCAATGCCCTGGGTGGCTGCGCTCTTGCCCATGCGTTCACGCGCATGCTCGCGCAGGGCGTGGGCAATTTCATGCCCCATGACCATGGCCACCTCGTCATCTGTCAACTTCAGTTGCTGCAGGATGCCGCTGTAGAACGCAATCTTGCCGCCCGGCATGCAAAAGGCGTTGATCTGGTTGGAGCCGATCAGGTTGACCTCCCACTGCCAATTGCGCGCGCGCGGGTTCCAGTCCATCGCAAACGGGATGATCTTGCGGGCAATGGCGCGCAGGCGCTGCAGTTCGGCATTGTCCTTGGGCGCCAGGGCTCGCTTGCTGTCCGCCTGGGACAGCATCTGGTTGTATTGCAACTGCGCCGAGCGTTCCACCTGGTCAGCCGGCACCACCTTGGCAAAGACCGAGTTGCCCCCCACATCCACGCCTTCGCGCGCGTGCGCCACCGGCGCGAGGCAGGCCAGGACCAAGGCCAGCGCAGGAACAGTTTTGCTGACAGATGAAGCCAATTTCATGACGGTATTATTCCTCCATGACAACACCAACGCCCACCAACACCCCTTTGGCTGACAAGCCCTCTTGGCTTGACACCCTCAAGGTGTATCTGGAGCCGGCCTCGCTGCGCATGTTGTCACTCGGGTTTTCGGCAGGGCTGCCCTTGCTGCTGGTTTTTGGCACCCTGAGTTTCTGGCTGCGCGAGGCTGGCATCGACCGTAGCACCATTGGTTTTCTGAGTTGGGTCGGGCTGGCCTATGCCTTCAAATGGGTGTGGTCACCGCTGGTGGACCGCCTGCCGATTCCGGTGCTGACCCGGCTTCTGGGACGGCGGCGCAGCTGGCTGCTGCTGGCCCAGGGCCTGGTCATGGGCGGCCTGGTGACGATGGCGCTGACCGACCCCACGAAGGCCCTGGCGCCCATGGTGTGGTGCGCACTGGCCGTGGCCTTTGGCTCGGCCACCCAGGACATTGCACTGGATGCGTTCCGCATCGAGTCCGCCACCACCGAACGCCAGGCGGCCCTGTCGGCAACCTACCAGACCGGCTACCGGCTGGCCATGATCTGGGCCGGCGCTGGTGCCCTGTGGATTGCCGCCCGCTCCGAGGTGCCGGCCGCTGGCGTTGCCGCCGCCTACCAACACGGTGCCTGGCAAACCGCCTACCTGGTCATGGCCGCGAGCATGCTGCCCGGTGTGCTGACCGTGCTGTTCTCGTCCGAACCCGCGCACCGGCCCATCCCTGCGGCCAAAAATGTGGCCGACTGGCTGCGCGGCGCACTGGTCGAGCCCTTTGCCGACTTCATTGCCCGCTACCGCATGCAGGCGGTCTTGATCCTGGCGCTGATTGCCACATACCGCATCAGCGACGTGGTCATGGGCATCATGGCGAATCCGTTTTATGTGGACATGGGCTTCACCAAGGACGAAGTGGCCGCCGTGACCAAGATCTATGGCGTGATCATGACACTGGTGGGCGCCTTCGTCGGCGGCGCCATGGCCCTGCGCATGGGCGTGATGCGGGTGCTGATGCTGGGCGCGGCACTCAGCGCGGCGTCCAACCTGCTGTTTGCGTGGCTATCCGGCGTGGGGCACAACGTGCAGGCCCTGATCTTCGTGATCTCGGCGGACAACCTGGCCAGCGGCATTGCCTCGGCCGCCTTCATCGCCTATCTGTCATCGCTGACCAATGTGAACTACTCGGCCACCCAGTACGCCATGTTCAGTTCCATGATGCTGCTGCTGCCGAAATTCGTAGCCGGCTATTCCGGGGTGTATGTGGACCATTTTGGTTACCACAACTTCTTCACCGCAACGGCCATGCTGGGGGTGCCGGTGCTGGGGCTGGTGTGGCTGGCATCTCGCATCAAAACGGATCCCAGCCCCCGCGATTAGGGCGTTTACCAAACTTTACGGACGCTTCAGGGAATGCTCACACGCATCGCCACGCACAGGGATAGACTGCGGGCATGAGCCAACACCTGTTGATGATCGAGGACGATGCCCGCCTGGCCGCCATGGTGCGGCAATACCTGGAACAGTCCGGTTTCACCGTCAGCTGCGCGGGGGATGGTCACGGCGGCCTGAACCAGCTCGTCAACCCTGCCAAGGGCCCCGGCGTCGATCTGGTGATTCTGGATCTCATGCTGCCCGACATGGATGGCCTGGAGGTCTGCCGACGCATCCGCGCCCTGCCATCCCACTTGTCGCAGGTCCCGGTTCTGATGCTGACCGCCAAGGGCGACGCGATGGACCGCATCATCGGCCTGGAGATTGGCGCCGATGACTACCTGCCCAAACCGTTTGAGCCGCGCGAGTTGCTGGCCCGCATCCGCGCCGTGCTGCGCCGCCGTGGCGAAAGCCCGGCGGTGGAGCAGATGACCCTGCGCTTTGGCGCGCTGGAAATCGACCGCGACGCGCGCAGCGTCAGCATCAACGGCGCGCCGTGCGAGCTGACCTCCTACCAGTTTGACCTGCTGGTGGCACTGGCCGAGCGCGCTGGCCGGGTGCTGACCCGCGACCAGATCATGGAAGCGGTGCGCGGGCGCGAACTGGATGCCTTTGACCGCTCCATCGACGTGCACATGGGCCGCATCCGCGCCGCCATCGAGGCGGATCCCAAGGCACCCAAGCGCATTCTGACCGTGCGCGGCGTGGGCTACGTTTTTGCACGACAGCAGGACTGAAGCCGTTCCTGCCCAGGCGCACCGGCCCAAACCATGAACCGACTCTATGTGCGCATCTGGCTGGCCGTGGTGTTGGCCGTGGCCGTGCTGACACTGCTGGTGGGTTGGGCCTGGCGCATGGCGTCTGACGCGCCGCTGCGCGAGGTGATTGCCCGCAACGAGGCGGGCGAGGTGATTGGACAGGGCAAGGCACGGCTGAGCCGCGGGCCGGGCACCCCGGGCTGGGGCCCGCCGCCTCGTGACAGAGGTGCCCACCCTCCCCTTCCCCCACCAGACGACGAGCCAGGCACTGAACGGCCTGACGGTGACGCCCCCCCGCCCGACGTACGCGGCCGCTTTGGTGCGGGACCCGAGTTCGACATCCGCATGCAGGATGGACAGACCATCCACATCCATATGCCGCGCCCACCCAAATCGAGCTGGCGCGCACCGTTCGGATTCTTCTGGACCCTGGGGCTTGTCGGCATTGCCGTGGCACTGGCCACCTATCCCATCGTGCGCCGGCTCACCCGGCGCCTGGAAGCCCTGCAACACAGCGTGCAGCAATGGGGTGACGGCGACCTGAGCGTGCGCGTGCCGGTGTCTGGTAACGACGAAGTGGGCTTTCTGGCCACCCGCTTCAACCACGCCGCCCAGCAGATTGAAACCCTGGTGAAGGCGCGCGATGCGCTGCTGGCATCTCAAAAATCCCTGTTGGCCAACGCATCCCATGAACTGCGTTCCCCTCTGACCCGCATCCGCATGGGACTGGAGTTCATGCCCCCACCCAGTGACGCCTCGGCCAACTTGGCCCGGGACGAAATCACCCGCAATATCGGGGAACTAGACCAACTGATTGACGAGATCCTGCTGGCCAGCCGCCTGGACGCCCGAGAGGCCGATCTGGGCACCGTTGAGCCGGTGGACCTGCTGGGCCTGTCTGCCGAGGAATGTGCCCGCACCAACGCGACGCTGGAGGTGCAGGTCTCCGGCGGTGAATTGCTGGTCCCCGGTGTGGCCAAGCTGCTGCGCCGGGCTGTGCGCAACCTGCTGGAAAACGCCCGCCGCCATGCCGACGGCCAGGCCACACTGACGCTGAGCCAAGACGGCACCATGGCCTGCATCCGGGTCTGCGATCATGGTCCGGGCGTGCCGCAGGCGTTTCAGGAGCGAATCTTTGAGCCGCTCTACCGACTGCCAGGTGCCTCCGAGCGCGACGGAGGCGTGGGGCTGGGGCTGTCTCTGGTCAAATCCATCGCGCTGCGGCATGGAGGATCGGTACGTTGCAGCAACCAGGCTGGCGGCGGAGCCTGCTTCGAGATCCGCTTACCCGTCTCGGCCCCTGCAGCCCCATAAGCTTGGCCGCCTGGTCAGGAAATTGGGTGTTTTGTCACATTTTTTTGCAATTATTTCCCCAATCTCACACAAACAGGGGATACCGCAATAACGGCAGACCCTCTACAGTTAACCCAACTGCTGTCACAGTTCCAAGTTACAAAAATTGAAGCACAGCCAATCAATAGGCGAGCTCATAACGGTTCCAACGACGTCCCTTTCGGGGGACTTTTACAAAGCCACCCTCGGGTGGCTTTTTTTTGTCTGCGTTCAGCCTGGAAAGTTGGCGGCACATTCAGGGACTTGCGCCAGGCATGTCCCCCAGGCGTTGCCGGTACGCCGCAATCAGGTATTGGGGCAGCCAGCGCTCATATGCGCTGAGAAAAACGGCTCTGGATTTCCGTGTGTTTGCCAGCGCGGAAACATCTGCAAACACGCGGTCCGTCTGGGGACTGCGGGTACAGCTGAAGCGCCCCGGCAGCAAATCGTTGTTGCCTTCAATCGGATAGAACCGCAAAGCCGTCGATGAGGTGGCGTAGTAACCCACCTCACTGGGGTAGGCCAGCATGTAGTCAAAGCGCTTGCTTTCCAGCATGGACAGCAAAAACCGCGTGGATTCATCCTGGTGGGCACGGTGGATGTATTTGGCGCCGGCTGCCACCAGTGGCTGGAGCAACACGTCGATCTTCGGGCCATAGCTGCGACTGCTGGCAATTCCCATGCCGAACTCCGGCTTTGCGAGAAGCTCTGCCAGTTGCAGGTTGCCAGTCTTGCTGAGGAAGGGAGAAAACCGTTCCTGGTCGCTGCCGCGAATCACCACCCCTATGGGCAGCAAGTAGCCATACGGCGCGGTGAATCGCAGGAATGTCTCGCGCTCAGGAGTCTGGAACGCGCTGATCAGGCAATACGGCCCGCCCCGCTGCGCCATGGTCATGGCACGTGTCCAGGGAACAATTTCTTCGTGAAATGCATGCTGGGGTAGAGACTCCTGCACAAAGCGGAACAACGCGTCGATGTACCCCTGGTGCGCGTACGCACCCTGGCTCATGGCCATCGGAGGAAAGTCCGTCCCTACCCAGGCGACCGTATCCGCCAACGTCTCGTCGGTGCACAATCCCGCACCCACAACAGCACAGCAAGCTGCCATGTGGCGCACACGGTTTTGCCAGTGAGCAGGATTCATGATCGCGCGCATGCTCGACTCTGACAGATTACAAAAGGGGCAAAACCAGGTCCGGCTGGATATCCACCAGACAGCGGGTGTGGCCCAGCGGGCAGGTTCGCTCGAAGCACGGGGCACAGTCCAGCGGCGGCTGGTAGGTGGGATCGTTCTTCAGCCACACCACATGCGCCAGCGGGTTCAAGGGTGGCGTGTGCAGAGGGCTGGACGAGCCAAACAGCGCCACCTGGGGCACACAGAAGGCGGCAGCCACATGCATCAGCCCGGAATCGTTACTGACCATGGCCTTGGACGCGGCAATGGCAGCCAGCGCCTGGTCCAGCGAGGTGCGTCCGGCCCAATTCTGGCAATGGCCGGGTTTGGCGGCGTTGACGGTGTGGGCAATCTCGGCACACAGGTCTGCATCCTTGCCCGACCCCAGCAGCACCACCGGCAGATTCAGTTGTTCGGCCAGCACGGCGAAGTGGCTGGTGGGCCAGCGCTTGGCGGGGCCGTATTCGGCACCCGGCGCAAACACGTAATAGCCCTGGCGCTGCAATTGCAGGGTGACCAGCGCAGCATCCACCAGGGCGCTGTCCAGGTGTAACTGCGGGCAGTCCTGCTCCAATCCGGTTTCACCGCTGAGTGCAGAGTAGAACGCCACCATCGGCGGGCGGTGGCCCTGGGGTGGATTGGGCAAGCGCTGATTCAGCAGCCCGTAGCGTGACTCACCGTGGTAGCCGATGCGCCGGGGAATGCCCGCCCACCAGGGAAGCAAGGCGCTCTTGAGGGAATTGGGGCAGACGTAGGCGGTGTCAAACCGCCCATTCAACTGGCGTGCCAGGCTGCGCCGTGCACGCCACTGCAGCCCACCATGGGCAAATGGCAGTTCCACGACCTCCGCAACCTGCGGCATGGCCCGGTACACCGGGGCGACCCAGGGCAGCGCGCCGACGGTCAGCGTCTCGCCGCGCGCATGCAGACGCCGCAACAAAGGTTCGGTCATGACCGCATCCCCAATCCATTGGGGAGCGATTACCAGGGCGCGTGTCACGGGCCGGGCGCCGCGAGCGGCAAGCTGACGTGGCGGTTAATGGCCGCCAGCGAAGTGCTCGCCCGCCTTCAGGCGGTAGGCCGTACCGCAGTAGGGGCACTTGGCCTCGCCGGTATGGGCCACGTCCAGGTAGACCTTGGGGTGGGTATTCCAGGTCTCCATCTTGGCCAGGGGGCTGGGGCAGAACACGCCGCCCTGGTGGTTCAGGTCTTTGGCCAGGAGTTCGATGGTGTTGTTGCTCATGCGTTTACTTTCGTCAGCCAGTGGGCGTATTTGGGATTGCGGCCGTTAACGATGTCAAAGAACGCGCTCTGGATTTTCTCGGTGATGGGGCCGCGCGAACCGCTGCCCAACTCGATGCGGTCAAGTTCGCGGATGGGCGTGACTTCGGCGGCGGTACCGGTGAAGAAGGCTTCGTCGCAGATATAGACCTCATCGCGGGTGATGCGCTTTTGCACCAGCTCCAGCCCCAGGTCCTTGCAGATGTGGAACACGGTATTGCGGGTAATGCCGTTCAGCGCGCCGGCCGACAGGTCGGGGGTGTAGACGACGCCATTCTTGACCACGAACAGATTCTCACCAGCGCCTTCGGACACAAAGCCGTTGGCGTCGAGCAGCATGGCTTCGTCGTAGCCGTCGTCGGTGGCTTCCATGTTCGCCAGGATGGAGTTGGTGTAGTTGGAAACTGCCTTGGCCTGTGTCATCGTGATGTTGACATGGTGGCGGGTGTAGCTGGAAATTTTGACGCGGATGCCACGCTTCATGCCCTCTTCGCCCAGATAGGCACCCCAGGGCCAGGCGGCAACCATCAGGTGGATGGTGTTGCCTTTGGGCGAGACGCCCAGTTTCTTGTCGCCGATCCAGGTCAGGGGGCGCAGGTAGCAGCTTTCCAGCTTGTTCTCACGCACGACGGCCTTTTGCGCCTCGTTGACCTGTTCTTGCGTGAACGGAATCTTCATGCGCAGGATCTTGGCGCTGTTGAACAGGCGTTCGGTGTGTTCTTCGAGGCGGAAAATCGCCGTGCCATCCACCGTGTTGTAGGCGCGCACGCCCTCAAAGGCACCGCAACCGTAGTGCAGCGTGTGGCTCAGGACGTGGATCTTGGCGTCACGCCAATCGACCATCTGGCCATCCATCCAGATTTTTCCATCACGGTCGGACATTGAGGGGGGTAGGGGGCTCATGCGTGTTTCCTTGGAGTCGTGGACTTTGAAACAGCGATTTTACGACCGGCTCCAACCCCATTTCCCGGTCACCCCGCGCGCCCGTGATCACAGACGCTGCAACTCCCAGTGCACCAGCTTGCCCTGGGCAAACGTGCAGCGCACCGTGTCGCCACCGGCATCCAGCCACTGGTAGACCTCGGTCGGCTGTGTCCCGGTGTCCAGTGCCTGGCCCAATGCCCGGGTCAGGGCCAGCACGTGCAGCAGACTCATGCCCTTCTGCAGGCGGGATTGCAACATCACCGCACTAGCGACCGAACCCACCGGGTTCTGCGCCGTGCGCCGCAGCACCACCAGCATGCGGCTCATGTGCAACAGGGCCCACATGCACACACACGCCGCAGCAAGGGCCAGCCCCGCCCAGCCGTAGGCCCGGTAGGCAATGCCACCAACCACCACCAACGCCAGCAGCGCGGCACCCCGCACCAGCGTTGTCTGGTGGCGCCCCGTCAGCAATGACACGGCTTAAAAGGTTTCCCAGTCATCGTCGCCCTTGTTGCCGTCGGCCTTGGCCGATGCAACTGGCGCGGATGGCGCAGCCAGCTTGGCTTGGGTTGCAGGCGCTGCCGCTTTGGTGGCCAGTGCCGGCTTGCGCGCGGGGGCCGCAACGGGCTTGGGCGCCGGTGCCTTGTGCACCCGCGCTGGCGCAACCGGTTTGGCCGACGCAACCGCAAAGCGGCTGTCGAGCTTGAACGTGGCCACCACACCCGCCAGGCGCTGGGCCTGGTCCTTCATGCTGCTGGCCGCGGCGGCAGACTCTTCCACCAGCGCGGCGTTTTGCTGCGTCATCTGGTCCAGTTGGGCAATGGCAGCATTCACCTGCGCAATGCCGTCGGATTGCTCGGATGCGGCGGCTGTGATTTCACCCATGATGTCAGTCACGCGCTGCACTGAGGTCACGATTTCCGTCATGGTCTGGCCGGCCTGCGCCACCAGGGCCGAGCCGTCTTCCACCTTCTCGACACTGGTGCTGATCAGCATCTTGATCTCTTTGGCCGCATCGGCCGAGCGCCCGGCCAGGCTGCGCACCTCGCTGGCCACCACGGCAAAACCGCGCCCCTGCTCGCCGGCGCGGGCTGCCTCCACCGCAGCGTTCAGCGCCAGGATGTTGGTCTGGAAGGCGATGCCGTCGATGACACTGATGATGTCGGAAATCTTGCGCGAACTCGCATTGATCTCGTCCATGGTGGACACCACCTGGCCCACCACTTCGCCGCCGCGTTTGGCCACCTGGGCCGCCGAGCCGGCCAACTGGTTGGCCTGGCGTGCGGAATCTGACGACTGTTTGACGGTGGACGTCAGCTCCTGCATGCTCGACGCTGTCTCTTCCAGATTGGCGGCCGTCTGCTCGGTGCGGGCCGACAGGTCGTTGTTGCCAGCGGCGATTTCCTCGCTGACACCGGCCATGCCGTCCGTGCCCTGGCGTACGTCGGCCACCAAGTGCACCAATTTGTCCTGCATGTGGGCAATGGCGCGCATCATTTCACCGAACTCGTCGCCGCGGCTCACATCCACTCGGACACTTAAGTCGCCACTGGCAATGGTCTCGGCAACCGTGATCGCGTCGCGCAGCGGTTGGCGTATCTGGCGGATCAGTACACCCGTCCCGGCCAGCAGCAGAAGCAGCAGCACCAAGACCATGCCACGGGTCAGCCAGGCATTGAAATCACGCTCGACCTGGAACTCCGCATTCAGTCGCGCATACGCTTTCTTTTGCTCTTCACCAAATTCCTGGAGACTTCTCACATATTTATCCACACCAGGCTGGAGATTGGCCTTGAGTTCGGCCGCTGCAGACGTCTGATCGCCTGAAGCCTTCAGTTGGCGAATTTTGGCTAAGGACGTCAAGGCCACCTTGCGCTCTTCCGCAATACGGTCAAACAAGGTTTTTTCCGGGGCACTCAGTCCAGTGTCTTCTAACTGCTTCTGGATCTCCGTGATTCTTTGACTGGTCGCAGGAATCTGCGTCTTGAACAGTTCGTCAATGGCCGTATCGGGCGTCGCTGCGGTCGCCATGATTCGCGTCAGCTGCGTTTCCACCAAACCGACCCACTGCAGGGACAGCGCTGTTTTCTGGTTCTGCACCTCAAATGCTTTGTCCGCACGCATCTGGACGCTTGCGCTGCGCTGCGTGGCAAAAACCAGCGTGAATATCAACAGCGCCATGACGACGCCGATAAAAATCCACAGCTTAACTCCCAGTGAAATGTGATTGGTTTTCATTGTGTGTGCCTCAAAATGGAGCTTGCTACTACGGTACGAGCATAAGTAAGTCTGTCATTGCTCGCAAGAAAAGCATTGATGCATATCAACCCAGACTGCGCACCACCTCCATGGCCTGCTCAACCCGTTCCACCGCATGGATGGTCAGTCCTTCAAAGTCCTTGCCCTGCAGGTTCTTCGGCACATTGGCCTTGGGCACCACGGCCACGCTGAAGCCCAGCTTGGCGGCCTCCTTGAGTCGCTCCTGGCCGCGTGGTGCGGGGCGCACCTCTCCGGCCAGGCCGACTTCGCCAAAGGCGAAGAAACCCTTGGGTAGCGGCTTGCCGCGCAAGGACGAGGTGATGGCCAGCAACACCGCCAGATCGGCGGCCGGCTCGCTGATGCGCACACCGCCCACCGCGTTGACAAACACGTCCTGATCCATGCAGGCCACACCAGCGTGGCGGTGCAGCACTGCCAGCAGCATGGCCAGACGGTCCCGGTCCAGCCCCACCGACAGGCGCCGGGGCGACGGCCCGCCGCTGTCAACCAGCGCCTGGATTTCCACCAGCAAGGGGCGGCTGCCCTCCAGCGTGACCATCACGCAACTGCCTGGCACTGGTTCGGCATGCTGACTCAGGAAAATGGCACTGGGGTTGGACACGCCCTTGAGACCCTTTTCCGTCATAGCAAAGACGCCAATCTCGTTGACGGCGCCAAAGCGGTTCTTGATGGCACGCACCAGACGGAAGCTGCTGTGGGTGTCGCCCTCGAAGTACAGCACCGTGTCCACCATGTGCTCCAGCACGCGGGGACCGGCCAGGGCTCCTTCCTTGGTGACGTGGCCAACCAGCACGATGGCCGTGCCGCTGGACTTGGCGCAGCGCGTCAGGTGGGCCGCACATTCGCGCACCTGCGCCACCGAACCGGGCGCCGAACTGAGCTGGTCCGAGTACACGGTCTGGATGGAGTCAATCACCGCCACATCGGGCTGCTGCGCATCAATGGTGGCAAGAATCTTGTCGAGCTGGATTTCGGCCAGCACCTTGACCTGGGAGCCATGCAGGCCCAACCGGCGCGAGCGCAGCGCGACCTGGGCGCCGCTCTCCTCACCGGTCACATACAGGGTGGACTGGCCGCTGCGCTGCAGTGAATCCAGCGCCTGCAGCAGCAAGGTGGACTTGCCAATGCCGGGGTCGCCACCGATCAGCACCACGGCCCCCTCCACCATGCCACCGCCCAGCACGCGGTCCAACTCGTCCTGGCCGGTGGGGGTGCGCTGCACGTCGGTGGCATCGATGTCGGCCAGGATCGCCACCTCGGCGGTCTTGGCCAGCGACTGGAATTGCGAGGTGTAACGGTTCTTGCCCGGTGCGGCCGACTCAGCGACGGATTCGATCAGCGTATTCCAGGCCGCGCAACTGGGGCACTTGCCCAGCCACTTGGGACTGGTGCCGCCACATTCGGTACAGGTGTAGATGGTTTTCTCTTTGGCCATGCCACCATAATACTGTACAAAATTACATATTCCGGATCTTTTCCCGGGCCTTGCGTACCCGGTCGATGCCTAGCGCGACCTTGACCTTCTCCGTCGGCACGGCCGCCGCAATGGTGCAGGCCGGGGTGGTGGTTTCCTTGCAGGAGTAAGTGCCCAGGGCGATGCCGTCCTTGTCCAGAATCGCTATGACCCAGGGCGTGTTCGCGCGCTCGCCGCGCTGCACCGCCACCGCCGTCTCGCCGTTGGCCAACCGTACATAGGTGCCGGGCGGATAAAAGCCGGCCGCCTGCGCCATCGCCGACCCCACCCCCAGGCTCACACCCTCGGCGCCCATGACCATGGACTTGACCGCGCGCACCGGCGACAGCGAGGCCCGGGTCCTGCGCGACGCCATCTTGGCCACAAAACTGTCGGCCATGGCCAGGATGCGCCGGGCCATGGCCATCTCCGGCAATGCCTGGGACGACTCCGGCTCATGGTGCCAGCGCACGACGTCCAGCAGTTCCGGGTCGGTCATGCCGATGCCCTGCAGGATGTCCACGCTCTTTTGCGGATGGTCCTGAATCAGCATGCGCTGCCAGTCCGTGGGTGCCGATTGCTGGCGGGCCAGACTGTCCTGGTCGCGTGCCATGCCAATGTTCATGACCAGTGCGGCAGTCAACAACACCGCCCGCTGTGGCGCCGGCAGTGCCAGTTTCTGTGCGGTCAGTTCGCACACCACTGCACACAGCAGGGCGTGGGTGGCGCAGTAGCCCTGTGCCGTGTCGGCCAGGGTCTGGAACAGGCAGAACAGGCTGTCATCGGTATCGGCACGCAGCAGTTCCTGGGCCTTTTTCTCGATGCCAAACAGGCGCTCCAGCGGATTGATGGCCAGCCCGCCCTGGTACAGGATCCCGCGCAGCACCTCCTGCAGGTCCAGCCAGCCACCCTGCAATTGCTGGCCCACCACGTAGTCACTCTCACGGATTTCGCTGGGCATGGGTGCGCGGCTGATCTCCTGCACGTCCACGCCCTCGCTCAGCAGGGTGTGCACCATGCGCTCGTAGGCGCGTTGCCAGGCATGGGCATCGGCCGGCGTCGAGCACGCCTGGTGTGCATGCAGCTTGGCGCGGTGTTCTTCCGAAACAATCGGCTGGCCCTTGCGCAGCAGCAGTTGGCCACCGGCACTCCACACATCCACCGGCAGCGGCTTGCCAATGGCCAACAGGGCCACCGGAATGGGAACGTATTGCATGCTCATGCGGCCACCTCCACTGGCACCCGCGGGGCCAGAGCACACATCAACTCATAACCCACGGTCCCGGCACAGGCGGCCACTTCATCAATTGGCAGCAGCGCCCCGTTGGCGGCGCGCCCCCATAGCGTGACCACGCTGCCCGGACCGGCCGCGGGCACCGGGGTCAGGTCCACGGTGATCATATCCATGCTGACACGCCCCACGGTGCGGGTGCGCACGCCGTCCACCAGCACCGGCGTGCCGGTGGGGCAGACACGGGGGTAACCATCGGCATAGCCGCAGGCCACGACGCCGATGCGCATCGCATCCTCCGCCACAAAGTTTGAGCCATATCCAACGCTAGCCCTCGCGGGTATTGACTGTACAGCTATGATTTTTGCAGCAAGTGTCATGCCAGGCTGGAGCTCCCAGTGCTCCGCCGTGTGCTCGGGGTAGTCCGGCGCGCTGCCGTACAGCACGATGCCCGGGCGCACCCAGTCGGACACCACGCAGGCCTCGGGGTGTGCGGCGGCCTGGGCCGGCTGCACCGTGTGGCGCAGGATGGCCGCGCTGTTGGAGAGACTGCGCTCACCCGGCAAATCGCGCGTGGCGCTGGCGAATGCGGCCATTTGATCGGCCACGCCGCGCGGGCCGTCGGCGTCGCTGAAGTGCGCCATCAGCGAAATCTCGTCCACCTGGGGCAGTGCGTTGAGGCGGGTCCACGCAGTGCGGTAGCGCTCGGGCGTGAAACCCAGACGGTTCATACCCACATTCATTTTGAGGAAAACCCGGTGCGGCACATTGGTCTTGTGGGCGGCCAGCATGTCGATCTGCTCGGTGCAGTGCACCGCGTGCCACAGGTCCAGGCGCGAGCACAGCTCCAGGTCACGCAATTCAAACACCCCTTCCAGCAGCAGGATGGGACCGCGCCAGCCCAGGCTGCGCACGCGCTGCGCCTCGGCCAGATCCAGTAGTGCAAAGCCGTCGGCGCTGCGCATTCCGTCGAACACGCGCTCGATGCCGTGGCCATAGGCGTTGGCCTTGACCACCGCCCAGACCCGGGCATCGGGAGCCGCGCGGCGCACGCGCTCCAGGTTGTGGCGAAAGGCCGCGGGATGGATGGTGGCAAGGATGGGACGGGGCATGGCAAATGGAGTTGGCTGGGGCTTGTGGGGATTTTGACATCGCCGGGCATGCTATAACCGCAGCACGTTTGGAGACACACACAAAATTTCGCATCGGCTACACCGGTGCGCGCAACCCTCACGCATGAAACGCGGCTTCTACACCATCATGTCAGCGCAGTTCTTCAGCTCGCTGGCAGACAACGCACTGTTCGTGGGCGCCGTCCAGTTGTTGCGCAGCAGCGGCGCCGCCGAATGGCAGCAGGCCGCACTGGTACCCATGTTCGCGCTGTTCTATGTGGTGCTGGCCCCGTTTGTGGGCGCCTTTGCCGACGCCATGCCCAAAGGGCGGGTCATGCTTTACAGCAACAGCATCAAGATCGTCGGCTGCCTGATGATGCTGTTTGGCACCCACCCGCTGATGTCTTACGCCATCGTCGGCCTGGGAGCGGCGGCCTATTCACCGGCCAAGTACGGCATCCTCACCGAGCTGCTGCCGGCATCGCAGTTGGTCAAGGCCAACGGCTGGATCGAAGGATTGACGATTGCCTCCATCATCCTGGGTGTGCTGCTGGGTGGGCAACTGGTGGGCCACAGCGTGTCCACGTACCTGCTGTCGTTCGACTGCCCATTCATCGACACCGGCATCACCACCCCGCCCGAGGCCGCCATCAGCGTTCTGATCTTCATCTATGTGCTGGCCGCCTGGTTCAATACCCGCATTCCGGAGACCGGTGTGCCCATGCGTCCGCTGCCCAAGCGCCTGGCATCGCTGCTGCCTGACTTCTGGACCTGCAACCTGCGCCTGTGGCGCGACCACCTGGGCCAGATTTCGCTCTCCACCACCACGCTGTTCTGGGGCGTGAGCGGCAACCTGCGCTACATCGTGCTGGCCTGGGCCTCGGCCGCACTCGGTTACAGCGTGACCCAAGCGTCGGCGCTGGTGGGTGTGGTGGCCATCGGCACGGCCGTGGGCGCGGTGGCGGCCTCGCTGCGCATGCGCCTGGACCAGGCCACCCTGGTGCTGCCGTTGGGCATTGGCATGGGCATCCTGGTGATCATGCTGAACTTCATCACCAATGTCTGGGTGGCTGCGCCCTTTCTGGTGCTGCTCGGCGGACTGGGTGGCTTTCTAGTGGTGCCCATGAATGCGCTGCTGCAACACCGTGGCCACAACCTGATGGGTGCCGGCCGCTCGATTGCCGTTCAGAATTTCAATGAACAGGCCTGCATCCTGGGCCTGGGTGCCTTCTACAGCCTGTCCACCGGCATGGGTCTGTCGGCCTTTGGCGCCATCACCGTGTTCGGCGTCGTGGTGGCCGGCTTCATGTGGCTGATCAAGCGCTGGCACGACGACAACTGCCGCAAGCACGCCGCCGACGTGGCCAATCTGCTGGAAATTGCCCGCCACGACAACCTGCATGGTTAGATGGTTGGCGGCGCTGGCGCTGCTGCTCAACGCCTTCACCTGGGGCGTGTCGTGGTGGCCGTTCCGCCAGCTGCAGGGTCTGGGTGTGCACCCGCTGTGGGCCACCGCACTCATCTATCTGTTCGCCCTGATTTGCCTGACGGTTGTGCGCCCCGGCGCCTGGCGCGGCTTTGTGCAGCACCCGGGCCTCTGGACGCTGCTGCTGGCCTCCGGGCTGGCCAATATTGGCTTCAACTGGGCGGTCACCGTGGGCGATGTGGTGCGCGTGGTGCTGTTGTTCTACCTGATGCCGGCCTGGGTGGTGGTGCTGGCCTGGCCCCTGCTCGGGGAGCGGCCCAACGCCACATCCCTGGCCCGCCTGGCGCTGGCCTTGGTCGGCGTGGTGGTGGTGCTCAAGACACCGGAGTCCCCGTGGCCCTGGCCCCACACCCTGGCCGACGGGCTGGCGGTGATGGGCGGATTCAGTTTTGCGCTGACCAATGTGATGCTGCGCCGCCTGCACGGTGCGCCCACCGCGTCCAGCATGCTGGCCATGTTTGGTGGCGGTGCGCTGATGGCCGCGTTGGCGGCCCTGCTGGGTGTGCAACAGGGCATGGTGGAGGGGCTGCCGCCGCTGGCACCAGCCTGGCTGGGCTGGGTGGGGGCCATAAGTGTGTTCTTCCTGGTGGGCAACCTGGGGCTGCAATACGGCGCCGCGCGCCTGAGTGCCAGTGCCACCTCCATCATCATGCTGTCCGAGGTGGTGTTTGCCAGCGCCTCCGCCGTGCTGCTGGGCGCCGGAGAAATCAGCCCGCGCGTCATCGCGGGCGAGGTGCTGATTGTCCTGGCCGCGCTGCTGTCCACCGTGTCGTTAGAAAAGCCCCCCTCAGGCGCGCAGGGCGGAAAACTCGGCTAGCGCCTCCACCACGGCGGGGTCTGCACTCTCTACTCGGTTGCGCCCGTTCTTCTTGGCGGCATACAGGGCCAGATCGGCGGCGGCGTAGAGCGCATCGATGGAGGCATGTTGCTGCGGCCCCAGGCCGGTCACGCCAATGCTGGCCGTCACGGGCACACGACATTCCCCCAGGTCCAGCGGGCTCTCACTTAGGGCGTGGCGCAGTTTTTCGGCGGCCGCCAGTGCGCCGCAGCGCGCCGTATTGGGCATCAGCACGATGAACTCCTCGCCCCCCATGCGCGCCACCACATCGGTACTGCGCACCGCGCGCTGCAGGATGCCCGCCACCTGCTGCAACACAGCGTCGCCCGCCGGGTGACCATAGTGGTCATTGATGTGTTTGAAGAAGTCCAGGTCCACCATCAGCAGGCAGATGTCGCTGGGCATGCGCGCGGCGCGGCTCAACTCCTGCTCGGCCAGTTGCATGAACTTGCGCCGGTTGTACAGACCGGTCAGCGTGTCGCGCTCGGCCAGGGTCTCCAGTTCCTGCTGCTTGGCCAGCAGGGCCGCGTGGGTCAACCCCAGCTTGCGGCTGAGCAGCACGCGGCGCGAGTACTGGTGCCACATCATCACCGAGATCAGCTGTGCCATCAGCACCGTGGACAGGGCCTGGATCTGGAAGCTGGCCAGCAGCGTGGCGTCAATCTGTGCGGCGCGCAGAATGCCCCAGAACACGCCAAAAGCCAGGCCGAATATCAGCGCCGAGAACAGCGGGCGCATCAGCGACAGCACGGACACGCCCATGGAAATGATCAGAAAGGTGGCAATGCCGTTGCCAACCGCCACGTCCTGAATCGCCGCGGCCGCGCCGAACGTCAGATAGGCGCTGCAAAAGACCGCCTGCAAAAGCAAACCACCCCATCCAGGAGCACCGCCCCGGCGAACCACACGCCGGGCCAGCACCGCCGACACCAGCAGCGCCACGACCAGGGCCGTCTGCAACCAGGCCACGGTATCGGCCCAGGATTGCATGGCCGCACGCCCGGCCGGTGCCTGGTATAGAAAGAACCACCACGCCAGCGCCATATGCAGCGGCACCGCGACCCACACCACGACGCCGAAACGGCGCAGGGTGCCCAGAACCGCGTCGCCCTGGACCTGGTCGTACTCCTGCTTCAGCACCTCGGCCTTGACGCGCCAGCGCTTGAGCGCAGCAAGTCCCAGCGCGGCTCCATGTCCCTCGTTATGTGTAATACGGCCCCCAACGTGAACTGCGGTTATGGCAGGAATCTTCACACCAATATCACCGCGCAGCAATAGCCTTTTCCCTTGGTGCTATGGTGTGATCCCGTCCACCTATTGGGAATCGCACCATGGCCAGCGCATACGACTTTGAAGCCCTCACCATCACCGGCAAGACGGTGGCGCTGAAAAAATACAAGGGCAAGCCGCTCCTGATCGTCAACACCGCCAGCGCCTGCGGCTTCACGCCGCAATTTGCCGGTCTGGAGGCGCTGCACGAAACCTATGGAAAGAAGGGCCTGGTGGTGCTGGGCTTCCCATGCAACCAGTTTGGCGCACAGGACAAGGGCAGCAACGACGAGATTGCCGAGTTCTGCCAGCTCAACTACGGTGTGAGTTTTCCGATGATGGCCAAGATCGACGTCAATGGCAGCGATGCCCACCCGTTGTACCAGTGGATGGCGGCCGAGGCGCCGGGCCTGTTGGGCTCCAAGGCGATCAAGTGGAACTTCACCAAGTTTCTGATCGGCCGCGATGGCCAGGTCATCAAGCGCTACGCCCCGACCGACACGCCCGAGAGCATGGCCGACGACATTGAAGCCGTACTGGCCCAATAAGCGGCCTTTCCGTGCCCCTTCTCCATGCCACGGCCCGACACCCGGCTCCTATAGTCCCCGGCAGACGCTGACGCATCCGTCAACGCCGGTCACCGGAGCCGAGCATGCACAACGATACCTGCGAACTGCACACACCCGACCTGCTACTGGAAGTGGACTTCAAATGGCTGATGGCCGGCCAGGGCTGCTGGATAGACCCGGATCGCCTGCACCAGGAACCTGGCTATGCCATGGACTGCGTGCGCACCGCGATCAACTCCCCCTGCGACGCGCTGCGCCGCTGTGCGCATGTGCTGCAGGCGGCTTTGCTGCCGCAGGCGGGCTAGCTAGCTTGGCCCTGCGCCAGGGGGCTGAACATCCGCTTCCGCTTCGGGCCATAGCCGGGGAAACAGAAAACGCAGCGCATGCTGTGGCAGGCCAAAGCGCACCTTGCCCTGCGGAGAGTCGGATTTCAATAACCCACGCCTGACCAGTGCACCCAGCGCATCCGTGGCACCCCGGTCTCCCATGCCCAACATGGACTTGAAATCGCCACGGGCCATGTCTTCTCCACTGAGAAAGAGGTAGTGCAAACCCCGCAGGGACTCCTGCCGCACGCCGGATTTTTGAACCGTCGCTTCAAATACGAGGCAAGCCTCCAGGCGCGCCTTCAAGGTTTCGAAGTCGAGCATGCTGGTCATAAAGACGACCTGGTCCAGGCAGGTATCCAGCACGTAGTCGGCCCACACGATCAGTGCCTGTTCGCTCAGGTTGCCCCGCCCGTCGAGATCACCCCGGCGCAGACTGTCGGCATCGGCCAGCAGTGCGTAATAGCGATCGGTGCTGCGGGCGAATCCGCGCAACGGTGACCACAGCCCGCCCGTGTAGCCCAAGGCACTGAGCAGGGTGTGTGTATGCAGTCGCATGACCCGCCCATTGCCATCCACAAACGGGTGAACCCAGCCCAACCGCTGGTGGGCACACGCCATGGCCACCAGCGTGGCCTCGCCCCGACGAACGCTGCCGTAGTAGTTGGCCCAGCGCTGCAAGAAGACTGGCACGCTGGCAAAGGCCGGGGCCACATGCTGGCCCACCTGCACTTCGCGCTGTCGCAGTTGCCCGGGGACGATGGCCTCGCCTTCCGCTGTCAGCAGATCTGCCGCAGGCAGGCGTCCAAACAACTCCTGGTGCAGGCTCTGCACGGCTTGCGCCGCATACAGCGCTCGTGCACCGGCCTCTCCCGCGTAGCGCTGCTCCAGCACTTCCTCGGCCTCAATATGGGCAACCGCCAAGCGTTGTTTGGCTGCCAACTCCGCGTCTTTCGAGAAATCCTTGCGCAATGCCTGGTCAATCTCATGCGGTCGGGTGTGCTGGCCTTCAATGCGATTGGTGTAGTACGAATTCATGCTGCGCAACATGCTGCGCAATTCCGGTGGCACGCGAATGCCAGCGAGCAAGGTGGCGGCCCGGGCCAGGTCATGTGCCTTGGTCAACAACGGCTCCAGCCGCGCATCCGCCGGGAGTAGTGGCTCAAACTGGTGGGGCTGGGTATACATGCGCCTATTTTTGCCAAGTTATGGCGGCTTGTAAATAGTTGTTTTTATTTAGTTTATTTACTACTTTGCCAACATTTTTGCCAACATTAAAGTCAACCCAGTTCCGCCCCCACCTGCCGCAGGAAATCCGCCAGCGTCCTGCCCGCCTCGTCGCGAAACGCCGACTCCTGCACCGCCAACGCATCCATGCGGTCGATGCGGAAGGAGCGAAATGCATGGCGCGTCTCGCACCAGGCGGCCAGCGTCCAGACCTTGCCCCAGAAGAAGCAGCCCAACGGGCGCACGCTGCGCTGGCTGGTCTGGCCGGCCGCATCGCGGTAGTCCATCTTCACCCGGCGGCGGGCCTGGGTGGCCTCGCGCAGCATCTGCAGACGCTGCTGGATGGCGGGCTCGACGCTGAAGCTGGGCGCATACACGGCCAGACTTTCGGCGGCGGCGCGGGTCGGCGGCGGCAGAATGGACAGGATCTTGCCCAGCGCTTGTTCGGCATCCCGCGCCAGTGCCGGGTCCAGCCAGGCCTGGGCCAGGCGCGTGGCGGCGACCAGCGCACGCGCCTCGCCGGCGCTGAACATCAGCGGCGGCAGCTCAAACCCGGCCCCCAGGCGGTAGCCAACACCAGCCTCGCCCTCGATGGGCACGCCCTGGTGCTGCAGGTCGGCCACATCGCGGTACACCGTGCGCTCGGACACCTCCAGCCGCGTGGCCAGGAACGCCGCCGTGGTGAGGCGGCGGCCCCGGATCAGCTGGACGATGTGGAAGAGTCGGTCGGCGCGGCGCATGGGGTTTCAAGCATTTTAGGGCCCAGGCCCTCGTCGATGCTCCGCATACAGCTACTAAATTGATAGCAATTGCACTGACTCCTGCTGCTTGCGTGCGACCTGGCGGGTAGCCTGGGTTAAGCCGCCATAGCCCCAATCACCAGCCGGCAGCTCACGCACGATGACGTAGCTGGCCTCGGCCAGCGGCGCGCCGGCACCCAGCTGCTCCTGCAGCTCGGCAAACGCCGCGGCAATGAAGGCCGCCTTTTGCTGCGCGGTGTTGGTGCCCTGGGTGATGCTGATTTCCAGAAAGGCCGTGGGGCGCTGCACGTCCACGCCACCTACGTACCAGCGGGCGGCGGGCAGGTCATCGATCATCACGGCGGTGACTTCGGCGCGCTTGCCCAGATGCTCGGCGGTCAGGCGGGTCAGCTCCGCCGCCAGCGTGCGGTAGCGCGAGGGGTTTTGCAGTGGCGAGACCTTGAGTTGCAAGGTGGGCATGTTCAGACTCCCTTGGGAATGATGCGGCCGCCGCGGGTCCGGGCATGGCGTGCCAGACGGGCTTGTAGTCGGGTGGCGCTGCGCTCCAGCGCGGCCTGGCCGGTCTGCAGACCGCGCTGCCAGACGGCATCGGCGCCGCGCCAGAAGTCGTCCACCGCCTCCTGGCGCAACTGGGTGGCGTGGTCCCGGGCCAGGTCGTGAATCCGGGCCTGCGTGTTGGTGTCTGGGTGGATGGTGCTCATGACGTTCTCCGGTGGGTTGTTGATGGTCTTAACTGTATTGATGCATCAGCATCTCGGAAACCGCAAAAAATCCATATTGGTTTTGCGAATAATGCAAAACCAGATCACAATCGCGCCATGCAACTCCAGCTCGACGACGTCGCCCTGTTCTCCCGCATTGCCGAACTGGGCACCCTGTCGGCCGCCGCCCGCGAGCGCGACGTGCCGGTCAGCCAGGTCACGCGCGCACTGGTGCGGTTGGAGGCGGCCTGCGGCGTGCGCCTGCTGCACCGCAGCACCCACGGCCTGAGCCTGACCGACGAGGGCGACACCTTTCTGGCCTATGCCCGCCGCCTGCTGGACACCACCGACGAGCTCAGTGCCGAGCTGACCGGCAAGCTGGGCGGCCCCAGCGGCTGGGTGCGCGTCAGCATGAGCCCGATCCTGGCGCAGATGGTGATTGCGCCCAGCCTGAACGGCCTGTACCAGCGCTATCCGCAACTGCACATCGACCTGGCCGCCGACGACCGCATGGCCGACATGGCGCGCGAGGGCATCGACATCGCCATCCGCACCGGCACGCCGGCCAGCGAGACCCTGGTGGCGCGCCAGATTGGCGACTACAGCCGCTCTCTCTATGCGTCACCCGCCTACCTGGCGCGTTGCGGCACGCCGCAGCACCCGGATGACCTGCACCACCACCACCTGCTGGCCAACAGCGCCAACCCGCTGCTCAACCGCTGGCCATTCGCCGGTGACGGCAAGTCCAAGGACCCGGGCGCGCTGGTGGTTCCCGGCAACACCCGCACCGACAACTCGGCGGTGATGATGAGCCTGGTGCAGCATGGTGTGGGCATCGGGCGGCTGATGGACCTACTGGCCCGCCCGCTGGTGGCCAGCGGCGCGCTGGTGCCGGTGCTGTCCGGGCACTTTGCCAACCCGCGCGTGCCGGTCTATGCGGTGATGCTGCAGGAGCGCCAGCGCCTGCCCAAGATCCGCGCCTGCATCGACTACTGGGCCGAGTGGCTGGCGGAAATGTCCCGTGCGCCGGCCACTTCCAGCCTTTCAAGCCTCTAGCCCTCGTGAATATTGAACATACAGCTATCAAAACAATAGCTTACGCCATGGCATGCAGGCCAACGCGGTTGCCCGCCACGTCGATGATGTGGGCGAAGAAACCCATGCCGGGCGGCAGCGCCTGCTTGTCGACAACGACGCGGCCACCGGCGGGCTGCACGCGCGCCAGGGCGGCATCGATGGATGGGCTGCAGTCCAGGTAGACAACGGTGCCGCTGGCACTGGGCTCCAGGCGGGTGGCACCGCTGTGAAGACAGCCTCCGGCGCCACTGCCTTGCGCATACGGAAACACGGCCAGCGTGTTCGGGCCCATGACCTCGCGGCGCAGGCTGCGCTGCAGTACGGCCTCGAAGAAGGCCTGCGAACGGTCGATATCGCTGGCGGGGATTTCAAACCAGGTGATGGCATGGGCGGGGGTGTGGGTGGTGGTGTTGGCAACAGACATGAAAGGCTCCTTGAACAGATGAATGAAGCCCTGATGCTGCGCCACCCCTGCTGACAACGCAGTGTCAGTAGAGAGCCGTTCATCTCGGTACTAACCAGTGTGTCGCCGTCGCAATGCCCATGGGATACTGCAGCCGTGAACGATGCGCTGAAATCACCCACCGGCGGGGAGAATCCCTGGAAACTGGCTCTGGAAGGCTCCGGTGTCGGGGTGTGGGACTGGAACATCGTGACCGGAGCACAGACGCACTCGGCCCGCTGGGAAGAGATGCTGGGCTACCGGGCCGGTGAGCTGACCCGGGGCTACCAGGACTTTGCCGACCGGGTGCATCCGGACGATCTGGCGATGGTGGAGTCAGCGGCCACGGCCCACGTGAACGGGCTGGCGCCCGACTACGCGGTCGATTTCCGCATGCGCTGCAAGGACGGTTCGTGGAAGTGGATTCTGACCCGCGGCACCGTCGTCCAGCGCGACGCGCAGGGCAAGCCGCTGCGCATGATCGGCACCCACACCGACATCTCCGACCGCAAGCGCTCCGAGGATGTGCTGCGCACGCTCAATGCGCAGTTGCGTGAAAACGCCCAGCTGCTGCAGACCACACTGACCAGCATCAGCCAGGGCATCGTGCTGGCCGACGCCGAAGGCCGGGTGCGCCAGTTCAACACCCGGGCCTGCGAGCTGCTGGACCTGCCGCCGGAACTGCTGGCCCAGCACCCCACGCTGGAGGAGATGATCCGCTTCCAGATCGAGCGGGGCGACTTCGGCCCCGATGCACAGTTGGTCGCCCCCGAGGCGCGCCAGTACCTGTCGGACTCCCCGAAACGGGCGGCCGACAATTTCCCCGACTGGTATCTGCGCGAGACCCCCAATGGCCGCACGCTGGAGGTGCGCACCCAGAAGCTGCCCTCCGGCGGTCTGGTGCGCACCTATGCCGACGTGACCGACTATGTACAGGCCGAAGCCGAGCGCCAGCACCTGAATCGCCTGCTCGATGCCACCCAGACCATAGCCCGCGTGGGTGCCTGGGAGCGCGACTTTGTGAATGGCGCGGTGTTCTGGACGGCCGGTGTCTACCGCATCCTGGAACTGTCACCGCAGGAATTTGCGCCGGGGGACCTGGCATCCACCCAACGGTTTTTCACCCCCCGGGCACAAGAACTGATCAAGCCGGTTCTCCCGCAGGACCCCGATGCCACGGAAACCTCCCATGACGTGGAGATGGAGATGCTGACCGGCACGGGCCGCACCATCTGGGTCCGCTTCATGGGAACTACCACCTGGGACCATGGCCGCCCGCTCAAGCGCACCTCGGTGCTGCAGGACATCACCGAACGCAAGCTGGCCGAGGCCACCCTGCGCGAGAGCGAGGAGCGCTGGAAGCTGGCACTGGACAGCACGGGCGACGGCGTGTGGGACTGGTACATCCAGACCGGCGCCGAATTCTTCTCGCCACGCCTATTGCAGATGTGCGGCTACGACGCCAACGACCAGGAGAACGTGTCATCGGAATTCGACGATCGCACCCACCCCGACGACATGGAGGCGCTGCAGCGCGCCCGCGCCGACCACTTCGAGGGCCGCACGCCCAGTTACCACATCGAACGGCGCATCCGCTGCAAGGACGGCAGCTGGAAATGGGTGCTGAGCCGCGGCATGGTCATTGCCCGCGACGAGGCCGGCAAGCCGCTGCGCATGATCGGCACCTTCACCGACATCACCAACCGCAAGGAAGCCGAAGCGCTGATCCGCCAGCAGGCCTATTACGACACGCTGACCGGCTTGCCCAACCGGCGCATGCTGCGCGACCGGCTGGAGCAGGAGATCAAGAAATGCAAGCGCGACGGCCTGCAACTGGCGCTGCTGTTCATTGACCTGGACCACTTCAAGGAGGTCAACGACACCCTGGGCCACGACCAGGGCGACCTGCTGCTGGTCGAGGCCGGACGGCGCATCCAGGCCAGCGTGCGCCAGTCCGACACGGTGGCCCGCATGGGCGGCGACGAGTTCACCGTGATCCTGGCCGAGCTGCCCAACAGCGACCACCTGGAAGGCATTCTGCAGAAGATCCTGCACACGCTGGGCCAGGTGTTCCAGCTCGGCACCGAGCAGGTGTTTGTGTCGGCCAGCATCGGCATCACCATTTACCCGGTGGACGCCGGCCACATCGAAGACCTGCTCAAGGCAGCGGACCAGGCGCTGTACGTCGCCAAGGGCGCCGGGCGCAACCGCTTCAGCTTCTTCACGCCGGCGCTGCAGGAGGCGGCGCAAACCCGCGTACGCCTGGCGGGCGACCTGCGCACGGCCGTGGTGGAGAACCAATTCCGCGTGGTCTACCAGCCCATCGTGGAGCTGGCCACCGGCGCCATCCACAAGGCCGAGGCGCTGATCCGCTGGGACCACCCCCACCGTGGCCTGGTGAGCCCGGCGGCCTTTATTCCGATTGCCGAGTCCAGCGGGCTCATCGTCGATATCGGCGACTGGGTGTTCCAGCAGGCGGCGCGACAGGTGAGCGTCTGGCGTCAGCGTCTGGCACCGCAGTTCCAGATCAGCGTCAACAAGTCGCCGGTGCAGTTCCACCACGACGGCGCCGGCCGCACGCCGTGGGCCACGCTGTTGGCAGAACAGGGCCTGCCGGGCGACTGCATCGTGGTGGAAATCACCGAGGGCCTGCTGCTCAACACCAGTGGCAACGTGGCCGCCACCCTGCTGGCGCTGCGCGATGCCGGCATCCGCGTCTCGCTGGACGATTTTGGCACCGGCTATTCGTCGCTGTCCTACCTGCAGAAGTTCGACATCGACCTGATCAAGATCGACCAGTCCTTTGTGCGCAACTTGAGCGCCGGCTCCACCGATCTGGCGCTGTGCAAGGCCATCATCGTGATGGCGCATGCGCTGGGCATCCAGGTGATTGCCGAGGGCGTGGAAACCGCCGAGCAGCGCGACCTGCTGGCCTCGGTGGAGTGCGATTACGTGCAGGGATTCCTGTACGCCCGTCCCATGTCGGCCACGGACTTCGAGCACTTCATGGCGGGCTACACCCCCCTGGCTGCTGCCGGACGAACCCGGTCAGGGGCTTGAGCGCAGCGCGTCGTCCAGCACCTCGACCCAGTGTCGCACCGGTGTGGCGGTGCCGCTTTGCAGGTGGGTGATGCAGCCGATGTTGGCCGAGACGATGACCTCCTGCTGCAACTCCCCCAGGTGACCCAGCTTGCGGTCACGCAACTGGTAGGCCAGCTCGGGATTGAGCACGCTGTAGGTGCCCGCCGAGCCGCAGCACAGGTGGCTTTCGTTCATCGCCGTGCGGATGTCAAATCCAAGCGCCCCCAGGTGCTGCTCCACGCCGCCCTTCAACTTCTGGCCATGCTGCAGGCTGCACGGCGGGTGGAAGGCGAGCTTGGGCGCTTGAGTACGGATACGCTCTACCAACGCCGGTTGCGCAGTTTGCAGAGATTGCACGATGACGGGCAGCAACTCGCTCAGGTCCTTGGTCAGTTCGCTGATGCGCTGTGCCTTGGCCGCGTAGGCCGGGTCGTCCTGCAGGATGTGGCGGTATTCCTTGACCGTGACACCGCAGCCGGAGGCGTTCATCACAATCGCTTCCACGCCGTTTTGTACATAGGACCACCAGGCGTCGATATTGGCACGCATTTCCGCCTTGCCGCCATCCTGGTCGTTCAGGTGAAACTTGACCGCGCCACAGCAGCCGGCCTTGGGCGCGACCACGGTCTGGATGCCCACGGCGTCCAGCACCCGGGCGGTGGCGCTGTTGATGTTGGGACCCATGGCGGGCTGGGCGCAGCCGGCCAGCATCAGCACCTTGCGCGCGTGCTGGCGCGTGGGCCAGGCGCCGGCATCCTGCTTGGGTGGCACCTTGTTCTTCAGCGCGGCGGGCATCAGCGGGCGCACCAGCTGCCCCAGCGCCATGGCCGGACCAAACAGGGGCGACGGAATGCCTTCCTTCAGCGCCCAGCGCACGGCGCGCTCGGTGGCCGGGCGCGGCACCTTGGCATCCACCAGCTTGCGGCCAATGTCCAGCAGGTGGCCGTAATCGACACCGCTGGGGCAGGTGCTTTCGCAGTTGCGGCAGGTCAGGCAGCGGTCCAGGTGCAACTGGGTCTTGCGGGTGGGCTCCTGGCCTTCGAGCACCTGCTTCATCAGGTAGATGCGGCCGCGCGGGCCGTCCAGCTCGTCACCCAGCAGCTGGTAGGTGGGGCAGGTGGCGGTGCAGAAGCCGCAGTGCACGCATTTGCGCAGGATGGCTTCGGCGGCCAGGCCGTCGGCAGTGTTCTGGTACTCGGGGGCAAGCGTGGTTTGCATGGGTCAAAGGCCGGATCAATGTCGGGCGCGGACGGGGTTACCAGGCGTCAAACAGACGGCGGGGGTTGAAGATGCCTTGGGGGTCCAGGCTGGCTTTCAGCCGCTGCTGGATCGCCATCAGCGCCGGCTCTTGCAAGCAAAATGGGCCACCAGCCCTCGTGGAATCTGATTGAGATGCTACGAAAACAGTAGCACTTCCGCCGTGCGCAGCAGCCTGAGCCTGCAGCGCGGGGCCGGCCTCCAGTGGCGCCCACAGCCAGCGCAGGCCGCCATGCCACTCGATCAGCGGGATTGCGGGCAGGTCCAGCTTTGGTGCTGTCTGGGCCACGCTCAGGCGCCACAGGGCCAGCCTGGGGTCGGCCGGGCGGGCAAAGAACGGCAGTTGCTGGTTGCGGCACAGCTCCCAGTCGGCCGACGCCTGGGCGTTGTCCATGCGCTGGCCGGTGACTTCGGCGAGCATCTTCTGGCAGGCCGCTTCCACGGCCGCCACGGCGCCGCGCAGGCGCACAAACAGCAGGTCCTGGCCCGCCGGGCCGGCAGTGTCGTCATGCACCCAGCAACTGGCATTGAGTGGCAACGGCTGACCGCCCCAGCGGTGCAGGCACTCCAGCGCGCTGGCCTGGTCCAGCGCAAACACCAGTGTGGCCTCGGCCGGTGCAATCGGCAGTACCTTCAGCGAGACCTCGGTGATCAGCCCCAGCGTGCCCATGCTGCCCACCATCATGCGGGAGACGTCGTAGCCGGCCACGTTCTTCATGACCTGGCCGCCATAGACCAGCTCCTCTCCCCGGCCATTGATCAGGTGCAGACCCAGCACGAACTCGCGCACGGCACCGGCGCTGGCGCGGGCCGGGCCGCTCAAACCGGCAGCGACCATGCCACCGACGGTGGCGCGGGAAGACGACCAGCCGAAATGCGGTGGCTCAAACGGCAGGCACTGGCCGCGTTCCAGCAGCAGCGCCTCCAGCTCGGCCAGTGGGGTGCCGGCACCCACGGTGACCACCAGCTCGGTGGGCTCATAGCTCAGGATGCCGGACAGGCCGGTGGTGTCGAGCAGCTCGCCTTCCAGGCGGTTGCCATAAAAGTCCTTGGAGCCGCCGCCGCGGATGCGCAGCGGGGCGCCGTCGGCCGCTGCGGCGCGAATGCGGTCGGTGATCTGGTGAAGCGTGGAGTCCATGGTTTGCATGCCTTGCATGGTAGCGGGGGCGCTGCGGGCGCGGCGTGAATTTTTTGAAACCGCAGCCGCCAAAAACATCCACGGCCCGGCCCGCCATTCATTCGTCTACGTAGCAATTCACCGCCAGCCCGGCCACTTCGACCCGGGTGGAGAACACGCAGCCCGACTGCGGGAAGGCCGCCAGTTCTGCCGCACTGCGGCCATGGCGCGCGCTGGTCAGGTACAGGGTCTTCAGGTCCTCGCCGCCAAAGCAGGGCATGGTCGGGCACGGGGTGGGCGTAGGAATCTCCATCAGCAAACGACCGTCTTGGGCGAACTGGCAGACGCGCTGCCCCTCGTACAGCGCAACCCAGTAGTTGCCCTGCACATCGACCGCGGCGCCATCAGGTCGACCTCCGTAGGGAACCGTCGATCCCCACTGCCAGCCGTCCGGCTTGGGCGTAAACGACTGGAACACGCGCGGTGCGGACAGCGTGTTGGCCTGCAGGTCGCAATCCCAGGCCTGCACGCGGTGGCTGGGGGTGTCGGCCCAGTACATCGTGCGGCCATCCGGGCTCCAGACCAGACCGTTGGCGGTGAGTGCTTGCGCCATGTGTTGCTGCACCTGGGGTGTGCGTCCACCACGGCAGTCCACCGCATACAGGCCGGCTGCGCGCAGGTACTTGGTCTCGTCCAGCGTGCCAACCCAGAAGCGCCCCAGCGGGTCGCATTTGCCATCGTTGGCGCGCACGGTGGTCGTGTCGTAGCGCAGGCTGACGATGGGCTCCAGCGCGCCACCCCACTCACGGGCGCGGAAGATGCCGTGGCGCAGTGCCATCACCAGGCCGCCGCTGGCCGCCGGCGCCATGCAGCCGGGCTCGCTGGGCATGTCCCAGGTCTCCACCGTGCCCATGTAGACGTTGGCGCGCAGGAGCTGCCGGCCCACGATGTCCACCCAGTACAGGGTCTGTTCCTGCGGGTGCCAGAACGGCGACTCGCCCAGCACACAGTGGTGGGAAGCAACGGTGTGCCACTGCATCACGCGCGCTCCACGGCGATGCGCATCTCGCAGGAGAAAGTCTGGCCTGGCTGCAGTATCACCACGCCAAGGTCGTCGGCGCTGGCGCCTGGCTGGGCGATGCGGTTCATGGCGTTGTTGACGTGGCTGACCGGCTCGATGGCCAGCGTGTCGCGCGTCGGTGTGGTGAACAGCACCAGGCGGCGCAGGCTGGAGGTGAGCGTGGTGTGCAGAACCGCGTCTCGCAGCTCCAGCACGCCGTTCCAACCGTCAAAGCAGTGGTCCACCTCCAGCGCGCTGCAATCCACATCCAGCCCGCCGCTGGCGCTACGCCGGGTGGGCAGCTTGTCCTCGCCCATCTCCCAGCGACCGGTGGCGGCAAAGGCCACGTGGCTGTGGGCGCGCTTCACGAAATACGGGTGCCAGCCCAAGCCCACCGGGGCCGACACGGCCGACTGGTTGGTGATGGACAGGCTCATTTCCAGTGCACCCGGCTCCAGCTTGAAGGCCTGGGAGGCATCGAAGTCGAATGGCCAGGCGGCATCGGCCCGGTGTTCAAAGGACAGCAGCGCAAAGGTGTCGCTGGCCTCCAGCACGGCCCAGGGTCGCTGCCAGCCCACACCGTGGATGGCATGGGGTTCGGGCGCAAAGTTCCTGACCAGCGGGTGGTCCGTGCCCTGCCACTGCAGCGTGGCATGCGCCAGCCGGTTGGAAAACGGCACCAGCGGGTAGCTGGCGGCCTGGCGCACCGAATGCAGGTCGGGCGCATGCGTGGAGCGCAGCACCGGCACATCCCCCAGCCACAGGCCGGCCAGGCAGCCGCCCAGCTCGGGTTTGATTTCGCACAGCAGTTCGGCACAGCGCAAGCGCAAAGAGGTGGACATGGTGTGATCTCGCAAGGCAGTCAGACAGGGGAATTGTGCGCCCTGCAGACGCAAAAAAGCCCGGAAGAACTTTCGTCCTTCCGGGCCGGGGTTTCAAGCGGGTTGAAACCGGGCGTCGTGCTTAGCGGTTGTAAGCGGTTTCGCCGTGGGACGTGATGTCCAGACCTTCGCGCTCGTCTTCTTCGCTGACACGCAGACCGATGGTCTTGTCAACGATGAAGTAGGCAATCGCGGAGACGATGGCAGACCACAGCACGGTCACACCAACGGCCTTGGCCTGGATCCAGACTTGTGCCGCGATGGAGTAGTCAGCCGGTGCCACCATGGTCGCAGTGACCCAGTCACCCATGGCGCTGGGGCCACCCAGCGAGGGAGAGGCAAAGACACCGGTCAGCAGCGCACCCAGGATGCCGCAGACACCGTGCACGCCGAACACGTCCAGCGAGTCGTCCGCACCCAGCATCTTCTTCAGACCGGTCACGCCCCACAGGCCGGCAAAACCGGCGATCAGGCCGATGATCAGGCCACCACCGACGCCGACATTGCCCGCAGCGGGTGTGATGGCAACCAGGCCTGCCACCGCACCGGATGCAGCACCCAGCATGGAGGCCTTGCCCTTGACCATGGCTTCACCGATGGACCAGGTCAGCACGGCGGCGGCGGTTGCTCCGAAGGTGTTGATGAAGGCCAGGGCAGCAAAACCATTGGCTTCCAGCGCGGAGCCGGCGTTGAAGCCGAACCAGCCGACCCACAGCAGTGCGGCACCGACCATGGTCAATGTCAGGCTGTGTGGAGCCATGGCTTCCTTGCCGTAACCGATACGCTTGCCGATGAAGAAGGCGCCCACCAGACCAGCGACGGCGGCGTTGATGTGCACCACGGTACCGCCAGCGAAATCCAGCGCACCCCACTGCCACAGCATGCCGGCCTTGGCGGTCATGGCGTCTGCCACTTCCTTGGAGGCGTAGGCGTCAGGACCCATCCAGAACCAGACCATGTGAGCCATGGGGGCGTAGCTGAATGTGAACCACAGCACCATGAAGGCCAGCACGGCGGAGAACTTGATGCGCTCGGCAAACGAACCGACGATCAGTGTGCAGGTGATACCGGCAAACGTGGCCTGGAAGGCGGCAAACACGATTTCCGGAATGTAGACACCCTTGCTGAAGGTGGCTGCCGGAGCAAAAGTGCCCGCAACGTTGTCCCAGATGCCCTTCATGAACAGCCGGTCAAAGCCGCCGATGAACTGGTTGCCTTCGGTGAACGCCAGGCTGTAGCCGTAGATAAACCACAGCACCACGATCATCGAGAACGTGACCATGACCTGCATCAGCACGGACAGCATGTTCTTGCTGCGCACCAGGCCGCCGTAGAACAGGGCCAGGCCCGGCACGGTCATCAGGATGACCAGCAAGGTGGAAACCATCATCCAGGCGGTGTCGCCCTTGTTGATAACCGGTGCAGGTGCTGCTGCGGGAGCAGCTTCCGATGCGGCGGCGGCCGGAGCTGCCGCGGCGGCGGCAACGGGTGCTGCAGCCGCTTCGGCGGGTTTGGCTTCAGCCGCGGTGGCCGCGGGAGCGGCTGCCGGGGCTGCGGTCTGGGCCAGCACGGCGGAACCCGCCGTCAGCAGGCCCCAACCCAACGCGAGGGATATGAGTAGTTTTTTCATGGTGTGCTTCCAATCACAGGGCTTCTTTACCGGTCTCACCGGTACGGATGCGAACGACCTGTTCGAGGTCGTAGACAAAGATCTTGCCGTCACCGATCTTGCCGGTGCGGGCCGCGCCTTCGATGGCTTCGATCACGCGGTCCACCAGCGTGTCGTCGATGGCCGCTTCAATCTTGACCTTGGGCAGAAAGTCAACCACATACTCCGCGCCGCGGTACAGCTCGGTATGGCCCTTCTGGCGACCGAAGCCCTTGACTTCGGTGACCGTGATGCCCTGCACGCCCATGCCGGACAAGGCCTCACGCACCTCGTCGAGCTTGAACGGTTTGATGATCGCCGTTACGAGTTTCATAGTGTTTCCTTCGGTGGTGGACAGAATCAGAACGTGTACTTGACGCCAACCGTGACAGCGTTCTTGCCCAGGTTGTCAAAGGTGCCGACCTTGTAGAAGGCATCCTTGGCATCGGTGGTCAGCGCGGCCACGGAGGCGGTCAGGCCATTACCGAAGTCCTTGGTCAGGGTCAGGGACCAGTCGGTGTAGTCACCGGCGTTGTTGGCTTGGTTGGGGATGGTCTGGCGGCCGACGTGCGGGGTCAGCGTGAATCCGTTGCCCAGGTCGATGGCGGCGGCCAGCTCAAAGTAGGCAGCGCCCTTGGAGTCGGTGTTGGCAATGAAGTTGGTCGTAGCCTGGCTGTACTTGGCAGTGACGATGCCGAAGGTCAGGGCGCCATAGACTTCGGTGGTGCTGGCATCGACCAGCACCTTGTCGGCGGTGTTGCCGGGGTACTGGTAGCGGATCACGCCGACATCGAAGTTCAGGCCCGAGGTGATCTCGCCCTTGTAGCCGCCGTACAGGTCGATTTCAGTGGTGCCGTCGGTGGCGCCCACGTAGTCCTTGATCCAGCTGACGTTGGAGCCCCAGATGCCCACATAGGCACCGCTCTTGTGCGCGAAGTCCGCGCCGGCCTGCAGGGCGGGCTTGAAGGACGTCTGGGCCACACTGCGGAAACGGTAGTCACTGACCACGCCCACGTTGAAGCTCAGGGACGATGCCGGCTCTGCAGCAGCCTGCGCCATGGCAGCGGTGCCAACCAGGGCGCTTGCGAGAACGAGGATGGATTTGGTTTTGAAATTCATTGAAAGCTCCAGTGGGTTAAAGGGGATGCACTGGATAAGCACGATGCATGCCACATAAGATTTCTTGCGCCAAGGAACCCGGCGCCTCTTGCGGCCCCCCGCTATTTGCTCTACGATAACTGTATATAACAACAGTTGTGCACTAAGCTAGTGCATCAATTCGGCGCAGGGTCAGGACCGTGCGCACTAATTTGGGAGTATGGGCAATGGGCTTATCTTTGGTGCAGAGTCGTGCTTTGCGGGGTCTGGACGCCGCACGGGTTACCGTGGAGGTGCACTTGGCCAACGGCCTGCCCAGCTTCACTTTGGTGGGTCTGGCCGATGTGGAGGTCAAGGAGGCACGCGAGCGGGTGCGCTGTGCCATCCAGAACGCGGGGCTGCAGTTTCCCCACAACCAGCGCATCACCGTGAACCTGGCGCCGGCTGATCTGCCCAAGGATTCCGGGCGGCTGGACCTGCCCATCGCGCTGGGCATCCTGGCGGCCAGCGGCCAGATCGACGGCAGCCGGCTGGCCGGCTACGAATTTGCCGGCGAGCTGTCGCTGACCGGTGCCTTGCAACCGGTGCGTGGCGCGCTGGCCATGGCGCTGGCACTGCACACCGAGCCGGCGCCCCCGCGCCTGGTGCTGCCACCCGGCAATGCCGAAGAGGCCGCGCTGGTGCCCGGCTCCCAGGTCTACCGCGCCGTCCACCTGCGGGATGTGGTGCGCCAGTTTGTGCCGCCCGGTACCACAACGGAGCAGGCCGATGCGCATGCGGCACCAGCCGATGCGGGCTGGTGCCGGGTGCAGGCAGCCC
>JBAQDE010000011.1:0-109317 GCA_049294595.1 Rhodoferax sp. | reverse complement strand
GGCGGCGAGTTGCTTCAGGCGGATCGCGGTGGACAGGCCTCCTGGGCCTCCGCCCACAACGACCACGTCGTATTCCATTGCTTCGCGCGGGCCGTACTGGGCCAGAATTTCCTCGTTGGTCATGGTGTGTCTCGTTCAATAATGGGAACTGGTTAGATTCTGCCAAGCATTGTGGTGTGTTGGCCGGGACTGCATGGGATTTTATGCCCTGAATAAGCTTAATAGCACGATCGTTCTTTTATTTGTGGAGGTACTCTAGATGGCATACACCATTGATCTTTCAGGCCGCGTGGCCTTCATCACCGGTGCATCCAGCGGTCTGGGTGCGCAGTTTGCCCGAACACTGTCTGCAGCGGGTGCGGCGGTGGTCCTGGCGAGTCGCCGGGTTGACAGGCTCAAGGAACTGCGCGCCACTATCGACGCCGAAGGCGGCGATGCGCATGTGATTGAGCTGGATGTCAACGATTACGACTCCATCAAGTCCGCTGTGGCGCACGCTGAGACTGAAGTCGGATCCATCGACATCCTGGTCAACAACTCGGGTGTGAGTTCTACCCAGCGCATCCAGGATGCGACGCCCGACGACTTTGACTACATGTTCAACACCAACGTCAAGGGTGCCTTTTTTGTCGCGCAAGAGGTGGGCAAGCGCATGCTGGCGCGGGCTACCGGCTCTGCGCCGGGCAGTTACACCGGTGGGCGCATCATCAATGTGGCATCCATGGCCGGATTGCGCGTGCTGCCCCAGATTGGCGTCTACTGCATGAGCAAGGCGGCTGTGGTGCAGATGACCAAGGCCATGGCGCTGGAGTGGGGGCGCTTTGGCATCAATGTGAATGCCATTTGCCCCGGCTACATCGACACCGAAATCAACCACCGCCACTGGCAGACCGAGGCCGGCCAGAAGCTCGTGCACATGCTGCCGCGCCGGCGCGTCGGTAAACCGGAGGATCTCGACGCGCTGTTGGTGATGCTGTGCTCCGACCAAAGCCATTTCATCAACGGTGCCGTGATATCCGCGGACGATGGCTTTGGTGTGTAGTGGCCTCTGAGGCTTAGCGCGGTGCCAGGCGAATTGCGCCGTCCAGGCGGATCACTTCGCCGTTGAGCATGTCGTTCTCAATGATGTGTGTGGCGAGCTTGGCGTAGTCCTGTGGTGTGCCCAGACGGCTGGGGAAGGGCACACTGGCAGCCAGCGCGTCCTGCACCTCCTGGGGCATGCCAAACAGCATGGGTGTGCCGAAGATGCCGGGGGCAATTGTCATGTTGCGGATGCCGTTGCGCGCCAGGTCGCGGGCAATGGGCAGGGTCATGCCGACCACACCGCCCTTGGAGGCGCTGTAGGCAGCTTGGCCCATCTGACCGTCATAGGCGGCAACGGATGCTGTGGAGATCATCACGCCGCGCTCACCGGTGGATTCCGGCTCGTTCTTGGCCATGGCGTCGGCAGCCAGACGGATCATGTTGAAGCTACCGACGAGGTTCACCGTGATGGTCTTGGTGAACACGCTCAGGCTGTGGGCGCCGTTCTTGCCCACGGTCTTTTCGGCAGGCGCAATGCCGGCGCAATTGACCAGACCCATGAGCTTGCCCATGGAAACGGCCTTGGCTACGACTGCCTGGCCGTCTGCTTCCTGGCTCACGTCGCATTTCACAAAGGCGCCACCAATTTCCTTGGCAACAGCTTCGCCTTTTTCTGCCTGCATATCAGCAATGACGACCTTGCCACCCTTGGCCGCGAGCATGCGTGCCGTGCCTTCGCCCAGACCCGATGCGCCACCGGTAACGATAAAGACCTTGCCTGAAATTTCCATGGTGATTTCCTTGTGGTGAGTGAATTGGATTGACGTTTACGTAAACGTCAATTATGGACCAAGCATCACACAAATCGATATTGATTTTGGTGTTTTTCGGGAAGGTGGTTTTTTACTGCTATACTTCGGCCTCTCGAATACTGTAGGCGCGTAGCTCAGCTGGTTAGAGCACCACCTTGACATGGTGGGGGTCGTTGGTTCGAGTCCAATCGCGCCTACCAAAATACGCCCCGTCTCCCTTGTGGAGGCGGGGCTTTTTTGTCCCTGCTTCCTAGGGTATTCCCAGGGCGTCACTGGCGATGCACTCCCTAGAATGTGTTGCACTGCAATACACTCGTGGTTCTCAGGGAAGTCGTCACTCTTCATGCATAACAAATCAAGCACAGACCGAAAGCCGGCGCAGCGGGTTATCAAGAAATACCCGAACCGCCGTTTGTACGACACGGATACGTCGAGCTACATCACGCTGGCCGAAATCAAGCAACTGGTCATGGAGAACGAACCCTGCGTGGTGGTGGACGCCAAGACCGGGGAAGATCTGACGCGCAGCATTCTGTTGCAAATCATTCTGGAAGAAGAGGCCAACGGAACGCCGATGTTTACCGCACCAGTGCTGGCCAACATCATTCGTTTCTATGGCCACGCCATGCAGGGTCTGATGGGCGGTTACCTTGAAAAGAACATGCAGGCATTGATGGAGCTGCAGGCGCCGCTGGTCAAAGGGACCATGGGCAATAACCTGTTCCAGCAGATGCAGGAGCAGATGCAAAAGCAAACCGAACAATTGTTGGGAACATTCGGGTTGAAACGCTGATAAGCGCTTGGCCTTCGTACAAGGAGGTTTCGCAAAAGCTGGGACAATCAGCGTATGAGCGAAGCAAACTCTCCCCTGGCCCATGTGCCCACCGTCGGTTTTGTCAGCTTGGGCTGTCCCAAGGCCCTGACGGATTCCGAATTGATCCTGACCCAATTGAGCGCCGAGGGCTACCAGACCTCCAAGACCTTTCAGGGCGCCGACCTGGTGATCGTCAACACCTGCGGTTTCATTGATGATGCGATCAAGGAAAGTCTGGACACCATTGGCGAAGCATTGGCCGAAAACGGACGCGTGATTGTGACGGGTTGTCTGGGCGCCAAGACGGCAGACAACGGTGACAACATGGTGCGCCAGATGCACCCCAAGGTGCTGGCGGTGACCGGCCCGCACGCAACCCAGGAGGTGATGGATGCTGTGCACACCAATCTCCCCAAGCCGCATGACCCGTTCCTGGATCTCGTTCCCAATACCTTCGGCGTGGCGGGCATCAAGCTGACGCCCCGGCATTACGCCTATTTGAAGATCAGCGAAGGCTGCAACCACCGTTGCACGTTTTGCATCATTCCTTCGATGCGCGGAGACTTGGTGTCACGCCCCATCGGGGATGTGTTGACGGAGGCACGTGCGCTGTTTGAAGGGGGCGTCAAGGAACTGCTCGTCATCAGCCAGGATACGTCTGCTTACGGTGTAGATGTGAAATACCGCACCGGTTTCTGGGATGGCAAGCCTGTCAAGACCCGAATGCTGGAATTGGTGCAAACCTTGGGCGAAATTGCAGAGCCCTATGGTGCCTGGGTTCGGTTGCACTATGTGTACCCGTATCCCAGCGTGGACGAGATTGTCCCGTTGATGGCGACAGGGCGGGTACTGCCCTATCTGGATGTTCCCTTGCAGCACAGCCATCCCGAAGTGTTGCGCCGCATGAAGCGACCGGCCAGCGGGGAAAAGAATCTGGAGCGGCTGTTGAAATGGCGCGAGGCCTGCCCGGAGATTGTGATCCGCAGCACCTTTATTGCCGGCTTTCCCGGGGAAACAGAAGAAGAGTTTACGCACCTGCTGGACTTTGTCCGCGAGGCGCAAATTGACCGAGCTGGGTGTTTTGCCTATAGCGCCGTCAATGGCGCAACGGCCAATGACCTTCCCGGCATGTTGCCGGTGGAATTGCGCGAAGAACGCAGGGCGCGGTTCATGGCGGTTGCGGAAGAGGTTTCGGTGGCCAAGCTACAGAAGCGCGTGGGTTCCACCATGCAGGTGCTGGTGGATTCGGCTCCGGGTATGGGCAAGAAGGGTGGTCTTGGCAGAACCTATGCCGACGCTCCCGAAATTGACGGTGTGGTGCGGTTGTTGCCACCCGAAAAAATCAGCAAGACGTTGAAGGTGGGTGAGTTCACCAAGGCGCGTATTGTGGCTGCACAGGGTCACGACCTCGTCGGTGCTCCTATCTAAGGGTCTGTTTGCAACACAAATCTTCAGGACAAAAAAAAGCCGCTGAATTTCAGCGGCTTTTCAGTAACTACATTAACATAGTTGGTGCCCAGAAGAGGACTCGAACCTCCACGCCTCTCAGCGCTAGTACCTGAAACTAGTGCGTCTACCAATTCCGCCATCTGGGCATTTCAGGAAAGAGAGAAGTATATCAAAAATTTTAGCCAAAACAGCGGACTTCTTGATGAAGTTGAAGGAATTGTTCAAGGCCATCGCGATGGCCATGGATTTGTCTCCCGAGATGACGGTGCGCCGGACATCTATTTACCCCCGAATGAGATGCGCGCGGTCCTGCACAAGGACCGGGTCAAGGTGCGCATTGTTCGCAGTGATCGCAAGGGAAGGCCCGAGGGCCGGGTTGTTGAAATACTGGAGCGATCCTCACAGCCCATCATCGGACGCTTGCTGCAGGAAAGCGGCGTCTGGCTGGTTGCACCTGAAGACAAGCGCTATGGCCAGGATGTCCTGATCCCCAAAGGGGCCACCAGTGTGGCCAAGGCGGGGCAGGTGGTGGTGGTTGAACTGGTCGAGCCACCGGCTTTGTTTGGGCAACCTGTGGGACGCATCAAGGAAGTACTTGGTGAAGTTGATGATCCAGGTATGGAAATTGAGATCGCGGTGCGCAAATACAGTGTGCCACACGAGTTTTCGGAAGCCTGTATCGCTCTGGCGCGAACATTGCCTGACAAAGTGCGCCCCCAGGACCGTTTGGATCGTATCGATCTGACCGATGTGCCGCTGGTGACCATTGACGGGGAAGATGCACGCGACTTTGACGATGCTGTCTATTGCGAGCCGGCCACGAAGGGCCGTGGCAAGTCTGCCACCAAGGGCTGGCGTCTGCTGGTCGCCATTGCTGATGTCAGTCACTATGTGGAAACCGGCTCCGCCATTGACGTGGATGCCTATGACCGCGCCACAAGTGTGTATTTCCCGCGACGGGTCATTCCCATGTTGCCGGAAAAATTGTCAAACGGCTTGTGCTCACTAAATCCCGAGGTAGAGCGCCTTTGCATGGTGTGCGACATGTTTGTGTCTGCCGATGGCCAGGTTGAGGCCTATCAGTTTTACCCGGCACTGATGTGGAGTCATGCGCGATTCACCTATACCGAGGTGGCGGCCATTCTGGGCAATACCCGAGGACCGGAGGCGATGAAGCGCAAGGACCGTGTGGGAGACCTGCTCAATTTGCATGGCGTCTACCAAGCTCTGCTGAAATCGCGGCAAAAACGGGGCGCAGTCGATTTTGAAACAACTGAAACGCAGATCATTTGCGACGAAAACGGGCGCATAGAGAAGATTGCTCCACGAACGCGCAATGTGGCCCACCGGGTGATTGAAGAGGCCATGCTCGCAGCCAATGTCTGTAGTGCTGACTACATTGCGCAAAGCAAGCATCCTGGGCTGTTTCGGGTGCATGAAGGCCCCACACCGGAGAAAAAGGAAATCCTGCAAAACTACCTGAAAGCCACCGGGCTGGGCATGAGCATCAGCGACGACCCGTCGCCGGGGGAGTTTCAAGCCATTGCCGAGGCGACGAAGGACCGTCCCGACGCACAGCAAATCCACTCCATGCTGTTGCGCTCCATGCAACAGGCTATCTATACCCCGTCCAACAGCGGGCACTTTGGGCTGGCGTATGGTGCCTATACCCACTTCACCAGTCCGATACGACGCTATCCCGATTTGCTGGTGCATCGCGTGATCAAGTCGATTCTTGCCAAGACGCGTTACCAATTGCCGGTGTTGCCAACGCCGGGAGAAGCCCATGCAAAACTGGCACGTCGGCTCGAAAAGGGCAATACCCTGCGACCAGGTCAGGCCAAACAGGCGCCCAAGAAAACCAATGCCGAAGGCATGGCATGGCTAGCGGCTGGGTTGCACTGCAGTGCCAATGAGCGACGTGCCGACGAAGCCAGCCGGGATGTGGAAGCCTGGTTGAAATGCAAGTACATGAAAGAGCATCTGGGTGAGGAATATGGGGGGGTGGTGACTGCGGCAACCAGCTTCGGAATATTCGTTACTTTGGACGAAATGTATGTGGAAGGGCTGGTTCATATCACCGAATTGGGCGGGGAGTACTTCCGGTTTGATGAGGCGAAGCAGGAACTGCGTGGCGAGAGAACTGGCATGCGCTACGCCATTGGTACGCGGGTGCGTATTCAGGTTAGCCGGGTCGATCTCGATGGTCGCAAGATCGACTTCCGTTTGGTGCAGGAGGGCGAGGGACTGGTGTCGCGAGCCATGTTGGACAAGGGAAATGGTCGGGATGGGAGGGGGCGAACCAGTAACGTGGATCGTTCAGAATCCACGGGCGGTGCGCGTTCCGCATCATTTGCGGCGGAGCCACGCAAACGGGCGACCAGCAAATCCGCGAAGACGTCCAAGTCACCAAATAAGGCGGGTGCCGCATCCAAGACGGCGTCAAAAAAGCGCCGTTGAAACGCGGCGTAGTTTTGATTGTGGGGTTTAGTCGGCCCCCTACAGAGCCTGGACCAGACCCTGGGCTGTGAGTGCAGACTGTGTGTGCCAAGCGTCAGCGACGTGGCCATGGTGGAACACAGCGGAGCATGCGGCAGAAAATGCGCTGTCTTCCATGGCCCATCTGGCGCCAAGCAGACCGGCAAGCACATCGCCCGTGCCTGCTGTGGCCAGTCGTGCGTTGCCTGTGGGATTGATGTGTGGGAGAGTGTCTGGCGCGCCAATCATGGTGCCGGAACCTTTGAGCACTGCGGTGCAGGCAAACTGATTGACCAGAGAATGCAGTGCACCCAATCGGTCAGTCTGAACATCCTGCGTAGACAAGCGCAATAGACGCGCGGCTTCCAGTGGATGAGGTGTCAGCACCGTGGTGCCTGGGCCTCTGGCTGTCAACTTGCCTCGTAGAGAGGTGTCTTGGGCGATGGCATTCAGCGCATCTGCGTCCAGTACCAGTCGCCTTGATCGGGTCAGAATTTCTGCCAGATGGGCGTGTATGCTGTCACCTCCGCCGCACCCGGCCACCACGGTCAGGGACTCCAGCTGCAGTTCGGACGGCAGACGAAACATCAATCCGGGCTGGGCTGCGTCCAACTGCGTGGCATTGGCGTCCAGTAGACCCACATACACCCGCCCGGCTCCGCCATGCAGCGCAGCGCGGGCAGCGAGAAGGGCTGCGCCGGTCATCCCTGGGGCTCCTCCAATGACGGCGACGTCCCCATAATTGCCCTTGTGTGTGTTGTGCGCGCGCACGACAGACGGTGGAGAGGCGGACAGCAGAGCACAGGGAGCAAGGCGTGGCACCACCCCCAAGCTGTTGAACCAGATTTCACCGCACGCTTCCCGTCCATCTGCTGTAAACAAGCCGGGCTTCAGGGTGAGTAGGCTCAGCGTGAAATGGGCCTTGACGTGTACAGCTTGTCCGCAACCGGTGTCCGCAGCCAGGCCGGACGGGATGTCGATCGAAATCACCGGCGCAGTGCCGGTATTCATTCGCTGCACCCATTCTTTGCACTGACCTTCAAGGGGGCGAATTCGCCCAATCCCAAATATGGCATCAATGCACAGGTCGCAGTCTTCGGGAATGGTGTCCGCAAAAACAACTCCCGCTTCCAAGGCGCCTTGCCGAGCTGCCTGTGCGTCGGCGGGTAAGTTTGTGGCTTCCCCCAAGGACGTGATGATGGGCGTTTTTCCCCAACCTAGGAGGTGGCGTGCGGCCTCAAATCCGTCCCCGCCGTTGTTTCCGGGGCCGCACGCAATCCATATGGTTCTGGCATGCGGGGCAAGCGCTATGGCGAGCTGGGCCACGGCGAGACCCGCTCGTTGCATCAGGACGTGTGGCTGAAGCAGTGTCGCTGCAGAAACCTCAATGTCGCAGGTGGTGGAGCTGTCAAAGAGCGGCCGTGTAACTTTCGTGGAGCTGTGCTGCCGGCCAAGAATGCGTTCAGAATTCGTAGCAGTCTCCCTCCCGGGCGAGCCGGATGTCCAAGCCTTGAGTGACGGCCGCATTGCTTTCGAGTGCCTCACGGAAGGCTCCTTCAAGGGCGTCATCGCTTCGGGTAGGCTCGTGGTGGGTGCAAAACAGGACTTTGGCATTGGCGCGGCGCGCACTGGCTATGCTGGAACTGAAGGTGCCATGCCCCCATCCTTTTTTTGACGGGTACTCTGCGTCGGTGTAAGAACTGTCGGCAATGAACACGTCTACGCCCTGGATGGCGTCATGGATCATTTTTGTCTTGTCATCCACAAACACTTGGTATTCGTCGTATCCGTCATCCCCGGGTTCGTAGATGTTGTACGGTGGTTCATGGTCTCCGGTAAAGAAAACAGACTTTCCGTTGCTTTCAATGCGGTAACCGAAATCGATCACTGGGTGGTTGAGCATGCAGGGCGTGACGGTTGCCGAGCCGATTTGTATCGACTCTCCCGGTACCAACGTCACGTACTCGATGCGTGCTTTCATCTCAGCTTCGCGGACTGGAAAATAACTGTACTGGAGTTGCACTGCCATGACTTGTTCGATGCCTTTGCCCGATACCGGGTCAAAGCCGCCGTGCAAACGCAGGGTATTGCCAGGGATGAAGTTGGGAATAAAGAAGGGTAGTCCCTGTATGTGATCCCAGTGGGAATGGGTGATCAATACATTGGCGGTCACAGGAAGCTCAGCGAGCAGAGTCTGGGACAGCGGAAAGATGCCGGTGCCGGCGTCGAGGATGATGAGTTCGTTGTTGTCTGTGCGAATCTCGATGCAGGTGGTATTGCCGCCATAACGCACCGTTTTGGGGCCAGGCGATGCGATGGAGCCGCGAACCCCCCAAAATTTGACCTTCATACTGATTCCTTTCTGCGGCGTTGGCAGAGTACGAGCACATTGTCCAATGGTAATGTGCTCCCGGATGTAAATTGGGGGTGGCTCACAGCTCTAGCGGGCATGTTATACTCGAACGGCTTTGCTGATGGTGCATGTGGCCGTTGGCAAAGCAATCGCAAATTCGCCCCGTCAAGGTGTTGATCATGCAGGCTTTTTCGCCTGGATGGCAATAAGGGGGCTGGATTTTAGACCTAACCTTTGGAGTAATTCATGGCTGTAACAATGCGCGAAATGCTGGAAGCCGGCGTTCATTTTGGACACCAAACCCGCTTCTGGAACCCCAAGATGGCCCCGTTTATTTTCGGCCATCGCAACAAAATTCACATCATCAACCTGGAAAAGTCGCTGCCGATGTTCCAGGATGCCGCCAAGTTTGTTCGCCAATTGGCGGCCAAGCGCGGTACCATTTTGATGGTGGGTACCAAGCGCCAAGCGCGCGAGACCGTGGCTGCTGAAGCGCAGCGAGCCGGCGTTCCCTATGTGGACCAGCGTTGGCTGGGCGGGATGTTGACCAACTTCAAGACCGTCAAGACATCTATCAAGCGTCTGAAGGAAATGAAGGCCCAGCAGGAAGCCGGTCTGGATAGCATGAGCAAGAAAGAGCAACTGATGTTTGCTCGTGAGTTGGCAAAGCTGGAAAAAGACATTGGTGGCATCCAGGATATGGCAACTTTGCCAGATGCGATCTTCGTTATCGACGTGGGCTACCACAAGATTGCCATCGCCGAGGCACGCAAGCTGGGTATTCCGCTGATCGGTGTGGTTGACTCCAACCATTCCCCAGAAGGAATTGACTACGTTATTCCTGGCAACGACGACTCTTCTAAGGCTGTGACGTTGTACGCCCGCGGCATTGCTGATGCGATCCTTGAGGGACGCGCCAACGCCATGGACGATGTGGTCAAGGCGGTTTCCGCTGAGAGTGGCGATGAGTTCGTTGAGGTGAGCGAAGCCTCTGCGTGAGGTCGTTGCCGCCCGAAAAAGGGGGCTTCGTGGCCCCTTTTTTTTAGCCTTTATTAAACTATTGAACTGATTACGGAGAAACGATATGGCTGCAATTACCGCAAGCATGGTTGCTGAACTGCGTGGAAAAACTGATGCTCCCATGATGGAGTGCAAGAAGGCGCTGACCGAGGCCGAAGGCGATATGGTCAAAGCAGAAGAGCTGTTGCGCGTGAAGCTGGGTAGCAAGGCCGGCAAGGCTGCAGCACGCATTACCGCTGAAGGCGTGGTGGTCAGCTCCATCGAAGGCAGTGTTGGCGCGTTGCTCGAAGTCAACTGCGAAACAGACTTCGTCACCAAGAACGACAGCTTCCTGGGCTTGGCCAATGCTGCTGTTGCGCTGATCGTCAAGCACGATCCCGCCGACGTTGCTGCCTTAGGCGCGCTGGCCTACGAGCAGGACGGCTTTGGTCCCACCCTGGAAGACGTGCGCAAGGGACTCATTGGCAAAATCGGCGAAAACATGACTTTCCGCCGTTTCAAGCGTTTTGCGTCTGGCGCTCAGTTGGCTTCCTATCTGCACGGAACCCGTATCGGAGTGGTCGTGGAGTTCGAAGGTGATGCTGTTGCCGCCAAGGATGTGGCCATGCACGTTGCAGCCATGAAGCCCGTTGCCTTGACCAGCAATGATGTGCCTTCCGAACTGGTGGAGCGCGAGCGTTCTGTGGCAGCTGCTAAGGCGGCCGAAGACGCGGCAGTTGCAACCGCCGCTGGCAAGCCGGTTCAGTCTGCTGAAATCGTGGCCAAGCGCATCGAAGGTGGCGTGCAGAAGTACCTCAAGGAAGTCTCGTTGTTCAACCAGACTTTTGTCAAGAACGACAAGCAGACTGTTGAGCAGATGCTCAAAGCCGCCGGAACCACCGTGAAGGCATTTACCTTGTACGTGGTCGGTGAAGGCATTGAAAAGAAGGTTGACGATTTCGCCGCGGAAGTGGCTGCCCAGGTTGCTGCTGCACAGCAGGCTGCCTGATCGACAGTTTTTTATTCAAACGTCCACTATTCGGAGTCACCCATGAGCCAAGAAAAGCCTGCATACAAACGCATTTTGCTGAAGTTGTCAGGAGAGGCGCTGATGGGTGACGACCAGTTTGGCATCAATCGCGACACCATTGTCCGTATGGTCGATGAAATCGCGGATGTGACACGACTGGGTGTAGAGGTGGCAGTTGTCATTGGTGGTGGGAACATATTCCGGGGCGTCGCTGGCGGCTCGGTGGGTATGGATCGTGCCACCGCCGACTACATGGGCATGTTGGCGACCGTGATGAATGCGTTGGCTTTGGGCGATACCATGAACAAGGCCGGTCTGATTGCCCGCGTCATGTCGGCAATCGGTATAGAGCAGGTCGTTGAGCCCTATGTGCGCCCCAAAGCGCTCCAATATCTTGAAGAGGGCAAGGTTGTCATTTTCGCTGCAGGAACGGGAAATCCCTTCTTTACCACTGATACGGCAGCAGCCCTGCGCGGCGCAGAAATCGGTGCCGAGATAGTGCTCAAGGCGACCAAGGTGGATGGCGTTTATTCGGCAGACCCCAAAAAAGATGCCAACGCGACCCGGTATTCCAAGATTACCTTCAATGATGCGATGTCGCAGAATCTGGGGATCATGGATGCCGCTGCGTTTGCACTGTGTCGCGACCAGAAGCTGCCCATCAAGGTGTTTTCCATATTCAAGCACGGGGCTCTGAAGCGCGTGGTGATGGGTGAGGATGAAGGTACATTGGTGTACGTGTAAACGCTACTGATGGCTTTTGCAATGGACTCGACGAGCAAGAGGATGAGATATGGCAATTGATGAAATTAAGAAGACGCTGGATGCGAAGATGGACCAGTCCATTGCGGCTTTCAAACACAACTTGACAAAGATCCGTACCGGTCGCGCAAATCCTGCCTTGCTTGATACCGTGCATGTTGACTACTATGGGGCCATGGTGCCCATCAGTCAGGTTGCCAACCTGTCCTTGCTGGACTCCCGGACGATCAGCGTGCAACCCTGGGAAAAGGGGATGGGGGCCAAGATTGAAAAGGCCATTCGTGACAGCGACCTGGGACTGAACCCGTCAAGCATGGGGGATCTGATTCGCGTGCCCATGCCCATCATGACGGAAGAGCGCCGCCGCGAATTGAGCAAGGTCGTGCGTGGCGAGGGTGAGAGCGCAAAAATTGCGGTGCGCAATGTGCGACGCGATGCCAACGAGGCCGTTAAGAAGCTGGTCAAAGACAAGCTTGCGTCTGAAGATGACCAAAAACGTTCTGAAGCAGAGATTCAGAAAGTGACAGATCGGCACATTGCCGAGATCGACCGTTTGGTTGCTTCAAAAGAACATGACATCATGGCAGTTTGAACGCCAGATCCAATTGAACTGACAGGCCCCATATGGCTGAACAGGTTTCCGTGCCGCGCCATATTGCCATTGTCATGGATGGAAATGGGCGATGGGCTTCCAAGCGCTATCTGCCCCGTATAGCGGGGCATAAGCAGGGCGTAGATGCACTCAAGCGCATTGTAGGAGCTTGCCCCAAGCGAGGAGTCGACACCCTGACGGTGTTTGCCTTTTCTTCTGAGAACTGGAATCGTCCAGCGGAGGAGGTCTCTGGTCTGATGGACATCTTGGCCCTGGCGTTGTCCCGGGAGGTCCCCAAGTTGTTGCGAGACGGAGTACGGCTGCGCTTTGTGGGTGCTCGCGATAACTTGTCTCCACGGGTGAAAAGGGGCTTGGAGGATGCCGAAACTGCAACCTCCGGCAATACACTGCTCACTCTCAATGTGTGCTTCAACTATGGCGGCCGCTGGGACATCGCTACGGCTGCCGCCCGTTTGGCTGCATCTGGAATTCACATAACAGAATCCAGTCTTTCCGAAGCGCTGGCCTTGGCCCATTGTGCTGATCCCGACTTGCTGATACGCACGGGAAATGAAAAGCGGCTGAGCAACTTCCTGCTGTGGCAGGCGGCCTATTCCGAGTTGTATTTCAGCGAGTTGCTGTGGCCAGACTTTGATGAAGCCGCGCTGGATGCCGCACTGCTGGAGTATGCGTCGCGGGAACGCCGATTCGGCAAGACGTCGGATCAGGTGGCTGGCGACTCAGTCACGATCACCTGAGCAGAGGACTTTCCATGCTGAAGCAAAGAATCATTACAGCGCTCCTGCTGCTGGCTGTCCTGCTTCCCGCAGTTTTCTATCCTGCTGGCGAAGTGTTTGCCATCGTTGCCGTGATTCTGATTGCTGCAGGGGCCTGGGAGTGGGCGCGCATGAATCAGTGTGACCAGACGGGTTCTCTGGTTGCGGGGGCCGTCTGCGCCGTGATGTGCCTGATGTCCTGGTATTCTGGTCTGTTGTATGCCCCGCTGAAGGTGTTGTGGATAGTGGCGGGAGGGGGCTGGGTCATTCTTGGGGCTTGGCTCCTTTATCGTGGCGTTGGAGTGTGGGCCACTGTCCCTCAGTTGCTGCGTTTGACCGGAGGGGTCCTTGCCTTGTGGGTGGCCTGGCTCGCGGTTGCGCAGGCGCGGCTGTTGGGCATCAATTTCTTGTTTTCCGTGTTGGTTCTGGTTTGGGTCGCTGACATCTTCGCCTACTTTGCGGGACGTGCGTTCGGAGGGCGTCTGTTCGCGCGCAAGCTCGCACCGTCGATCAGTCCGGGCAAGACCTGGGAAGGCGCACTTGGCGGGATGTTGGGGGTTGTCGCTTGCGCATTTTTGTGGCGCGCGGTGGACTCCTCAGCCGATTTGGGTGTTGCCAGCATCTATACGCGTCTGGCCGGCGTCAACGGCGGATTCATGGTACTCGCGGCGGTATTTCTCGCCGTCATGAGTGTCGTTGGCGATTTGGTGGAGTCATTGTTCAAGCGGAGCGCGGGTGTCAAAGACAGTAGTGGTCTATTGCCAGGGCACGGCGGTGTTCTGGATCGTGTTGATGCTTTGCTTCCAATTCTTCCTCTTGCCATGATGCTGGGTACGTTATGAAATCGGAAAAATCACGGATTGTGGTGCTGGGTTCGACTGGCTCGATCGGCGTCAATACGCTGGATGTGATCGAGCGTCACCCGGATCGATTTGAAGTTTTTGCGCTGACGGCTTCCACCAGTGTGGATGCCATGCTGGCACAGTGTGCGCGACACCAGCCAGCTTTCGCGGTCATGGCTAGTGAGGCGCATGGCCTGCAGCTTGAAACGCAGTGCCGTGACGCAGGGTTCCGTACCCGGGTGGTGTGGGGCGCGCAGGCAATTGAAATGGTGGCTGGCCACGAGCAGGCAGATGTGGTCATGGCAGCCATTGTTGGTGCGGCTGGGCTGGCACCCTGCCTGGCTGCGGCCCGGGCTGGGAAGCGTTTGTTGCTGGCCAACAAAGAGGCACTGGTTGTGGGTGGTCAACTTTTTATGGACACGGTTGCAGCAGGTGGTGCGACGCTGCTTCCCATTGACAGTGAACACTCCGCAGTTTTCCAGTCGCTGCCACAGGATCCCAAGGATTGGTCTTCGCGCATTGACAAAATCATTCTCACCGCCTCAGGTGGCCCATTCCGGAGCCGCGATCCGTTGACTTTGCGTGACGTGACTCCGGAGCAGGCCTGTGCCCATCCCAACTGGGTGATGGGGCGAAAGATTTCAGTGGATTCGGCGACGATGATGAACAAGGCGCTCGAAGTCATTGAGGCCCGATTCCTGTTCGGCGTGAAACCCGAGCAAATCCAGGTCGTCATACACCCGCAAAGTGTGATCCATTCCATGGTTCAGTACGTTGATAATTCGGTTGTGGCCCAACTGGGGACACCCGATATGCGAGGCCCCATTGCCTATGGTTTGTCCTGGCCAGAGCGCATCACTTCCGGCGCAACACCGTTGAATTTTGCAGATATGGCGGGATTGACGTTTGAGGAGATAGGTTCCGAAGAGCACCGCAGACGATTCCCGGGCATAGACCTGGCGTGGGCTGCACTCAAGGCTCCGGCTGGCACCACTGCAGTATTGAATGCTGCCAATGAGATGGCTGTGGCGGCTTTTCTCGGTCGCAAGATCCGATATGACCAGATACACCATGTCAATTTGGAAGCCCTTGGCGCGGTTGTGCCGCAGGCACCCAACTCGCTGGACGATCTCCTGAGCCTCGACAGGCTGTCCAGGGACATCGCTGAACAAGCCATAGTCCGGATGCGCGGGTGATGAACGTATGAAGTTGCTATGTTGACGCTAGCTGCGTTCATTGTTGCCATTGCCGTTCTGGTGGCAGTGCATGAACTCGGGCACTTCTCTGTGGCACGTGCCTGCGGAGTCAGGGTCCTGCGATTTTCTGTGGGGTTCGGTCCGCGTATAGCCGGCTGGGTTTCGCCAAAGTCCGGTACCGAGTATGTCATTTGCCTGTTACCCATTGGAGGGTACGTAAAGATGCTCGATGAGCGCGAGGCACCTGTTGCTCCGAACGAACTGGCGTTGGCTTTCAATACTCAGCCGTTGCGCAGTCGAGCGGCAATTGTCGCGGCAGGCCCGTTGGCCAACCTCATGCTGGCAATCGTCTTGTACTCCATCGTCAACTGGACGGGTGTGGAGCAACCGCAACCAATATTGGCGAAACCACCCCAAGGCTCGATTCTCGCTCAGGCCGGCTTTATGGGGGGTGAGCGGGTGGTACAGGCCGCATTTGAAGGAGATGTGCTGGAGGACGTCCCTTCCTTTGAGAGCTTTCGCTGGTGGCTCGCCAGGGGCGCCGTTGAGCACCGCAACCTGCAGGTCGAGTTTGTTGCACCGCAGGCGCAAAGTACGCGCTCAACCCTTTTGTTGCTGAGCGGCGTCGATGCGCGTAGCGCGGACGCACAACTTTTGGAGAAAATTGGCGTCTTGGCACCTTTTTCACAGGCTCGCCTGGGCTCCCTGTTGCCACAAGGGGCGGCAGCACAGGCCCAACTACAGACCGGTGATGTGGTGCTGCGGGTCGATCAGATGGATATTGTTGATGCTGCACAGTTGCGAGAACTGATCCGGGCCTCGGGGCGCAACGGACAGCCTGCTCAGCAGAACTGGCTGGTGGAACGCAAGGGCGTCCGGCAGTCGATCCCGGTTACACCCAGACGTGAACGGGACAGTGCGCAATTCATTGGACGCATTGGCGCTGCCATTGGCGCCCCCCCGGCCTTGTCGATGGTTCAATACGGGGTGTTGGACGGTGTCAGTGAGGCGCTCACAAAGACCTGGGAGACCTCTGCTTTGACCTTGCGGGTCATGGGGCAAATAGTTGTCGGCGAGGCTTCGCTGAACAATTTGAGCGGCCCCATCTCGATTGCTGACTATGCCGGAAAGTCCGCGGCCATGGGGTTGACGCAGTTCCTGATGTTCTTGGCACTGATGAGTATCAGTCTAGGGGTGCTGAATCTGCTGCCACTCCCGATTCTGGACGGTGGGCACCTGATGTATTATCTTTGGGAGGCGCTTTCTGGAAAGCCTGTGACGCTGCCGTGGACTGAACGGTTGCAAAAAATGGGATTGGTTATCCTGCTATTGATGATGTCTGTTGCCATCATGAACGATGTGACGCGCCTGCTGCGGTGATCTCCCGGGCCTGTCCTCAAACTTCCGGAATACTTAAATTGATGAATATGCAATTCAATCGTAATTTTCTGCGCCGCGCATCTATTGCGGCCGCATCGCTGCTGGTTCTTCAGGGAGCCTGGGCTGTGGAGCCTTTCACCGTTCAGGATATTCGCGTTGAAGGTTTGCAGCGTGCGGAGGCCGGGACGATTTTTGCATCGTTGCCGGTTCGTGTGGGCGACACCTACAGCGATGAGAAAGCTGCGGCCTCAATCAAGGCCCTATTTGGTCTGGGCTTGTTCAAGGACGTTCGCATTGAAGTGAGCGCCGGCGTGCTGGTTGTCATCGTTGAGGAGCGCCCCACGATTGCTGACATCGATTTCCAGGGTACCAAGGAGTTCGACAAGGACATATTGAAGAAAGCCCTGCTGCAAATCGGTTTGGCCGACGGCCGGCCTTTCGACAAAGCGCTGGTTGACCGCGCCGAGCAGGAATTGAAACGCCAGTACATCAACCGCAGCATGTACGCGTCAGAGGTGATCACCACTGTTACCCCTGTGGATCGCAACCGTGTCAATCTCAGCTTTTCCGTCATGGAGGGCGAGCCGGCCAAGATCAGTGACATCCGTATCGTCGGGAACAAGGCTTTTTCTGAGTCTACTTTGCGCGGGTTGTTCGACCTGGATACCGGCGGCTGGCTGAGCTGGTATACCAAGTCGGACCGCTATTCGCGTGCCAAACTCAACGCTGATATTGAGGCATTGCGCTCTTACTATCTGGCACGTGGCTACCTGGAGTTCAAGGTGGATACCACGCAGGTGGCCATTTCGCCCAACAAGCAGGACATGAGCATCACCATCAATATCACCGAGGGCGACCAGTTTGTGGTGTCCAAGGTGAATCTGGCGGGCAACTTCCTTGGCAAGGAAGACGAATTCAGATCACTGGTGGCTATTCAGGTGGGCCAGCCTTACAACGCCGACCAGCTTGCCCTCACCACCAGGGCATTCACCGATCACTTCGGTAATTTCGGTTTTGCATTCTCCCGGGTGGAGCCCCGTACGGTCATCGATAGGGCAACCAACCGGGTGGAAGTCACCTTGAATGTGGACCCTTCTCGGCGCGTGTACGTGCGCCGGATCAACGTAGCTGGCAATGATCGAACACGCGATGAAGTGATTCGGCGCGAATTCCGCCAGTTGGAGGCAGCTTGGTACGACGGTGAAAAGATTCGCCAAACCCGCAACCGGGTCGATCGTTTGGGTTACTTCAAGGAAGTTTCCATGGACACCCAAGAAGTGCCGGGCTCCATGGACCAAGTGGATTTGACGGTAACTGTCGCCGAGAAACCCACGGGAAGCATCAGCTTGGGTGCTGGCATTTCCAGTGCAGACGGTTTTGGTGTGTCTTTCGGATTCAAGCAGGACAATGCCTTTGGGTCCGGGAATTCGCTGGGCATCGAACTTAATACCAGCAAGCAGAATCGCACGGTGGTGTTCAATACCACCAATCCGTACTTCACCGAAGACGGTGTATCGCGGACGATTGACCTCTATCAGCGCAACACCAAGCCGTACGTGGATATCAACAGCTATGCCATTGAAACCACCGGCGGAAGCCTGCGTTTTGGGGTGCCGTTCACGGAATACGATACCGTGTATTTCGGCATCGGGGTTGACCAGACCACCATTGTTCCGGGCAATCTGTTACCCGTGGTGTACCAGGATTTCGCGAACAAGTTTGGCTTTACCAGCTATGCGGTACCGCTGACCATCGGTTGGGGGCGCGATACCCGAGACAGTGCTCTGGTGCCAACAACCGGCAAGGTCATGAAGACCTCCGCTGAGTGGAGCGTTGCGGGTGAATTGAAATACGTTCGGGGTACCGCGCTGTACCAGCAGTATGTGCCTGTAACCAACAAGATCACGGCAGCGCTGAATGCCGAGCTTTCTATGGGCTCAGCCACAGGTGATGGTGCCTATCCTATTTTTAAGAATTTTTACTCGGGTGGGTTGGGCACCGTGCGCGGATTTGAGCAAGGAAGCCTGACCACTGGGACTCAGCGCGCGCTGGGTCTTACGGCCACAGGTGGTACCAAAAAGGTCAACTTCAATCTAGAACTGCTATCGCCACTGCCCGGTGGCGGCAAGGATCGCACGCTGCGCGTTTACACCTTCTTCGATGCTGGCGGAATCTATGGTGCTGACGAGGCCATCCAGTTAAACGATATGCGCAGTTCGGTGGGTATTGGTATCAGCTGGATCTCGCCAGTTGGCCCTCTGCGTTTGGCGTTTGCCAAACCGCTCAAACAATTCGATAGCGATAGAATCCAGTCCCTGCAATTCCAGATCGGAAGCTCTTTCTAATGAATACGTCAAAACTCGGTTGGTTGGTAGCAGTATTGCTGGCAGGTTGCGCGCTGGGCGCTTCTGCGCAGGACTTCAAGGTTGGGGTGATCAACTACCAGGTTATCACCACACAGTCCAATCCTGCGAAGGCAGCCCAGGTCAAGCTGGAGCAGGAATTTTCCAAGCGGCAGAAGGAGTTGGCGGAGCAACAGGCTGCATTGAAGACGTTTGGCGAAAAATTTGAGCGAGATGCGCCGACGTTGAGCGAAAGCCAGCGTGCCAGCCGCCAGAAGGAAGGCACTGAATTGGCGCGAGACCTGCAGCGTCGTCAGCGTGAATTTCAGGAGGACCTGAACGGCCGTCGCAACGAGGAACTGCACCAGTTGCTGGACCGGGCGACACGGGCCGTCAAGCAGGTTGCCGAAGCTGAAAAATACGACATGGTGTTACAGGAAGTGGTGTACGTGAACGCCAAGCATGACATCACCGACAAGGTTCTCAAAATCCTCAACTCCAACTCCAAGTAAGCCTTGGCGAACAAGGTTTGGAGTATGAAGCTTGACCTGGCTTCAGTGGTCGCTGCCCTGGGTGGCGAACTGCATGGTGAGGCGACGCTGATCGTGACCGGACTGGCCTCGCTGGAGGCCGCCACACCGCAGCAACTCAGTTTTCTCAGCAATCCCCGCTATCAGCAGCAGTTGCTGGCGTCCAAAGCGGGATGTGTCATTGTGGCACCACAGATGAAGGAGGTCGCCCTGCAGCGTGGTGCCTGCATCGTGACCGAGCAACCTTACCTGTACTTTGCCAAGCTCACCCAGTTATGGAAGCGTGGTCGTGACGTGCGTCAGGAGGCATCCATTCACCCGAGCGCCGTGGTTGACGAGGCTGCCGTGGTGCACCCGTCGGTCAGCATTGGGCCATTGTGCGTGGTGGAGCGGGGCGCCCGCATTGGTGCCGGCACGGTGCTCAAGTCGCGCGTGACGGTGGGCGAGGATTGTGTGGTGGGTGAACGTTGCATCCTGCATGCGGGCGTGGTGATCGGAGCCGATGGCTTTGGCTTTGCCCCCAATGGCGGGGCCTGGGAAAAGATTGAGCAGTTGGGTGCCGTGCGGATTGGCAATGATGTGGAGATCGGCGCCAACACCTGTATAGACCGTGGTGCGCTTCAGGACACGGTGATCGAGGATGGTGTCAAGCTCGACAACTTGATCCAGATCGGTCACAACGTGCGCGTGGGACGCCACACGGCCATGGCCGGGTGCGTGGGCGTGGCGGGTAGTGCCAACATTGGTGCCCATTGCACCGTGGGCGGCGGCGCCATCATCCTGGGCCACCTGACGGTTGGCGACAACGTGAATGTTTCCGCTGGGACCCTGGTCAGCAAATCGCTGCTGAAGCCCGGCCACTACACTGGAATCTTTCCCGTGGATGACAATGCCACATGGGAACGCAACGCGGCATCGCTCAAGCAGTTGCACAGCCTGCGCGACCGAATCAAGACTTTGGAAAAAGAGACAAGAAAATGATGGATATCCACGAGATTCTCAAAAAACTGCCGCACCGATATCCCTTTCTGATGGTGGACCGGGTGACGGCCATCGAAAAGGGGAAATCCATCCAGGCGCTCAAGAACGTCACGATCAACGAGCCTTTCTTCACCGGACACTTTCCGCATCGCCCGGTCATGCCCGGCGTCATGATGCTTGAAGCCATGGCCCAAGCCGCGGCCCTGTTGGTGTTCGATACGCTGGGTGTGAGTCCCGACGACAAGACGGTGTACTACTTTGCCGGCATTGACGCCGCGCGCTTCAAGCGGCCGGTGGAACCGGGCGACCAACTGGTGATGGACGTCACCATGACCCGTGCCAAGGCTGGCATCTTCAAGTTCACTGGCGTGACCCGAGTGGACGGCAATGTCGCCTGCGAGGCCGAGCTGATGTGCACTATGCGCACCATCGCCTGAACGGAAAAGGCAGCAGGCTGTGACCCATATCCACCCCAGCGCCATCGTTGACCCGGCCGCCGAGCTGGACGACTCCGTCACCGTCGGACCCTACACCGTCATCGGCCCCCATGTGCACATTGCGGCCGGTACGACCATTGGTCCGCATTGCGTCATCGAAGGTCACACCACGATTGGCCGCGACAACCGCATCTTCCAGTTCAACTCTCTGGGTGCGATCCCGCAGGACAAGAAATACGCAGGAGAACCCTGCGAGCTGCGCATTGGCGATCGCAACACCATCCGCGAGTTCTGCACCTTCAACATTGGCTCCCCCGGCGATGCGGGCGTGACCCAGGTCGGCAACGACAATTGGATCATGGCCTATGTGCACCTGGCGCACGATTGCCGTGTTGGGAACAATACCATTTTTGCCAACAACTCCCAACTGGCCGGCCACGTGCAAGTGGACGACTGGGTGATCCTGGGCGGTTTCACCGTGGTGCACCAGTTTGTGCGGCTGGGCGCGCACAGCATGACGGCCATGTGCTCACTGCTGTTTGCCGACCTGCCGCCATTTGTGATGTGCCAGGGCCAGCCGGCCGCGGCACGCTCGATGAACTTTGAAGGCTTGCGCCGTCGGGGCTGGACACCGGAGCGCATCAGCGGTGTCAAGGCCTTGCACAAGGCGTTGTACCGCGACGACCTGACGCTCGAACAGGCCAAGGTCCGCATTGCCGAACTGCAGACCAAAGCCCCTGAGACTGCGCCCGACGTTGCGATGATGCTCTCCTTTCTGGAACAGACCACGCCACAGCGCGGCATCGTTCGATAGGCCATGGCCGAGTCCCCCCAGATCGCCATGGTGGCCGGGGAGGCCTCGGGCGACTTGCTGGCTGGTTTGATGCTCGGTGGCTTGCGCGCCCGGTGGCCGACTTTGACCTCGGTGGGCATCGGTGGCCCACAGATGGCGCGCCACGGCTTTGAAGCTTGGTGGCCGCACCATAAACTTGCGGTGCATGGCTTTGGCTGGGAGGTGCTGCGCCGCTACCGCGAGATCGTCGGCATCCGCAAACAGCTTCAAACCCGACTGCTGGATCAACGCCCGGATGTATTCATCGGTGTTGATGCGCCGGACTTCAACCTCGATCTGGAGCGCAATCTGCGTGCGACGGGTATCAAGACCGTGCATTTCGTTTGCCCCTCGATCTGGGCCTGGCGGCCGGAGCGGGTGGAGAAGATCCGCGCCAGCGTGGACCACGTGCTGTGCATCTTCCCGTTCGAGCCCGAGCTGCTGGCCAGCCACGGCATTGCCGCAACCTATGTGGGCCATCCGTTGGCCAATGTGATTCCGCTGGAGCCGGATAAGGCAGCAGCCCGTGTCGCGCTGGGGCTGGCGCAGGACGACAGGGTGCTGGCAATCCTGCCTGGCAGTCGAGCGTCCGAAGTTCGGCACCTGGCCTTGGCGTTCTTTGAGGCTGCAGCCCTCGTCAAACTTGCACAGCCAGCTATCAAATTGATAGTGCCTGCAGTGCCTACTTTGCACGCGGCCATCGAACACGCCGTCGTCCAGGCTGGTCTTCAAGGGCAGGTGCAGATCGTCGATGGGCAGTCACACACCGTGCTGGCGTCTTGTGACGTCACGCTGATCGCCAGCGGAACCGCCACGCTGGAAGCAGCACTGTTCAAACGCCCCATGGTGATTGCCTACCGTATGGGCTGGCTGTCGTGGCAGATCATGCGGCGCAAGCAGTTGCAACCTTGGGTGGGCCTACCCAATATCCTCTGCCGGGACTTCATCGTGCCTGAGTTGATCCAGGACCGGGCCACGCCGCAAGCATTGTCTGACGCCGTACTCCAGTGGTTGGATGACCTGAACCACCAGCCTGCGAAAATGGCGACCCTGCAACAACAATTCACCACGCTGCACCACAGCCTGCGGCGTGACACTTCCACATTGGCCACCGATGCGATCGAAAAAATTCTTGCGCGCTGAACAGGTCGCTTTGTCATGGGACACCCCCGGCCTGATCGCCGGCGTGGACGAGGCCGGGCGAGGCCCGCTGGCCGGCCCCGTGGTGGCCGCTGCCGTGATTCTGGATGACCTGAACCCCATCCGTGGCCTGGCCGACTCCAAGGTGCTGACCGCACGCCGGCGCGAGCAGTTGTACGATGAAATTCGCGCCAAGGCCCTGTGCTGCTCCATTGCCGAGGCCAGTGTCGAGGAAATTGACGAAATCAACATCCTGCAGGCCACCATGCTGGCGATGCGCCGTGCGGTGGAGGGCCTGCGCCTGAAGCCCACCAAGGTCCTGGTGGATGGCAACCGCCTGCCAGTGCTGGACATGCTGGCCGAGGCCATCGTCAAGGGAGACAGCAAGGTGCCGGCCATCTCGGCCGCCTCCATCCTGGCCAAGGTGACGCGCGACCGGTGGTGCGCCGAATTGGACGCTCAGTACCCGCAGTACGGCTTTGCCGGTCACAAGGGCTACGGCACGGCCGAACACCTGTTGGCGCTGCAAACCCATGGTGCCTGCCCGCAGCATCGCAGAACCTTCAGCCCGGTGGCCAGGGTGCTGGCATGAGCGAGCCGGCCCTCATCACGTCGCGCGACAACCCGCTGCTCAAGGAACTTCGCAAGGTCGCCCAGGAAAACACCGCCTACCGCAAGGCTGGACGTTTCTGGATTGAGGGTGACCACCTGTGCAGTGCGGCCCTGCAGCGCGGCCAAAAGCCCGCTGTGGCGGTCTTTACAGAGGAATACTGGCCTCTAGCCCTCGCGGAATATGCACGATCCGCTATCAAAAGCATAGTAGTTCCGAAGAAGCTGTTTGCCGAGTTGAGTGGCCTGGAGTCGCCTGCCGGAGTGGGTTTTGTGCTGGATCTTCCAGTGAATGCCTCTTTTCAGGCCGGCGTGGCCACCATCATCCTGGACCGCGTACAGGACGCCGGCAATGTCGGCTCCATCCTGCGCAGTGCCGGGGCCTTTGGCTTCAAACAGGTGGTGGCGCTCAAGGGAACGGCTGCGTTGTGGTCGCCCAAGGTCCTGCGTGCCGGCATGGGTGCGCACTTTGGCCTGCATTTGTTGGAAGGAGTGGAGCTGGACGCCCTGCGCGCGCTGCAGGTGCCCGTGGTGGTAACCAGCTCGCACCAGGGCGATCTGATCCAGAACCTGCGCCTGCCGCAGCCTTGCGCTTGGGCCTTTGGTCATGAAGGGCAGGGCGTTTGCTCTGAACTGATGGCACTCGCCAGTGTGCATGTGCGTATTGGCCAGCCCGGGGGTGAGGAGTCGCTCAATGTGGCGGCCGCTGCGGCCATCTGCCTGCACGCCAGCAGCCTGACTGGCCTTTAGGGGAATGCGCCCAACCGGGCCGAAGGCAATGCCTCAGCCGCTATAATGAGAGGCTTTCCAGAAAACAGCCGTCCCAAGCGCAGTTCAAGCACCTTTCCCAACCAACAACAGCAGCCAAGAAATCGTTCTTGAGCACGCTTGGGCGTACCCGTAACTTAGTCGGAGAACCCAGTGCTTTTGTCTCTCAAGGGAACCACCCCCCCAGCCATTTTGGCGCTCGCAGACGGCACGGTCTATATTGGCAATTCCATCGGAGCCAGTGGCTCCACGGTCGGTGAGGTCGTGTTCAACACGTCCATGACCGGCTACCAGGAGATCCTGACCGATCCCAGCTATTGCCAGCAGATCGTAACCCTCACTTACCCCCACATCGGTAACTACGGTACCAACCCGGAAGACATCGAGTCTGACAAGGTGCACGCCGCCGGTTTGATCATCCGTGATCTGCCCATGGTGGCATCCAACTTCCGCAGTACCGCTTCACTCAGTGAATATCTGGTGAAGGCTGGCACTGTTGCCATTGCCAACATCGACACCCGCCAGTTGACACGCCAGTTGCGCACCCAGGGCGCACAAAACGGCTGCATTTTGGCTCTGGCTGCCGGCGAGGCCGTGACGCCCGCCGCCGTGGACAAGGCCATTGCCCTGGCCAAGGCTGCGCCGACCATGTCCGGCCTGGATCTGGCCAAGGTGGTCACCCAATCTGGCACCACCCAATGGACCGAGTCCGAATGGACGCTGGGTGCGGGATATGGCCAGCAGACCGCACCGCGTTTCCACGTGGTGGCCTATGACTTCGGCGTCAAGAAGAACATCCTGCGGATGCTGGCAGAGCGTGGCTGCAAGGTCACTGTGGTGCCCGCGCAAACGCCTGCGGCCGAAGTGCTGAAGCACCAGCCGGATGGCATTTTCCTGAGCAACGGCCCCGGCGACCCGGAACCCTGCGACTACGCCATCAAGGCCGTTGCCGAGCTGATCGAAACCGGCACGCCCACCTTTGGCATCTGCCTGGGGCACCAGATCATGGCGCTGGCCTCCGGTGCCAAGACCTTCAAGATGAAGTTTGGCCACCACGGTGCCAACCATCCGGTCAAGGACCTGGACAATGGCCGCGTATCCATCACCAGCCAGAACCACGGTTTTGCGGTGGACGAAAAGACACTGCCTGCCAACCTGCGCGCCACCCACATCAGCCTGTTTGACAACACACTGCAGGGGCTGGAGCGCACCGACAAGCCGGCCTTCTGCTTCCAGGGGCACCCGGAGGCCTCGCCCGGCCCGCACGACATCGGCTACCTGTTCGACCGCTTCATCACTTCCATGGAAACCCACGGCGGGCGGGCAGCATGAGCTTCTACGGCGTCACCGATATCTGGACCTACGTGATCGGGGCCTTTGGCATCATCCTGCTGCCTGGCCCCAATTCGGTGTTTGTGCTGTCGGTGGCCACGTCACGTGGCGTCCGGGCCGGCATGCAAGGCGCCTGCGGCGTGTTTGTCGGCGACACCGTGCTGCTGACCCTCACCGCACTGGGGGCGGCCAGCCTGCTGCACACCTATCCGGCCCTGTTCATGGTGGTGAAGTACGCCGGCGCCGCCTACCTGAGCTGGGTCGGCCTGAACCTGCTGTGGGGTGCAATCCAGAAGTGGCGCCACTCCGAGCCAGAGCAGACCGCTGAACCCGAGACGCCGGCCCATCTGGCGCACCCGTTCAAACGCGCGCTGGTGATCAGCCTGCTGAATCCCAAGGCGATTCTGTTTTTGCTGTCGTTCTTCGTGCAGTTCATCGACCCTGCCTACGACACACCCGCCATCCCCTTCCTGATCCTCAGCTCCATCCTGATGTTGTTCAGCGCGCTGTACCTGTTCGGCCTGATTTTTGCCGGCGCCCGACTGGCGCAGGGTTTTCGACGACGCAAGCGCCTGACCAGCAGCCTCTCTGGCGCGGTGGGTGGTTTGTTTGTGTGGTTTGGCTCCAAGTTAGCCACCGCAAACCTGAATTGATTGAATGAAAAAGTAAAGAGCAGTCAAAATGCCAAAACGTACCGACATTAAAAGCATCCTCATCATCGGCGCCGGCCCCATCATCATTGGCCAGGCCTGCGAGTTCGACTACTCCGGCGTGCAAGCCTGCAAGGCGCTGCGCGAAGAGGGTTACAAGGTCATCCTGATCAACAGCAACCCGGCGACGATCATGACCGACCCGGCCACAGCGGACGTGACTTACATCGAGCCCATCACCTGGCAGACGGTCGAGAAGATCATCGCCAAGGAGCGCCCCGATGCGATTCTGCCCACCATGGGCGGACAGACGGCGCTGAATTGCGCGCTGGATCTGTGGCACCACGGCGTGCTGGAAAAATACAAGGTCGAACTGATTGGTGCCAAGCCCGAAGCCATTGACAAGGCCGAGGACCGCCTGAAGTTCAAGGATGCCATGACCAAGATCGGTCTGGGTTCCGCGCGCTCGGGCATTGCGCACAGCATGGAGGAAGCCTGGGCGGTGCAGAAGACCGTCGGATTCCCTACCGTCATTCGCCCCAGCTTCACGCTGGGTGGCACCGGCGGCGGCATTGCCTACAACCCCGAAGAGTTTGAAGTCATCTGCAAGCGCGGCCTGGAGGCCTCGCCCACCAACGAGCTGCTGATTGAAGAGTCGCTGCTCGGCTGGAAAGAGTATGAGATGGAAGTGGTGCGCGACACCGCCGACAACTGCATCATCGTCTGCTCCATCGAGAATCTGGACCCCATGGGCGTGCACACCGGCGACTCCATCACCGTGGCCCCAGCGCAGACGCTGACCGACAAGGAATACCAGATCCTGCGTAACGCCTCGCTGGCCGTGCTGCGCGAAATCGGCGTGGACACCGGTGGCTCAAACGTGCAGTTCTCCATCAACCCGGTCGATGGCCGCATGATCGTCATCGAGATGAATCCGCGCGTCAGCCGCTCGTCCGCGCTGGCCTCCAAGGCCACCGGCTTCCCGATTGCCAAGATCGCCGCCAAGCTGGCGGTGGGCTTCACGCTGGACGAGCTGCGCAACGACATCACCGGCGGTGCCACCCCCGCATCGTTCGAGCCCAGCATCGATTACGTGGTCACCAAGATTCCGCGCTTTGCATTCGAGAAATTCCCCGCCGCCGACAGCCGTTTGACCACACAGATGAAGTCCGTGGGCGAGGTCATGGCCATGGGCCGCACCTTCCAGGAATCCTTCCAGAAGGCCCTGCGTGGCCTGGAAGTGGGCGTGGATGGTTTGAACGAAAAGACCCAAGACCGCGAAGTGCTGGAAAAAGAGCTGGGCGAGCCCGGCCCCGAGCGCATCTGGTACGTGGGCGATGCCTTTGCCCAGGGCATGAGCGTGGATGAGGTCTTCGCACTGACCAAGATCGACCGCTGGTTTCTGGTGCAGATCGAGCAGATCGTCAAGATCGAGCTGGAGATTGAGCGCCTGCCACAGCCCGCCAGCGGAACGGCCTTCGACAAGATCGATGCGGCCACGCTGCGCAGCCTGAAGCAAAAGGGCTTCTCGGACCGCCGCCTGGCGCGCCAGTTCAAGACCACCGACAAGGCCATTCGCGAGAAGCGTCGCGCCCTGGGTGTGCGCCCGGTCTACAAGCGGGTGGACACGTGTGCGGCCGAATTTGGCACCAACACCGCCTACATGTACTCCACCTACGAGTCCGAAGGCGCCGAGTGCGAGGCCGCCCCGACGACCAACAAGAAGATCATGGTTCTGGGCGGTGGCCCGAACCGCATCGGCCAGGGTATCGAGTTTGACTACTGCTGCGTGCACGCCGCGCTGGCCATGCGCGAAGACGGGTACGAGACCATCATGGTCAACTGCAATCCCGAGACCGTGTCCACCGACTACGACACGTCGGATCGCCTGTACTTCGAACCGCTGACGCTGGAAGATGTGCTGGAAATCGTGGACAAGGAAAAGCCGGTTGGCGTCATCGTGCAATACGGTGGCCAGACGCCCTTGAAGCTGGCGCTGGACCTGGAAGCCAATGGCGTGCCCATCATTGGCACGTCTCCCGACATGATCGACGCCGCCGAAGACCGCGAGCGCTTCCAGAAGCTGCTGCACGAATTGAAGCTGCGCCAGCCGCCCAATGCCACGGCCCGTACCGAGCCCGAGGCATTGGAAAAGGCCGCTGCACTGGGCTACCCCCTGGTGGTGCGCCCCAGCTACGTGCTCGGTGGCCGCGCCATGGAAATCGTGCACGAGCAGCGTGACCTGGAGCGCTACATGCGCGAGGCCGTCAAGGTCAGCAACGACTCACCAGTGCTGCTGGACCGCTTCCTGAACGATGCCATCGAGTGCGATGTGGATTGCATCCGCGACGCCACCGGCGTGACCTTCATCGGCGGTGTCATGGAACACATCGAGCAGGCTGGCGTGCACAGCGGCGACTCCGCCTGCTCGCTGCCACCCTACAGCCTGCGCGAAGCCACGGTCACCGAGATCAAGCGCCAAACGGCTGCCATGGCCGCATCGCTGAACGTGGTGGGCCTGATGAATGTGCAGTTCGCCATCCAGAACATCGATGGCAAGGACGTGATCTATGTGCTGGAGGTCAACCCCCGTGCATCGCGTACCGTGCCCTTTGTTTCCAAGGCCACCGGCATCCAGCTGGCGAAGGTTGCAGCACGTTGCATGGTCGGTCAGACACTGGCATCCCAAGGTATCTCCAAAGAGGTGACTCCGCCGTACTTCAGCGTGAAGGAAGCCGTGTTCCCATTCGTCAAGTTCCCCGGCGTGGACACTATCCTCGGCCCCGAGATGAAGTCCACCGGCGAAGTGATGGGCGTGGGCAAGACCTTTGGCGAGGCCTTCGTGAAGTCGCAACTGGGCGCCGGCGCCAAGCTGCCACGTTCGGGCAAGGCCTTCATCTCGGTCAAGCAAAGCGACAAGCCACGCGCAGTGGAAGTCGCACGCAAGTTGGTGGAACTGGGCTTCACGCTGGTTGCCACCAAAGGCACTGCTGCCTCCATCAATGCGGCTGGCGTACCTTGCGCCATCGTGAACAAGGTCACCGAGGGCCGTCCGCACATCGTCGACATGATCAAGAACGAGCCACTGGCCATGGTCATCAACACGGTGGAAGAGCGCCGCAATGCCATTGCCGATTCGCGCCAGATCCGCACCTCGGCGCTCTTGGCACGCATCACGACCTACACGACGATTGCCGGTGCCGAAGCGGCGGTTGAAGGCATGAAGTACCTGGATCAACTGGACGTGATTTCGGTGCAGGAAATGCACGCGCAATTGACCGCATAAATTGGCATAATCTGGGCCAACAGCGAGGACAGTGCCGCGCGCGAGCGCCGCACTGTCCTTGTACTTTGTGGCGGCGTAGAAATTTGCGGGACAGATTTTCAGCTCTGTCCCCTCCGTTTAGAGAGAGATCATGGCAACTTATCCCATTACCAAACGCGGCTCCGAGCTGCTCAAGGCCGAGCTGCACAAGCTGAAGACGGTCGAGCGTCCCGCCGTCATCCAGGCCATTGCCGAGGCGCGAGCCCAGGGCGACCTGAGCGAAAACGCCGACTACGACGCAGCCAAGGAACGCCAGGGCTTTATCGAAGGCCGCATCCAGGAAGTGGAAGGCAAGCTGTCGGCCGCCCAGGTGATCGACCCGACCAGCATCCAGGCCGATGGCCGCGTGGTGTTTGGCGCCACCGTCGAGCTGGAAGACGAAGACACCGGCGACCATGTCAAATACCAGATCGTGGGCGAGGATGAGGCCGACCTGAAGCACGGGCTGATCAACATCAGTTCCCCGATTGCCCGTGCGCTGATTGGCAAGGAATGTGGCGACACCGCCGTGGTGCTGGCACCCGGCGGCGAGCGTGCCTACGAAGTTGTGGCGGTGCACTACGTCTAAGCTGCTGCGTCCGCTGCCGCTCTGGGTGGCCGCCCTGTGGTGGGGCAGCCTGACCACGGTCGGGTTTTTCGTTGTGCCGATGCTGTTTGCGAATCTGCCGACACCGGCCATGGCAGGAGCGATGGCCGGCAAACTGTTTTCCGCCCAGACCGCCATCTCGGTCGTCTGTGGGCTTATTTTGCTGATGACTTTTCGGTCAAATCAGCTTCCAGCCCTCGCAGGTATTGGGCAGAGTGCTACTCTTTTTGTAGTGGGCGGCATTCTGCTGGCGCTGCTGGTGGAGTTTGGCGTGGCCCCGCACATCGTCGCCCGCGACAACCTGGCGCTGTGGCACAGGCTGGGAACGGGGATGTATGTGGTGCAGTGGCTGTGCGCGGGCGTGGTGTTTGGCAAGCTGGCCAAACACGCCTGAAAATTAGGTCTGGCTTCGCTTCTTGACGCTGACCTGTGGCTTGGGCTTGGCCCGTTTGACATTGCCACCGGCGGTGAGGCGCTGGTTGCCCAATACCCGCAGGGTTTTGACTTCGGGGCGTTGACCGGCACGTTTGCTGTATTTCAGCACCTTGAAATCGCGCGGACCGGCCTTGCGGTCCTCATCAATCGCTTTTTCTTTTTCGAGCTTGGGGCGCCACAGCACGAGCAACTTGCCAATGTGTTGAATGGGAGCCGCATTGAGTTCGTCGGCCAGTGTCTGGAACATGGCGTCGCGGGCCACGCGGTCATCCGAGAAAACGCGCACCTTGATCAGGCCGTGGGCATTCAGGGCGGCGTCGATTTCCTTCTTGACGTTGGCGGTGAGGCCATCGCCACCCACCATGACCACGGGGTCCAGGTGGTGCGCTTCGGCACGGTGTTCTTTGCGCTGGGCAGGGGTCAGTTGAATTTGGGGCATGCCGGTATTATCCGTTGAACGGTAACGGGGTGGTAGAGCCACCCCTTCAGAAAGCACGAATGAAAACCAAAACCAGTAGCAAGAAGGTCAACAAGGCCTGGCTGCACGATCACATCAACGATCCCTACGTCAAGCTGGCGAACCGGGAAGGTTACCGTGCGCGGGCGGCTTACAAGCTCAAGGAAATCGACGAAGCCCTGCACCTGATCAAGCCTGGCTACCTGGTGGTGGACCTGGGCTGCACGCCGGGCGCCTGGAGCCAGTACGTGCGCCGGCGCCTCTCACCCGATGGCGCGGCTGCGGGGGACCTGGACGGCGCCATCATCGGCCTGGACCTGCTGCCCATGGAGCCCATCGAGGGCGTCACCTTCATCCAGGGTGATTTTCGCGAGGCCGAGGTGCTGGCGCAGTTGGAGCAGGCACTTGGCGGCAGGAAGGCCGATATTGTGGTGTCGGACATGGCTCCCAATTTGTCGGGCATCTCGTCCGCCGACGCGGCGCGGATCGAGCATTTGATCGAACTGGCCATTGAATTTGCCCAAAACCACATGAAACCCAGTGGTGCCCTAGTTGCCAAGGTGTTCCATGGCCCCAGCTACAACGATGTGGTGCAGCACTTCAAGGCGGCATTCGAATTGGTGAAACCCTTCAAACCCAAGGCCTCGCGCGACCGCTCGTCAGAGACATTTCTGGTTGGCATGGGGCTCAAATAGCCGTTGGAACACAGTATTGGCCGGGTCCCCCGGGCTGACATGGTGGTTACATAACCTTGCGGTATATGTGGCAGAAAACCGGAAAATACCGCGCCAATCACCTTGAAACGCCTAAAATGGGGACCAGATATGCACGGTATCTCTACTTGTGCCCCTATTGGAGCTTCGCTTGAATAATCAGTGGTTTTCTAAAGTTGCAGTGTGGTTGGTGATTGGGCTGGTGCTCTTCACCGTGTTCAAGCAATTTGACACGCGTGGCACGGCCGGCGCGAGCATGTTGGGCTATTCCGATTTTCTGGAAGAGGTTCGCAACAAGCACATCAAGAGCGCGGTAATCCAGGAAGGCCAGGGCGGCACCGAAATTCTGGCTGTCACGACCGATGACCGCAGAATCCGCACCACCGCCACCTACCTGGACCGCGGTCTGGTGGGCGACCTGATCAGCAATGGCGTCAAGTTCGACGTCAAGCCCCGCGAAGAAGGCTCCCTGCTCATGACCCTGCTGGTCAGCTGGGGTCCCATGCTGCTGCTGGTGGGTGTCTGGATTTATTTCATGCGCCAGATGCAGGGCGGTGGCAAGGGCGGTGCCTTCAGTTTTGGCAAGAGCAAGGCGCGCCTGCTGGACGAAAACACCAATACCGTGACCTTTGCCGATGTGGCCGGTTGCGATGAGGCCAAGGAAGAGGTCAAGGAAGTCGTGGATTTCCTGAAAGACCCCGCCAAATTCCAGAAGCTGGGCGGCCGCATTCCCCGTGGCCTGCTGCTGGTTGGCCCTCCCGGAACCGGTAAGACCCTGCTGGCCAAGTCCATTGCTGGCGAGGCCAAGGTGCCGTTCTTCAGCATCTCGGGTTCTGACTTTGTGGAAATGTTTGTCGGTGTGGGCGCATCCCGTGTGCGCGACATGTTTGACAATGCCAAGAAGAACGCACCCTGCATCATCTTCATCGACGAAATCGATGCCGTGGGTCGCCAGCGTGGTGCGGGCCTGGGCGGCGGCAATGACGAGCGGGAGCAGACGCTGAACCAGATGCTGGTGGAGATGGACGGTTTTGAAACCAATGTCGGCGTGATCGTGGTGGCCGCCACCAACCGCCCCGACATTCTGGATGCTGCCTTGCTGCGTCCCGGCCGGTTTGACCGCCAGGTTTACGTGACACTGCCTGATATCCGTGGCCGCGAGCAGATTCTGAATGTGCACATGCGCAAGGTGCCATTGGGACAGGACGTCAGCCCCGGCGTGATCGCCCGTGGCACACCCGGCATGTCCGGTGCCGACCTGGCCAATCTGTGCAACGAGGCCGCCTTGATGGCCGCCCGGCGCAATGCCCGCGTCGTGGAAATGCAGGACTTCGAGAAAGCCAAGGACAAGATCCTGATGGGCCCCGAGCGCAAGAGCATGGTCATGCCCGAGGAAGAGCGCCGCAATACGGCCTACCACGAGTCCGGTCATGCGTTGATCGGCAAGATGCTTCCCAAGTGCGATCCGGTGCACAAGGTCACCATCATTCCCCGTGGCCGAGCCCTGGGTGTGACCATGAGCCTGCCTTCGCAGGACCGCTACAGCTATGACAGCGAATACATGCTCAACCAGATCAGCATGCTGTTCGGCGGCCGTATCGCCGAAGAAGTGTTCATGAACCAGATGACCACCGGCGCCAGCAATGACTTTGAACGTGCCACGCACATTGCGCGCGACATGGTGACACGCTACGGCATGACGGATGCCCTGGGCCCCATGGTCTATGCGGAGAACGAAGGGGAAGTTTTCCTGGGTCGCTCGGTGACCAAGACCACGACCATGAGCGAGTCCACTATGCAGAAGGTGGATTCCGAGGTGCGCCGCATCATCGACCAGCAATACGCCCTGGCGCGCAAGCTGATCGAGGACAACAAGGACAAGATGCACGCCATGGCCAAGGCTTTGCTGGAGTGGGAAACCATTGACAGCGACCAGCTCGATGACATCATGGCCGGCAAGGAGCCGCGTCCACCCAAGGACTGGACGCCCCGCGCACCCAATTCCGGTGGTGGCGGCAGTGGCGGAGCGCCGGCAGTGGCAGCGGATCCGACACCCACCGCCGCTTGAAGGATTGAATCCAAAGCAGACGGGGCCTAGTGCCCCGTTTTCTTTTCGCTGGAGATCACAGGGGAGATATATGGACTGGCAGACCAGCCGATTTCGAATCGATCTGAGCACGCCCAAGGTCATGGGCATTGTCAACGTCACGCCAGACTCGTTCTCCGATGGCGGTGCTTACGCGGGCCGCGATGCGGCACTGGCGCACTGCGAGCGCCTGCTCAGGGATGGGGCTGACATTCTGGATATCGGTGGCGAGTCCACACGCCCCGGAGCGCTGGAGCTGCCGGTGGACGAGGAACTGGCGCGCGTGCTGCCGGTTATCCGCCATGCCGTGACCCTGGGTGTGCCGGTGTCGGTGGATACCTACAAACCCGCCGTCATGCAGGCTGCACTGGACCTGGGTGCCGACATCGTTAATGACATCTGGGCCCTGCGCTGGCGCTCGACACCGACGGACCGGACCGGGGCGCAGGTAGTCAGCCAGCATCCCAGCTGTGGCGTCTGCGTGATGCACATGCACCGCAACCCGCAGACCATGCAGACTGCGCCCATGGAAGGTGACGTGGTGCCCCAAGTGCTATCGTTTCTGGAGCAAATAACGCAGGATCTACGAGGGCTGGGGGTCGATTCGGCGCGTATCTGTATTGACCCGGGCATTGGTTTCGGCAAGACAGTGCAACAGAACTTTGCCCTGCTGGGCCAGCAGTCCTTGCTGTTGCCGCTGGGCTATGCCGTGCTGGCCGGCTGGTCGCGCAAGTCGTCACTGGCGGCGGTGACCGAGCGTTCGCTGTCGGCCGTAGCGACCCTGGACATACGCGACCGGCTGGTGCCCAGCGTGACCGCCGCGCTGCTGGCGGTGCAGAACGGTGCCCATGTGGTGCGGGTGCACGACGTCAAGGAAACGGTGCAGGCATTGAAAGTATTCGCTGCCATGCAGCAACAGGAAACAACAGCATGAGCAGAAAATATTTCGGAACCGATGGCATTCGCGGAACCGTGGGCCAGGCGCCTATCACCCCTGACTTTGTGATGCGTCTGGCGCACGCGGTAGGGCGCGTGCTCAAGCAGTCCGAGCCTCGCCCCACGGTGCTGATCGGCAAGGACACACGCATCTCGGGCTACATGCTGGAGAGCGCGCTGGAAAGCGGCTTCAACTCCGCCGGCGTCGATGTGGTGCTGCTTGGTCCCTTGCCCACGCCCGGCGTGGCCTACCTGACCCGCGCGCAGCGCGCCTCGCTGGGCGTGGTCATCAGCGCCAGCCACAACCCGTTTGCCGACAACGGCATCAAGTTTTTCAGCGCCCAGGGTACCAAGCTGTCCGACGACTGGGAACGGGCCGTTGAAGCTGCATTGGAAGAACCGCCGGTCTGGGCCGACTCCGCATCCCTGGGCAAGACCCGTCGCCTGGATGACGCGGCCGGGCGTTACATCGAGTTCTGCAAGAGCACCTTTGCCAACGACCTGACCCTGAAGGGCCTGAAGATCGTCGTCGATGCGGCCCACGGCGCGGCCTACCACATCGCTCCGAAGGTGTTCCATGAACTGGGCGCTGAAGTGGTGGCCATTGGCTGCGCGCCCGATGGCCTGAACATCAACCACGAGGTCGGAGCGACCCACCCGCAGGCCCTGGTGGAGGCCGTCAAGGCCCACCACGCCGATTTTGGCGTGGCGCTCGATGGCGATGCCGACCGGTTGCAGGTGGTGGATGCCGATGGGCGCCTCTACAACGGCGACGAGTTGCTGTACCTGATGGCCGACGACCGCCTGGGCCGTGATGAGCACGTGCCCGGCGTGGTGGGCACGCTGATGACCAACATGGCCGTGGAAGTGGCGCTGAAGGCACGCGGCGTGCAGTTTGTGCGCGCCAAGGTGGGTGACCGCTATGTGCTGGAAGAGCTGGAAAAGCACCATTGGATTCTGGGTGGCGAGGGCTCTGGGCATTTGCTGGCGCTGGACAAGCACACCACCGGCGACGGACTGATCTCGGCCCTGCAGGTTCTGCAGGCGCTGCAGCGCAGCGGCCAGACACTGGCGCAACTGCTGTCCAAGGTCACGCTGTTCCCCCAGACCCTGATCAATGTGCGGCTGCAGCCGGGGCAAGACTGGAAGGCGAATGCCCGGCTGGAGCAGGAAACCCGCGCGGTGGAAACCGAACTGGGTGAGACCGGGCGCGTGCTGATCCGCGCCAGCGGTACCGAACCGCTGCTGCGCGTCATGGTCGAGGCCCGCGATGCCGTGCAGGCCAAGGCCTGCGCCCAGCGCATTGCCAACACCCTAAGCGCCTGAGGAGAGTCAGCCATGTCGATTGCTACAACAAACCTGCAGGTGGTGCGCGCCGACTACACCAACCCGGTGCATGGCGCGGCGCTGGTGGAGCTGCTGGATGCCTATGCCCGTGATCCCATGGGGGGAGCCCATCCACTGAGCGACTTTGCCCGCGCCAACCTGGTCGCGTCGCTGGCGGCCCGTCCGCAGGCCTATAGCGTGCTGGCCTTTGCGGGCGATGTGCCGGTAGGGTTAGTGAACTGCATTGAGGGCTTCTCCACCTTTGCCTGCGAGCCGCTGGTCAATGTGCACGATGTGGCCGTGCTGGCCAGCCACCGTGGCCAGGGTGTGGCCGAGAAGATGCTGGTTCTGGCGGAAGCAATCGCCCGTGAACGCGGCGCCTGCAAGCTGACGCTGGAAGTGTTGCAGGGCAACCGGGGCGCCGACCGGCTGTACCGCCGCCTGGGTTTTGCCAACTACGAACTGGACCCGGCCATGGGCCAGGCGCAGTTCATGCAGAAGTGGCTGCGCTGAGCGGAATGTCTTCCAGTGGAGTAGGTGCCATGGAAGGGACCACGATCACCGGGCAGAAACCGCCCCCGGGTGTGCGCATATTGGTGGTTTGTCCACTGTAGCTGCGCGCGGCCAGCAATTGCACCGCACCCCGGTAGCTGTAGGCGCGCACATCCACCTTGAGCCGGGTCGGCACACCGTCCACCTCCACCAGGCGTTCGCTGGGCGGCACCAGGGCCTGGGCAATGAAGCCGCCCTCCACAATCTCGGCCCAAACCCGCTTGGTGAGCTTGTCGCCTCGGTAGGCGGCCTTGGCGCCATACCCGGCCACCGGCTTGAAGAACCATTGCCGCCGTTGTGTCCATAGCAGGTCCGCGTTTTCGGCGGTCACAGCCAGGGTGTGGGGGATGGCGGCCTGCAGCAAGGTGCGGTCCGGTTGCGATGCGCCCCAACTTTCCAATAGCGCATCATTCCCCAGTGTGATCAGGTTGCGTTTGTGCGCATGCAGCGCATGGGCGCGTGGGTTGGGCGTGACCACGGTGGCCCCTGCCGCATAGGCGTCACGCAATGCGGCATGACCGGGCTCGGACAGGTCAAAGTCGGTCAGCCGGTTGTAGACCAGATCCACCGGCAGCCCGGCGGGCAGGGCGGGGTGCCACAGCGCGCCGTCACGCCACTGCAGTTCCTGCGGGTCGGCCACGACGGCATGGATGCCCCGGCTCTGGAACAGATGGCGGGCCAGTTCAAACTCCGGCGCCAGGAACTGGGTCTGTGGGGCATCGTCGACGATCAGCACCGTGCGCAGCGGCAGTGCGCCGCGCTGACTGTGCCATTCCTGCAGGAACATGTCGAAGAAAACAGGGTCGAGTTGTGCGAGGTCGATCCAGGCATCGAACACGCCGTGCATGCTGCTCGCAGCAGGCGCGGTGCGCGCGCGCCAGCGCGGCATTGAGCAAGGCGCCACCGGCGTTGGTATTGATCTCGATGAGGCGTGGCCCCTGCGCACTGAGGTGAAAGTCATAGCCCATGAACACGCCCGCCGGACCGAAGTCGTGCTGGGCGATGGGGCCTGCCCGGGCCAGCGTGTACTGCTGGTAGGCCGGCAGTGCCATGACGCGCGCTATGGCGGCCACCGTGAGGGCCAGGGTGGTGTGTACCGCAGGGTCCAGAAACACGGCGGTTTGGGAAAACAGATGGGGGTGGGTGCTGGCCAGCGAGCCAGCCATGCCGCGAAGATCTGCCGAGGTCTCCAACTGCTCACGCAGACGGTCGGCATTGAGCGTGCGGCACATGCAGTCCCGATTGAGTTGCTCGGCAAGGTTCATGGTGGGCTTTTCGGGTTGATCGCGATTTGAAAACATTTTAACTGTAATTGAAATGTTGAATCAATACAACATCACTGCCCATATAGACCCATCCCTATCGGGTCAGCCGGCTTGGCGCGTGATCAAGCCTGTTTAGACCAGCGCTGCACCTGCTGGATGACCCACTCTGGGTCGTCCAGTGGCAGGTCATGCCCGGCATCGGGGTGCAGGGCCATGGGGCTTCCCCAGTGCTGGGCAATGGCACGCGTGCACTGCACATTGACCAATCCGTCCCGTTCGCTGCCCAGCAGCAGCACCGGGCATGACGGCGCCTGCGGGTTGGCCCTGAAGCGCGCCGCGGCCACCAGTTGGCGCAGCGCGTTGCCGGCTCGCACCGGGTGTCGCTGGCGAATGGCGATCCAGTTGGCCAGCGCATCCGGGTGCTGATTGGCGCGGTTGCTGGTTATCTGCAGGACCGTGCGCTCCAGGGTTTCGTCGGATGGGCGCAACAGCAGCATGCGCAACAGGCGGCCATAGTTGCGCGGTCGCAAGCGCTGGTAGATGGGGTTGAACGGGCGAAAGCTGGTGTTGATCAACACCGCGCCCGCCAGCTCCTGTGGCGCTGTGTGGGCCCATTGCGCTGTCACCATCGCCCCCATGGACATGGCCAACACCTGGTAGGGCGGCGCGTGGCCCTGCCGCAGCAGTTCGGTGCGACAAAAGTCCACCAGAGGGGCGATGGACAGGGGGCTGCGCTGTTGATGAAGTATTCCGTTGCCGGGCAGGTCCAGCACGACCACATTGGTATCGGGCAAGGCGTGCAGAAAGGCTTGTGGAAAACCGCCCCAGTGTGCCGACTCGCGCGTCAGCCCGCGCAGAAAGACCCAGGTCGTTTTCGCTGCTTCAGTCATACCAGTTCTTCAGTGCGTCGGCATGCAGTTTGATGCGCGTGGCCTCACCGGGCAGCCAGCGTTCATAGCTGCAGGCGGCACGCGACAAAAAGTCCAGCAATGACAGATGCCGGCGCAGCACGCGGTGCTGGCGGTGTTCGATCAGCGGATTGAAGATGCCCTTGAGCGAAAACATCTGGCGCGGGTTCTTCTTGATCCACAGCCACGACCCCATCTCCAGCGTCAGCGGCAGGAAGACCCGGTTGTCGTTGTCGCAGGCTCGCAGGTACAGGTGGTCCCAGATATCGCCATGGGCCAGGTATTGCAGGCTTTGTGGCTCGAACACATAGGCGTGGTGGTTGTAGGTCTGCAGGAACACTTCTTTCAGCGCCTGCATTTCGGCCAGGTGCGCAATCGGCTTGCGGGTGTGGGCGTAGGGAAACCAGAGGCGGTCGCTGGCACCGAAGCCGGAGTGGCAGTCCAGCGCCATGCTGAAGCGTCGGCTCAGCAGTTCGGACTCCACCACCTGGCACAGTGCCTGGTTTTCCGCCTCCATGGCCGCGCCGGCGCGGCCCCGGTACCAGGGCAGGGCGGCGCTGATGCGCTGGCCACCGATCAGGAACGGCACCTGGTCCACCGCATCCACCGGGGAATTGCGCATCAGGTCCACGCCGTTGGGATTGGCACGCGTGCCCATCAGCATGCCGCCGGGGTTGACGATGGGCATGAACACCAGGCGCACTGACTCCAGTTGCTGGTGCAGCGTGGCATCCCACTGCAGGCGCATGACCAGGCTGTGCAGAAAGGCAATCACCACCTCGGCGCCAATGCGCTCCAGACCATGCACGCCGCCAAAGAAACCGATGGCTGGTACCTGGCTGCTGGTGTTGCCCAGGCCAATGGCGTACACCGGCAGCGTGGTGCCGTTGGGCAGGGCGGCCTGGTGTGGGATCTGGACATCCAGGTGCTTGCCGCCCAGGTCCAGGATGCGCTCCACGGCTTCAAGCTCGGGCAGGTAATTCATCGGGCGAGCATAGTGGGCAAAGCACCCGTCTGTTGCATATCAGACCCCATTGCAGGGGTAAGCGCGTTTGACGCGAAACCGTCACATTGGCGCGCTAGCCTAGAGACTCCTTCAACGACGGGATTGGAGTCCGCCATGCTCTGGAAACTCTTGGGATTGCAGAAAAAACTGGACGCGCTGTTTGACGACGGCTGGGTCGGGCTGGGCTTTGCGAGCCATCGTGCTGGCACAGCGCAGGCGCTGACCGACACCGTGACGGAGCCGGGCCATGCATAGAGGGATGAACACCGCCGTGCGCCACTTCGCGGTGCTGGGCAGCATTGTCTGGGGCGTGGTGGAACTGGTGGCCCTGCAGCGTTCCCGCTACCGCGCCTGGGTCATGCGCGCCTGAACGCCGCGCAGGAACTCCTGCAGGCCGATGTGTGCCTGCAGGCGCGCGGCAATCTCCAGCGCCTGTTGCAGATCACGCTCCGCACCCATGTCGCCTTGCACCTGCGCTGCCCATTGGTACCAGCGGTGGGCCCGCCGTTTGGGTAACAGGGGGCGCAGCGACTCGATGCTGTAGCGCAGCCGCTTGGACAGGATACGGGCACGGTGGGCACTCTCCGGGTGGTCCACATCCTTCAGGCTGGCTTTCAATTGCTCCCGCAGGCGCGCAACGCGCCGTTGGGCCCAGCGGCGCAGTGTTGTTTTGCGCCCTTTCACGGGCTCTTCCACGCCATCTCCCGACAAGCCGCTTTCCAGCCATTCCGACAGGGCCAGCAGGTTGGCGCCAATGGTCGGATCACTCAGCGTGGCGCGTACAAGCTGGCGCTGCTGGTCTGCGGCCTGCACCAGCGACTCCTGCATGGCGCGCCAGTGGACCTGGCGGGTGCTGTTGCCGGCGGCATAGGCGTTGGCCAGCATGGGCAGGGTTTCCAGGTGGGCCACGTCCAGGTCGCGCAGGCCACCCAGGGCGTGCAGCAAGGGCAGCAGATCCTGCCAACTGGGAACAGATTGGACCCCGGCGGTCTTCCGGAACAGTTTCAGGCCGCTCTTGAAACGCCGCCATGCCACCCGGGCCTGGTGCACCAGTTCGGGGTCATCGGAGTGCTCCAACATGACCAGGTTGTGGGTGAACTGGCTGAACATTTCGCGCAGCACGCGCGCAGCGGCAACCGCCACGGGCGTGTCCGGCGTCAGTGCCGGTGGTTGCGCGCGCCGGGGCTGCTGCAGGGTATTTTGGGCCAGCGCATAGCCGCGCTCTGCCTTGCTGATGCCCAGCGGCAGCACGGCAATGTCGCAGGCGATCTGGTGCGCCACCTGGAACAGAGCGCTGGCGTCTCCTGTCAACAACTCCAGCTCCAGTTCGCAAATGGCGGCGGTTTGGGTGCCAACGACGATGTGGCCCACGTCCAGCGCCACCTCGACCGCACTGCCATTGCGCTGGCGCACGGTCCAGCAGGTCCGCTGGAAGTCGGTGGTGAAGCGGGGTTCCAGTGCCTGGAACATGGCTCCATCGGGGTCCAGTTCGGGCCAGGGTGTGGCCCGCAGCCGTTCTGCGCGCAGCGTGGCACCGGGCACGGCGTCTTCCCATTCGCCACGCCGGCTGAGCGCGGAATCGTCACTGCCACCCACTTTGAGGGTCTGCAGCCATTGGGGATGCGCCGCATCCCCCACCCGGCGCAGGCGCAGCGCAATGCGCCGGTGGTGCAGGGCATCGTCCGGCGTGTCGTAGTAGATGTTGTGCAGGGCCTGGCGGCTGGCCTTGCGGCGTGCCAGCAGCGGCAGCCCGGCCAAGCGCTGCGCCAAAGCCGCCGGGTCTGCGCTGGGCAGGGCCAGTTTCAGCTCGATTTCCACGGCCTTCTGCGCCGCTGTGCCGGAAGTTTTCATAGGCTGCACAGCTTACTCCGCTTATGTGACGGATGGGCGACGCGGTGCGGGGGGCGCCCGGTTTCCCGCTTGCTGCTGCAAATTGCTATGAAAACAGGAGCGATAAGGTCAATATTCACGAGGGCTAGAGCCCTATTTTATTGAAAATGATTCCGTGAAAGCCTGGCCGGCAGGCGGATGGTCTTGGTGCGTGCGCCTACACGTGGCGCGCCCAGGGACCCAGCGTCAGTTGCTCCAGCGCCTGCATGGTGCGTGAAAAATCGCGCGACGCCAGCATGGAGCGTTCAATCAGGCCCACCTGCACGGCGCGGGCGTATTGGGCCCGGGCGATGTCGAAGGGCAGTCCCAACAGGTTCATGGTAATTCCGGTTACATCGGTCACGCTTTTGGCGATCACGGGCGCGGGGATGGCATCGAATGCGAACTCCGACGTCTCCGCAGATATCGGCGCGGGTGTCATGGTATGACGCATAGCGAATCCTTTTGGTACGAAGCAGATCTGAAGATAAGGGTTTACCCTTAATAAATCAAGAGCGGATTTTATTCTGTTGCAATTTGAATCGCCGTGCGCTGTCACACAATTGCCATTGAATTGACGTGATTGCGTCATCTTTGCCTTCCAGAATCGCTGCATAACAGCACAACGGAGAGCAAGATGGAACAACAAGTCAACAACCGCCCAACCTTTGAATTCGAGCAGCAATGCCTGCGGGTCTTGCGTTGCACGGCCCAGGCGCTGGCCAATAGCCCCGGCGGCTTGCGCTTCCAGGCGGGAACCCGTCCTTGGCTGGATGCCCTGAAAGACTGCGGCGCCGAGTTGCGCCTGCCCAACCCTGCCGGAGTCTGACCATGGGCGAGCACATCGACACCATCCAGGTCCAGACCACCACGCCGTCGCGCAACCCGGCTGCGGCCACGCAGGAGCGACCGGGCATCCGCGTGTCCTGGGCCCGGCACCTGGACGAGGTGCGCGCCGCGCAGCGCCTGCGCTACGAGGTGTTTGCCGGCGAAATGGGTGCCCGATTGAGCAACACGCTGCCCGGCCACGACATCGATCTGTTTGACAACTTCTGCGAGCACCTGCTGGTCTGTGATGAGGCCACTGGCCAGGTCATTGGCACCTACCGCGTACTGACACCCGTTCAGGCCCAGCGCGTGGGCAGCACCTACAGCGACACCGAGTTCGACCTGACTCGCCTGCGATCCTTGCGCGAGCGCATGGTCGAGCTGGGCCGCAGCTGCGTGCACAAGGACCACCGCCACGGCGGCGTGATCATGGCCCTGTGGGGGGCGCTGGGTGCGTTCATGGTTCGCAACCAGCTGGACACCATGATCGGCTGCGCCAGTGTGCCCATGCTGCACAACGGCGTGGTCTGTGGTGATGTGGCCGCCAGCATCTGGCGCCAGGTGCAAAAAACCCATCTGGCACCGATCGAGTACCACGTGCGCCCACGCCTGCCGCTGCCCATCGACCAGCTCGATGCCTCGCTGGAGGTGGAGCCACCGGCGCTGATCAAGGGTTATCTGCGCCTGGGCGCCAAGGTATTGGGCCCACCGGCCTGGGACCCGGATTTCAATTCCGCTGACCTGCCCATGCTGATGCGCATTGCCGATCTGCCGGCACGCTACCGCAAGCACTTCCTGGGAGCCTGACATGCGAGCCGGCCCCGATGCCTTTGCTCCTGTGTGGCGAGGCATCGCCGCCGGCACACCCGCTGAAGACGACGAGGTCATTGACGGTGCGCGCCGCTACCGCGCCATCTTCATTTCCGACATCCACTTGGGCACGGCCGGCTGCCAGGCCCAGGCCCTGCTGGGCTTTCTCAAGGCCCATCCCAGCGACTATTTGTACCTGGTGGGCGACATCGTGGACGGCTGGCAGTTGCGCCGACGCTGGTTTTGGCCCCAGTCGCACAACGATGTCGTGCAGAAGCTGCTGCGCCGCGCGCGTAAGGGCTGCAAGGTGGTGTTCATTCCCGGCAACCACGACGAATTTGCCCGTGGCTTTCTGGGTCACGAGTTTGGCGGCATTGAGGTGCGCGAGGACGCGGTCCACACCACAGCCGACGGCCGGCGCCTGTGGGTCACGCATGGCGACTATTTCGACGGCGTGATCCAGTGTGCCAAGTGGCTGGCCTACCTGGGTGACAACCTGTACGAGTTCACGCTCAAGCTCAACCGTTACCTCAACAACCTGCGCGGTCGCATGGGCCTGCCGTACTGGTCGTTGTCGGCCTACCTCAAGCACAAGGTCAAGTCGGCGCTGAACTATGTCACCAGTTTCGAGGTGGCGGTCGCCCAGGCCGCTCGCTCGCTGGGGCATGACGGTGTGGTCTGCGGCCACATCCATCGCGCTGAGATGCGCGACATCAACGGCACCCTGTATTGCAACGATGGCGATTGGGTGGAGAGCCGCAGTGCGCTGGTGGAGCACGCCGATGGACGCCTGGAGCTGGTGTACTGGAACCCCGACGTACCTGGCAGCGTCGCCGTTCCCGCCTTGGTGGAGGTCGCTGCATGAAACTGGCTCTGGTGACGGACGCCTGGCAACCCCAGGTCAATGGGGTGGTGACCACGCTGGTGGAGCTGGTGCGCGAGCTGGAGGCACTGGGACACACGGTAGCGGTGATTCACCCCGGCCTGTTCCGGACTCGGCCCTGCCCGGGCTATGCCGACATTGATCTGGCGGTTCGCCCGGCCGCCGAGCTGGCGCGGCGCCTGGACGCGCTGGCGCCCGACGCCATTCACCTGGCCACCGAAGGGCCCCTGGGTTGGGCGGCCCGGCGCTACTGCCTGCAACGCAAGCTGGCCTTCACCACTGCATTCCACACCCGCTTCCCCGAAATTCTGAAGGCCGCGCTGAAGATTCCGTTGTGGATGGGCTATGCGCTGTTCCGGCATTTCCACAAACCTTCATCGGGCGTGCTGGTGCCCACGCCCAGCGTGCTGCACATGCTGCAGATACGCGGCTTTGGCAACCTGCGCAGTTGGACCCATGGTGTGGATATGCGGCTCTTTGCCTATCGGGATGCGCCGCAGGAATATCCCCCATTGGGCGCGTTGGAGCGGCCGGTGTCACTGTATGTGGGGCGGGTGTCCTATGAGAAGAACATTGCAGCCTTCCTCGCTCTGGATGTCCCTGGCACCAAGGTCGTGTGTGGCGTGGGGCCGCTGGAGTCGTCACTGCGGGCACGCTACCCGCAGGTGCATTGGCTGGGTCTGCTGCCCCGTGATGAACTGGCCCGGGTGTATGCCACAGCCGATGTGTTTGTCATGCCCAGTCGGTCCGAGACCTTCGGTCTGGTCATGCTGGAGGCCATGGCGGTGGGTACACCGGTGGCGGCGTTTCCGGTGGAAGGGCCGCTGGAGGTCGTGGGCAATCCACCGCATGGTGGCGCGCTGGATGCGGATCTGCAGTGCGCGTGGCAACAGGCCTTGGGCGTGCCGCGCGCCGCTGCGCGTGCCCGGGCCGAACTGTTTGGCTGGGACCACGCGGCGGCAGTGTTTGCGTCCCACCTGGTTCCGGCTCGGTCTGGGTGCGCACTGGACGTGCAGCCGCTGTTTCACCGTTCTGTCACAAATTTGTCATCCGGCTAGTCAACAATTCTTCACTGTTGTGTCATAGTGAAGGTCGAATCTATGTTGCCATTTCTTAGCAGTCCCACATTGCAAGCGCCACTGAAAGCGCCCGATCTGTTGGATCGCGACCACAGCATCTTGGCCTTCAACGAGCGGGTGCTCAACTGGGCTGTGCGTGATGATGTTCCGCTGCTGGAGCGTCTGCGTTTCCTGTGCATCGTATCAAGCAATCTGGACGAGTTCTTCGAGGTGCGGGCCGAGCCCCACCTGATTGCCAACCAGGCCAAGGAGCGCAAGGGCCTCTTCTCGGTCGGCTCGTTTGAGCGGCTGGCAGCCTCGGTACATGAGATCGTGGACAGCCAGTACACGCTGTACAACGAGAAGTTGATGCCCGCCTTCGAAAAGCTCGGCATCAAGATCGTCTCCCATGGGGAGCGCAACGCTGCGCAACGCCAGTGGGTCAAACAGTATTTCGAGCGCGAAGTCCGCCCCCTGCTGATTCCGGTGGGCCTGGACCCCTCCCATCCTTTTCCCCAGGTGGCCAACAAGTCGCTGAACTTCATCGTGCGCCTGGGTGGCCGCGATGCATTTGGTCGTGAGAACGAAATTGCCATCGTCAAGGTGCCGCGCGTGCTGCCGCGCCTGATCCGCCTGCCGGCCAAGGTGTCAGGTGGCATGACCTTGTTTGTGTCCCTCTCCAGCGTGATTCGTGCCCATTTGGAGGAGCTGTTTTCCGGGCGCCATGTGGGGCAGTTTTCGCAGTTCCGGGTGACGCGCCATTCCGATCTGGCAGTGGACGAAGACGATGTCAAAAACCTGCGCATGGCCTTGCGCCAGGGTCTGGTGCACCGCCACTATGGGCAGGCAGTCCGGCTGGAAGTGTCCGCCGGCTGCTCGGATTACCTCGCCGATTTTCTGCTGCGCCAATTTGATTTGCCACCCAAGGCGCTGTACCGCGTGCAGGGGCCGGTGAACCTGGCGCGACTGACCCAGCTCATTGACCTGGTGGACCGCCCGGACCTGTGCTTTGCGCCGTACAAGGCGTCGTACCCGGTGCAGATCAACCAGGGGCAGTCGTTCTTCGAGCAGCTCAAGGCGGGGGACATCCTGATCCACCAGCCGTTTGAGAGCTTTGGCGGCGTCCTCGACTTCCTGCGCGAGGCGGTGAATGACCCGCAGGTGCTGGCCATCAAGCAAACCATTTACCGCACCGGACCCGATTCCGAACTTATGGACCTGCTGCGCGAGGCCGTGCGCCGTGGCAAGGAGGTCACGGCGGTGGTGGAGCTCAAGGCCCGCTTTGACGAGGAAGCCAACATCAACTGGGCCGAGATGCTGGAGTCCATTGGTGCCCAGGTGCTGTATGGGGTGGTCGGGCTCAAGACCCACGCCAAGATGATGCTGATTACCCGCCGCGAAGGCAAGGTGCTCAAGCGCTACGGGCATTTGTCCACCGGCAACTACAACCCCCGCACGGCCCGGCTGTACACCGATGTGAGCCACCTCACGGCTGATCCGGCACTGACCACGGACATGGAGCACGTGTTTGTGCACCTGGCCAGCCAGAGCAAGCTGCCGCGCCTGCGCAAGCTCTGGTTTGCGCCGTTCTACCTGCACCGCAACCTGATCGCCCGCATTGATGCGCTGGGTGCCGCAGCCAGCCACGGCAAGGACACTCGCATCGTGGTGAAGATGAACTCCCTGACGGATGAGGCCCTGATCCATAGCTTGATGCGGGCCGGGCGCAACGGAGTCAAGATCGACCTGATCGTGCGCGGCGCCTGCATGCTGCCGGCCCAGGTGCCGGGGCACACTGACAACATTCGCGTGCGCTCCGTCATTGGCCGCTTCCTGGAGCACTCCCGGGTGTTCTATTTCCGCGAAGGCGAGGTGGAAGAGTTATACCTGTCCAGCGCCGACTGGATGAACCGCAACATGGTGCGCCGGGTGGAAGTGGCCTGGCCGGTCACTGATCCGGTGCTGCGCCAGCGGCTGGTGGACGAGTGCCTGGTGGCCTACCTGCACGATGGCGTCGACAGCTGGGATCTGGGGGCCGATGGCGCCTACACCCGCAACAAGCGGACCGGCAAAGCACCGGTGCACGGTGCCCAGGCCGCCCTGATGGCGCGCTATGCCGATAACAACGGCAAAGAACGGGATGGAGCGTGACCCATGGACCTGATTCTGTGGCGCCATGCCGAAGCCGTAGAAGCCGCCCCCGGTGACGAGGACATGGCGCGGGCACTGACCGCGCGCGGTGAAAAACAGGCCATGCGCATGGCCACTTGGCTGGACCGGCAACTGCCGGACAGTGCGCGTATCTGGGTCAGCCCCGCGCGGCGCACTGAACAAACCGCCCAGGCCTTGGGGCGCAAATTCAAGTTCAGCCCGGTGCTAGGCCCCATGGGGACACCGGACCAGTTGCTGGAATTGGTGCAGTGGCCCAATGCCAAGGGCTGTGTCCTGGTGGTGGGGCACCAGCCCACGCTGGGCCAAACCCTGTCGCGCCTGCTGGGCCTGACGGCGCAGGAGTGCGCCGTCAAGAAGGGTGCACTGTGGTGGTTGCGCTACCGCGAACGGGAGGCCACCGGACAAACGGTGGTCCTCACTGTGCAGTCTCCCGAGGTGATGTAGCCCTCAGCCCGCCTTCTTGGCGTTGGCCGGGCGGCCAGTCTTCAGGCTGGGAACGGCTTGCAGAGCTGCAAGCAGGGCAGCATCCGACATGGCGGCAATGGCCTTGATGCCGGCACGCAGCACTTCGGTCTTCTTGGCCGGCTTGCCCAGTTTGGCAGCGCGCAGCTTGAGTGCGTCCAGCACTTCATATTCAGCTTTTGGAAAGGTGAAGCTGTCACGAACCATCTTGGGCTTCTTGACCTTGACCGGCTTTGCGGGTGCTGCCTTGGCGACCGGCTTGGCGGCAGGCTTCACCACGGGCTTGGCTGCGGGTTTCGGTGCCGGCTTGGCTGCAACGGCCGGCTTTTTGGTACGGGCGGCAGCCTTGGGGCTGGCGGTTGCGGGTGCGCTGGTGGTGCTGGTCTTCTCGCTGACGGTCATTCAAGGGCTCCTGTGTTAAACGGTATATACAGTTTATATAGTTGGACTGTGGCGGTCAATGAATGCGTGATTCCCACAGGAAAATGTGCGGTGATTTGCCTGCTGTGGATGGTAATCGGCGTGGAAATGTCACGGTGCTGTCATGTACTTGTCACAACGGTGTTCTAGAGTGGGGTGCTAGTCATTTCCCTCCATGGACCCCATGCCATCTCTGTCCGGACATCTTGCCAACCCCGCCCCGGTGCACCGGGTGCCTGGGTCAATGGGCGCGGGAACCGAACGCACATTGACGGTACCGCCGATCCATGCGCAAGGGCCGCTGGAAAAGGTGCTGGTGCAGGGCGGCTTGTATCCGGTGTACCAGCCCATCATCAGCCTGACGGATGGATCCATTCACGCGCACGAGGCGCTGATCCGCGGCCCCCGCGGCACGCCGCTGCACACGCCGGATGCCTTGCTGCGTGCTGCCGCCCAGGAAGGCCTGGGTTTTGAATTTGAATACGCCTGCCTGGTGGCTGCCATGCGCACCTGGGGGCAGATGAGTGTGCCCGGCCGCCTGTTTGTCAATGTCAGCGCGGCGGCACTGATGCAACTGGTGCAGCTGCGGGGCCCCGATACGCTGCTGGAGCTGATCGCTGGCATGGGCATTCTGCCGCGCATGTTGGTGCTGGAGATCACCGAGCACGAACGGGTGGAAGACATGGACGCCCTGGCCGACATGGTGGCGCAAATCCACATGTCCGGTGTCTCGCTGGCGCTGGATGACTTTGGTGATGGCCGATCCAGCCTGCGTCTGTGGTCGCAGCTCAAGCCCGAAGTGGTCAAGATCGACAAATACTTCACCCGCAACATCAGCCAGCATGGTGACAAGCTGAAGACCATCCAGGCGCTGCTGCAGATTGCCGACATCTTCGGCACCGCCCTGGTCGCAGAAGGCGTGGAGACCAAGGAAGACCTGCGGGTGCTGCGGGATCTGGGTATTGCCTACGGGCAGGGTTATTTCTTGGGTCATCCCGATCCCAAGCCGGTGCAGTACCTGGGTGTGGAGGCCCGGCGTGTGCTGGGTGAGCGGCAGATTGTGGTGTTCCCGGAGTTGAGCCGGGCCATGCCGAATGGGCAGTTGCGCAACCTGACACTGGTGCACGCGCCCACTGTGACATTCGAGACCTCCAACGATGAGGTGGCGGCCTGCTTTGCGCAGTGGCCGACGCTGCACGCGGTGGCGGTCCTGGAAGACGGGCAGCCGGTGGCGTTGATCAACCGCGCCCAGTTCATGAATGAGTACAGCAAGCTCTACTACCGCGAGGTCTGGGGTCGCAAGTCCTGTGTGATGCATGCGAACTTCCAGCCGCGCCGGATTGAGCGCGACCACAGTGTGGATGAGCTGGTCGGCATTCTGACCTCGCAGGATCAGCGCTACCTGGCCGATGGCTTCATCGTGACCGACAACGGCCGCTATGTGGGGCTGGGCACGGGGGACCAACTGGTGCGCTCGGTGACCGAGACCCGCATCGAAGCCGCGCGCCATGCCAATCCGCTGACCTTTCTGCCGGGCAATATCCCCATCAGCCAGCACATGGAGCGCCTGATCAAGAAGAAGGTGCGCTTTGTGGCCTGCTATGCAGACCTGAACAACTTCAAGCCTTTCAACGACTATTACGGCTATTGGCGCGGCGACGAGATGATTCGCCTGCTGGCCCGCCTGGCCATGGAGCAGTGCGATCCGCAGCGGGATTTTCTCGGCCATGTGGGCGGCGATGATTTCATGATCCTGTTCCAGAGTGCGGATTGGCGCGCGCGCACCGAGCGTCTGGTGCAGGACTTCAACGCCCAGGCGCTGGCCCTGTTTGATGATGCGGCCCGCCTGGCCGGCGGCATTGAGGCGGAAGACCGGCATGGCTTGCCGCGGTTTTTCCCCTGCACCACGGTATCGGTCGGTGCGGTGGTCATTGAGGGCAGCCGATTCTCCCGGGCTGAAGATGTGGCCAATCTGGCCGCACTGGCCAAGCACGACGCCAAGCGTTCGGGCGCCGGCCTGTTTGAGCGTCCGGTCTAGTGCGCGCCTGAGCCCTGCACGAGCGCGATGCGCCGGCTAATGCGATCAGCCTCGACTGTCTGACCGGCTTGCCGGGCTCTTTGCAACTGCACACCCAGCCAGGCCAACAAGGGCCTGCGCCAGCCCTGCTCGGACGCGGCGTTGACGGCCTGTTCGATGATGGCCGGATTGGCCTTGCCGGTCTGCAGCAAGACACCGGCTGCCACCAGCAGCGACAGCGGGTCTTCCATGCCCTGCAGCGCGCTGCCGTCGGCATCCGTGCGTGCGGCAGCGGCACGCTGTGAGGGTGGTAGGAGGGCAATGGCGGCGGCGCTCACCTGGCCACGCAGGTAGTCGGCATAGGCGCGCTGGGCGGGTGTGGCGTCCTGGCGCAGCGTGTCAAACCCGGCGCAGGACTCCCATACCAGGCTGGCGACCCGGGCCGCGCATTGCCGCAGCTCTGCCGCTGCCATCCAATCAGCCCGGCCGGTGCTGGCCAGCTGCTGGCGTGCGCGGGCTGCTTCTGCCTGCTCCACGCGGGTATTGCCGGTCAGGTAGGCGGCAATAGTGCGGTCCAAAGCCCCCTTGGCCTCAATTTGCCAGTCGGGCGTGCGGGGTGCGTTGGAGCATGCCGTCAGTGTGGCGGCCAGCAACAGAGCCACGGATGCGAAGGCCGGAGTGCGAGTAGCGTGTTTCATGGCAACTGGATCTCGGTTTCGCGGGCGAAGGGCCATTTGCGGTTGATTTCGGTGACCAGGCTTTCAATCTTGCGCAGATTGGCCTCCACGTCGGCACGCAGCAGGCCCAGATCGGCGGTGGCCGCTTTGGCATTGCCGCTGATGGCCTGGGCGTCCCGCAGAATGGCATCGACCTTCTTGAGGCTCTCACGCGATTCGCCCAGCATGGCATTGAGCTGCACCACGGTTTCACGGGCCTGTGGCAACACACCCTTGTCGCCAAACACCTGGGTGTCGGTCTTGGCGGCGATACCGTCCAGCTTGGTCAGCAGTGCCTGCGTGCGGTCCAGCGCTGCAATGACCTTCTTGGCGTCCTGCTCGCTGCCCAGTGCCACCGTCAATGCGCCACCGGGGCCATTGAGCCGTTCGGTCAGCGTGTGCAGGTTGCGCAGGCTGGCGCCCACCGATCCTTCGGAGCCCGTGAGCGCGTTGAGGTTGTCGATAAGTTCGCGCACCGAGGCAATGACCTTGGGTATCTCGGCGCTGACATCACCCTGCAACACGGTGCGCACGGCGCCATCGGGCAGGGCGGGGTCGTCCAGCACGCCGGTGTAGGCGCGAATGGCGGGGCTACCCACCACACCACGCACCAGCGTGAAAATGCTGCTAGTGCGCAGCCAGTGTGCGTCCTTGGCAGCCACATCGATCAGGATGCGGACTTTTCCGTTCTCGGCCAGTTCAATGCGGTGCACCCGGCCAATGGGAAAACCGGAGAACGTGAGGTCCATGCCCACTGCCACACCCTCGGAGTCTTCGGCCATCAGCACCAGGCGCTGGGTGCTGTCAAAGGCGCCGCGGGCATACAGCACAAACAACACCGAGCCGCACACCAGCAGCAGCATGAACACCATCAGCAACCGGGCCTTGAGCTCCAGGTTGGCAATGGGCGGTGGCGTGGGGGCTTGGGGTGGGTTCATGGTGGTGCAGTGCGGTGGCGGGTCAGTAGTAGTTGCCTACCAGCGAACCCACTTCAATCAACAGGATAAGCGCAAACATCCGTACCAGGCCCCGCATTTCCGCGCTGGTGCGCACAGTGCTGGCATGCGCAGCGGGCAGGTTGCGCATGCCGAATACGGCAGATGCCATGGGAATCAGTGCCACGGTCAGGCAGAAGAGCAGGGTCTTGAGCGCAAAGATCAGCGACACGGCTGGGCTGAATACCTGACCAAACAGGCGGATGTAGGTGGCCAGGCCCGACAGGCTGAAGCCATAGCTGGCCAGGTATGCCACGACCAGGACCACCACGCTGCTCAGGGCCGCCAGGGTCAGGCCGGAGAACAGCCCCGCAACCGTGCGAGGCAGCACCTCGGCCTGCATGAATTCCAGGCTCTGGCTCGCATCCCGGTCCACTTCGCCACTGGTGTGCAAGGCGGTGAGTTCGGCTCCATCGGGAATCGTGCAACGCAGGGCCACGAACAGGGCGGCCGTGAGCGGAATCAGCTCCAGCACCAGCACCCGGATGACCACCTGCAAGGCGTATTGCGACAGACCGTAGCTCAACGCGGTAACCAGGACGATGCGGGTCAGCACCACCGTCACCAGGGCACACACCACGCTGAAGCCCAGCAGCATGGGGGCGGTGTTCAGGTAGATTTGCTGCGCCAGCAGGGTTCGGTTCGCCGGGCTGTAGCTGGAGGGCGAGAACGCCAGCACCAGAATACCGGCGCCCAGTTGCAGCAGGTGCCACCACTCGATCAACGCCCGTTGCAGGGCCCTGACCGGGTGTGTCAATGGGTTGTGTGGATAGCCCGTTGTTGACATGCAGGCATGATACCTGCGATGGCTGAAGGGGGTGGCCGCTGTCAGCAGCCCAGCACTTCCAGAAACCAGGGCGTACGTTGCCAGGCCTGCACCTCTTCGCGCAGCAGGTAGGCCGATTGCGGAAAGGCTTCGGCCCAGCCCGGGCGGCAGGTCAATTGCAATACCTGGCTGTGGGGTGATGCCCGTTTCAGTCCCATGCCGGCCAGATCCGGGTCGCGCCGCGCATGGCACAGGATGACGGCCAGGCGCAGGGCCAGCAGTTGCAGTACCAGGTCATCTTCAGCCAGGGATGCTTCGAGCTTGCGCAGCTTGCCCCGGTGGCCCAGCACCAGGAGGCTCAGGCGGTGCATCTCCGAGAGCGAGAAGCCCATGGCGTCAGCGTTGTCCAGGATGTAGGCGCCGTGCTTGTGGTAGTCGCTGTGCGAGATGTGGCTGCCAATTTCATGCAACTGGGCGGCCCACTTGAGTTTGCGCAAATGGCGGTCGTCGTCTGGGGATGCACTGTTGCCAGTGTCGCCGGCCAATTGGGTAAACAGCTGGGCAGCCACCTTGCCCACGCGCTCGCCGTGTGCGGTGTCCACCCCAAACTTGGTGGCCAGGCGCTGCACGGTCTTGACGCGCAGGTCGTCGTTTCGGTCGGTGGCGCCCAGCAGGTCACAGATCAGGCCGTGGCGCAGACCGCCGGCAGCCTGTTGAATGGACTCAATGCCCAGCAGGTCAAAAATGGCCCGCATGATGCTGACACCGCCGCCAATGATGGCCTTGCGGTCCTCCCGCATGCCGGCAATCTGCAGGCGGTCCACACTGCGCGCGGCCAGCAGCTTGTCCAGCAGCCAGTCCAGGCCGTCCTGCGTCACCGTGCCTGCAGGCCAGCCCGAGGCCACCAGCACATCCACAATGGCGCCCACCGTGCCGGCTGAACCATAGGCAGTATCCCAGCGGCTGGGGTGGTAGGCATCCAGTGCCTCGTCCAGAACCGCCTTGGCGGCAATTTCGGCAACGGCAAAGGCTTTCTTGGTGAATTGGCCGTCGGCAAAGTACCGGGTGGACCAGGCGATGCTACCCACCCGGTACGACTCCATGATCTGCGGCGTGGCACCGCTGCCCAGAATCAGCTCGGTGGAGCGTCCGCCGATATCGATGACGATGCGGCGTTCATCGGACTGCGGCAGCATCTGCGCCACACCCTGGTAGATCAACCGGGCTTCTTCGCGGCCGGAGATCACGTTGATCGGGAAACCCAGAATGGAGTTGGCACGGCTGATGAAGGCGTCGCGGTTGCGGGCCTCACGCAGGGTTTGCGTGGCCACGGCGCGCACTTCGCCCGGCTTGAAGCCGGCCAGGCGTTCGCCAAAGCGGGCCAGACAGTCCCAGCCGTTCTGCATGGCCTCGGTTGTCAGGTTGCGTTCGTCATCCAGACCGCCGCCCTGGCGGACGGTTTCCTTCAGGTACTCGGTTCGGACAAAGGCGCCATGTTCCACGCGGCCGATTTCAAGACGAAAGCTGTTGGACCCCAGGTCCACGGCGGCCAGACGATTACCCATGTGCATTAATTCTTTGTTTCTGGAGGAAGGAGAGACCGCCAGAGCATAGCACCGGGGCGTGGTTTCACCCGACCAAACGACCGTCGGCGGCCACCATGCTTTGGGTCACATAGGCGGTGCCGCGGCCACGGCTGTCGGGCGTGATGCGAAAGCCACCCAGATCCACCGGACTGCGCCGCGCAAAGGCCTGCAGGGCGTTGGAGCGGGTGATGGGGCCATCCACGCCCTGCAGCACCTCAAAGGTGTAGCGTGCGGCAATGTAGCCGGCCAGGCTCAGGGGCGTTGGGGGTTCGTCAAACAGCCGCCCCAGCGCGGCGCGGTAGGCTTTGACGACCGGCAGGCTGGCGTTGACCATGGGCACCACCTGGGTGGCAATCATGGGCGTGAAGCGGGAAGCCCCCATTTGCTGGATGCTTTGCAGGTTCACGTCGGACATGGCGATCAGGTAGCGTTGGGCGGCCTGCTTTTCCACACCCTGGGAGAAGCGCACCAGCTCGGGTGTGCCGCCCACAAACAGCAGCACGCGTGGGCTCTCGGGCGTCAGCGACTGGGCCAGGTCGCGCAGATCACCATCGGTGCGGTACGAAACGATGGAGAGTTTGAGCGACCTGGCAATCTGCTCCAGGTCACCCCGGTAGGCCGCAAATTCGGCGGCCGATCCGTACACCGCGCCGACCTGGTTGATGCCGATGACCGACAGCGACTTGATGGCGTGGGCAATCTGTTCCTGGCGTGAGGCGAAGATCGGAAAGGTGCTGGGCGAGGAGATGGCCTCGACGTTCTGCAACCACGGCGCCACATGGGGCAGGTCGGGCAGTTCGCGGGCCAGCATGCCCACCAGTTGGGAGGCGGCCTGGTCACCGGCGCTGCCGAACAGGGCCACGCTGTGGGAGTCGGCCTTGAGGGTATCCACTGCCGCGCGCAGGCTGGCCGGGGTGCCGTTGACTTCAATGACCTGGTGGCGCACGGTGTAACCCTGCAGGCCGCCCCGGGCATTGATCTCCTGCCAGGCGGCGCGGGAGCCCACCAGGAAGTCCTTGGAGACGTCGATCTGGCTGGTGGACATGTCCGCGATCTGGGTGATGGTGACGGCGCGCGATGTAGAACCGCTGCGCGCGGGCTGGGCCCAGCTCGGGGCCGCCAGGGCAAGGGGCAGGCTGGCCAGCGCGTGCAGTACGCTGCGGCGGCCAGGATGGTGTAACGGGGGCATGGTTGGGCTCCTTGGCCTCGGAATGTGCAAGAGTGGAATAGCCGTGAGATCGCTATGCTATTGATAGCGACTCACGTATATTCCACGAGGGCTAGTGCCTGTTTTCGCTATAAATCGCTTGGGGAAGCAGGCAGTGGCAGAAGGGGAGGCGGGGCCTTATTTCTTCTTCGGCGGCATCAGCACCGTGTCCACGGTGTGGATCACACCATTGGTGGCAGCCAGGTTGGGCGTAACCACGGCGGCACTTTCCACGGTGACGAAGTCACCGGCCTTGCCCAGGGCCACATTGGAGCCTTCCACCGTCTTGGCGTTGCCGTTCTTGATGTCGGCAGCGGGCATCTTGCCAACCACGATGTGGTAACTCAGCACAGCCTTCAACTTCTCTGGGTGCTTGGCCAGATCGTCCATGGTGGCGGCGGGAACGGCCTTGAAGGCGTCGTTGGTGGGGGCAAACACGGTGAACGGCCCGCCGGACTTGAGGGTCTCGGTCAGACCGGCCTTGCCGACCAGGCTCTGGAAGGTGCTCAAGCCAGGCTGGCGGGCCAGGCTATCGGCCAGGTTGACCGGGGCAGAGGTCGTCGCGCAACCGGTCATGGCCAGTGTGAGGGCGCCCAACAAGGCGGTCCGGCGTGTAGTGGTGAGTGCGTTGAACAGTGACATGGTGTTTTCCATTGCGTTGGTTGAAAGACGCCAAGCGTAGAAACTGATCGTGACAGAGCTGTGACAGGAATATGAAAAATTGAATACATGGCCAGTAAGACGCTTCATGTCGGGATTTTTAAAAAGAGCCGTTGTGTCACAGACCTGTCACAAATCTTTCTTAAAGTTCTCTCATTCCTTAACCAACCGAATAGAGGTTATCCATGCGAATCGCTTTCCAATTGCCGCTCCTGTCACTGGCTGTGGCTTCCACCTTGGGCTTTGCCGGTGCCGTCGGCGCCCAGGAAATCACCGGTGCAGGTGCAACCTTCCCGGCCCCCATTTATTCCAAGTGGGCTGCCGAATACAACAAGTCCACCGGTGTCAAGGTGAACTACCAGTCCATCGGTTCGGGCGGTGGCATCAAGCAGATCGATTCCAAGACCGTGGACTTTGGAGCCTCGGACATGCCCCTGACCGATGAAGTCCTGAAGACCAAGGGTCAGATGCAGTTCCCCACCGTGATGGGTGGCGTGGTGCCGGTGGTCAACATCAAGGGCATCAATTCGGGTGACCTCAAGCTGACCGGCCAACTGCTCGGTGACATCTACCTGGGCAAGGTGGCACGCTGGAACGATCCCGCCATCAAGGCGCTGAACCCCACGCTGGCGCTGCCCGACGCGGCCATTGCCCAGGTGCGCCGCGCCGACGGCTCTGGCACTACCTTCATCTTCACCAACTACCTGAGCAAGGTGAATCCGGAGTGGAAGTCCAAGGTAGGTGAGGGCACCGCCGTGAACTGGCCCGTCGGCGCTGGTGGCAAGGGCAACGAAGGTGTGGCGGCATTTGTGGCCCGCCTGCCCAACTCCCTGGGTTATGTGGAATATTCCTATGTGAAACAGAACAAGATGACCTATGCCGTGGTGCAGAACTCGGCTGGCAACTTCGTGAAGCCGGAAGACGACACCTTCAAGGCTGCCGCGGCCGGCGCCGACTGGGCCAGGTCCTTCTACCAGATCCTGACTAACCAGCCTGGCAAGGATGCCTGGCCCATTTCCGGCGCTACCTTCATCCTGATGCACACCAAGCAGGACAAGCCTGCCAATGCCACCGAGGTGCTGAAGTTCTTCAGCTGGGCCTACAAGAATGGTGACAAGACCGCCGCCGACCTGGACTATGTGCCCATGCCCAAGCCGGTGATTGCTGCCATCGAAAAGTCCTGGGGTGAGATCAAGGACACTGCCGGCAAGCCGGTGGCGTTCAAGTAAACCAGTCAACAGATGTCCAGCATGGGTTCGCACGGGAACGCAATCATGTCCACTACACTTGCGCACGAGGGCTACCAGCCCGGCCCCTCTGCAACCCAGCCGGTGAGCGCAATGATCCAACCTCCTCCTGTCAAGAAGCCCCGGTCAGGTCCCCTGGCTGACCTCATTTTTGGCTGGGTGGCCAAGGGCTCGGCCCTGGTCACCCTGGGCATGTTGCTGGCCATTCTGGCTTCGCTCACCATCGGTGCATGGCCGGCCATCAGCAAATACGGTTTGGGCTTTCTGACCAGCACCACCTGGGACCCGGTCAAGGAGGAGTTTGGCGGCCTGGTCATGATCTATGGCACCTTGGCAACATCGTTTATCGCGTTGCTGATTGCGGTGCCGGTGAGTTTCGGGATTGCTTTGTTCCTGACCGAGCTGTCACCGGCCTGGCTCAAGCGTCCCTTGGGCACGGCCATCGAATTGCTGGCGGCGGTGCCGTCCATCGTCTACGGCATGTGGGGTCTGCTGATCTTTGGTCCGGTGCTGGCCACCTACGTGCAGCAGCCCTTGCAGGCCGCCTTTTCCGGCGTGCCCTACCTGGGCGCCTTTGTCTCCGGCCCTCCGGTGGGCATCGGCATATTCTCCGCGGGTGTGATTCTGGCCATCATGATCATTCCCTTCATCGCGGCGGTGATGCGTGACGTGTTTGAAGTGACGCCCCCCCTGCTGAAGGAGTCCGCCTACGGGCTGGGTGCCACCACCTGGGAGGTGGTGTCCAAGGTGGTGTTGCCCTACACCAAGACGGGTGTCATCGGCGGCATCATGCTCGGCCTGGGTCGCGCCATTGGCGAGACCATGGCGGTGACTTTCGTCATTGGCAACTTCAATCAGCTGGATTCCGTGAGCCTGTTCCAGGCTGCCAACAGCATCACCTCCGCCCTGGCCAACGAGTTTGCCGAAGCGGGCGAAGGCCTGCACCAGGCATCGCTGATGTACCTGGGGCTGGTGCTGTTCTTTATTACGTTTGTGATTCTGTCCTTGTCCAAGATTCTGCTGCTGCAACTGCGCAAGAACGAGGGAGCGAAAACATGAGCGGCGCGCCGGGCCGCCCCAAGCAAGCTCGCACCGCAATGCTAAGCATGGAGGTTATCCAATGACCGCGACCGCGCACCAACTACGGGCAGCCAAGTTCGCCCGACGCAAGCATGTCAACCAGATCGCTACCGGTCTGGCACTGATTGCCATGGCCTTTGGCCTGTTCTGGCTGTTCTGGATTTTGTGGGAAACCATTCTGCTGGGCCTGGGGGGCTTGAATCTGGCCACCTTCACCCAGATGACACCGCCGCCGAATGACGAGGGTGGATTGGCCAATGCCATCTACGGCTCGTTTGTGATGGTGGCCCTGGCAACCTGCGTCGGAACCCCGGTGGGCGTGATGGCTGGCATCTACCTGGCCGAGTTCGACTCCAAGAGCTGGCTGGCATCGCTGACCCGCTTCGTCAACGACATCCTGCTGTCCGCGCCGTCGATTGTGATTGGCTTGTTTGTCTACGCCGTGGTGGTGTCGCGTTTCAAGTCCTTTTCGGGTTATGCAGGCGTGGTGGCTCTGTCGTTGCTGGTGATTCCGGTGGTGATCCGCACCACCGAGAACATGCTGCAACTGGTGCCGGCCGGCCTGCGAGAAGCGGCCTACGCACTGGGCGCTCCCAAGTGGAAGGTCATCCTGAGCATCACGCTCAAGGCGGCGCGTGCCGGCGTCATTACCGGTGTGCTGCTGGCCGTGGCCCGCATTGCCGGTGAGACCGCTCCGCTGCTGTTTACCGCGCTGAGCAACCAGTTCTGGACGTCTTCGCTGAGCGAGCCCATGGCCAGCCTGCCGGTGACGATCTTCAAGTTTGCGATGAGCCCCTATGAAAACTGGCAGAAACTGGCTTGGGCGGGCGTCTTCATCATCACGGTTGCGGTCCTCGGACTGAACATTCTGGCGCGGGTGTTGACCCGGGCCAAGATTTAAGACGTGCTGTTGCAACCATTGTTCTGAATAAAACCTCATGCTGAAAACTACCACTGCACCCACGGCGACCAAGATTGCGGTCCGGGACCTGAACTTCTATTACGGCAAGTTCCACGCGCTCAAGGGCATCAACCTGGAGATTCCCGAGAACAAGGTGACGGCCTTCATCGGTCCCTCCGGCTGCGGCAAGTCCACGCTGCTGCGCGTCTTCAACCGCATGTTCGAGCTGTACCCCGAGCAGCGCGCCGAAGGCCAGATCCTGCTGGACGGCGAGAACCTGCTGACCAGCAAGGAAGACGTGGCCTTGCTGCGCGCCAAGGTGGGCATGGTGTTCCAGAAGCCCACGCCATTTCCAATGTCCATCTTCGACAACATCGCCTTTGGCGTAAAGTTGTTCGAGTCGCTGAACGCCAGCGACATGGAAGAGCGCGTAGAGTGGGCGCTGCGCAAGTCGGCCCTGTGGAACGAGGTCAAGGACAAGCTGCACCAAAGCGGCTCCAGCCTGTCGGGTGGCCAGCAGCAACGTCTGTGCATTGCGCGTGGCATTGCGATCAAACCCGAGGTGTTGTTGCTGGACGAACCCTGCTCGGCGCTGGACCCGATCTCGACCGCCAAGGTGGAGGAGTTGATTGTGGAACTGAAGAGCGACTACACCGTGGTCATCGTGACACACAACATGCAGCAGGCGGCCCGCTGCAGCGACTACACGGCCTATATGTATCTGGGCGACTTGGTGGAGTTCGGTTCGACCGAGCAGATGTTCTTCAAACCCACGCGCAAGGAAACCGAAGACTACATCACGGGCCGGTTTGGATAGAAAGAAATATATGGCAGACAAACATTTATCGACACAATTCGACAGCGAGCTGACTTCGGTCTCCTCGCAGGTCATGGAACTCGGCGGTTTGGTCGAATCCCAAATCCGGCGCGCCATTTACGCCCTGTCCCAGTTCAGTGTGGAGGTGGCCAATGAGGTCACGGCCAATGAGGCGCGGGTGAACGCCATGGAAGTGGAGATCGACCGCGACCTGTCATCCATCATCGCGCGGCGCCAACCCACGGCACGTGACCTGCGCCTGCTGATTGCCATCTCCAAGACCACCGCCAATCTGGAACGCGTGGGTGACGAGGCCGAGAAGATTGCCCGCATGGTGCGCTCCATCATCGAGAGCGGCTCGCCCCGGGCGCTGCCGTCGCTGGAGTTGCGTGTGGCGGCCGATCTGGCCTCCGGGCTGCTGAACAAGGCGCTGGATGCGTTTGCTCGCCTGGACATTGCAGCGGCGGTTGCCATCCTGAAAGAGGATGACCTGATCGATGCAGAGTTTGATGGCTTTGTGCGCAAGCTCATCACCTACATGATGGAAGACCCGCGCATGATTTCGCCCAGCCTGGATCTGTTGTTCCTGGCCAAGGCCATCGAACGCATCGGTGACCATGCCAAGAACATTGCCGAGTTCATCATCTATGTGGTCAAGGGCGAAGATGTGCGCCACTCGACCATGGAAAAAATTGAGTCCGTAGTGAAATGAGGAACATGCCTTCCGTCTTGATCGTGGAGGATGAGGCCGCCATTGCAGAACTCATCGCGGTCAACCTGCGGCACAACGGTTTTCGCCCAATCTGGGCCATGGACAGTGCCACCGCGCAGCGCGATCTGGATGCCGGCCTGCCGGATTTGATCCTGCTGGACTGGATGCTGCCGGGCGAAAGTGGTCTGGTGCTGGCCAAGCGCTGGCGTGGCGATCCGCGCACCCAGGCTGTGCCCATCATCATGCTGACGGCCCGTGGCGACGAAGCCGACCGCGTGGCGGGTCTGGACGCGGGTGCAGACGACTACATTGCCAAGCCGTTTTCCACCAAGGAACTGCTGGCACGCATCCGTGCCGTGCTGCGCCGTCGCACGCCGGAGCAGGCCGGCGAGGTGCTGAGCATCGGTAAACTGGTGCTGGACCCATCCACCCACCGTGTGTCGTTTGATGAACGGCCCCTCAAGCTGGGGCCGACCGAGTTCAAGCTGCTGCACTACTTGATGGGTCATGCCGAGCGTGTGCACAGCAGGGCCCAGTTGCTGGACAAGGTGTGGGGTGACCACGTCTACATTGAGGAGCGTACCGTGGACGTGCACGTCAAGCGCCTGCGTGAAGCACTGGCACAGGCGGGTTCCATGGTGGAGACCGTCCGTGGTGCGGGCTACCGTCTGACTGTCACGCCAACCCAATCCACTGCTACGGCTATGGCCACCGACAAAGCCGGCATCTGAGCGGCAGCATCTTCCCCTATGTTCTGGCGGCTGTTTTCTCTCGCGCTGTGCCAGGCTGTCGCTGCCGGCCTGGGCTGGTACCTGGCACCCCGTGGTGAAGAGTGGCAGCTTGGGCTGGCCATGGCGCTGCTGGGTGGCTATCTCTGGTTCGTGCTGGACAGTGCACGTGGCCTGCGCCTGCTGGGCTGGCTGCGCACCGGTGCGACGACCGACGTCGCGATTGGCAATGGGTTGTGGGGAGAGGCCTATGACCGCGTACGGCGCATCCTGCGTGCAACCAACAAGCTCGCGGCCGACAGCGATAACCGGCTGAAGGATTTTCTGGCAGCCATGCAGGCATCGCCCAACGGGGTGGTGCTCCTGGATTCCGATGCACGGATTGAGTGGTTCAACCAGACGGCAGCCACGCACTTCGGCTTTGACGTGCAGCGTGACCTGTTGCAGCACCTGGGCAATCTGGTGCGTGATCCGGAGTTTGCCGCCTACCTGACGGCACGCAACTTTGGCCATGATGTGGTCATGCCTGGCAAGGAAAACCGGGAGTCGAAGCCGGTCAAGCTGTCGGTTCACCTGCACCCCTATGGGGAGGGACGCATGCTGCTGTTGTCGCGCGACATCACGGCAAAGGAACAGGCCGAGGCCATGCGCAGGGATTTTGTGGCCAATGTGTCGCATGAAATTCGCACGCCGCTCACGGTGCTGGCCGGCTTTGTGGAAACCCTGCAAACCCTGCCCCTGGATGAACAGGAGCGCCAGCGCTATCTGGGTCTGATGTCCCAGCAGGCCCAGCGCATGCAGACGCTGGTCAGCGACCTGCTGACCTTGTCCCGGCTGGAGGGCAGCCCCCTGCCCAGCACGAGTGAGTGGGTGTCGGTTGACGTTTTGATGCGCCAGTGCGAGCAGGAGGCGCGGGACCTGTCGCATGTGCTGTGGACGCAGTCACATGATCTGCGATTTGAGCGCACGCCTGGCTGTGAAATTGCCGGTTCCACGCTGGAACTGCACAGTGCCATGTCCAACTTGATTGGGAACGCCATCCGGTACACGCCGGCACAACGGAGCATTGAAGTGGGTTTCAAGCGGCAGGCGGATGGTGGCGCCGTGTTCTTTGTCACCGACCAGGGGCCGGGCATTGCACAGGAGCACATTCCGCGCTTGACCGAGCGCTTCTACCGGGTGGATCGCAGCCGTTCCCGTGACACCGGCGGCACCGGATTGGGACTGGCCATTGTCAAGCATGTCGCGCAGCGGCATGGGGCTGAACTGAGCATAGACAGCGTGCCGGGCAAGGGCTCCACGTTTTCGATTGTTCTACCCGCGTCGCGGATGCGCTGCACGGCTGGGACTTCGTCCCACCGCTGACCCAGTGGCCTACTTTTTTCGGTAGAGCAAAACGGATTCGCCGCCGCTGGCGGGGTGTTGCACCGTTCCCTGCAAAGTCCACAGTGCCGTGTCGACGCTGGACGGGATGGAGGCATCGGCCAAGGGCTCCACCAGCAGCCAGGGGCAGGCCGGTGGGGTTTGCACGGCTTGGAGGTGCAACTTGCCATAGAACTGGAACGCAGCAATTTGCCCTTGCCCCAACCCCCACGTCTCCACGCAACCAGGGGTATCCAGTTGTGACTGGATTTGTTTGACCAGCGCGGTGTAGCTCTGCGCATAGTTGAGTAGGGGCATCCACAGTGTCATCAACAGCAGCCAGCTCAGTGCAGCGCCACCTGCGGGCAGCACCAGGGTCTTCCAGATGGCCGCTCGGTGACGCCCCACGCGCCATTTCACCAGCCAGGCCCAGGCCAGGGTAGCGGCCGCGGCGACGGCAAACGTGAACAGTGAAAAACTGGCTTCAAACCCGGGTGCCAGACGGGCCACGTTGGCGGCAGGCTGGGCCGGAACGCCGGTTTGCATGGCAATCCAGACCACCCAGATGGTGAAGGCACAGCCGGAAAAGAACAGCAGCGTGAACCAGTCAATCAGTGCTGCAACCTGGCGCTTGAGCGTTGGCAGCGCGAAGGCGGCCAGCGTGGACAGCGCAGGCAGGGCCAGCAACAGGGTGCGATCCGATGCGGCCGATACCAGCGTGGCCAGCACGCACACGACGGTGAACCAGGCGGGCAGTGCAATGTGGCGGCTGATGCGGCGGTTGAACAGCTGGAAGCGCCAGCGCCACAGCGTCCACAGTGCCAGGGGCCATGCCGGCCAGGTGAACCACACCAGCAGTTCTACATAGCCACTCCAGTCGGACCAGGCGGCGTGGGGCCACTGTATCTTCCAGCGCAACAGGCCCAACCACAGGGCCAGTGCAGCCACGCTCAGGCTGGCCAGGGCGATGGCCACGCTTTCCAAGGTGATGCGGCGGTTGCGTGCCGTGTCAGCCGCATCGCTTGCCCGGTCTGCAAAGTGCAGGGCCGCACTGCCCAGGCCAAACAGTAGGGCCAGGCTGGGCGCACCCGATAGGGCAAGACCCGCCAGGCCGGCCACTGCCGCCAGGGCCGGACCGTGGCGGCGGTAGGGCAATGCTCCCATGCTGTAGAAAAAGAGTGCCGTGAAACCCAGTTGCGCCAGCGCAGGCGTTGTTTCATGCGAAAGCTGGGCCAGGCCCAGGCAGGCGATGAAGGCCAGCAGACCGCCATCCGCCATGGCACGGGCATAGTCGGCAGGCTGTGCCTCACCTCCGAAGGCGAATGCTACCGGCTGCGCCAACGGATTGCGTGCCAGGTAATAGGTTCCGTACCAGGTGGCGGTCATGGTCAGAACCAGCAGCAGGGCGAACGGAATACGCACCATGAAGTCCACGCTGGCCCAAGCCGGGGTCAGTTGCATGGTCCACGCACCCAGCCAGTACGGCAATACCGCAGGGTTGTCGGCCGGCACACCCATCAACGTCGGATTGAACCAACTGGTGCTGCCCTGGACCAACTCGGCCATGAAGCCCAGGGCTGTCATGTCTTCGCTCTTCCACGCGTCGCGGCCGATGAAGCCCGGCAGGACATAGGCGCAGCAGAGCAACAGCAGGGCCAGGCGCGGAAAGCGTCGGGCTCCGGCCTGGGTGACGATGGCGGGATTGGGGTGGTTCACGGATTCGGGCGCACTACAAAAAAAAGCAGCGCGGAAATCCGGGCTGCTTTTTCTGACGATTCAGGTCAAGACCTGATGTCGGTTTACTTGGCGACGGCTGTCTTGCCAAAACGGTTGCGGAATCTCTCGACGCGACCGCCCATGTTGTCCACGGACTTTTGGGTGCCTGTGTAGAAGGGGTGCGATTCGCTGGTGGTGTCCAGCTTGAAGAGCGGCAATTCGCGGCCGTCTTCCATCGTGATCATTTCCTTGGTGTTGGCGCAGGAACGTGTCACGAACTTGAAGCCGTTGGACATATCCTGGAAGCACACTTCGCGGTAATTGGGGTGAATGCCTTCTTTCATATCTTCTCCATCAGTAGCGAGAGCCGCGCCAGCCTATCCGGCGTACTTGTCGCAAAACGATCGATTATAGCTTATCCGCCCCGACGCATCATGTCGAAGAATTCGCTGTTGTTCTTGGTGGCCTTCATTTGCTTCAGGACCATCTCCATGGATTCGATTTCATCCATGTTGTAGAGGAACTGGCGCAGGATGCGGGTCTTTTGCAGGATTTCCGGCTGCAGCAGCAGTTCTTCGCGGCGTGTGCCGCTGCGGTTGAGCTGGATGGATGGGAACACGCGCTTTTCATACAGGCGGCGGTCCAGGTGGATTTCGGAGTTGCCGGTGCCCTTGAATTCTTCAAAGATCACCTCGTCCATGCGGCTGCCGGTATCGACCAAGGCCGTGGCGATGATGGTCAATGAGCCGCCTTCTTCCACGTTACGGGCAGCGCCCAGGAAGCGCTTGGGCCGTTGCAGGGCATTGGAATCCACGCCACCGGTCAGCACCTTGCCAGACGAAGGAACCACATTGTTGTAGGCACGGGCCAGGCGGGTGATGGAGTCCAGCAGAATCACCACGTCTTTTTTGAGTTCCACCAGGCGCTTGGCGCGCTCAATCACCATTTCGGCCACGTGCACGTGGCGGGCTGCGGGTTCGTCGAAGGTGGAGGCAATCACCTCGCCCTTGACGGTGCGCTGCATTTCGGTCACTTCTTCCGGACGCTCATCGACCAGCAGCACCATCATGTGGCTGTTCGGGTAGTTGGCGGAAATGGCGTGGGCGATGTGCTGCATCATCACCGTCTTGCCGCTCTTGGGCGGGGCCACCAGCAGTGCGCGCTGGCCCTTGCCGATGGGGGCAATGATGTCGATGATGCGACCGGTGATGTTCTCGTCGCTCTTGGAGTTTTCCTGTTCGAGCTTCATCTGCACCTTGGGGAACAAGGGCGTCAGGTTTTCAAACATGACCTTGTGCTTGTTCTCTTCCGGGCCACCGCCGTTGACCTTGTCCAGCTTGTTCAGCGCAAAGTAGCGCTCGCCATCTTTGGGCGTGCGCACTTCGCCTTCGATCATGTCGCCGGTGTGCAGGTTGAAGCGGCGCACCTGGCTGGGGCTGATGTAGATGTCGTCCGTAGAGGCGGTGTAGCTGGTGTCGGGGCTGCGCAGGAAGCCAAAACCATCAGGCAGGATTTCCAGCACGCCATCGGCAATGATCTGCTCGCCGGTGCGGGCGCGTTTCTTGATGATGGCAAACATCAGTTCCTGCTTGCGCATGCGACCGGTGTTTTCGATCTCAAGCTCTTCAGCCTGCTTGAGGACTTCCGACACGTGCAGTGCCTTGAGTTCGTTTAAGTGCATGGAATGGGTCCCGTAGGGGAGTTGACCGACAAGTTCGGGGTAATGGCGAAATTCTGGGGGGTTTGTCGAGGCAAGACCTGTTGCTTGGCCTCTGCGTTCCTAGCCCGGGAAGTGGGACCAGCCCTTGTGGGTCGCTGGTGAACGAAGTGAATTATGACAGGAAAGTTCTGCGATCAGAAAACAATGTTGGGGCCAGCAGAAATGACCCCTTTGATCAGTTGGGGGCAGAGCGAAGCGTTGCTTCGGTCTGTCCCGCAAAACTTCACGCCAATTGCTGGTCGATGAAGGCGATCAACTGGGCTTTGCTCAGGGCACCAACCTTGGTGGCGGCCAGCTGGCCATCCTTGAACAGCATCAGCGTGGGAATGCCGCGGATGCCGAACTTGGCGGGAATTTCGCGGTTCTCATCCACATTCATCTTGGCGATGTTGAGCTTGCCCTGGTAGGCGGTGGAGACTTCGTCCAGAATCGGTGCGATCATCTTGCAGGGACCGCACCATTCGGCCCAATAGTCCACCAGGATCGGCTGTGCCGACTTCAGCACATCGGCCTCAAAACTGGCGTCGGTTACATGTTTGATCAGGTCGCTGGCCATGGTGTTTCCTTTTGGAGTTTGTATAAGAGCTAAAGTGGCGGCCATTGTGACAGAAACCAAGGCCTACATCGGTCTCCTTCCCCTATGACCGGCATAGCCAAAATTGATTTTCCCAGCGCGCTGGATATGGACGCGCAGGCGACACATCCGTCGGTATTGTTGTGGACCCATCCGCAGCATGGCCTGCTGCAACGCATCCAGGACGCGATGCAGCAGCGCCAGGCGCATCCTGCGCGCACCCTGGTGCTGTTGCCGTATGCCCATCTGCTGCCGTTGGCCGCGCGTCTATGGGCGCAGCGTTTTCCCGACGGCTTTGCACCCCAATTCGAGACCACGCAAAACTGGCGCACGCGCATGGGTGGATTTGCCCCCGGCGCCACTGACATCACGTTTGACATGGCGCTGGATACGCTGACTGCCTCGGCTTTGTTGCGCACGGCTGGTCTGGGCGCCCAGCAGGATGCACTGGCGGGTTTGCTGGTGCAGGCCGCGCAGCAATTGGGGCCGCTGGCCGCCGCGTGCCATCCCGATGAGCGCGTCCGCTGGGCACAGACGGCCCGCAGTGCCGCCACGCTGGGGATGGAAAGCCCTGCATTGGCGATGGAAGTGGCGGTGGCGCGCATTGCCGTGGAGTGGGCGGCCCAATCCGCCTACGCCAGTGACCTGCTGTTTGATGCCGACGTTCAAGCCGCGCTGGACTGCCTGTTGCTGGTCCAGGGCTTTGCCACCGACCCGCTGGCCACGGCGCTGCAATCGGTCTGGGGTACACGGATGGCAATTCTGCCGCTGGTCGAGCCCCAGGACACCGAACCGGATGCAACCCAGCCCGCCATCGCCTGGCACCCCTGCCACGACGCCGAGGACGAGGCCCAGCGAACCGCCGCCTGCGCCATCACCCATATCGCCGCCGGGCGGTTTCCGCTGGCGCTGGTGTCGTCGGACCGGGCGCTGACCCGCCGGGTGCGCTCCATGTTGGAGAGTGCCCAGGTGCAGATCCGCGATGAGACCGGTTGGAAGCTGTCCACCAGCCATTCCGGCGCCCAGCTCATGGCCCTGCTGAAGGCTGCGGTGTGGAATGCCTCTACCGATGCCGTGCTGGCGTGGCTCAAGGGCGCGCCGGCCTTAGGGCTTCAAGCGGCCGATCTGGAGCGCACCATTCGCAAGGACCAGACGCGCGACTGGCGCCGGGTGGCCCACGGCCTGGCTATGCAGGCGTCACCCTCGTCGATGGAACTGCTGGCAACGGCCGATTCGGTGCTTGACGGCCTCAAAGGCACGCGCACGCTGGCCGGCTGGCTGGGTGCCTTGCGCGCGGCCCTGCAGGGCAGTGGCCTGTGGGATGGTTTGCAGGCCGATGAAGCCGGCCTCAAGGTGTTGGCCGTGCTGCGCCTGGTGCAACCGGCACTGCCCGCATGGGAGCGGCTGGTGGGCCAGGCCCTGTGGTCGGCGCGCCGCATGGACCTGGCGGAATTCACGGCCTGGGTCAACCAGGCGCTGGAGGGGGCCAGCTTTTCGCCGCCGTATCCGCGCCATGAGCAACTGGTTATCCTGCCGATGAGCCAGATGCTGGCGCGACCCTTTGCCGCCGTGGTGCTGGCCGGTTGCGACGAGGTGCGCCTCAACCCCTCGCCCGAACCGCCCGGTGGCTGGACCCCACCGCAACGCGTGGCGCTGGGACTGCCATCACGCAATGACCTGCAGGCAGCCACGGTAGCCGCCTGGCAGCACGCCCTGCAAACACCGTACTGTGATGTGCTGTGGCGCAAGAGCGATGACGCCGGCGAACCGCTTCTGCCCAGCGCCCTGGTGCAACAGGCGCAAGTGGCCGCGGGCCGTGCGGAGATGGCCGCCGACCCACGCGAGCAGCGTACGTTGGCCCCGGCGCCCGTGGTGCGACCCGAGCCCAGCGGGCAACTGGTGCCGGTGGCGCATCTGTCCGCGAGTGCCTACGACGACTTGCGCCAGTGCCCGTACCGCTTCTTCGCCATGCGCCAACTCGGCCTGCAATCCGTCGATGAACTGGACACGGCAGTTGATAAGCGCGACTTTGGCCTGTGGCTGCACGAGGTGCTCAAACACTTCCACGAGGCATTGGTCAATCAGCCCACAGCGAACGCCGCCGCGCAGCGCGACCTGCTGGAGGCCGCTGCGGCCGCCACCACGCAGGCCATGGACCTGGGGGAGGGCGAATTCCTGCCTTTTGCCGCCTCCTGGCCCACGGTGCGCGAAGGCTATCTGCGCTGGCTGGTCCAGCACCAGGCCTCGGGGGCGGTATTTGCCAGTGCCGAGACTGACCACACCCAGCGCCTGGGTGATGTGAAACTGATCGGCCGTATCGACCGCACCGACCGGCTGCCCGACGACACGCCGCTGGTGCTGGACTACAAGACCGAGAACGGCGCCAAGACCGCCAGCCGGGTCAAGGAGCCGCTGGAAGATACGCAAATGGCCTTCTATGCGGCCCTGCTGCCGGATGACACGCTGCAGGGCGCCTACATCAACGTCGGCGAACGGGATGGCACCAGGACCTACCCGCAGCCCGAACTGGTGGAGGCGCGCGATGCCCTGATTGAGGGCGTCATGCACGACATGGCGCGCATCGCCGCTGGAGCACCGATGCCGGCCTTGGGAGAAGGACCAGCCTGCGACTTCTGCCAGGCCCGTGGCCTGTGCCGCAAGGACTTCTGGATATGAACACGCAAGCCGCTTTTGAACACAACGGCGCCCTGGTCGAGCGTTCCCGCTTCTACGCCATTGCCTGCGACCCGCGCCGCAGCGTGGCGGTGGAGGCCTGCGCCGGTGCGGGCAAGACCTGGATGCTGGTGTCGCGCATCGTGCGAGCGCTGCTGGAGGGCAGCGCCCCGCACGAGATTCTGGCCATCACCTTCACCAAGAAAGCGGCTGGCGAAATGCGCCAGCGCCTGCTGGAATGGCTGGAGCAGTTTGCCCACCAGACGGACGCGGAGTTGCGCCAGGAACTGCTGCAACGCGGCCTGACCCACGAGCCCACACTGGAACAACTGCAGCGCCTGCGCCACCTGCACGAGACCCTGCTGCAGGGCGGCCGCCCGGTGCAGATCCGCACCTTCCACAGCTGGTTTGCAGCGCTGGTGCGCAGCGCCCCCTTGCAGGCGCTGGCCGACATGGGCCTGCCGGCCCACTACGAGCTGCTGGAGAACGATGCCCAGGCCGTTGCCCTGGCCTGGCCGCGTTTCCAGGGCATGGTGGCCGCCGACGCCAGTGCACGCGCCGACTACCTGGCGGCCGTGGCGGCCCATGGCCGCAGCCAGACGCAAAAAGCGCTGGAGTCCGCCTTGTCCAAACGGGTGGAGTTTGAACTGGCTGATGCACACGGCGTGGTTGACGCCTCGGTGTTGACCTTTGGTGAACAATTTCCGGGCTTTGCCGGCGTGGATGTGCCCGAGGCCCTGCTGGACTCGCCCGCCGTGCGCAGTCTGCTGCTGGATGCCGCGCGCATGCTGGGCGCCTCCACCCTGAAGACCTGCCTGGAGGCCGCCAGCGCGCTGGAGCAGGCCGTCACCGCCGGCGACCTGGCTGCCGCGCAGGACGCGCTGCTGACGCAAAAGGGCACGCCGCGCAAGTTGAGCGATAAACTGGCCGGCATCGAGACCGTGCGCCAGGCACAGGACCGCCTGATCGACATCGCCCAGGCACAGATCCAGCACCAGGCCTGGCTGCACCAGCAGCGCATGGCGCGCCTTTCCCGGCTGCTGGTGGTGGAATACGCCCAGCTCAAGCGCGAGCGGGGCTGGATCGACATGGGCGACCTGGAGCGCGCCGCGCTGGCACTGATGTCCGACGACGTATTGAGCGGCTGGGTGCAGGAGCGGCTCGACGCCCGCGTGCGCCATCTATTGATCGACGAATTCCAGGACACCAATCCGCTGCAATGGCAGGCGCTGAGTGCCTGGCTGTCCAGCTACAGCGGCGCCGGCAATGCGCCCAGCGTGTTCCTGGTGGGCGACCCCAAGCAGAGCATTTATCGCTTTCGCCGCGCTGAACCCCAGGTGTTCAAGGCGGCGCAGCGCTTTGTGGCCGAGGGCCTGGGCGGTGATCTGCTGAGCTGCGACCACACCCGCCGCAATGCGCCGGCCATCATTGGCCTGGTGAACCAGGTCATCGGCCAGGCCCAGGCGGCGCAGGAATTTGACGGCTTTCGCGCCCACAGCACGGAGTCTGATGCGCCCGGCAGCATCTACCGCCTGCCGCGCATTACCCGCGAGTCGGCGCAAGAGGGCGGTGCCGAGGAAGAGACAGCCGTCTGGCGCGATTCGCTGACCACGCCGCGCCGCATTGCCGAAGAAACCCGCAAGACCCTGGAATGCCGCCAGGCCGCGCGCTGGCTGGCCGAGCAACTGCACAGCGGCGCATTGCATCCCCGCGATGTCATGGTGCTGGCCCGCAAGCGCGAGCGCCTGGGCCTGATGCAGGCCGAGTTGGCGGCCCTGCACATCCCGGCCCAGCAGCCCGAAAAGAACGACCTGGCCGACATGCCCGAGGTGCAGGACGTTGTGGCGCTGCTGGATGTGTTGGTGTCCCCGGCGCACGATCTGTCGCTGGCGCGGGCTTTGAAGTCGCCACTGTTCAGCGTGTCGGATACCGACCTGGTGCAACTGGTGCTGCGCCAGCGCGCGCTGCAACCCGCCGGTGCGCCCAAGCTGCCGTGGCTGGACGTGCTGGCCCAGGCGCAGGACCTGCCTGACGCTTTGGTGGCAGCCAATCAGACACTGAACCGCTGGAAAAACTGGGTCGATACCTTGCCGCCGCACGATGCCCTGGCGGCCATCTACCACGATGGCGATGTGCTGGCCCGCTTTGCGGCTGCTTGTCCCGCCACCCAGCGCGACGGCGTGCTGGCCAACCTGCGTGCGCTGCTGGCGGCCGTGCTGCAGGTGGATGGCGGGCGCTACACCACGGCCTATGCGCTGGTGCGCGCGCTGCGTGCCGGTGGCTTGCCGGCGCCGGTGCGCGCCGATCTTGACGCCGTGCGCCTCCTGACCATCCACGGTGCCAAGGGGCTGGAGGCACCGCTGGTGCTGCTGCTGGACACCGACGGCGAGGTCATCAAAGCCCAGACCATGGGCGTGCTGGTGGACTGGCCGGGTGAGGCGGCCTATCCGCAGCGCCTGGTCTTTCTGGCCAGCGAATCCAAGCCACCCGCCTGCGTGGCCGATGCGCTGGCTACCGAGCAGGCCGCCCGCAAGCGCGAGGAGTTGAACGCCTTGTATGTGGCGCTGACCCGCACCCAGCACACGCTGGTCGTGTCCAGCCTGCAGCCCCACATTCCGAATGCGGGTAGCTGGTGGCAGCGCCTGCAGGAGCAGGCCCAGGACGCACCCTGGCGGGCCGTGCCCGAAGCGTTGGCAGAGCAGCCGGCCTCCCAGGAGCCCTATTTCTCCCTGTTGTGTTTGCCAAATCTGCCTCCAGCCCTCGTGGAATATGTGCAGGCAGCTACTAAATCTATAGCGGATTCGGAGCCGGATGAGACCGAAGACAGCCTGGATTCGCGCATCGGCCAGGCCATGCACAGCCTGCTGGAACGCTATGTGCCGCCCGCTGACGGGCCGGTTCCGGCGCGGTGGGGTTCCGACACCATGTTGGAGAGCCTGGCGCAAACCAATGCACTGGATGCTGCCCAGGTGCAGCAGGCGCTGGCCATGGCCCAGCGCATCCTGCAGGGCGAGGGCTCCTGGGCCTGGGATGCCAGCCAACTGGACTGGCAGGGCAATGAGGTCGGTGTGGTGCACCGCGGGCGCGTCCTGCGCATGGACCGTCTGGTGTTGCGCCGAGGCGAGGACGGCACTCTGGGACAATGGTGGGTGCTGGATTACAAATCGACCGGCCAACCCCACCTGCAGCCCCTGCTGCGCGACCAGTTGCTGAGCTACCGCGCGGCGGTGGAACAGGCCCACCCCGGCCACCGGGTCCGGGCGGCATTTTTGACCGCCTCGGGCACCTTGATAGAAATAGACGCTCCATGACTGCTGAAACCCCCTTGTTGTCCACCCCCGTTGCCATCATTGGCGGTGGTCCCGCCGGCCTAATGGCCGCGCAGGTACTCTGCGACGCGGGTTTGACCGTGCACCTGTTCGATGCCATGCCTTCGATTGGCCGCAAGTTCCTGCTGGCCGGCAAGGGCGGGCTGAACCTGACCCATTCTGAAGGCGCTGATGCCTTTGCCGGACGCTATGGCGAACGCCGCCACGCCATCGAGGATCTGCTGAAGGACTTTGACCCGGCCGCCGTGCGCGCCTGGGCGCTGGGACTGGGCATTGAGACCTTCATCGGCTCGTCGGGCCGCGTGTTCCCCAAAGACATGAAGGCGGCTCCCCTGCTGCGGGCCTGGCTGAACCGGCTGCGCCATCCGGCCAGTGGTTCCCCGGTGCAGTTCCACATGCGCCACCGTTGGATCGGCTGGAAGGAGGGCGATGCCTCCACGCTGTGCTTTGACACGCCGCAAGGCCCGGTGCTGGTGCGGAGCAGCGCCGTGGTGCTGGCCCTGGGGGGCGGCAGTTGGGCGCGCCTGGGCTCGAATGGTGCCTGGGTGCCGCTGCTGGCGGCGCGCGGCGTGCCGGTGGCGCCGCTGCTGCCATCCAACTGTGGCTTCGATGTCAAGGGTGGCTGGAGTGAACACTTCTCCAGCCGCTTTGCCGGCCAGCCGTTCAAGTCGGTGGCGATAACGCTCACCACCTCGCAGGGCGCGCAGTTTGCGCGCAAGGGCGAGTTTGTGGCCACCCAGACCGGCGTGGAAGGCAGTCTGGTCTATGCGGCGTCGAGCCTGCTGCGCGACGAGATCATTCGCACCGGCAGCGCCAGCTTCCAGCTGGACCTGCTGCCGGACATGACGCCTGAACGCGTGCTGGCCGAGGTGCAGCATCCGCGTGGCACGCGCTCCCTGTCCAGCCACCTGAAGAGCCGCCTGCATATCGACGGCATCAAGGCCGGCATCCTGTACGAGTTGCTGCCCAAGGACGCCATGGCCGATCCGGTTCGCCTGGCAGCTGCCATTAAGGCGCTTCCCATCACACTGACCGCCACGCGCCCGATCGACGAGGCCATCAGCAGTGCCGGTGGCGTGCTGTTCGAGGCGCTGACGCCGGGGCTGATGGTCGAATCGCTGCCCGGCGTGTTCTGCGCTGGCGAGATGCTGGACTGGGAGGCACCCACCGGTGGCTACCTGCTGCAGGCCTGCTTTGCCAGCGGCTGGCGCGCCGGGCACGGGGTGCAGCAATTCTTGCAAGCAAAATAGAGGGGTAGTCTTGCAGAACGCCGAATTGGGTTCAGGGGAAGACGAATCCCCGATTGCCAACCACCGCTACCAAGACCGGAGCGAGCGCAGCGCCGAGATCGTACTGACCCGTTCCAGCCTGGTCTTTTCATCCCCTCCGCACCGAGATGTCCTGCCCCTGAAGGGCCTGCAATCGATTCGTGTGGAGTCGGGCCGAAATTGGGGGGTCATCATTGCGCTGGCCGCCGGCATGGTTTTGTCGCTGGGCTGTGCAATTGTTTTTGGCACTACCATTTTTTTGCAGACTGCCAATGCACCGGTATTCATGAAGACGGTGCCCATTGGCATGCTGGTCATTGGTCTGTTCCTGCTGGTTGCGCTGGTTCGTTTCCGGTCTGGGTATGTCAGGATCGTCATCCAATTGGACGCCGGAACCCGGCACTATGAGGTGGCTACGCTGGATCAGCCCCTGCTGGATTTCGTGCGGAAGGCTGAGCAAGCGGTGTCGGTATCCAAAAAATAGGGCTCCAGCCCTCGTCGACATTGCGTACGGCGCTACCAAATTAGTAGCAAATGCGGCGTGTAGACCATGGTCTATGGCAATCGGAACCGTAAGCCAATAGGATTGCGCATTCTCAAAAATTCCACCAGCTATCCGGGGCACGCCTGATGTCGCGCGCAGGAGGAAGAACCACACCCCATGTATGCATCTGTTGTATTGAAGGACGTCTGTTCCACCGAGCCGGTCTGCGCGCCGCCCGACGCGCCGGTCCCGGAGGTGCTGAAGACCATGCATGCGCGGCGCATCAGCTCGGTGGTCGTGGTCGAAGGCAAACGGCCGGTGGGCATCTTCACCGAACGTGACGCGATGCGGGTTTTCGCGCGTGGCCCGCAGACCGGGATCGTCCCGGTCAGCGCGGTGATGGGCACGCCTCCATTGGTCGCGCCGCTCGATACCGGCTTCTTCGAGGCCTACCACCTGTGCGCCCAGAAGGGTGTGCGCCACCTCATCGTCGTCGATGGCAAGGGCGATCTGTACGGCATTGCCTCCGACACCGACTTCATGCGGGTGCTGGGGCTGGATGTGCTGTCGGGGCAGGAGAAGGTCGAGCAGGTGATGTCCCATGCTCCAATGGGTATCGACCGGGCGGCTGCGCTCAACGATGCCGTTGCCATGATGGTCAAATTCAAGTCGCAGGCCGTGGTGGCGGTTGAGCACGGCTTGCCCGTCGGCATCCTGACAGAACGCGATGTGGTGCGCCTGGGCCGCGTCGGCGCTGACGGCTCGGCGTCGCTGGAGGGCATCATGACGACCCCCGTGCTGACGATCACCGCCGACAGGTCGATCTACCATGCCATTGAGGTCATGCGGGAAAAGAGCATTCGCACCCTGGTGGTGGTGGATACGCAGGGCCAGTTTGTCGGGCTGTTGTCCGAGCACGATGTGGTCAAAAAAATTGAAGGCCGCTACGTCAGCGCGTTGACCGCCATCATCCAGCGCCAGTCGGACGATATCAACCGCATCCGCCACGAGCTGGACGAAAAGCACGTCCTGTCCGCCGTGTTGCATCAGTCGCTGGGCGTGGGGCTGGTGGTGGCCGACCCCACCGGACGGGTGCACTACATGAATCCTGCCGCCGCCGGTCTGTTTGACCTGCACCCGTCACAGGCTTCGGGGACGGCCCTGACGGATCTGTTCGATGCCACCGGTCTATCCACCACGCACCTGCAACCCGCGTTCCATGCCGCCCGGCAGGGGAGCAGCTATGAATACGACCTGGGCCACCACGATGGCGAATCCCATCGCGAACTGCATGTACGGATGGCGCCCATTCAGGATCAGGACGGGCGCTTTCTGGGTATGGTGCAGGCCATTCAGGACGTGACCGACAGGAATCTTTCCGAACGCAAGCTGAGGCAGGCGGCGTCGATTTTCGAGAACACCATCGAAGGCGTCATCGTGGCCGATGCCCAGGCCAACATCGTGTCGGTGAACCCTGCATTCAGCCGCATCACCGGGTTCGACGAAGATGAAGTTCGTGGCAAGAATCCGCGTATTCTGGGCTCCGGCCGGCAGGACGGGCTTTTCTATGAGCGCATGTGGAAGACGCTGCTGAGCACCGGCTACTGGCAAGGAGAAGTCTGGAATCGCCGCAAGAGCGGCGAGGCCTATGCCGAATGGCTCACCATCAATGTCATCAAGGATGCCGCGGGCAAGCCCCACAACTACATTGCCGTGTTCGCTGACATCACCTCGGCCAAGCGCATCCACGATGAATTCGAGTTTCTGGCGCACCACGACCCATTGACGCGCCTGCCCAATCGCCTGCTGTTCAACGCCCGTCTCACGCATTCGCTGTCGCGATCCATCCGCGCCCGCAGCCCGATTGCCGTGCTGATGGTGGACTTGGATGGTTTCAAGCTGGTCAATGACCAGCACGGCCATGCAGCGGGTGACCGTGTGCTGGAAATCGTCGGATCGCGGTTGGCCGCCCACATCCGCGGCGAGGACACGGTCGCGCGTCTGGGGGGGGACGAATTCGCCATCGTGCTGGAGGACCTGGAGAGCGACGGTATTGCCACCGAGATCGCGCACAAGCTGATCCAGGCCATCGCCCCGCCCATCGAACTGATGGGGGCGATGGTTTCGGTTACGGCGAGCATCGGAATTGCTTTCTCTACGCCGTCGGAGAACAGCCCCGGCAACCTGCTGCGAAGTGCCGACGAGGCGCTCTATCTGGCCAAAAGTGCCGGCAAAAACACCTGCCGTATATTTGCCAGATCGCAACCCTTGGAATCCCATGCATAAATCCTATTTTGGCGCCGTCATCAAGCGGCTGCGCCTGCAACAAGGACTCACGCAGGAACGGCTGGCCTCACTCTCGGATCTGGAGCGGACCTTTGTCTCCATGCTGGAGCGTGGCATCAAGCAGCCCAGCCTCAGCACCATCAGCAATGTCGCCACGGCCTTTGGCATCAAGAACTACGAACTGCTGCACTTGGTGGAGCAGGAGATCCACGGCAGCACGCCCGCCAGCGGTGATCTCGACGCCGAAAACGAGTTGCGCCAGCTGGCCGCCCTGGAGGTGGCCCAGGAAAAGGAGCGCGTGGATGAAATTGCCAATGCCATTCCGGTCGTGTTTGTTGCCCGAACTCCGATGCCCGAATACGCGGCCACGTTCGTCAGCAAGAACATCCAGCAACTGCTGGGCTACGAGCGGGAGGCATTTTTGGGTTCAAGCAGCTTCTGGCTGGGCTTGGTGCACCCAGAGGACCGAACCGCTGTGTTGGGCCGCCTGGAGAGACTGGATGCCAGCCAACCGCTGATCCACGACTACCGCATCCAGGCGGCGGATGGTCAGTGGCGAGAGGTCCGGGAAGAGCTGAAATTGGTCCTGGACGAGGCCGGGGCTGGCATGGAGATCCTGGTCGCCATGATGAGCGAATCGACAGTTCCGGTTGCTGCTGCGGGGTAGTCCGCAGGCGGTCTTCGAGGGAGAAATGAGGTTGACGAGCCTTGACCCCAGCACTGGCTCCACAGTTAGGGCTGCTTGGTTCCCCACCTGACCCGGTTGGCCGCTTCACCATGTGGGAAGGCCCGTCAGCCTGAATTGTACCCACAAGCGCAGGGCTTCAGAGTGGTGTGGGGTTGGTTGGGACACCTTTTGAGGAAGAAAAACGGAAGCCATTGCGCCCGGCGGCCTTGATTTCGTACATGGCGTGGTCAGCACGGGACAGCAGTTGTGCGGCCGTGTTGCCATCGTCGGGGTACTGGCTGATGCCGATGCTGAAGCCCACCTGCATCTCCTGACCCTCGTGGAGGATGGGGGAGCGCACGCTTTCCAGCAGTTTTTCGGCGATGACGACGATGTCGTCGCGGTGTGTCGGGTTCTCCAGCAGCACCACAAACTCGTCACCGCCCATGCGTGCCACGGCATCGGCCTTGCGCGTGGCGGAGGTCAGCCGTAGCGCGACGATCTTCAGCGCGGCGTCGCCGCCTTCATGGCCCCAACGGTCGTTGATGCCTTTGAAATTGTCCACGTCGATGAACAGCAGTGCAAAGCGTTCGCCGCTGCGCTGGGCGCGTACCAGCGTGTGTTCTAGTCGCTCCTGGAACGCGCGCCGGTTGGGCAGGCCGGTCAATACATCGTGTCGCGCCAGGTGCTCCAGTTCCTTGCGGTTGGCCTGCAGGGCTTCCAGCTGTTGACGGATTTCTTCCTGCATGTGGCTGAAGCTGCGCGCCAGCACGCCAATTTCATCCTGGCGTTCTACTGGAAGGTCGGCAATCTGGTGGCCATAGGCGAAGTGCTGCACGGCGGTGCTCATGGAGTTGATCGGGCGGGTGACGGCACGTGCCACCAGTACTGCCAGCAACAGGCATATGAGGAACAGTCCTGCCACCATTTGCAGGACTACGCTGCCCAGTCGGTCTGCCTGGGCCAGGACGGCGGCCAAGGGTTGGGCAATACCCAGAGTGATGCGGTCTTCGTCGCTGGTCACCTGGACCTTGTTGTTGATGAAGGCCGCCACGACGGGCGCGTCCGTGTAGCGGCCATCGTGTACTTCGGCCAGCAGTCGGGTTTCCTTGCCATTCACGATGCTGGCTGTGACAGGAAACTCGTCCTGTATCAGTACCCGGCGCCCCTTGTCAAAGCCAAAGGTCTGCGTGGGGTCCGGGTGGATCAGGTAGTCGCCATTGCGGTTGGCCAGAAACAGATCGTAGTCGCGTGGAAGATCGGCCGTGAGGGTGGCAAATACACCATTGAGGTCCACATTGATGACCATGGCCCCCACTGCACGGCCCATGCCATCCACTACCGGTGTAGCCAGAATGACGGAGGGCTGGTCCAGCCCCGAGTGGGCGCCGCGCTCATGGTTGATGACAATGCGCGACAGGTAGGTCGTGCCAGCAACGAGCTTGAGGGTGCCCGAGACGTAGGAAAAATGCGCTTTCTCCTGCAGGTCATCGCCGCGCACGCGCAGCAGGCGGTCACCGGCACGATCAACGCGAACCCGCTCCAGGCCGTTGTCACTGGCCGAAATCAGCCGGATCTGGAAGTACGAGGGGTTGGCATGCATCATCCGCTCGAAGAGCGTGGCAAGTTGATCCTCCGGGGCGGCAGCGTTGCCCTGCAGCACCGCCAGCGCAGCTGGATGCCCGGCCAGAATCTGCAGGTTGCGCGAGATTTCCTCGCGGCTTTGGCTGATGCGCCGGCCCAGCACGTGGGTGGTGGTCAGCAACTCGGCCTTGGCCGATTCCACCAGCATGTTGCGACTCGCCTGGTAGGCATAAAAGCCGGTCAGACCCGATGCCAGCATACTGACGCCGGCCAGCAGCAGCCCCAATTTGCCGGCAATGCCGAACTTCATGGCGCCAGCACCTTGCTGGCGCGGTCGCCGGCGAGGATGCGGTCCCACAGGCGGGCCCGGCGGTCCACGTTTTCCACCGGCTCCAGCCATTTCAGCTTGTCCTGCTGCCGCAGGTAGGGGGATTCGGAGGTGGTGTTGGCCAAACCTTGACGCGACAGGAGGGCGTTGCCCGGCTCCGCCTCCAGCAGGTAGTTGATCCAGGCCTGCGCCAGGCCCAGATCCCTGGCGCCGCGGGTAATGGCCCAGCAATCCAGCCAGGCCAGTGCGCCTTCCCGGGCAATGGTGTAGCCAACATCCACCCCGGCCTTCTTGAGCAATTGCAATTGCTGGGAACCGTAGTTGGCAAACATCAGGGCCGCATGGCCGCTGGTGAACAGCTCTACCGATTCCTCGGGCTGGGAATAGAAGCCCAGGGCATTACGCCGCAGGGCAATCAATTGCTCCACCGCCGCCGGCCACTCGCCATCGTCCAGGCGAAAGGGGGTTGCGTCGCCCAGGACCATGGCCGCCAGTGAAAAATTGTGCGAGCTGCCGTTGTACAACAGCACCTTGCCGCGGTAGCGCGGCTCCCACAGGGCGCGCAGCGAGGTGGGCGGCTCCTTGACCTGCTGGCGGTCATAGATCAGCCCCATCTCGGAATAGGTGTAGGGGATGGCGTAGACCTTGTTGTCCTGCATCAGGCCGGGAATGCCCTTGAGGTTGCGAAAGCGCGGCAATTGGCGGGATGTATTGGGCACCGCCTTGGGGTCAATCGGCACCACCAGGCCGGCGCGGATGTAGCGCTGCAGTTCGGCGGTGTTGGCCGCAAACACGTCAAAGTCGGCGCCGTTGTTCTTGTTGAGCTTTTGCCACAGCACATCATCCGAATCGATGGTGGTGACCTCCACCTTGGCCCCGGTGCGCTGTTCGAACACCTTGACCAGATCAGGGTCCGCATAGCCCGGCCAGGTCAGCACGCGCAGCGTGCCCTGCGCCTGCACGCCCACGGTGAGGCAGAGCAGGGCAAAGCCAGTCAGAGCACGCAGCCACGGCAGGGGCAGGGACATGAGAGGTGCCATTTCGGAAAAGTCGGCGGAAGTGAAATTCAGTCTATCCCAGAACCCCAAGTTCGTGTGACTTTCAGGTTACTCCAAACGGCGTAGCCCTGCCAATTAGAATCTGCGCATGTCTTATCTCGTGCTCGCCCGCAAGTACCGCCCCCGCAATTTCACCGAAATGGTGGGCCAGGACCATGTGGTGCAGGCCCTGTCCAACGCACTGACGACCCAGCGCCTGCACCACGCCTACCTGTTCACCGGCACGCGGGGCGTGGGCAAGACCACGGTGTCGCGCATTCTGGCGAAGTCGCTGAACTGCCAGGGCCCGGATGGCACCGGCGGCATCACCGCGACGCCCTGTGGCGTCTGCCAGGCCTGCATGGATATTGATAGCGGCCGCTTTGTGGACTACACCGAGCTGGACGCCGCCTCCAACCGCGGCGTGGACGAGGTGCAGGCCCTGTTGGAGCAGGCGGTCTACAAGCCGGTGCAGGGGCGCTTCAAGGTCTTCATGATCGACGAGGTGCACATGCTTACCAACACCGCCTTCAACGCCATGTTGAAGACGCTGGAGGAGCCGCCCGAGTATTTGAAATTTGTGCTGGCCACCACCGACCCACAAAAGGTGCCGGTCACCGTGCTCTCCCGCTGCCTGCAGTTCAACCTGCGTCCCATGGCGCCGGAAACCATTCGCGAGCATTTGGCGAAGGTGCTGGAGGTGGAGCGGGTCAACTCCGAGGTGCAGGCGCTGCGCCTGCTGGCCCGTGCCGCCCGCGGCTCCATGCGTGACGCACTGAGCTTGACCGACCAGGCGATTGCCTTTGGCTCCGGCCAGTTGCAGGAAGCCACGGTGCGCCAGATGCTGGGCAGCGTGGACCGCTCCTATGTGTTCCGCCTGATCGAGGCGCTGGCGCTGGGGGATGGCAAGACCGTGGTCGAAACCTCTGAAGCCCTGCGTCTGAATGGCCTGAGTGCAGCCTCCACGCTGGAGGAAATGTCCACCGTACTGCAGCGCATGGCGGTGGTGCAGGCCGTGGGGGGGGGCGTCGATGACGACAGCGACCCCGAGGCTGCCGACACCGCGCGCCTGGCCGCCCTGATGCCGGCCGACGAGACCCAGTTGCTGTACAGCATCTGCCTGCATGGCCGCGCCGACCTGGGCCTGGCGCCCGACGAATACGCAGCGCTGACCATGGTGCTGCTGCGCTTGCTGGCTTTCAAACCACAGGATGCAGCGGCCACGGCTGAAAAAAAAACTCTAAATAAGGCGATTGCACCGCCTGCAGCACGTCCTGTACCGGCGCCCGTCGTCCTTGCGGCCGCTGCACCGGTGAAGGCCCTGGCAGTTCAACCCTGGGAGGATGAGCCGCTACCGGCGGCGGCGCCGGTAGCCAGCAGCGCGTTGCCACCCGGCCAGGTATTGCCGGTGCGGGACAACACGCCTATCAACGACGACCCGGATAGCGGCAATGACTTTGAGGAAAATGCGGCTCCAGCCCTCGTAAAACATGAACAGGTTGCTACAAAAATAGTAGCGGTTCCGGTGCGCTTGCAGGCCGAGTCGCGCACCGATGTGGCGGCCCAACAGTCAGCACCCGTGCTGGTGCCAACCGAAGAAGGCGACTTCTGGCACGCCACGGTGCAGCAGCTGATCAAGGCGGACGCCATCAATGCCATGGTGCGCGAGCTGGCGCTGCAGTCGCAGCTGGTGGCGCGCGATACCGACCAGTGGATTCTGCGCGTGGAGCGCGAATCGCTGAACCAGCCAGGCACCCGTGACCGCCTGGGGGCGGCGCTGCAGAATGCAGGCTTTGGTGTCAAGCTGGTGGTGGAGGTTGGCCGTGTGGCCGATTGCCCGGCGCGGCGCAACAACGCGGCATCGGCCGAGAAGCAGTTGGCCGCCGAGAAGATTATTTTTGACGACCCGTTTGTGCAGGCCATGATGCGGGACTTTGGCGCGAAAATCGTGCCAGGTTCGATCAAACCCATTTAATCCGTTGGGGTCAGAGCACATTTGCTGCGCAAAGTGTTCTGACCCGCAAAGCATCACAACTTAAAAGGAAAACCATGTTCAACAAAGGACAACTCGCGGGCCTGATGAAGCAAGCCCAGGCGATGCAGGACAACATGAAGAAGGCCCAGGACGAGCTGGGCAACATCGAAGTCACTGGTGAATCCGGCGCCGGCCTGGTCAAGGTCACCATGACCTGCAAGCACGACGTCAAGCGCGTCACCATCGACCCCAGCCTGCTGGCCGAAGACAAGGACATGCTGGAAGACCTGGTGGCTGCAGCCTTCAACGCCGCCGTGCGCAAGGCTGAAGACACCTCGACCGAGAAGATGGGCAAGATCACCGCCGGCATGCCCAGCCTGCCCGGCGGCATGAAGTTTCCGTTCTGACAACGGGAAAGCGTGGCTGATTCCAACGCACTGGACGCGCTGATCCAGGCGCTCAAGCGCCTGCCGGGCGTGGGCATCAAGTCGGCCCAGCGCATGGCCTTTCACCTGCTGCAGCATGACCGTGGCGGGGCCGATGCCCTGGCCCGCGCTTTGCAAGCTGCCGTGGTGGGCGTGCGGCACTGCGAGCGTTGCCACACCTTCACCGAAAACACGGTCTGTGCCACCTGTCTGGACGCGCGCCGAGACGTCACCAAGCTGTGTGTGGTGGAGACGCCGGCCGACCAGTCGGCGCTGGAGCGCACTGGTGCCTACAAAGGCCTGTACTTTGTGCTGATGGGCAAGCTCAGTCCGCTGGACGGTGTCGGCCCGCATGACATTGGCCTGAAGAAGCTGTTTGACCGCGCGCTGGATGGCCAGGTGCAGGAAGTGATTCTGGCCACCAATTTCACCGCCGAAGGCGAGGCCACGGCACATGTCATCGGCGAAGCGCTCAAGGCGCGTGGCCTGACCATGACCCGCCTGGCGCGGGGCGTGCCGGCTGGCAGCGAACTGGAATATGTCGACCTGGGCACCATTGCCCACGCGCTGGTGGACCGCCGCTGACGGCCCCACCCGTGCCTTCATTCTGAAAGAACTGATTCATGCAAGTGGCCCATTTCACCCTGGCGCACTGGTGCTTGTTTGTCGCGGCACTGTTGCCTATCGCCTGCGCCGGTCTGGCCAAGGCAGGCATGTTTGGCAAACCCCGCCGTGAAGGCGGTTATGACAACGACAATCCACGCGTCTGGCTGGCCCGCCAGAAGGATTGGCGCGCCCGCGCCAATGCGGCACAGGCCAATAGTTTTGAGGCGCTGCCATTCTTCATGGCTGCCGTCATCATTGCCCACCAGCTGGGCGCCCATCAGGGGCGGCTGGACCTGCTGGCCTTCCTGTTTGTTGTGCTGCGCATCCTGTACGTGATGGTGTACGTAGCCGGCCAGGGCAATCTGCGCAGTGCGGTGTGGACGGGGGCGTTCGCCGTCAATGTGGCGATCCTGTTCATCGGCTACCGCTAGCTGGTCAGAACCTAGCGCTTGGCGACGCGGGTCGCCGGACCTTTGTTGGCTACCCGGCGGACCGGCGCATTGCGCGTGGAAGCCCGGGCCGGGGCTCCTGCCACCTTCCTGGCCTGCGTGGCCGCCAGGAACAGTACAACCGGTTGTCCAGGTTTGAAACTGGCGGACATGCCCACCTTGTTCCACTGGGCCACCTGGTCAGCGTTGACCCGGTACTTGCGTGCGATGCTGGCCACGTTGTCGCCCTTGCCAGCCTTCACCTGCGTGCGCCTGAGCACGACTTCCGGGGCCAGTGACAGTTGGCCATTGTCGGCCAACTTGGATGTCACATCCTGCTGCATGCCGTCGGAGCGCGGCACCAGCAGCGACGAACCCGCCTTGATCATGACCCGTGGCGGAATGGCGTTGACGCTGCGGAAATCGCTTTCACTCATGCCGGCGCGCTTGGCCGCGTCGGCCGTGCGCATGGTGGTGGGCGCCACCCAGACCGTCCAGCTTGCCAGACGGCCCCCGCTATAGGATTCCAAGTTGCGTTGAAAGACCTCGGCATTGTCCCAGGGCAGCAGCACCTGGGGCGTTCCCGCTGCCATGATGACCGGGCGGTTGATGGAGGGGTTCAGTGCCTTGAAGTCCTCTAGCGGCACTTCGGCCAGTTTGGCAGCCAGTGCCACGTCGATGTCGCGCTGGATGGTGACGGACTGGAAGTAGGGGTGGTTTTCAATCAGAGGCAACTTCGAGTTGAAGACGTCGGGGCGGGACACGATATTCTTGATGGCCTGCAACTTGGGCACGTAGAAACGCGTCTCCATTGGCATGTTGAGGTCGGAATAGGTGGTTGCCAGCCCGGCACGCTGGTTCTTGGCTATGGCGCGACCCACACTGCCTTCACCCCAGTTGTAGGCAGCCAGCGCCAGATGCCAGTCGCCAAACATGCCGTAGAGCTTTTGCAGGTAGTCCAGTGCGGCCCGCGTGGATGCGAGCACGTCACGTCGGTCATCACGGAAGGCGTTTTGCTTGAGTTCGAAGTATTTGCCGGTGGCTGGCATGAATTGCCACATGCCGGCTGCCTTGGCACTTGAGACCGCCTGCGGGTTGAACGCACTCTCAATGAAGGGCAGCAAGGCCAGTTCCGTGGGCATGTTGCGCAGTTCCAGTTCCTCAACGATGTGAAACAGGTACTTCTTGGAGCGCTCGGTCATGCGGAAGATGTAATCCGGGCGGCTGGCATACCACTGCTCGCGGTCATTCACCAGTTCGTTCTCCAGGTCCGGCATGGCATAACCCCGGCGAATGCGGTCCCACAGGTCCACTGGCGGCGCCAGGGGCACCACGGTGCGGGGGGATGTTTCCTGGGCGAATAGCGGGGCAAACGGTGGATGGTTCTTGGATGTGCTGCTGTAGGCGGGGCGGGGCGGGCGCATGCCAACGCCCATTTCCCGGCTGGTTTGCAGCGTCAGTCCGGCGCCTTCGCTGGCGGCCACGGGGGTCTCGCCGGAGGGAGCCGTTGCACAGCCGGTCAGCCACAGGGCGGCAATGACACAGCAAATTTTGAATCGATTCATCGGTATTGGTTTTTCCATTGGCGCAGCGTGGCAAACGCGCCGTTTTGCTCGACACCTGGCGCATCAAAACGGCGGGTAGACGCGACGATGGTGGCCTGGTCGCTGCGCAGGAAGGGGTTGATCTGGCGTTCGATTGCGATGCTGGATGGTAACGTCGGTTGGCCTTGTTGTCTCAACTCTTGGCAGCGGGCGGCATACGCGGCAAGCTGCTGGTTGTCCGGCTCAACCTCCTGCGCAAACTTCAGATTGCCCAGGGTGTATTCATGGGCGCTGCACACGCGGGTGTCGCCGGGCAGCGAGGCGAGCAGGGTGAGTGATGCCAGCATCTGGGCAGGTGTTCCTTCAAACAGCCGTCCGCAGCCACCGCTGAACAGCGTGTCGCCACAAAACAGGATGGGGGCCTCTGTGACTAGCTGGCCATAGAAAGCAATATGGCCGGCCGTGTGTCCCGGCACATCCATTACTTGGAAGTCAAGGTTCAGCAGGTGAATGCTGTCACCTCCCTCCAGACGTTGCAAGGGTTGCGGCATCGGCTCATGGGCCGGGCCAAACACGGCGGCTCCCGTGGCGGCGCGCAGGGTTTCCACTCCTCCGGTGTGATCCGGATGGTGGTGCGTGACTAAAATGCCCTGGAGTTGCACGCCCTCGTGTTGCAGCGCCTGAAGCACAGGTTGCGCATCACCCGGGTCCACCACCAGCGCCCTTTGTCCATCGTGGAGCATCCAGATGTAGTTGTCGGCAAAAGCGGGCAGCGGTAATAACTTCATGAGCGATCAAATTATAGGTATGCACGACTGGTTCCAGACTCCTGCAGGGCGCTACCTGCTGGACTGGGAGCGCACGCGTGTCGATGCCAGCGTGGTAGATATCTTTGGTTTTCACGCCCTGCAGCTGGGCGTACCGGAACTGGACGGGCTGCAGGCCAATCGCATGCCGCATCAGTGGCTGGCTACCGAGGAGCTGTATGCACCGCAGGATCGTCCAGTCGGAAAGGCGGCCGTTCTGTGCGACTTTTCAGCGCTGCCGTTTCCGGCCAATAGCCTGGATCTGGTGCTGTTGCCGCACACGCTGGAGTTCAGCGCCGATCCCCACGCGACCTTGCGCGAGGTGGAGCGCGTGCTGGTGCCGGAAGGGCGGGTGGTGATTTGCGGGCTCAACCCTACCAGTCTGTGGGGCCTGGCACAGCGGCGTGGGCACCTGTACCGGCGCATGGGATTTGGGCGCCTGTTCCTGCCTGATGCCGGCGAGTTCATTGGCTACTGGCGGCTGCGGGATTGGCTGCGTTTGCTGGGGTTTGAGGTGGAGGTCGGGGAGTTTGGCTGTTACCGCCCCGGCGTCACCAGCGAACGGTGGTTGCAGCGGTTTGAATGGATGGATAAGGCCGGAGCGCGCTGGTGGCCGATTTTGGGCGCAGCCTATTTTTTGGTGGCGGTCAAGCGGGTGCGCGGTGTGCGGCTGCTGGGGCCGGCCTGGAAGACGGCTCCGGCGAGTGCGCGCAAGCCGGTGTCGGTGGCCAACCGCTCACATGACGGTTGATGGGACAAGGGAGATTAGTGTTTGAATGAAGTAACGATTTATACCGATGGAGCCTGCAAGGGCAATCCGGGCCCGGGCGGCTGGGGCGTGTTGTTGCGGTCGTCCGACGGCACGGAGAAGGAAATGTTTGGTGGCGAGCGGGAGACCACCAATAACCGCATGGAGATGATGGCGGTGATCCAAGCCCTGGGTGCCCTCAAGCGGCCCTGTGCGGTGACCCTGCACTTGGATAGCCAGTACGTTCTGAAAGGCATTACCGAGTGGCTGGCGGGCTGGAAGGCCAAGGGCTGGAAGACGGCCGCCAAGCAGCCCGTGAAGAATGTGGACCTGTGGCAGCAACTGGACCAGTTGGTGGCAAACCAGGGGCACCGGATCGACTGGCGCTGGGTCAAGGGCCATGCCGGCGACCCCGGAAACGAGAGGGCCGATGCGCTGGCCAACCGGGGTGTGGAGCGCGCCCTGGGGCGATGAAGTATCCACTGCGCAGCGCCGGGGATGGGTTGCGACTTAAAGTTATGCAAAGTTTGTCGCTACCCGATAACCCCGAGGACGCGGCACTGATAATCTTCCCTGCCTATGAATAAAAGTACCTTGTCCATCCTTCTGTTGGTCCCGGCCGTTGTAGTCTCCGTGCTGGTGAGCGCGTGTGGTGACAAGGCCGCTTCCGGCCCGGCTGTCACGGCCAGCGCTGCTGGTTCTGCCAGTGCTCCAGCGGCAGCAGGTCGTGCACCGGGCGGCCCGGTGGCTGTGACAACAGCGGCTGCGAGGCAGCGTGACCTGGACGTCAGTCTTGAGGCCATTGGTACGGTGACGCCCTTGTCCAGTGTCGAGGTGAAGCCCCAGATCAGCAGTGTGGTCACCCGGGTTCACATCCAGGAAGGGCAGTTTGTGAAGGCGGGGGACTTGCTGTTCACGTTGGACCCCCGTCCGGACCAAGCCAATGTTGCCAAGGTCCGTGCCCAGATGGCCAAGGATGAAGCTGTTCTGGCCGACGCGCAACGCCAGTTGGCACGCAGCCGCGATTTGATGTCCAAGAATTTCGTATCGCAAGGAGCACTTGATTCCAGCCAGGCGCAGGTGGATGCCCAGTTGGCGAATCTGGTGGCCGATCGGGCAGCGCTGGATGCTGCACAACTGGCCCTGTCGTACAACAGTGTCCGGGCTTCCAGCTCGGGGCGCCTGGGTGCGGTGAATGTGTATCCGGGAACCGCTGTCCAGGCGAATCAGACCACCCTGGTCACTATCACCCAGCTGGACCCCATCAATATCAGTTTCAGCCTGCCGCAACGCAATCTGGATGCCGTGCTCGAAGGACTGAAGGCTGGCGGTATTGCCGTGACGGCCAAGCTGCCGGAGTCCGGCAATGTGGTCACGGGACGGTTGCAGTTCGTGGACAACACGGTGGATGCGGCAACCGGTACCATCAAGGTCAAGGCCCGCTTTGACAACCGTGAGTCCAAGCTGTGGCCGGGCGCGTTTGTCAAGGCAACGCTGGTTACGCAAACACTGAAAAACGCCGTGGTGATTCCGACCACGTCCATCATCCAGAGCACGCGCGGCAGCATCGTGTATGTGGCCGACAAGGGCAAGGCTGTGCTGCGTCCGGTCAAGGTGCTGGCCGTGCAGGGCGATGATTCGGCAGTGACCGGCATCGCTGCGGGTGACAAGGTGGTGCTGGAAGGGCGCCAGAACCTGCGGCCGGATTCTCCGTTAGCCGAACGTGCCCCGGAAGCAGCCAAACCCGCTCGCGCTGCGGCGTCATCGGCATCATGAACCTGTCGGAACTGTTTATCCGCCGGCCGGTGATGACGGTCCTGCTCAATCTGGCAATTGTGTTGGCCGGTGTGATTGGGTACCGCAGCATCCCCGTGGCAGCACTGCCCAGTTATGACACGCCGGTGATCAACGTGTTTGCATCCTTGCCGGGTGCGAACCCGGAGACCATGGCAACGTCGGTGGCCCTACCGCTGGAAAAGCAGTTTCAGACCATTCCCGGGCTGGCCGTAATCAGCTCCACGAGTACCCTTGGCAACACCTCCCTGACCCTGGAGTTTGAAGAAGGCCGCAACATTGACGGTGCTGCGCTGGATGTGCAGGCGGCTCTGCTGCGAGCCCAGCGCGCCTTGCCCCAGGATATGACCCAGCTGCCGGCCTACCGTAAGGTCAATCCGGCGGATGCGCCCATTCTGTTGGTGGCGTTGACCTCACCGTCCATGCCGCTCTCCGATCTGCAGGATTACGCCGAACATCTGATCTCGCCGACCCTGTCAACCATTGATGGCGTTGCACAGGTCAACATTTTTGGGTCAAAGCGTTTTGCCGTGCGCGTGCGCGTACTGCCCGAGGCGCTTGCTGCGCGCAATATCAGCATCGAAGAACTATCCGCGGCATTGCGTGCATCCAACGTGAATACACCGGTGGGGACTTTGGAAGGAAAGCAGCAGTTGCTGACTTTGCAGGCCAACAAGCAGTTGCGCAATGCAGCCGAATTCGCCGAACTGATTGTGGCCAGTCGTGGGGGGGTCCCGGTACGGCTGCGTGATGTGGCCACCGTGGAGGACAGCGTCGAAACAATACGGTCCTATGCAAACCTCAATGGAGAACCATCCATCACCTTGGCCATTTTGCGGCAACCCGGGGCCAACACGGTGCGGGTGGTTGATGCAGTCAGGCAGGCATTGCCCAGGCTGAAGGAACAAATGCCCCAATCGGTCAACATGACATCCGTGAATGACCGCTCCGTCTCAGTGCGTGACGCGCTGCATGATGTGTCCCTGACCCTGCTGGGCACGATTGCACTGGTGATTCTGGTCATCTTCCTGTTTCTGCGCCGTTTTGTGGCCACCGTCATACCCACGCTGTCGCTACCGGTGTCGTTGATCGGAGCCGTGGCTCTGCTGTGGGGCATGAAGTACAGCCTGGACAACGTGTCGCTGCTTGGCCTCACGCTGGCCGTGGGGCTGGTGGTGGATGACGCCATTGTGATGCTGGAAAACATCATGCGCCACGTGGAGAACGGTGAGGATCCCTTCAACGCTGCCTTGCGCGGCTCCCGCGAAGTGGGGTTCACCATCATCTCCATTTCCACGTCGCTGATTGCGGTGTTCATACCGATCTTCTTCATGCCAGGTGTGATCGGTTTACTGTTCCATGAGTTTGCGGTGGTCGTCGGATTGTCCATCCTGGTGTCCGCATTTGTGTCACTAACCCTGGTTCCCATGCTGGCCAGCCGTTTTTTGCGTGAAGAAGAGCACGGAAAGAAGCACAGCTTCGTCATCAATTTTTTCGAGCGCGGCTTTACGGCTACGCTGGCGCTGTATACCCGGTCGCTGGATTTGGCGCTGTCCCACCGCAAGGTCGTTCTGGGGGTTGCGCTGGTCACGTTCGTGGCAACGGCTTGGCTATTCAATGCCATTCCCAAAGGCTTTTTTCCTCAGGAGGATATAGGGCAGATCACGGTGACCACCGAGGCCGCGGAGGATACCTCGTTTGCTGAGATGGTACGCCTGCAGGAACGCGCAGCGGCGACCATTCGCGCCGATGCCAATGTGTTCGCCGTGAGTTCGTTCAACGGCGGCAGTGGCGCACAAAACTCGGGGCGCATGTTCATTACGCTCAAGCCGCGCGATCAGCGCCAGCCCATGAAACAGGTGGTTGAGGGACTGCGCAGCAAGTTGCGCGATGTTTCCGGCATCAACGTGTTCATGCGGCCCATCCAGAACCTGCAACTGGGCGGGCGCCCCAGCAAGGCCCAGTTCCAGTACATCCTGCAAAGTGTGCGTGCTGACGAGCTCAACGACTGGGCGATGAAGCTGCAGGAGAAGCTGCGGGCCGACCCGCTCTTCAGGGATGTCACCAGCGATGCCCAGTTGCGTGGCCTGCAGGCGCAATTGATCATTGACCGGGATCGCGCGAATGCGCTGGGCATTTCCATCGAGTCCATCCGCACCGCGCTGTTTGGCGCCTTCGGCGAGCGCCAGGTGTCCACGATTTACCTGCCCACCGACAGTTACCAGGTCATCCTGGAGGTGGCGCCACAGGCCAAGCTGGACGAGAGTGCCATCAACAGTATCTATGTCCGAGCGTCCTCTGGAACACTCGTGCCGCTGGCTTCGTTTACCAGGGTCGAGAGAACGGTGGGCCCGACCTCCATCAACCACGTGGGTCAGTTGCAAGCGGTCACGGTGTCATTCAATCTGGCGCCCGGTGTGGCGTTGGGTGATGCGACCGCCCGGATTGACCAAGTACGCAGTGACATCAACCTGCCAAGTTCCATCATCACCAGCTATGGCGGCGAGGCTGCGGTGTTCAAGAACTCCCAGGGCAACCAGGCCATCCTCATCATCTCTGCGTTGCTGGTCATCTATGTCCTGCTGGGGGTGCTGTACGAGAGTTACATCCACCCCCTGACCATCCTGGCGGGCCTGCCGTCGGCCGCGGTGGGGGCGCTGGCAACCCTGATGCTGTTTGGACAGGATCTGACGGTGATCGCAACCATCGGTATCCTGCTGCTGATTGGCATCGTGAAGAAGAACGCGATCATGATGATCGACTTTGCACTGGATGCGCAGCGGCACCACGGCATGTCACCCGAGCAGGCGATTCGGGAGGCGTGTATTCTGCGCTTTCGCCCGATCATGATGACGACGCTGGCCGCCTTGATGGGGGCGCTCCCCATTGCACTGGGTTTGGGAGCCGGGGCGGAGTTGCGCCAACCCCTGGGTTTGGCTGTGGTGGGTGGGCTGGTTTTTTCACAGGCCGTGACGCTCTATATCACCCCCGTCATTTATCTTGCGCTGGATCGTTTCAGTGGCCATGGGCCGGTCACCACGCCAGAAACGCTGGCAACCTGATCGGCGATATCAAGGGAGCTCCTCTCGCCATCTCTTGATCAATAGCAACACCGCATGCGGTGTGAGGTCTAGCATAGACCGCAATATCCCCATTGCAAGGAGTTGCCATGTTTGATCCCCTGCGCCTGAGTGCCGTGGCGCTGGATGTGATGACGGTCAACCGTGGGCCTGCAGCAGTTGTCACCGCACGCCAGTCAGCCCGCTTGCGCAGGGTGGTAGCCGCCGCACGGGGTGGCTCTGCGTTGTACCGGGAGCGACTGCGCGGAGTAAGTGACTCAAACCTCTCCCTGTCGGACCTGCCGGTGGTCACGCGAGCTGAACTGATGGGGCGCTTTTCGGAATGGGTGACTGACCCATCGCTGGATCTGGCCGATCTGCGCGCCTTCACGGCAGAGCTGGCATCCTGTGGCAGTGCTTTCCAGGGGCGGTATATGGTGTGGGAGAGTTCCGGTACCAGCGGCCTGCCCGGCGTTTTTGTGCAAGACGCTCAAGCCATGGCGGTCAACGATGCGCTGGAAGCCCTGCGCCGCAGCGTGCCACGGCCGTTGTCGCGGTTGACGGACCCGTTTTACCTCAGCGAGCGTACAGCATTTGTCGGAGCCACCAGCGGTCACTTTGCGAGTTTTGTTTCGATGGAACGCATGCGTCGCCTCAACCCATGGCTGGCAGGTGCCTCCGGTAGCTTTTCCATCCTGCAGCCAATCGACGCACTGGTGGACGCGTTGAATGCATTTGCGCCCACCGTGATTGCGACCTATCCCACGGCGGCGGCGTTGCTGGCCGAGCAAGCACTGAGTGGGAATCTGCAACTTCCGGTGCAAGAAGTGTGGACCGGTGGTGAGAGCCTTAGCCCCGTGATGCGGGACCGTGTGCAGCAGGCGTTCGGCTGCGCCGTGCGCAATAGCTATGGTGCATCCGAATTCCTGTCCATGGGTTGGGAGTGCAGTGCTGGGCATCTCCATGTGAATGCCGATTGGGTCATTCTGGAGGCGGTGGATGAACATTACCGGCCTGTACCAGCGGGAGAGCTATCCAGCACCGTGTTGCTCACAAACCTTGCCAACAACGTCCAGCCCCTGATTCGGTACGACCTCGGTGATCAGGTCCGCATGGATGCAAAGCCTTGCTCCTGCGGGTCTCCGCTGCCGGTAATCGAGGTCGACGGACGCCATGATGACAGTTTGGTGATGTCAGGTGGGCGCGGAAAGCTGGTTACGCTGCTGCCGCTGGCCTTGGCGACGGTGCTGGAGGACCAGGCCGGCGTGTTTGACTTCCAGTTGCGTCAGAAGGACCGGACTACCGTCATGCTGCGGCTGGGGCTGCGCGGGGGAGATGCGGCACACGCCATGGAGCGATGCAGAACGGTGCTGCAGGCGTTTGCACGCATGCATGGCATCGCCTCATTGAACGTTGTGGCGGAATTGGAACAGCCGTTGCTGCGGGGGCGCAGTGGCAAGGTTTGCCGGGTCATGGGCTGCAAGCCATGAAGCGGGTTAGCCGCCGATGTAGCTCATTTCTACGCGACGCGCACCGCTGCCGGTGTCTGCTGTCATGGCTCCGCGCAATTCCGAGTAACGGTCCGCACGCCCACTCCAGATATGGCCAATGACCGAGGCCAAATCCGTGTCGCTCGCGTCCCTGCGTAACAGGCTGCGCAGGTCATAGCCCTGGTTGGCAAACAGGCACAAATAGAGGCGACCCTCGGTGGACAGACGCGCGCGGTTGCAGTCGCTGCAGAAGGCCTGCGTGACACTGCTGATGACGCCGATCTCCCCGGCCTGCCGATCAAAGGCGCCAGTTGCATCGGCAAAACCCCAGCGTTGCGCCGTTTCGCCCGGGCTGGCGGGCTCCAGAGCCACCAGGGGCATTTCCGCGCGGATGCGCTGAATGACCTCTGCCGATGGCACCACATCGTGCATGCGCCAGCCATTGGTGGCGCCGACGTCCATGTACTCGATGAAGCGCAACACCATGCCGCTGCCCTTGAAATGCCGCAGCATGGGCAGAATTTCCTGGTCATTGGTACCGCGCTTGACGACCATGTTGATCTTGATTGGCCCCAGCCCGGCATCGCGGGCCGCGTCAATTCCGGCCAACACATCAGCCACCGGAAAGTCCACATCGTTCATTCTGCGAAACACGGCATCGTCCAGGCCATCCAGGCTCACCGTGACCCGCTGCAGCCCGGCGGCCTTGAGTGACTTGGCCATGCGTGCCAGCAGGGCGCCATTGGTGGTCAGTGTCAGGTCCAGTGGCCGCCCCTCCAGGGTCCGCAGAGCGGCTAGTTTCTCAATCAATACCTCAATGTTCTTGCGCAGCAGCGGTTCACCGCCGGTGAGTCGGATTTTCTGTACACCGTGGTTGATGAACTGCTGGGCGATACGGGTGATTTCCTCGAATGACAGCAGGGAAGCGTGGGGCAGGTAGGGGTAGTCCTTGTTGAACACTTCCTTGGGCATGCAGTAGTTGCAGCGGAAGTTGCAGCGGTCGGTCACGCTGATGCGCAAATCCCGCAGGTTGCGGCCCAGGGTGTCGCTGACCAGCCCGTTTGCAGTCATGCGGCTACCGGGCTCCAGCCAGGTGTCTGGCACGGCAAGGGGCGTGGGGCGTGCATCCACCAGGGGAATGACTTTGGGGCTGAAACGTTCCGACATAGGCGCTATTGTCCAACCCGGCGGGGAATTATTCCCTGAACAGGGTTAAAAAAAAGCCCGCTTGCGCGGGCTTTATGGGGTTCGATTGAGATCAACCGCCGTGGATCTTCATCATCAGCGGCACGATCAGCAGAGCCACGATGTTGATGATCTTGATCAGCGGGTTGACCGCTGGGCCGGCGGTGTCCTTGTAGGGGTCACCCACGGTGTCACCGGTCACGGCAGCCTTGTGGGCTTCGGAGCCCTTGCCGCCGTGGTTGCCGTCTTCGATGTACTTCTTGGCGTTATCCCAGGCGCCGCCGCCTGTGCACATGGAGATGGCGACAAACAGGCCGGTCACGATGGTACCCATCAAGAGGCCGCCCAGGGCCGCCGGGCCGAGTGCCAGGCCGACCACGATGGGAACCACCACGGGCAGCAGACTGGGAATCATCATTTCCTTGATCGCGGCTGTCGTCAGCATGTCCACGGCGGTGTCGTACTCGGGCTTGCCCGAGCCGTCCATGATGCCCTTGATGTCGCGGAACTGGCGGCGCACTTCCACCACCACCGCCCCAGCGGCGCGGCCGACGGCCTCCATCGCCATGGCGCCAAACAGATAGGGAATCAGGCCGCCAATGAACAGACCAATGATGACCATCGGGTTGCTCAAATCGAACGTGATGGTCTTTCCGTAGGCGTCGAGCTTGTGGGTGTAGTCGGCAAACAGTACCAGGGCAGCCAAGCCGGCGGAACCGATCGCGTAGCCCTTGGTCACTGCTTTGGTCGTGTTGCCCACGGCGTCCAGGGGGTCAGTTATGTCACGCACGCTGCTGGGCAGTTCAGCCATTTCGGCAATGCCACCGGCGTTGTCGGTGATGGGGCCATAGGCGTCCAGTGCGACCACAATGCCAGCCATGCTCAGCATGGAAGTTGCCGCGATGGCGATGCCATACAGACCGGCCAGGTTGAAGGCCACCCAGATCGCCATGCAGACAAAGATCACGGGCCAGGCAGTGGAGCGCATGGACACGCCAAGGCCGGCGATGATGTTGGTGCCGTGGCCAGTGGTGGATGCCTGTGCAATGTGCTGCACGGGGCTGTACTGGGTGCCGGTGTAGAACTCGGTGATCCACACCAGGGCCGCCGTCAGGACCAGACCCACGGTGCAGGCGCCAAACAGTTTCATCACCGCGCCGCTGCCACCCAATGCATTGTCGGGAATCAGCCACTGGGTTACAAAGAAGAAGGCAATCAGCGACAGCACGCCTGCCACGGCCAGACCCTTGTACAGGGCCGGCATCACATTCTTCATTCCAGGCGATGCCTTGACGAACGAGCAACCAATGATGGAGGCTACGATGGACACTGCCCCGAGTGCCAGCGGGTAGACCACCGCAGCGGTACCCGATCCCGTAATCAGCAGCGCGCCCAGCACCATGGTGGCAATCAGCGTCACCGCATAGGTTTCGAACAGGTCGGCGGCCATACCGGCGCAGTCACCCACGTTGTCACCGACGTTGTCGGCGATCACGGCGGGGTTGCGGGGGTCATCTTCGGGGATGCCAGCTTCCACCTTGCCCACCAGGTCGGCACCCACGTCGGCGCCTTTGGTGAAAATGCCACCGCCCAGGCGGGCAAAGATGGAGATCAGGGAGGAGCCAAAAGCAAAGCCGATCAGCGGGTTGAGTAGATGTGCCAGGCTCTTGTCCGGTGTGGCATTCCCATTGCCAACCAGGAACATGTAGAAACCGGTGACACCCAGCAGACCCAGACCGACCACCAGCATGCCGGTGATGGCGCCGCCACGGAAGGCGACATCCAGTGCCGGGCCAATACCCTTGGTGGCCGCCTGAGCGGTGCGCACGTTGGCGCGAACCGACACATTCATGCCAATGAAGCCGCACGCGCCAGAAAGAACCGCTCCCACCACGAAACCGACGGCCGTCTGTGCGTCCAGGAAGGCCGCGATCAGGCCGGCCAGCACTACGCCGACGACTGCAATGGTTTTGTATTGGCGAGCAAGATAGGCTGCGGCACCGGTCTGGATGGCTGCCGCAATTTCCTGCATTCGGGCGTTGCCCGCGTCCTGAGAAAGAATCCAGCTGCGTGCCCAGAAGCCGTAACCTACGGCAATGAACCCGCAGACAAGCGCCAGATAAAGCGCTGAGTTGCCTGTCATAGAGATCTCTCCTAACTGTTGTGTCACGAAGAAAGAAGCAACGTCAGTGTTGCTTCCACTGCGTTGCTTCCTCACCGCTCCAGCCCAACAATGCGTCGTGGAGATGATTGGCCAACGCAGGGAATGTACCGTGAAAAAAAGGGTTTTCGGTGGTCGCAAGTGCTGCGTCAGTAAAATGAGGGTAAATACTGATCTGAGACAACATTTTTCCCCTCCCCCTGTAATAGAGAGTTCTTATGTCCCTTGACAACGTCACCCCTGGTAACAACGTGCCTGAAGCATTCAACGTGATCATCGAGATCCCAATGAACGCCGACCCGGTCAAGTACGAGGTGGACAAGGCCACAGGCGCCATTTTTGTGGACCGTTTCATGAGCACGGCCATGCACTATCCCACCAACTATGGATATGTGCCCAAGACCATTTCTGGCGACGGTGACCCGGTGGACGTGCTGGTGGTGACACCGGTGCCCTTGATTCCCGGCGTGGTGGTGCCTTGCCGTGCCATCGGTATTCTGAAGATGGAAGACGAAGCCGGCCAGGACGGCAAGGTGCTGGCGGTGCCGATCAACAAGATCCTGTCGCTTTACAGCCGCTGGCAAAAGCCCGAAGACCTGCAACCCTTGCGCTTGAAGACCATTGCCCACTTCTTTGAACACTACAAGGATCTGGAAGACGGCAAGTGGGTCAAGATCCTGGGCTGGGAAGGCCCGGAGTCTGCCCGCCAGGAAATCATGGACGGCATTGCGAACTACAACAAGGCCCAGGCGTAACGCTGGCGGTTTTGCGCCGGACTGGCAGCTTTCCATGGCCCGCATTGCGGGCCATTTTCATGGGTGTCCGGCGCCAGTTTGTGGCAGGACTTTGGCGTGCAGCGGTTTATTGCACCTGTCAGCGTCCGCCGTGTATGATCATTCGGATGTCTCTTCGCGAAGAGTGAAAACCGGGCTTTGAAGCCGAGGAAACCGCCATGCAAACCACGCAAAAATCTCCGACTCCTGATCAGCAAGCCAATCCAGCCAACGCGCCGGACATTCAGTCGGGACAGTACCTGACCTTGCGCCTGGGTGATGAGAGCTACGCCATCGACATCATGCGGGTGCAGGAAATCCGTTCCTACGAAGAGCCCACCAAGATGGCGAACTCGCCCAGCTTCATCAAGGGCGTCATCAATTTGCGTGGTGTCATTGTCCCGATCGTGGACCTTCGCATGAAGCTCAACATCTCCAAGGTCGAGTACAACGAGTTCACCGTGGTGATCATCCTGAACATCCGCGGAACGGTGATTGGCGCGGTGGTGGACGCGGTGTCCGACGTGGTGACGCTCGACGCCAAGATGATCAAGCCCGCGCCGCAATTTGAGTCGGCCATCGATTCCCGCTTCATTCTGGGGCTGGCCCATGTGGGCGACCGCATGCTCATTGTCATGAACATGGAAGCCCTGCTTAGCAACGCCGAGCTGGGCATGATGCCGTCCTAGGCCTCCCTCACTTGTCCGGCTGCGTTTTCCTGCGCGCAGTCTTGCGCGCCTGGGCGGCTGGCGCGCCCAGGCCCAAGGCGCCTTCGAGTTCAGTGATGGCGTTGTGCGTGTAGTCCAGCATGCGCTGCAGGGCGGGCACCGAGCGGCGGCAGGCAATGTAGCCAAACCCCAGGTTGTCACCATAGCCGCTGATGGTGATGTTCAGCGCCAGGTAGTGGGTGGGAATGGACACCGGATATACCTCGTCCAGCCGCGCGCCATTCAGGTACAGCGTCTCCCGTGGCCCTGGCACATTGGAGATCACCAGGTTGAACAAGGGGTGCTTCTCCGCCGTTCCGGTCACGATGCCGGCCCCCAGGGGTGAAATCGAGGTGATGCCATGCGCCATTTTTTGCAGGCGCGGCATCTTGGTCAGCCGCTCCTTGGCCTGTGAGGTGGAGTCCACAATGTGTTGCAGACGCTTCAACGGATCTGCCAGGTGCGTGCCCAGGCTAGCCAGCAGCAGGGACACCTGATTGCCGCCGGCGTCGGTCTCGCCATGCAGAGACACCGGCACCATGGCCACCAACGGTTTCTTGGGCAACTTGGCCTGCGCGATCAGGTACTCCCGCAACGCGCCGGCACAGATGGCCAATGTGACGTCATTGACGGTGGCGCCCGTGGCCTCGCCGATCCGTTTGAAGCGCGACAGGGAATAGGACTGGGCCGCAAAACGACGCGAGCCCGATATTTCCACATTGAACGGTGTCGGTGGTGCCTGGAAGGGCAGGGCCGTCGCGCCATCCGCATAGGCGGCACGCACGATGTCCCACAGGCCACTGCCCACGCCGGGCAATATCTCCTTGCCCGCCTTGGCCAGGTTGCCAAGCTGCTCCAGCAACCCGGGCGCCGCCGTCTTGCGCCGTGCGGTGGGGTGTTGCTTGAAGGGCAGCGCCCAGACGGGCGCCTTGTGCTCACCGGCATCAACGGACATGGCATTGGCCACCATGCGCGCGCCGGTCACTCCGTCGATCAGTGCATGGTGCATTTTGCTGTAGGTGGCAAAGCGCCCGCCCGGCAGGCCTTCGATCACATAGGTTTCCCATAGCGGGCGGTTGCGGTCCAGCAGGTTGCCATGGATGCGCGACACCATGGCCAGCAATTCTCGGATGCGCCCCGGTTGGGGCAGGGCGACGTGGCGCAGGTGGTAGTCCAGCTCAAACTCTTCGTCTTCCTCCCAGTACCACAGGCCCATGCGCAGAACCGGGCGCAGATTGAATGGCGCAACGGCCCGGGCGTGCTTGCTCCAGTCGGTCAGCAGCTTGCTGACGTAGTCGGGACCAGAGCCGGGCGGGGGCGTGTAGATGTTCAGACCCGCCACGTGCATGGGCTGGTTGCGGGTCTCCATCCACAGGAATGCGGAATCCGTTGGACTGAGTGCTTGCATGGTTCGGGGCTCCTCGGGTTTCGGCCCATTGTCTGCGAAAGACACCGCGCCCCAGGCGGGGTTGCCCTCAGGCCGGCCGTGCAACCACGGCGTACTGCTGCTGGTTGTCCTGCAGCCACTGGGCTGAGCGTGAGGTGTCCTGCTGGCGCGGGTGGAAGTCGGGGGCCTTGTAGGCGTTCCACAGTGCATAGCTGCCGCGGATCATGCCGTCCCTCGCAAACAGCAGCCTGGCCGCACTGCGCCAGGTGCTCCATTGGAACAGTGAGCCGTCGTGCCAGAGATTGCGCACCGTCTGGCGCGTGATGTCCATGGCAAAGGTCCAGGTGATGTAGTGCAGCAGGCGCAGGCGCCAGCGTTCGCTGCCTGCCAGCGCCTTGTAGACATCAAAGGCCGTGCTGCAGTGTTCGGCCTCTTCCGCGGCGTGCCACATCCACAGGGTTTGCAGGCGCGGCTGCGCGCCCTCCAGGGCCTCGGGGTGGCGAAACATCCAGTCGGCAAAGATCGCGGTCAGGTGCTCGGTGGCGGCCGTGGCCGCCACATGGATGCGTACATCCAGATGCGCGTTCTGCTGGATGCGTCGGGTGGCGCGCTGCTCCAGTTCATTGTCAAAGCCTTGTGTTTGCAGGTGCCCATTGAACAGGCTGTGGATGCGCCGGTGCGTGGCCTCCTGGCCGACAAAGCCCTGCACCTCGGCCGCAAAGCGCTGGCGCTGCTCTTCGGGAAGCTCTTTCAGCCCCGCGCGTACCGAATCCATGAAGTACTGCTCGCCCACGGGGAAGCTCATGGACAGGGCGCTGAAGAAGGCCGAACGGAAGGCATCGCCCCCATTCCAGCGGGCCGGCAATGGAGCGGCCATGTCGATCAAAAGCCTGCGTACAACGAGGTCGGTCATGGGGTGTGTCCTGGTTGAAGGTCGGAGAGCTGCTCGCGCACCCAGGCCATCACAGATGCATCCGTGCACATCTGCAGGTGCCCTATGCCCTTGAAGACCGTGGGCTCCAGTCCTGGCAGCACCTGGGCGCGCTGGGGGTAGACGATGTTGTCCTGGGGTGTCAGCGCAATGCGGATCAGGGCACGGGTGGCGTCCGTCTCACTGGCGCTGAGTTCGGCCAGCCAGGCGCTTTGCCAGAGCATTTGCCGGCCATTGGGTGTGCGGGTGCCCGGCTCAATCTGTGTGCCGGCGTGGGGTGTGCCCAGCGTCAGCACGCGGGCCACCCGCTCGGTTCCATGGACACGCATCCAGGCGCGAATGGCCAGTCCCCCCATGCTGTGGCCCACCAGTGCCACCTTGGGAGCACCTGTCTGCTTGCAGAGGTCGACGACCGCCGCTTCGACAATGGGCGCGTAATTGTCGATGGAGGTGAACAGCGGCTCCAGGTTCACCGCCAGCACGGTATGCCCCTGGGCACGCAAGACACTGGCCATGTCATCCCAGATGCGGTGGTTGCACAGGTAGCCATGCACCAGAACAACCGGTATGCGCGCCGGTGTTCCGGTCGCCGGTAGCGCGACGGGCGCAGCCACCGACCAGGGCTGGCGTAGCAGGAAGATGTGCAGCCCCGCCACGAACTCACCGAAGAGGGCCTGCCACCATTGAGCAACAGGCTCGCCGGATCTGGACTTCAGGGCCGTGTACACATCCACCAGCAGCATGGTGGCCAGCGGAAACAGCATGCCACCAGCCAGCGCGCGCCACAGCGGCACATGGGTTGCGGGAAGCAGCCACAGGCCAACTGCCGCACCGGTCAGCACCTGAATCAGGATCGTGAAGCGCAACAGTCGGGCGAGCATGCAGTAGTCCCTTCAGCGTTTGGCCATGGTGCGCAAGCGTTTGCCAATGCGCGTCACCCAGGCGGATGAGCGACTGGGCGCCAGGCGGAACAGAAAGTCCATGAACTTGGCGTCCGCTCCGATCAGCACCCGGGTTTTGCCGGACTCAATGGCCGCAATGATGACACGGGCTGCCTCCTCGGGTGTAGTGCGGGCTACCTTCAAAAAGTTGTCCCGCGCCTCCTGGTCGCTGTCGGCCACCATGCGGGAGTCGGTGATGCGCGCCTTGTTGGCGATATTGGTCCGTATGCCACCGGGGTGCACGCACAGTACCCGCACCGGTGTGTCGCGCAGTTCCTCGCGCAGCGCATCGCTGAAACCCCGCACTGCCGCCTTGGCCGCGTTGTAGATGCTCTGCGTGGGCATGGAGATCATCGCGAAGATGCTGGAGATGTTGACCAGCACTGCCTCGGGGCGGCTGCGCATTTGCGGCAGAAACGCTTGGCAACCATGCACCACACCCCAGAAGTTGATGTTCATCAGCCAGTGGGCGTCGCGGGTCTGCAGACCTTCCACCGGCGCGATCAGGCCGACGCCGGCATTGTTGATGACCACATCCGCCGGACCCAGTTGTGCGGCAGTTCGGGCCGCCAACTGGTGGATGGCTTCTTCGCTACCGGTGTCGGTCAGGCTGGTCTGGCAGTCACAGCCCGTGGCGCGCAACGCCGTGGCGACCCCCTCCAGGCCAGGGGCGTCCACGTCGGCCAGCATCAGGCGTGCGCCCTTGCGGGCCAGGCCCGCGGCCAGCGCAGCCCCGATGCCCGAGGCTGCCCCGGTAATGACGACAACCTTGCCCTGCAGGGTGCGCATGGTGTGGGCCTAGTACTGCGGTTGGTACTTGCGGATCGCTGCCTTCACGGCATCGGTCAGCGCAAAGCCGGCGCCAAACTTCTGCGCCAACTCCGCCGCGCGCGCCTCGAAAGCCTCAATGCCCATGCCATAGATGAACTGCATGGCGCCACCGGTCCAGGCCGGGAAGCCAATGCCGAAGATGGAGCCGATGTTGGCATCGTGCACGCTGGTCAGCACGTTTTCAGACAGGCAGCGTGCGGTTTCCACCGCCTGGCGGAACAGCAGGCGGTCCTTCAGGTCGGTGATGTCCCACTGGGCATCGGCCTTTTCAAACAGGGGCTTGAGTTGGGGCCACAGGAACTTCTTGGCACCCTTCTCGGCAGGGTACTCGTAAAAGCCACCACCGCCGGCGCGACCCGGTCGGTTGTGCTTGCGCACCATCTCGGCCACCAGCGCCTCGCCGGGGGTGGGCACATAGGTCTTGCCCTCGGCTTCAAAATCGGCACGGGTCTGCTCCATGACGTGCAGGGACAAGGTGAGCGCGGTCTCGTCCAGCACGGCCAGCGGGCCGACCGGCATGCCGCACTGGATGCCGGCGTTCTCCACCGCGGCGGCGGGGATGCCTTCGCCCACCATGGCCACGCCTTCCATCACAAAGGTGCCAAACACGCGGCTGGTGAAGAAGCCGCGCGAATCGTTGACGACAATGGGCATCTTGCCGATGGCCTGCACGTAGTCGTAGGCTCGGGCCACGGTTTCATCATCGGTTTGTTTGCCGCGGATGATTTCCACCAGCTGCATCTTGTCCACCGGGCTGAAGAAGTGGATGCCAATGAACTTCTCGGGCGCGCTGCTTGCCGTGGCCAGGCCGGTGATGGGTAGTGTGGAGGTGTTGGAGGCAAAGAAGCCCCCCGGCGCCAACATGGGTTCGGACTCCTTGGTCACCCGGGCCTTGAGTTCGCGGTTCTCGAACACGGCCTCAATGATCAGGTCGCAGCCCTGCAGGTCGTCTACTTTGGCGGTGGGCTGGATGCGGGCCAGGATTTCGGCCTGCTTGTCGGCTGTCATGCGGCCCTTGTCGACCCGGCCCTGGGTGATCTTGGCGCTGTAGCTCTTGCCCAGGTCGGCCTTCTCCTGGTTCACGTCTTTCAGGACGGTGGTAATGCCTTTGCTGGCCTGCGAATAGGCGATGCCCGCACCCATCATGCCGGCGCCCAGCAGGCCGACCTTGGTGGGTTTGAAGCGCGGCACATCCTTGGGCCGGCTCTGGCCGCTCTTGATGGCGTTGAGGTTGAAGAAGAAGGTGTTGATCATGGCCTTGGCGTTCGTCCCGGTCATGAGCTTGGCCAATGCGCGGCTCTCCAGGCGCAGCGCGGTTTCAATGTCCACCTGCAGGCCTTCAACCATGCAGGCCATGATGGCCTCCGGCGCGGGGTACAGGCCACGGGTCTGCTTCTTGATCATGGCTGGGGCCACGACCAGCATCTGCGCCACTGCGGGCGAGGAGGGCGTGCCGCCAGGCACCTTGTAGCCCTTGGCTTCCCAGGGGTGCTGGGCCGTCGGGTTGGCGGCGATCCAGGCCAGGGCGCGGGTCTTCATCTCGACGGCGGCATTGTCGCCGGGTGCGACCAGGTCGTGCACCAGGCCCAGACCTTTGGCCTCGGCGGGGCTGAAGAGCTTGCCTTCGACCAGATAAGGCTGCGCGCCCATCAGGCCCAGGTGGCGGGTCATTTTGGTTACACCGCTGGCACCGGGCAACAGGCCCAGCGTCACTTCGGGCAGGCCGAACTGGGTCTTGGGCGAGTCGACGGCAATGCGGTGGTGGCCGATCAGAGCCACCTCCCAGCCGCCGCCCAGCGCAGTGCCGTTGAGCAGGCTGACCACGGGTTTGCCCAGGGTTTCCAGAAAACGCATGTTCTTTTTCAGGCGCTCGATTTCGGCGTAGACCTTCTGCGCGTCCGCAGGCGTGATGCGCATGGTGGCCTTGAGGTCGGCGCCGGCAAAGAAGGTGCTCTTGGCCGAGGCCAGCAGGATGCCTTTGATGGCGTCCTTGTCCTGGGCGACCTGCGCCGCGACGTCGGCCATGTCGTCCTGCCACTGCAGGCACATGGTGTTGACGGGGGAGTTGGGTTCGTCAAAGGTGATGGTGGCGATTCCGTCAACCAGGGAGTATTGGATGGTTTTCATGGTGCTATCAAGTTAGGAGCGTATTACGCAATATCGACGAGGGCTAGAGGCCAATTTGACTCAAAGTCGTTCCACGATGGTGGCAATCCCCATGCCGCCACCCACGCAGAGCGTGGCCATGCCATAGCGCAGCTTGCGGCGGTGCAGCTCGTCGATCAGCACGCCCAGAATCATGGCGCCGGTAGCACCCAGCGGGTGGCCCATGGCGATGGCGCCACCGTTCACGTTGACCTTGTCGTGCGGCACCTGCATCTCCTTCATGAAGCGCATCACCACGGCGGCAAAGGCCTCATTCACTTCAAACAGGTCGATGTCGTTGATGGAGAGTCCTGCCTTGGCCAGCGCCTTGCGCGCGGCGGGCATAGGCCCGGTCAGCATGATGGTGGGGTCGGCACCGGACAAGGCCGTGGACACGATGCGGGCACGGGGCGAGAGGCCGTGCGCCTTGGCAGCTGCCTCGTTGCCGATCAGCACGGCGGCAGCACCATCGACGATGCCGGACGAATTGCCGGCGTGGTGCACGTGGTGAATGCGTTCCACCTGCGGATAGCGGGTCAGCGCCAGCTGGTCAAAGCCCATGCCGCCCATCTGCTCGAAGGAGGCCTTCAGACCTGCCAGACCTTCCAGCGTGGTGTTGGGTTTGATGAATTCGTCACGACCCAGAATCACCTGGCCCAGGCTGTCCTTCACTGGCATCACCGAGCGGTCAAAGTAACCGGCTGCCTGCGCTGCGGTGGCGCGCTTTTGCGATTCCAGTGCAAAGGCGTCCACATCCGATCGGCTAAACCCTTCCAGCGTGGCGATCAGATCGGCGCCAATGCCCTGCGGCACAAAGGCGGTGGCGGAGTTGGTTTCGGGGTCCATGGCCCAGGCGCCGCCGTCCGAGCCAATTGGCACGCGGCTCATGCTCTCTACGCCACCGGCCACGACAAGGTCTTCCCAGCCGGAACGCACCTTTTGCGCGGCCATGTTCACGGCTTCCAGGCCCGACGCGCAGAAGCGGTTGACCTGAACGCCGGCGCACTGGAAGTCCCAGCCCGCCTTGAGTGCGGCCACCTTGGGCAGCACCGCACCCTGGTCACCGATGGGGGAGACGATGCCCATCACCACATCGTCCACCTTGGCGGTGTCGAACTGGTGGCGCGCCTGGAGATCGGTCAGCAGGCCGGCCAGCAGGTTGACAGGCTTGACCTCGTACAGGCTGCCGTCTTTCTTGCCTTTGCCACGCGGGGTGCGGATGGCGTCGAATACAAATGCTTCTGTCATGGGAGGGCTCCAGGCGAAATGTGAAACAGGGTGGAAATGCGGATTCGATTTGGAGTATATTGCTTTTTACCAAGCAGTTGCTTTGTAAAAATAACCGTGACCCCAACTTTAGGTGCTTCCATGATCGACAGAACGCTCTTCAACTCCGACCACGAATCCTTCCGCGATAGTTTCCGCAAGTTCATCGAGAAGGAAATTTCCCCCTTCCACGCCGAGTGGGAAGAGCAGGGCTATGTGGCCCGCGACGTCTGGAACAAGGCCGGCGAGAACGGCTTTCTGTGCATGAGCATGCCCGAGCAATATGGCGGTTCGGACGCCGACAAGCTGTTCTCCGTCATCCAGTTTGAAGAGCTGGCCCGTGCCGGCACCAGCGGCATTGGCTACAGCCTGCACAGCGAAATCGTCGCGCCCTACATCCTGCACTACGGCACCGAAGAGCAGAAGGCCAAGTACCTGCCCAAGCTGGCAACCGGCGAGATGATCGGTGCCATCGCCATGAGCGAGCCCGCTGCCGGCTCGGACCTGCAGGGCATCAAGTCCACCTGCATCGAGCAAGCCGACGGCAGCTACCTGCTCAACGGCAGCAAGACCTTCATCACCAATGGCTGGCACGCCGACTTGGTCATCGTCGTGGCCAAGACCAACCCCGCCGCTGGCGGCAAAGGCACCAGCCTGGTATTGGTGGAGCGTGGCATGCCGGGCTTTAGCGTCGGCAAGCGCCTGAAGAAACTGGGCCTGAAGGCACAGGACACCTCCGAGCTGTTCTTCGACAACGTGCGTATTCCGGCCGAAAACCTGCTGGGCGGCAAGGCGCATGAGAACCGCGGCTTCATCTGCCTGATGGAGCAGTTGCCGTGGGAGCGCCTGCAGATTGCGGTGAGTGCCGTGGCCGGTGCGCAAGCCGCCATCAACTGGACGGTGGACTATGTGAAGGAGCGCAAGGTCTTCGGTCAGCCGGTGGCCTCGTTCCAGAACACCCGCTACACGCTGGCCGAGCTGCAGACCGAGGTGCAGGTGGCACAGGTGTTTGTCGACAAATGCTGCGAGCTGATCTGCAAGGACCAACTCGACACGGCAACTGCCAGCATGGCCAAGTACTGGACCACCGACCTGCAGTGCAAGGTCATGGACGAGTGCGTGCAGCTTTTCGGCGGCTATGGCTTCATGTGGGAATACCCCATCACCCGCGGCTTTGCCGACGCCCGCGTGGCCCGCATCTACGGCGGAACCAACGAGATCATGAAGGAAGTCATCACCCGCAGCATGGGGCTTGGCGCAAAATAGGCCTCCAATCTGCAGTGGAAACTGTGTAGCCGGAGATCACCTTGAATTGTCTCGATGCCGCGTGGAAGCAGCATGCACCTGAACTGCGCACCTGGATGCGCCATCGGCTGGGGGAATCCCAGGAAGTGGACGACATGATGCAGGAGCTGTTCCTCAAGGCGATGGGGCAGGGAAGCCGGTTTTGCGCGGTCTCCAATGCCAGGGCCTGGCTATTTGAGGTGGCCCGCAACGCCCTTACGGACCGGCTCAAGGCAAAGCGGGATCTGGTCGAACTTCCTGATGATCTCGCCGCGGAAGTTGCCGACCTGGATGCCGTGGACCAGCTCAGCGCCTGCCTACCCAGGGTACTTTCCGAGCTCAGCCCCGCTGACCGCGAGGCCATTGCCCTGTGTGACCTGGAAGGCATGTCGCAGGCGGACTACGCGGCCAAGTCGGGGTTGACACTGAGTGCCGCCAAGTCGCGGCTTCAACGTGCGCGGCAGAAGATGCGTGACCGAATGACCCAAGCCTGCCAGGTGAGATTGGACGACCAAGGGCGCGTGGAGGACTTTGTTCCCCGCCCCCCGCTGGAATCCCGCGGGTAAATTCCGGGCCTGCGAAAGAATCTGCGTTTTTTTTGCGTCTTTTGGCTGGGTTCATCGTCTTCACCGACATGAACACCATTGTTGTCTCCGTCAAGAGCTGGTCTGCGCGCCAACCGGCCGCCTTCCTGCTGCTGTCGGCGGTTCTCTGGCTGGCGCTGTATCAAGCCCTGATCCCGGTGTCGGAATCTGTGGTTTCGTGGATTCCCGTGGAGCGGGATAGCCATCTGGGTGGCGCGTTGCAGTTCTTCTTCTACGACACGCCCAAGGTGCTCATGCTGCTCACCGCCGTGGTGTTTGTCATGGGCATGGTCAACAGCTACTTCACGCCGGAGCGTACCCGCGCACTGCTGGCCGGTCGAACCGAAGGGGTTGCCAACGTGTTGGCTGCATCGCTAGGCATCGTCACTCCGTTTTGCTCCTGCTCTGCGGTTCCCCTGTTCATCGGCTTTGTTCAGGCGGGCGTCCCGCTAGGGGTGACTTTTTCCTTCCTCATTTCCGCACCCATGGTCAACGAGGTGGCATTGACCCTGCTGTTTGGCATGTTCGGCTGGAAAGTCGCCCTCCTGTACATGGGTCTGGGGTTGAGTGTGGCCATCGTGTCCGGCTGGATCATTGGCAGGCTCGGTATGGAAGCCTATCTGGAAGACTGGGTGCGAGACATGCCCCGGATGTCGGCGCAGTTTGAAGACACAGGCTCGTCGCTTGGAAACCGCATCGAGGCCGGCTTCGCCTCCGTTCAGGAGATCGTCGGCAAAGTCTGGCCCTACATCCTGGCCGGCATTGCCATCGGAGCGCTGATCCACGGCTACGTGCCCGAGGATTTCATGGCTTCGATTATGGGCAAGGAAGCCTGGTGGTCGGTGCCTCTGGCCGTGCTGATCGGTGTGCCCATGTATACCAACGCCGCGGGCGTCATCCCCATCGTCCAGGCACTGCTGGCCAAAGGTGCGGCATTGGGTACCGTGCTGGCCTTCATGATGAGTGTGATTGCCCTGTCGCTGCCGGAAATGATCATTCTGCGCAAGGTCCTGAAACTTCGTTTGATCGCAACCTTCGCGGGTGTGGTGGCCACCGGCATCCTGCTGGTGGGCTACGTTTTCAATGCAGTGCTCTGAGCGCTATTCGATGCAGAACGGCATTTCAGATCCGGCACTTTTTCCAGTTTTATTGTTTGTATAGGAGTCAATCATGGACATCAAGGTTTTAGGAACAGGCTGCGCCAACTGCAAGAACACGATTGCGCTGATAGACCAGGTCGCCAGGGAGAATGGGGTGATCGTCAAACTGGAAAAAGTCGAAGAGTTGCGCGACATCATGGGATACGGCGTGATGAGCACGCCGGGCGTGGTAATCGACGGTAAAGTTGTTCACGCAGGCGGCGTTCCCAGCCGCGAGAAAATTGAGAAGCTGCTTACTGCGTAAAGGAAACAGTATCGTGCAACCGCAAAAGAAATTTGGAGCTTCGTTGAATTCACTGTGATTTTTCAGGCCATTGCCAAGTTCAACTTTCCACAATGAAACAGAATTCTTGCCCGGTAGTTAGTGAAGTTGCGAAACCCACGGGCATTGGCCTTGATGAGT
>JBAQDE010000010.1:0-65801 GCA_049294595.1 Rhodoferax sp. | reverse complement strand
ACTTCTCTACCGGCCAGGTCCACTACACCGACGGCCAAAGCGACGCCCTGAGCGCCACCACGCTCAAGGCCGACACCGAAGGTGTGAAGCTCGACACCGTCAAGGTGGTGGGTGCGGACGGCAAGCTGCAGGAGCTGGACGCCGGAGCCCTCATCGTGCACGAAGGCTACGACGGCAAGACCCGCACCAACAGCTACGAACTGCAGGCCAAGAGCATTGGCGACTGGGAGGGCACGGCCGAACAGGAGCAGCACCGCCATGGGGGCGGCAACATGACTGGTGCGCCCACCCAGACCCGCGCCAGCAGTGCCGGCAGCCTGGGCGCCGTGCTGGGCAAGGACAACGTCACCACCCAAACCACCATGGACGTGGGCGACAGGCGCATCACCAGCGATGCACCCGCCGCAGCGACGGGCGGCAACAAGCCCGCCACCGGCAACGCCACGCTCACCCTCAACGCGGGTGACGCCCGCATCACCAGCAACAAGCCCGCTTCCAAACCCGTGGTCTTTGTGCCGCCAGCGGCAGGCACCCTGGGCCAGGACGATGCCGACGAAGACGGCTGGATCCACATTCCGGGCGACGGCCTGTTCGGCAAGGGCGGCATCAACGCTGCCCTGACCGCCGTGGCGCTGGGGGCGGTGCAAACCACGGCCTATGCGATGGCCGACCCCAAGGACAGTGGCTTTGCCTGGCAGACGGCAGGCCTGGAGCAGAACACCAGTCCAGCAGGCAGCGGCACGCACGCGTTGCCGGTGGGCGAGGGCGGCACGGCGGACGCGCCCGGCACACCACCCGGTGGCACCATCGCGCTGGAGAACTTTGCAGTGGTGCACCAAATGCGCCTGGGCGTTCTGGCACCCCTGGCCCCGCCCCCCCCACCCGTGGGCGTGTGGACGACGACGATAACGACAACCGGCACCCCGGGTATCCCGCCAGGCCAGGGTGGCGGGGTTGCGCATGCGGGCATTCGCCACTACACCACCACCGACACCGCGCCCGTGCCGGTGGGCTTTGTGAGCACCACGCCTGCCACGCTCTACATAGCGCCGGGCCATAACAATACCAATACCAACCCCCAAACCAACACGCCGGGGAACACCGCCCCGGCGCCCAGCGACTCCACACCCACCGCCCCCGGCGCCAGTGCCACGCCACCAGCGGCACCCGCCACGCCCACCCCCCAGGCCCCCATAGACACCACGCCCACGGCCCCCACGCTGAACAGCGCCACCACCGCCAACGACCTGTTGAGCGATCCGCAGGAGGAAGCGGTGCTGCACGTGAGCGTGGCCACGCTCCTGGCCAACGACACCAACGCGGTGGGCATTGCGCAGGTGGGCAACGCCCAGCATGGCACGGTCACGCTGTCGGGCAGCGAGGTCATCTTTACGCCCGAGGCCAACTACCATGGGCCGGCCAGCTTTGCGTATGTGGTCACCGGGCAGGATGGCGGTCGCGCAGCGGGTGTGGCCAGCTTCACCATCACCGCCGTCAACGACGTGCCCATCGCCCTGGGCGAGACGCGCAACGCCAGCGAGGACAGCGCGCTGACCATCACCCAGGCCACACTCTTGGCCAATGACACCGATGTGGACGTGGCCACCGACGGCCAGACCCTGCGGGTCAGCGCTGTGGGCCATGCGCAGAATGGCACGGTGAGCGTGCTGGGGGATGGCTCCATCCGCTTCACGCCGGATGCCGACTTCCATGGCACGGGCAGTTTTGAGTATGTGGTGAGTGACGGCAATGGGGGAACGGCCATTGCCACCGCCACGGTGCAAGTGGCCGCGGTGAACGATGTGCCGGATGCACTGGGCGAAAGCATTGCTTCGGCGGAAGACACCACCCTGGTGCTGACCCCGGCCGCGCTGCTGGCCAACGACACGGACCCCGATGTGGCCACCGATGGGCAAACGCTGGCCATCGGCTCCGTGGGCAATGCCTCGCACGGCACGGTGAGCCTGCTGGGCAATGGCTCGGTGCAGTTTGTGCCGGATGCCAACTACACGGGCACGGCCACGTTTGACTATGTGGTGAGCGATGGCGCGGGTGGCACGGCAACTGCCACGGCCACCGTGCTGGTGGGCTCAACGGACGATGCCCCGGTGGCCAGTGGCGAGACGGTGGCCAGCCAGGAGGACCAGACGGTGACCTTGACGGCGGCGGCGCTCTTGGCCAATGACACCGATGTGGACAACGCCACCAGCGAGCTGGCCATTGCCCGCGTGGCCGCCGGAACCGGGGGCACGGTGACGCTGAATGCCAGCGGCAATATCGTCTTCACGCCCACGGCCAATTTCAGCGGCACGGCCAGCTTCACCTATTGGGTCAAGGACCCAGCCGGGCTGGAGTCCAACGCGGCCACGGTGACGGTGAATGTGGCGCCGGTCAATGACTCGCCTTACGCCCAGGGGGAGTCGCTGAACGGAGCCAGCGAGGATGCGGTGTTCAACATTGACCGGGGCACGCTGTTGGCCAACGATGGCGACGCCGAGGACGCCAACGGTGCCCTGGGGATTGCCTGGGTGGGCAACGCCAGCAATGGAACCGTGTCGCTGGATGGCAGTGGCAATGTGGTGTTCACGCCAACCGCCAACTACAACGGCAATGCGTCCTTTGAATACACGGTGCGCGACAGCGGGGGGGCGGTGTCGCCCACCGTTTCAGCACAGTTCCAGGTGGCGGCCGTGAATGACAACCCGGTGGGGGTGGACAACCAGTTTGCGATGTACACCAATACGCCGACGTCGTCTTCCACGGCAACCATCGGTTTCAACCAACTGGTGGGCAATGACACGGATATCGACAACCCGCATTCCGACCTGACGGTGGGTGGTGTGCGCAACGCGAACAGCGGGACGGTGTCGATTGTGAACGGCCAGGTCAGCTTCACGCCCACGGTGAACTTCAATGGAACCGCCAGTTTTGAGTACCAAGTGACCGACCAGCATGGAGGCACCACCTGGGCTACGGCCTTTGTGACGGTGGCGCCGCCGCCCAACCACTATCCCAGTGTCAATGTGACCTACGCCAATTTCTACCCCACGGGCACCACCCCGGCGGGCGCATTCGACATTGGCGATGTCAGTTTCTCGGCGGTGGATGATGGCAACACCAGTCTGGTGTCCATCACCTACCTGGGTGGCACGTACCACGTGTTTGGCGACCCGGGGCCGGCGACAAGCAGCATCCCGTGGAACATATTTACCACCACGCAGAGCAGTTGGTATATCGACGTGCCACGCCCATCCGCGCTGGATGCCTTTGATACCTCATGGCAGGTTGTGGATGACCGGGGTCTGTCCAATATCTGGCGCTTTGGCTACACGGTGGGCTCGGGGGTGCGCAGCACCATGGATTTCAGCGGTTATGCGCCGCCGGTTGTGCTGGGCCTGGATGGTAGTGCGCCAAGCTACATCGCCACCCACAACTCCAACGTGCGCTTTGACCTGAATGGCGACGGTGTGGCCGACCAGGTGGCATGGGCGGCAGCGGGCAGCGGGGTGCTGGGCATTGACCTCAATGGCGACCAGAGAATCAGCAACGCCAGCGAGTTCACTTTCACGCAGTACGTGCCGGGTGCCAAGACCGACTTGCAGGGCTTGCGTGCATTCGACACCAACTACAACGGTGTGCTGGATGCGGGTGACGCTAGGTGGGCCCAGTTCGGTGTGTGGGAAGACAAGAACAGTGATGGCAAGACCGACGAGGGCGAATACCTGACGCTGGACCAGTTGGGTATTGCCAACATCGATCTGAGCGAGCAGGCGCGCGCGCCTGCGGCCACGCCGGAGGCTCCCGATGCCAGCGGCCATCTGTCGGGTGTGGCGGTGGTGGGCACCAGCACGTTCACACGGACCGATGGCAGCACGGGCCGGACCGATGACGCCATGCTGGCCTTTGGCGTAGCGCCGGAGTCGTTCCTCCACCCGGATCTGCCTCCGTTGCCGCCTGCCGACCCGGTGGCGGAGTTCATGCGCCAGATGCTGTTGGCCAACCAATATGCCAACACCTGCGTGGATGACAGCCAGGCCCCGCTGGGCTATGTACCGATTCAGACAGATGGCCACTGGCAGGACGCCGTGCCGGCGGTGCCGGCCAATGCGATGCACGAGGTTCAAGGCGCTTAGACAACAACGATAGGGAAGACGACAAGAATGACGACGGCAAGCACTGGCGCCTACGGCACCATGGAGATGTTGCGGCTTTACACGCAACTCCACCACATCCACCTTGACAACGACCAGCTCGAACACCAGTTCGCCAGTTTTGACAAAGACGGCAACGCCATGGCGTTGGGTGTGGGCGAGATGATTCGGGCGCTGCAAGCCCTGGGCTTTGACGCGACGCTGCGCAGCGGCCCGCGCAGGGATCTGGATGCCAGGGCGCTGCCAGCCCTCATGCCCATGCGGGATGGCTCCATGATGCTGGTGGGAAACCTGGAACAGGGCGCGGGAGAACAGGGCGCCATGGTAATGGTGGCCGGGGACCCACAACCCCGCAAGATCAGCTTGCGGGAGTTTGATGGCCTGTTTGCCGGGCAGTGGATTGTGGCAACCCGGGCTCAAACGGTGCCGCAAACCCCGGATGCCTCCGGGCAGCCCGCCGCGGAACCCTTCGGACTGGGGTGGTTCTGGCAGGCCCTGCGCAAGTACCGGGGCCTGATGGGGGAGATTCTGCTGGCATCGCTCTTCGTGCAAATCATTGCGCTGGTGACGCCGCTGATCTTTCAGGTGGTGATCGACAAGGTGCTGACCCACCGCACGCTGTCCACATTGGATGTGATGGTGCTGGCGCTGCTGGGCGTGAGCATCTTCGAGGTGGTGCTGGGTGCCATGCGCCACTACCTGCTCAGCCACACCACCAACCGGGTGGACGTGGAACTGGGGGCCAAGCTGTTCAAGCACCTGCTGCACTTGCCGCTGTCGTATTTTGAGAGCCGGCGCAGCGGCGACACTGTGGCGCGGGTGCGGGAGCTGGAGAATGCGCGCAATTTCCTGACCGGGCAGGCACTGACGAGTTGGCTGGACTTGCTGTTTGCCATCGTCTACCTGGCCGTCATGCTCTACTACAGCGTGACGCTGACGCTGGTAGTGATCCTGGCGCTGCCCATCTTCTTTGGTGCATCCGCCTTGATCACGCCACTGCTACGCAAGAAGCTGGAAGACAAGTTCGCCCTGGGCGCCGAGAACCAGGCCTATCTGGTGGAAACGGTAACGTCCATGGAAACGCTCAAGAGTCATGCGGTGGAGCCCCAATGGCAGCGCGAGTGGGAGCGGCGCATGGCCGCCTATGTGCACACCGCATTCGAGGGCGGCCACATGGGCAATGCCACGAACCAGTTCATCAACCTGGCCAGCAAGGTGCTGACCGTGGTGCTGCTGTGGCTGGGTGCCAGGCTGGTGATTGACGGGGAGTTGACGGTGGGGGGCCTGATTGCCTTCAACATGCTCAGTGGTCGGGTCAACGCGCCCATCCTGAAGCTGTCTTCCCTGTGGCAGGACTTCACCCAGATGAAGGTCAGCATCAAGCGCCTGGCGGACATCATGGATGCATCACCCGAGCCTGCGTTCCAGCCGCACCGCTCCACGCCACCGGCCATCCAGGGGCGGGTGACGTTCGAGCATGTGAGTTTTCGTTACTCGCCCAAGGCGCCGGAAGTGCTAACGGACCTGAGCTTTGATGTCAGGCCCGGCGAAGTGATTGGCCTGGTGGGTGTGTCGGGCGCTGGCAAGACCACGCTGACCCGGCTGATCCAACGGCTGTATTCGCCCGACAGTGGGCGCATTCTGATCGATGGCATGGACCTGAATCTGGTTGATACCGCATGGCTGCGCCGCCAGATTGGCGTGGTGGGGCAGGACACCCTGCTGTTCAACCGCACTGTGCGGGAAAACATTGCGCTGGCAGACCCCAGTCTGAAGATGGATGCCGTGATCGAGGCCGCCAAGCTGGCGGGGGCACATGACTTTATTGCGCAGTTGCCCGAGGGCTATGACACGGTGATTGGCGAGCGCGGCGGCAAGCTCAGTGGCGGCCAGCGGGCACGGGTTGCCATTGCCCGTGCGCTGGCGACCCAACCCAAGCTGCTGCTGCTCGACGAGGCGACCGCGTCGCTGGACTATGAGAGCGAGCGATTGATCCACGACAACATGGCAAGCATTGCCGAGGGGCGCACGGTGTTCATGGTGGCGCACCGCCTTTCAACCCTGCGCATGGCCGACCGCATCCTGGTGCTGGAGAACGGTCGGTTGATAGAAGCGGGGGGGCACACCAGCCTGTTGAGTTCAGGCGGGCGCTATGCGTCGCTGTACAAGGCGCATCAGGTGTTGGACCTGGCAGGAGCAGCAGCATGACCCGTAACCAAACGCCGCCCGTGGCATTCAACCCATTCAGTTCTGCGGCCCTGGCCGTGCAATCGCAACCGCCTTCCTGGGCGGTACGCATGGTGTCACTGGGCATTTGCGCCATGGCGGGCATGACCCTGGTGTTTGCCTGCTTTGCCAAGATGGACATCGTGGTCAGTGCCCAGGGCAAGGTGATTCCTTCGGGCAAGAGCAAGGTGGTTCAGTCCCTTGAGCCGGGCGTGGTGCGCAGCATTGCCGTGCGCGATGGTCAGTCCGTCAAGGCGGGAGAGGTGCTGCTGGAGCTCGACACCACCAATAGCGGTGCGGACCGCAACCGCCTGCAGCGCGAGATGTGGGAGAGCGAGGCTGATGTGTTGCGAGCCACCGCGTTGCTGGCTGGCCGCAATGCCTTTGCAGTGCCGGCTGGCATGCCCAGCGAGATTGCCGGGAACCAGCAGGCCATCCTGCAAAGCAAGGCAGCTGAACAGCATGCCAGGCTAGCTGCGCTGGATGCCGACATCGGCAAGCGCAAGGCAGATACGGATGCCATTGCCAGCACCCTGGAGCAGTTGCGCGGCAGCCTGCCCCTGATCCGACAGAAGCATGCCATGCGGGAAGACCTGTCCAGGACCGGGCATGTCGCCAAGACCGGTGTCATCGAGACACAACTGGAGCTGATGAATGCGGAGAAGGAGCTGGCGGTGCAGGGGAACCGCTTGAAGGAATCCCAGGCCAGCCACCAGGCGGCGCTCGAACAACGCTTCCAGGCGGTTGCCGAGTTCCGGGCCCGCACCAGCACGGAGCTGATGGATGCCACCAAGAAACGGGACGCCACGCAACAGGAACTGGTAAAAGCCAATCTGCGCTGGGAGCTGCAGACCCTGCGCGCACCGATTGACGGGATCGTGCAGCAACTGGCGGTGACCACGGTCGGCGGCGTGGTGACGGCGGCGCAGCCGCTGCTGACTATTGTTCCCGAGAACACACCATTGGAGCTCGAAGCACAGGTTTTGAACCGCGACGTGGGCCAACTCAAGGTGGGCCAGCGCGTCATCAACAAGGTGGAGACCTATGACTTCACGCGCTATGGCTACATCGAAGGTCAGGTGCAGTGGGTTGGCACCGATGCGGTACAGGACCCCAAGCTGGGTCTGGTCTACCCCATTCGGGTCAAGTTGGGGCAGATGCAAACGCCCAATGAGGTCAACGGCAACAAGGGGGTGGTTGCTGCCGGAATGAACGTCACAGCGGACATCCGCACGGATGAACGCCGTTTGATCGAGTACGTGCTGGCTCCCATGCTGCGTTACAAGCAGGAGGCCATGCGTGAACGCTAAGTCATCCCCCCGAACACGCTTGAAGGTCCTGGCTGCGATGTGTGCACTGGGTGGCGGGTTTGCCGTGCAGAGCCAGGCACAAACCTTGATGGACGTGTACCACAAGGCGCAGGCGCGGGACACGCAATACACGGTCGCGCGCAGGACCTTCGACGCCGCGATCGAAAAGCTGCCCCAGGCCCGCGCCGGTCTCTTGCCCACCGTCAGTCTCTCAGGCACACGCAATCAGCAGGCCGGTGAGGCGGCGTTTGCCGATGCGGACTACCTTCAGCGCCAGCCCAGCAACTGGTCTTGGACCCTGCAATTGACCCAGCCCTTGCTGCGCTGGGGGAACTGGGCGGCATACCAGCAGGCCGACGCCCAGGTCCGCCAGGCGCACGAGCAGTTGGCGCTGGCGGAGCAGGATTTGATCCTGCGCTGCGCGCAAGCGTACTTTGATGTGCTGCTCGCCATGGAGGGCGTGCGGGTGCTGGATGCACAGCTCCGGGCCATGGATGAGCAGTGGACGCTGGCCAAACGCAACTTTGAAGTGGGAACCGGCACCGTCACCGATGTGCATGAAGCCCATGCCAAGTTTGCCCAGAGCCAGGCACAACGGGTTGCCGCGCTAAGTGAGCTCTCCACCAAGCAGACGGAACTGGAGCGCACGGTGGGCGAGTCCATGGCTATCAAGCCTCTCCGCTTGGTGAAGATGCTGCCGGGCATTGATGAGCGGGCGCTGGAGACCTGGCGTAACGCGGCGGCGGCCGGCAGCCCGCAGATCCGGATGCAGCAGGCCGCGCTGGAAGTGGCGCAAAAGGAGGTCAGCAAGAACCAGAGCGCCCACTTGCCAACTCTGGACCTGGTGCTCAGCAGTTCCAGAGCGTACACCGGTGGCACATTGAGTTCACCGACGGATCTGGAGTCGCGGGTGAATACGCGGCAACTGGGGCTTCAGCTCAATGTTCCGCTGTACGCAGGGGGCGGCACACAATCCCGGGTACGCGAAGCACTGGCCCAGCAGGACCGGGTCGCCGCCGAACTGGAGGGGGCACAGCGTCTTGCCGACAGCCAGGTGCGCCAGGCCTTTGCGGGTGTGACCAATGGGCAGGCGCAAGTCGAGGCACTGCAAGTCGCCGTCAATGCCGGCACCAGTGCGGTCGAGGGAAACAAGATTGGCTACCGGCTGGGTACGCGCATCATTCCCGACGTCCTGAACGCGGAGCAGCAACTTTTTGCCACGATGCGCGACCTGTCCAAAGCCCGGGTCGATACTGTTACCCAAAGTCTGAAGCTAAAGGCCGCAGCGGGTCAGCTTCAGGCCAACGATCTCGCAGCCCTGGAGCTGCTTCTGGAACCCCTACCATGACCAACAACCATTCAGAAACCCCTGCAGATTCCCCCTCCCAACCCTCTGCGAGCCCCACGCCATTGAATCCCGAGGAGATGAGGCAACTGACCGATCTGGCCAAGCAGCAGGCCGAGCGGGTGATGGGCACGATTCCGGTTCTGGGGGGCGTGGTCTGGTTGATGATGCAGCAGCCCGGCATGCGCCACACCTTGTTGAGTGAACTCGAATGGCGGGTCATGCCGGCTTTGGTGTTGCAGCAGTCCAAGCTGTACATGCGCGATAGCGCGCCGGTTGCCTATGTTTCCTGGGCGAAACTGTCCGAAGCCGCCGCACAGCGGTATATGGAGGCTCCGCACCATCTGACCGCCGCAGACTGGAAGTCTGGCGAACAGTTCTGGATCATTGATCTGGTCACGCCCTTTGGCGGGGCGCCGGAGGTCATCCAGGAGTTGCGCGCGACGGTGTTTGCGGGCGCCACTGTGCAACAGCTGATGCCAGCCGTGGATGGACAGCCCAAGTCGATGACGTGGCCTGCAGTGCAGGCGGGGTCGTGATGGCGTAGCCGCGGCGATTGTGGCGGCACGCAAACCACGATAATCGCTGCATGTCCTCATCCAAAGTCCTGTTCGGCTTCCATGCCCTGGGCGTGCGTCTCAAGACGGCGCCGCAATCCATCATTGAAATCTACTTCGAGCCCACCCGGCGTGATGCGCGCATGCGCCAGTTCCTGGAGCGGGCAGGGGAGGCCGGTGTCAAGCTGGTGGAGTCGGACGGGCAGCGCCTGTCCAAGATGTGTGGCGGCCACGGGCACCAGGGCGTGGCTGCGCGGGTGCAGCCGATTGCGCAGGTGCATTCGCTGGACGAGCTGCTGGAAGACCTGGAGGCAGCCAATGCCGAGTTGCCGCCCGAGCAGCGCAACCAGCCCTTGATTCTGGTGCTGGACGGCGTGACCGACCCGCACAACCTGGGCGCTTGCCTGCGCGTGGCCGATGGTGCCGGAGCCCACGCGGTGATCGCCCCCAAGGACCATGCGGCGGGCATCAACGCCACGGTGGCCAAGGTGGCCAGCGGTGCAGCGGAGACGGTGCCGTATTTCATGGTGACCAATCTGGCGCGCACGCTCAACGAGCTCAAGGAGCGCAACATCTGGATCATTGGCACCAGCGATTCCGCCACCTCCACGCTCTACCAGACCGATTTGAAGGGGCCAGTGGCCCTGGTGCTGGGCGCCGAGGGCGCCGGCATGCGCCAACTGACGGCCAAGACCTGCGACGCGCTGGTGAGCATTCCCATGCGCGGTGCGGTGGAGAGCCTGAATGTGTCGGTGGCCAGTGGTGTCTGCCTGTACGAGGCCTTGCGCCAGCGCACGGTCTGACGGAGTTGCTTCATGGATGCTATTAATTTGAGAGCTATCTTGTCAGTATTGGCGAGGGCTAGCGTTGTTTTTCTCTTGGTATCGTGCACCCAGGAGCAGCAGAACAAGATCAGCCGTGATATCCAGAACTGGACCGGCACGAATGGCGTGCTGGAGTTTTATGCTGGCGACAAACTGGTGCGCCGCTTCATCAAGATCGACAAGCTCTCCACCGCCATGGGCACCGATGACAACAAGCCACGCGCCTACCGCTATGGCTACGGCGTGCTGGACGAAAACCTCAACATGCTGGTCGACCCGGGCGAGAAGAAGGTGTATTTCGAAGTCAGCGACTACGCGTCCAACTACGTGTTTTTCGAGAACCCCCGCTAGGCGGGCATGGCGTCCCTCGCAGTTGCCAGATCGTCCAGCAGCCGACGCGCATCTTTCAGGTCTGGCGTGTCCAGCCCTTGGGTAAACCACCCGTAGACACCGTCCAGCAACTGCCGCGCTGCAGCGGTTTTTCCTTGCTGGTGCCACAAGCGCGCTTGCGATGTGGCCGCGCGCAGTTCCAGGGACTTCGCGCCCTGTTGCCGGCTGATGTTCAGCGCCTGGCTGAAACAGGCCTCGGCAGCTCGCGCTTCGGGCACGGCCAGTACCAGCAGGCATTCGCCCTTGAGTCGCAGCGCCTCGCTTTCCAGAAAACGGTCGTCCTTGGTCTGCATCACCGCCAGCGCCTGATTCACCACGGTCAGCGTCTGCGTGGGCTGCCCCAGGTGCCAATGGGCGTCACCCAATAGCGCCAGAAAGAAGGCTTCCACGCTGCTCATGGCCGCGCGCACCGATTCCACGCCCACCTGCAACGGCGCAATGCCGCCCGTATCACCGCGCATGGCCTGCGCCCAGCCCAGGAACGATGCACCGGACAACACCCACAGCGGGAATCCATTCTGCTGCGCCTGGGTCAGTGTCTCCTGCGCCCAATGGTGGGCGGCATCGGGCTGCCTGAGCCAGCGGTGCAGGTTCGCCAGGTGGGAGGTGGCGTAGCAGTGGCTATAGGGATGGTTGACCTCTCGCGCCAGGTCCAGCGTCCGCTCCCCCATGGCCAGCGCCTGGTCGGGCAGGCCTTGCAGCCACAGGACCCAGCTCAACTGCGCCCCTGTCGAGACGCAGATGTTTTCCCCCAGCTCGCGCACCATGGCGGCGTGGTGCGAGGGCTGGTAGATCGCCATGCCCCGCTCCTGGTGGCCCCGTGCCTGCCTGAGCCGGCCCGTCCACAGCAGGATGTTGCCCATGGCGTAATGCGCTTGTTGCAGCAGCAGCCTGTCTTGGCTTTGCTCGGCCAGTTGCATCAGTTTCTCCGCCAACGGCAGCGAATCGACCAGTCGCGTCAACGAACTGGACACCAGCCATTTGCCCCACAGCGCCGTGAACAAGTCGGCGCTGTTGCCCGAGGCATCCGCCAAGTCCGCGGCGCGCGTGTATTCGATGCCGGCATCCACGGAGCCATAGCCCTGCGTGGCGATGCGCGTGGCGCCCAGGCTGATGCGCAAGGCGCATTCCAGGTGGTCGCGCTCGGTTGAATGGGGCAGCGTTGCCAGCAATTGCAGGCCGGTGTTGCAGTGGCCCACTGCCTCCGCGTGGGCGGAGCCCAGCGCGGCTCGCTGCGCGGCCTTGAGCCAGTAGTCGATGGACCGTTGCACTTCGCCGCCAGCAGCCAGGTGGCGCGCCACGCTTTCAGGGCGGGTCAAGACTCCGTCGGGGAAATCAGCCAGAAGGACGTGTGCAATCCGTTGATGCGCAAGCTTGCGTGCCGAATAGGGTTGCGACTCATAGGCGGCCTCCTGAATCAGGGCGTGCTTGAATTGGCATGCCGAGGTGCCCGACATGCGTATCAACCCCGCGTCTTCCAGAACACTGAGGGCACTCGTCAGCGTGGTTGCATCGTTCGGGCTGATCTTGCGCAGCACTTGCAGATCAAACTCGCGCCCCAGGGTGGCTGCCAGTTGCGCGGTGGCCTTGGCTTTGCCCATGCTGTCCATGCGGGCCGCCAATAGATCGTGCAGCGTGGCGGGAATGCAGGCCTGGTCGTCGGCCGCGGCAATCTTCACCATTTCCTCGGCGAATAGCGGCACTCCATCGGCACGCTCGACGATGCGGCGCAGAGTCGCCTGCGTGATGTCGTGGCGCAGGGACACGATCAAATCCTTTAGCGCGTTCTCGCCCAGGGGCCCCAGTTCCAGGGTGGTGGCAAGGCCTTCCTTCCAGGTTGGTGCAAAGTCGGGGCGTGCTGTGAGCACCGCGAGAATTCGGCTGTTGGGTGTTTGCTCGATATAGCGGGTCAACAACTCCAGCGTGGAGGGGTCCACCCAGTGCAAGTCTTCCACGGCGAGCAATACCGGTTGCCGTGCTGCCAGTTCCTGCAAGATGGCCAGCACCACGGTGATGGTCAACTCCTTCTGCTTGTGCGACGAGATGCCGGCATCTGGATAGCGTGCACCGAGCGGCAACGAGAGCAGTTGCGCCAGTAAGGGAATCGCGTCGCGCGCCCAGGTTGGACACCGCGTTTCCAGCGTTCGGGCCAGTCGCTCCAACTTTTGTTCGGGCGTATCGCCGTGCGCGAATCCAACGAGCGACTCCAGGGTCGCCTTCAGCGGATGCAGTGGCGATTGGCTGAATTCCGGGAAGCAGCGCAACTCCAGGATGGCGTGGGGCGTATCCGCCAGACGCTCCTTGAGCGTGTGCAACAGCCGGGACTTGCCCATGCCGGCTTCGCCCCGCATCAGTACCACCTGGCGTGTGCCCCGCGTGGCCTGCGCCCAGTGCGCCATGAGCGCGGCTATTTCGGTCTGGCGACCCATCAGGGGCGTCAGCCGCTCTGCGGCGTCCAGTCGGGTACGCGCGCCGCTTTCCCCTTGCACCGTGAAGAGGTCAAGTGTCTGCTCAAATCCGGGCAAGGTTTGCGCTGCTTGTGGCACGCAATCAAAATACCCGCCGGCAATGCCGTGCGTGTCCCGACTGATGACCACCTGGGGGTGGGCGGCGTGGTGGCGCATCTGCATGGTGATGCGCGTGGTCCGCCCCGACGTGTCGGGTAGGGACGTATCGCCCCCGGTGATGATCAGCCCGGTGTGGACACCCGCGCGAACGCTGATGTCGCCAACCGTTTCGCGCGACACGGCCAGGGCGGCCTGCACGGCGCGCCGGGCTGCCTCTTCGTGGGCCCGTGGATAGCCAAAATACGCCAGCAAGCCGCCGCCGTGCGTGCGCACGATGTGTCCGCCATGGTGTTCGATGAGGGCGGTGCATCGAGCCTGGGGCGCTTGCAATAGCGCCATCGCGTCCTCGGGGTCCAGCTCGGTGGCGGGCAACAACTCACAGTACAACACCGTCACCTGGCGGCGCTGGGCGGGTGGCTGCGCCGGGGCTTGTACACGCGGTGCCGCCAGTGCAGGGGAGGGCCTGTGCTGCACTGCGCCCTGGCGAATGCGCTCGGCGAGCTGTCGGGTCTCCTCGCTGGGCAATACCCCCAGTTCCTCTTTTAACAAGCGGCGGCACGCATCAAACTGGCTGATGGCTGCCTTGTTTTGCCCATTGAATGCATGCAACAACATGACCCGGCGGCAGGCATCCTCGTCCCAGGGCTCCCATTCGCAGTAGCGCAAGGCAAAGCCCAGTGCCTTCATGTAGTCGCCTTGGGATTCGTGGTGGTTGGTGAGTCGTTCCAGCAGGGCCAGCGCGCGGCGGCGCAGGCTTTCCCGCTGTATCTGCAGCCAGTGCTCAAATTCCGGGCAATCGGGCAGGGACAAACCCGCCAGGAACTCGCCGCGGTACAGGCCCAGCACGCGTTCATCGCTGTGCTGAGCCGGTTCGGTGAAGTCGAGCACATCGACATAGGCATGCGTGGCGATGCGGATGCTGTCGCGGCTGGTGGAAAACAGCCCGTCGCCACCGGGCTCCTCCAGCACCCGACGCAAGTCCGCGAGGGTGCGGCGCAAGTTGCCACGTGCTGTCAGCGCATTGGCACCACCCCACAGCAAATCGGCCAACACTTCCCGCTGGTGCTCCCGGTCGCGCTCCACCGCCAGGTAGGCCAGCAGGGCGCGCATCCTGGCGTAAGACAAACCGACCACCGGCTTCCCATTGCGCCTTACTTGCATGTCGCCCAGCAACAGGATCTGAAAGCCTGTGTCTGGGATGGCGATGGCAGTCATAGCGGGTTAGCGAACGGTAGGTGAACGGTTGTTGTGCAAGACGTGCATCTCCAGCGTATTTTCCACGGCGCCAGGGCCGAACGCGACGGGTCGGGACCTTGGTCCCGATCTACGGATGACTTTATGCAAAAGTTGGCTGTAGCCCTCGTGAAACATGCTGTTGTAGCTATCAAATATATAGCGATTTGGCGGAGTGGAGCAACCCTGGCAAGGGTGCGTCTGCGCGTTGCGAACGTTTAGCGAACGCTGGCTTCCTAGTATCGCCGCACTGTGCCAATTTTTGGTTGCCTGGCATCGCCCTGGGCGCCGAAACAACTGCGGATATAGATAGCCATGAAAACCCAATACGTTTGGTCGGTCTGGAGAAAGCTGGTATCGCTGCTGGCGATCCTTCCTCTGTTCCTGTTTGCTGCCTCCCCGGCACACGCGATCGTCTTCGACTATGAAGCCAATGTCAGCGGCTTGGGAAGCCAGCAGGTTAGACAGACGGTTTCCGGGGAAACCCTCGTCGCGCAATCGGCCCTCGACCAGATGAACGACTGGTCCACCTATACGGGTTCTGGCGCATTGTCCGGCTCAAAATCCATAGTCACATCGACACAAGCTGGTCAAGAGTGGTCCATCGATTTTTCGCTCTTCAGCGGAAAAACCTTTGACTTGACTTCCATCACATTCGGTGAAGCTTTGGGCACCGATGAAACGGTGACGTTGGCCTCCAACAGGGGAACCTTCGCGACCTGCACGGTGGCCGGCAATTCCGGTTTGGGTTATGGTACTCCGGCCACGGTATGCACTCTCTATGGGGCCGATGCTACGGCCATGCAGGGCATCACCTGGGTCAGGGTGACCGCCAGTCCGTCAAACTTTGCTCTCGGTTTTGATGACGTTACCCTGACCAATATCGCCGCTGTGCCCAGTGCACCAACCATTACTGGCATCACACCGAGCGTTGGCCAACTGTCGGTGGCCTTCACGGCGGGTGCGGACAACGGAACGCCTCTTACCAACTACGAGTATTCGACCAATGGTGGCAGTTCCTTCACCGCCGTGTCGCCCGCGTCCACCACCAGCCCCATTGTCATCACGGGCCTGACCAACGGAACGGCGTATCAAGTGCAAATCCGCGCAGTCAACGCCGTACGCAAAGGTGTGGCCACGGCATCGACCACGGGAACACCCCTGTTCCCACCTCCAACGGCTACCACCGGCTCGGCTTCCAGTATCAGCACCACTGGCGCAACACTGAACGGCACGGTCAATGACAACGGCGTGACCACCACCATGAGCTTTGACTACGGCGCCACCGCTGGGTATGGCAGCAGTGCCTCGGCGGGCACGCTGGGGGCCGGGACCGGCACCACCCCAACGGCGGTTAGCGTGTCTGGCTTGAGCTGCAACACAACCTACCATTTCCGGGTGAATGGGGTCAGTAGCGCGGGCACCACCAACGGCAGCGATGCCAGCTTTACCACCAGCGCCTGTCCTTTGCTGTACACGGTCACCTACAGCGGCAATGGCAACACCGGCGGCAGCGCGCCCACCGATGCCACCGTCTACGCCAGCAACGCCACGGTGACGGTGGCCAGCAACAGCGGCGGCCTGACACGCACCGGCTACACCTTCAGCGGCTGGAACACGGCAAGCGATGGTTCTGGCACCCAATACGCGGCAGGCAGTGGTTCCTTCAACATCACTGCCAGCACCGTGCTGTACGCAAAGTGGATGGCCAACGCCCCCAGCGCCACCACCGGTAGTGCCTCTGGCATCGGCGCCAACGGCGCTACGCTGAACGCCACGGCCATCGACAACGGGCTATCGACCACCGTGAGTTTCGACTACGGAACCACCGCCGGATATGGCGGCTATGTGACAGCGACTCCCTACACCTTGGGCGCCGGGACCGGCGCCACCGCCGTGTCGGCAGTCATCGGTAGCCTGGCTTGCAATACCACCTACCATTACCGCGCCGTGGCCGTGAGCATTGGTGGCACCACGTTTGGCAGTGACGCCACGTTCACCACCGCCGCCTGTGTTCCCGGCACTCCCGCCATAGGCTCCGCCACTGCGGGCGATGCCCAGGCCACCGTCACATTCACCCCCGGCTCAACGGGCGGCGCCACGGTCACCTATACGGCCACCTGCACCTCCAGCGATGGGGGCGCCACCGGCGCCAACACCGGTGCCGCCTCGCCCATCTTTGTCACCGGCCTGACCAATGGCAAGACCTACACCTGCAGTGTTCTCGGCACCAACTCGGCGGGCTCCGGTCCAGCTTCGGGGGCGTCCAACTCCATCGTGCCCAAGGCGGCTCAAACCATCACCTTTGCCAACCCCGGCGCGCAGAACTTTGGCACCACACCGACGCTGAGTGCCACCAGCACCTCCGGGTTGACGGTCGTCTTCTCCTCCACGGCCACCCCTGGCGTGTGCACCATCACCAGCGGTGGCGCCTTGACATTCCTCGCCACCGGCACCTGCACCATCAGTGCGGACCAGGCCGGCAACGCCGCCTATGTGGCAGCCACGCAGGTGTCGCAATCGTTTGCCGTCAACGCGGTTGTCCCGGGCGCACCCAGCATAGGCACGGCCACCGCGGGCGACACCCAGGCCAGCGTGGCCTTTACCCCAGGCTTCACCGGGGGCGCGACGGTAACCTATACAGCCACCTGCACCTCCAGCAATGGCGGCGCCGCGGGTACCAATACGGGTGCTGCCTCGCCCATCACGGTTGCGGGTCTGACCAACGGTAAAACCTATACCTGTGCCGTGAACGGCGGCAACTTGGCTGGGGCCGGTGCGGCCTCGATGGCATCCAACGCGGTTACGCCCAAGGGAGCGCAGAGCATCACATTTGCCAACCCAGGCGCGCAGAACTTCGGCACCACGTCAACGTTGACCGCCACGGCCAGCTCCGGCTTGGCGGTCAGCTTCAGTTCCACGTCTGCCAGCGTGTGTACCGTTACCAGCGGTGGTGTCCTGACCTTCCTCACCACGGGCACTTGCGCCATCAGCGCCGACCAGGCGGGCGACGGCACTTACCTGGCGGCGGCACAGGTGTCGCAGTCCTTCACCGTCAATGCCGTGGTACCCGGTGCCCCCACTATCGGCTCGGCATCGACCGACAACGCCCAATCCAGCGTCAGCTTCACGGCACCGGCCTTCAACGGCGGGGCGACGATTGACCAGTACACCGCAACCTGCACCTCCAGCAATGGCGGCACTACCGGCACCAACACCGGTGCCAGTTCGCCCATCGTCGTCGCTGGTCTGACCAATGGCAAGACCTACACCTGTAGCGTCACGGCGCACAACAGCGTGGGTAACGGCGCAGCCTCCGGCGCGTCGAACACCGTCACTCCCGCCCCCGGTCCCGCCGTGGTCAGTGTGGCTGTTCCGGCCAACGGCAGCTACAAGGCGGGTGCCAATCTGGACTTCACCATCACCTGGGACCAGGCCACCACCGTGACGGGTACACCCGGCATCACGCTGGTCATTGGTGCCACTACGGTGCAGGCCGCCTTCGTTTCATCGCCCAGCACCACCACCAGCCTGTTCCGCACCACCGTGCTGGCCGGCCAGACCGACACCGATGGTATTGCTGTGGGTACATTGAGCCTCAATGGCGGCACCATCCGCAACGCCGCCAACACGGATGCGGCGCTGACTCTGAACAGCGTGGGGTCCACTGTCGGCGTTTTGGTGGATACCACCGCACCCACGCTGCCTGCAGCCAATATCGTCGTCAACAACCAGTCTGATCCGCACAAGCTGGTCCTGACCTTCAGCGAGGCACTGGCCAGTGGCAGCCTGGGCAGTGCTGGCGGCTGGACGGTGAGCGCCAATGGAGGTTCCCCCGCTTACACCGTGGCCAGTGTCGCCTTGGCCAGTGGCAACGAGATCACCCTGACACTGAGTGCCGTGGATGTCGCGAACGCGGCCACCACCATCACCAACCTGGCCGCCAACACCCACGTCAAGGTCACGCCACCGGTGACCCTCACCGACATTGCGGGCAACCCATACGCCGCAGGCCAGGTCATTGAATCCGGCGCCACCCATGTGCTGGACGGCACAGCACCCACCCTGAGCGGTGTAGCCAGTAGCGCACCCACGACCAGTGGCGGCGCCGTGAGTGCCACGGCCAGCGAGAAGGCCTTGGGCTACTGGATGGCTGTCACCACAGGCTCCGCTGCACCCTCGGCGGCCCAGATCCAGGCCGGAGTGAACTATGGCGCAGTTACCGTTGCGGCCCACGGCAGTGGTGCCTTGCCCTCGGGTGTCAGCGCCAGCCTGTCAGTGACCGGTTTGGCGGCGAGCACTACGTACGACATCCACGTGATTGCACAGGATGCGGCCGGAAACCTGTCGGCGGCAGTGGCCACCGCGACGCTGAGTACCGCAGCCGCGCCCAATCCGTTCACCCAACTTCCCACACCGGCGCCCATGCCTGGCATCGGCGGCTTGCCCGGCGTGGTCAACATGGCCAGCGGCTCGGCCCCGGCCATCAGCAACTGCCTGATGGACACCCTGCGGCAGACCCTGGGGGGCGAAGCGGTGTACCTGGGCCAGACTGCCAGCGGTGAAGTGCGGGTGGGCTGGAATGGCCAGATCATCTCCTTCTACCCGCTGGCGGCCAGCACCGCCGATGCACGCAGCACCGGTCTGCACAGCCAGGGCACCAATCCGATGGACGTGGTGACCAGTTGCGGCACGCTGAATGTGACGCCCGCGCTCTTCAACCCCGCCGGGCTGGGCGCATTCCTGGCTGGCATGGGAACAACGGCGCAGATCGACCCGCAGGGCGTGATCACGGTCCTGTTCAACGGCAGCTACTACGTAGTGCGCCCGGACTTTGTGGTAACCACCGGCACGCCGGGTGGCCCCGGCCTGGGCTTTGGACCGGATGGATTGCTGCGCTATACGGACGCGACTGGCAACACCCAGATACTGCGAGCAGCCTTCCTGGACCCAGCCGCGCTGCAAACCCAGGTCGGCCTGATGGGGGGCTCCATGGCGGTGCAATTGGATGCCTCGGTGCTGATGTCCCTGGGTAACGGGCAGCAGTATGTGCTGACGCCCGACATGGTTCTCGGTGCCGTGACACCGGAATTGGCTTCCCGGTATGGGTGGCAGGACGGCCCGGCCCACTACCGCTACCGCGTCATGACCGCGCCGTTCACCCTCTACAGCCAGGGGGTGGGTGTCAGTGCCAGATCACAATAAGTTGCTATTGCATTGATAGCAACTTATTCAATAAGCACGAGGGCTATGGGGAAATTTCACAAGAAACCGATAGCTCCCAGCACGGCACCGCCGCCCAGCAGCCATAGCATGTGAAGCCTGGTGCGCCACACCAGGATCGTGGTGATCGCGGTCATCAGCCAGGGGCGCCAGTTCTCCAGCGGATTGCCTGAACTGGACGCCAGAATCCAGCCGGTGGCAATCAGCAGAGCCACGACGATGGGGGCCATTCCCTGCTTGAAGGCCCGCACCGCGCGCAGTTCCCGGTTCTGGTGGCCCCAGCGCGCCGCGGCAAAGGTCAGCGTGGTGCTGGGCACCAGGATGCCGATCATGGCAACGCCCACCCCCGCCAACGCCAGCCACCAGGCCTGGGCGCCGGCACCCACGCCGCCGCCCGCGTTCATGCCTACGTTCCAGCCCAGCAGTGCAATGAACAGCACATTGGGGCCCGGCGCGGCTTGCGCCAACGCAATGGACGAGGTGAACTGGCCATCGGTTATCCACCCCTTTTCGCCCACCAGATAGCTGTGCATCTCGGGCGCGGTGGTGATGGCACCGCCAATCGCCAACAGCGACAGCGACAGAAAATGCACCAGCAGGGCCAACCAGTCTGCAGAAGAAAAAACAGTGCTCACGGCGTGGTACCCCGGGCAGTGTCGGTGCGACCGAGCTGGCGATAGGCCCAGGCGCAGGCCAGCCCGCCAAAGCCCAGCAACACCCAGGCCAACGGCCAGCGCAGGAGGGCAATGGCAACAAAGGTGAGAACAGCAAACGCCCAGCACACGGACATCCCCATGGGGTTGTGCTTGAGCGCCGCGATCAGCTTGATGCCGGTGGCTGCAACCAGGCCCGCCGCCACGGCGCCCATGCCGCGCAGCGCACCCTGAACCGCCGGCGTGTCGGCCACACTCCCAAAGACGGCAGCCAGGATCAGGACAATGACCAGTGGAAAGACCAGCATGCCCGCCAGTGCAGCCAGTGCGCCCCGTATGCCGAAGTAGCGGTCACCGATCATCAGGGAGAGGTTGACCACATTCGGTCCGGGCAGGATCTGGGCCACCGCCCAGTCCTCCAGAAACTCTTCCTGCGTCAGCCACTTCTTGCGCTCTACCAGCTCGCGCTGCACGATGGCCAGCACGCCGCCAAAGCCCTGGAGCGCCAGGATGGAGAAGGAAATAAACAGGTCGGAGATGGATTGGGGGTGCTGGCGCAATGCCGCCGCGCCCACGGATGGGTCATGTGCCTCGGAGATCATGTTGGCACTGTAGCGGAAAGTTTCACAGAGATTCGTTACAGTCGCGGTTTGCTGATTGGCACACGGGTTGCCCAGGAGGTTGCAATGGTTGTTCGTTTGGTTGGTGGTGGGGGATGGAATCGGGCGGTGGTCCTGGGCGCGGTCGCGCTGCTGTTGGGGGGGGGCTTGCAGGCAGCCGAGGTGCGTCTGCGCCTGCTGGAGACCACCGACCTGCATATGAACCTGTTGAGTTACGACTACTACCAGGACAAGGACACCGACCAATACGGCCTGGCCCGCACCGTGTCGCTGATCAAGGCCGCCCGCGCCGAGGTGCCCAACAGCCTGTTGTTTGACAACGGCGACTTGTTGCAGGGCAACCCCATGGGCGACTACATCGCCAAGGTCAGCCCACTCAAGGATGGTGAAACGCACCCCGCCTACCAGGTCATGAACCAGTTGGGCTATGACGCGGCCAACATTGGCAACCACGAGTTCAACTACGGGCTGGATTTTCTGCGCCGCTCGCTGAAAGGGGCCAACTTCCCCTACGTCAATGCCAACATCTATGTGGATGACGCAGACAAGAATACCGACCAGGCCCGGAATGCCTTCACGCCCTACGTGCTGCTGGACCGCAAGCTGGTGGATGCCCAGGGGCAGACGCACAGCATCCGGATTGGCGTCATTGGCTTTGCGCCGCCGCAGATTCTGCAGTGGGACAAGGGGCATCTGGAGGGCCGGGTCGTTGCCCGTGATGTGGTGGCCACGGCAAGAAAGTATGTGCCGTTGATGCGGGCCCAGGGTGCGCAGTTGGTGGTGGCCATTCCCCACGCCGGCTTCGAGAAGGCACCGGTCAGCCAGTTGTCGGAAAACGGAGTAGGGCCGCTGACGGAGGTCGCCGGTGTGGATGCGGTGCTGTTCGGCCACGCCCATGCCGAATTTCCCGGCAAGGCGTTTGCCGAACACCCCAAGGTCAACCTGGAGCGGGGCACCATCAATGGCGTGCCCTCGGTGATGCCGGGCCGTTGGGGGGACCATTTGGGAGTCATCGACCTGACGCTGGACAACGGCAGCGGTACCTGGAAGATCGTGGACAGCAAGGCCTCCATTCGGCCCATCTTTGACCGTGCGGCACGCAAGTCGGTGGCATCGGCCGACCCGATGGTGGAACAGACCATCGGCGCGGTGCATGCCCGCACGCTGGAGTACGTGCGCAACAAGGTGGCCTTCAGCAGTGCGCCCATCTACAGCTACTTTGCGCTGGTGGGCGATGACCCTTCGGTGCAGATCGTTTCCAACGCGCAGATCACCTATGTGAAGCGGGCCATGCAGGGAACCGACTACGAAAAGTATCCGGTGCTGTCCGCTGCCGCCCCGTTCAAGACGGGTGGGCGCCAGGGCTGGGACTACTACACCGACATTCCCGCAGGCCCCCTGGCCATCAAGAATGTGGCCGATTTGTATGTGTACCCCAACACGCTCAAAGCCATGCTGCTGACCGGTTCCGAGGTGCGGGAATGGATTGAGATGTCGGCTGGCCAATTCAACCAGATCGATCCCAAAGGCGCGGCACAACAGCCCATCCTGAACGACAGCTTCCGCTCCTACAACTTCGACACACTCGATGGCGTGAGCTATGAGTTCGATGTGACCCAGCCCGCACGCTACGACGCCAACGGCAAGCTGGCAGCACCCAACGCGCACCGCGTGCAGAACCTGCGCTACCAGGGCCGGCCGGTGGCGCCGGATGCCCAATTCATAGTCGCCACCAACAACTACCGCGCCTTTGGCGGCGGCAATTTCCCCGGCCTCAATGCCGGCAAGGTGGTGCTGGAGGCCCCCGAGGAAAATCGCCAGGTGCTGATCGAATACCTGCGCATGATGGACATGCTGTCAACCAACAAGCAGGTCAACCCGACGGCGGATGGCAATTGGCGCATCCAGCCGGTGCCGGGTGTGCGCATGACCTTTCTCTCGGCCAGCGCGGCGCAACGCTACCTGAGCAGCCACCCCGGCGTTCGCTTGATCAAGGACAACGGCGACGGCTCGGCGTTGTTTGAAATCGCCCCCTGAACGGGTTGAGGCCGCGCTGCACGGCGCATCAGTTGCGGCGAATACGGCCCGGCTCGATCTGGCCCATGGCGGCGGGATTGTCTGCCAGCCATTCGGTCAACGCGTCGATGTCCATGCCAACGGCCAGACGGTCGCGCCCACGGCGCAGCACATTGAGGTCGTTCCCTCCGTCAGCCATGAAGGAGTTGACCACCACACGGTAGTCGCGCAGGGGATCGATCGGCTTGCCGTTCACTGTGACGGCATCCAGTTGCGGGTCAGCGCCTTCCGCCTGGCTCCACTGGTAGTTCAGGTTGTGTGAAACCTGAACCGAAGCGGCACCGGGACGCTTGGGCAACTGGCGGCGCAGCAGCTCCTGCAATTGCGCACCGGTGATGGTCAGGGCAATCAACTCATTGCCGAAAGGCTGAATCGCAAACAGCTCGCTGACCGTCACCATGCGCCCGGGCTCCACGCTCAGGTCAGCCCGGATGCCGCCCGAATTGGTCATGGCCACGTCCACGGCGGTGCGCTTTCTGGCATAGGCCAGGTGGGCATCGGTGATCAGGTTGCCCAGCGTCGAGTCGCCAAAGGGGGCGGTCACGGTGCGCTGGGCTCCCCGTGACAGCATAGCCACTGGCTTGTTGCGCAGGGTGGCGGTGAGGGCTGCCGCGCGCTGGACCAGGGCCACAAAGGCCGGGTTGGGCGCATAGTGGCCCTGCAACACAGGGTGGTTGATGGCTTGTGCATCCAGCAGCTTGCCAGTGGTGTCCAGCGTCAAGCGGCTTTCGGTGACCCAACCACCAAAACTGCCTGCCTGAACAAACAGGCGACCGTCAATCTTGCAGGTATAGGCCTGGTGCGTATGGCCACTGATGACGATGGCGTAGGCCGAGTCCAACTGCCTGGCAATCTCGACGCCACGCCCCTGCTGCAGGCCGGGACAGGCGTAGCTGGGGTCGTTGGCGGCGCCGTCATTCATGGCCCCTTCGTGCATGATGGCCACCAACACCTGGGCGCCGGCTGCGCGCAACTCCGGGACCAGCGCGTTCAACGTTTCGACCTCATCGGCAAAGCGCAACCCCACGATGCTGCGGGGAACAATCATCTTGGGTGTGTCGCGCGTGACTGCACCGACAAACGCGACCTTCAGGCCGGCAATTTCCCGAATGGTGTGGCTGGGCAGCACGCGCCTGCCAGAGTCCGTCTCGAACATGTTGGCAGCCAGAAATGGAAAGTTCGCCCCCTTGAATTCTGGCCAGACGCAGCCAGCGCTGGCGCATTCGCCACGTGACTTGCGCAACAGCTCGGCCAGCCCGGCATCCATGTCGTGGTTGCCCAGCGCCGACGCTACCAGGCCCAGGTCGCTGAGGGCCGAAAGAGTGGGCTCGTCCTTGAGCAGGGATGACAACTGCGGCGATGCGCCCATCAAATCGCCTGCCGCTACGAAGACCGTGTTGGGCCGCTGTGCGCGCAGCTTGTCCAGCACCGTGGCCAGATAGGCCACGCCCCCTGCCGGCTGCGGTTTGATCTCGCCCGTCTTCGGATCGGGCAAACGCGGCGATAACGGCGTGGGCGCGTTGGGCTGGATGTGACCGTGAAAATCGTTGATCGAAAAAATGCTCAGTTCAATCCGGGATGGCGGAGTTGCAATCGTCTGCTGCGTCGTGGTGCATGCCGTGAGGGTTGTCAGCAGGAGCGCACCGACAGCAGGCAATGTGGCGCACTGAAACCGTGCAAATGCATGAAAAAGTGGCACGAGGACTCTCCGGAGAATGGGTGGCGGGCGGAAATGCGCGGCTGCATCATAGCCTTGGCATACGCTATTTGGGGGGTGTTGCTGGAGTGTCACAAGCTTGTCGCAACTTTGTGGTTATATTGCGTTTCTTTACGTTTGTTTACGTCTATTCAATTCCCCACGGTGCTATCTCGTTTAGGAGCAAAAGGATGCGCAGCTGTCACGACATGTTTTTCTCGGGTTTTCAACGATCGGTGCTCAGTGCAGCGGTTGCCTTGGTAGTTGCTGCGCCTGCATTGGCCCAGAACACGACCGCCGCCATTGGCGGGCAGGTCACGGGCGCTGATGGAAAACCGGTCGCAGGAGCGTCGATCAGCATCGTTCACAAGGAATCAGGTTCTTCCAACAAGCTGGTGACGGATGCCGAAGGGCGTTACGCTGCACGCGGTCTGCGCGTGGGGGGGCCATACACCATTGTCGTAGTCAAGGGCAATGACAAGGAAACCCGCGACGACGTGTACCTGCAGTTGGCCGAGAGTCTGTCGCTGGACCTGAGGCTGGGGGGCAAGGTTCTGGAAGCTGTGACAGTCACGGGCACTGCCAGCAACAAATTCAACAGCGGCAACATGGGGGCCGGCACCAACATCGGCCGCAAGGAACTGGAAGCGTATGCCTCCATTGGCCGCAACCTGCAAGACTATGCCCGTTCCGACCCGCGTCTGTCACAGACTGACAAGGAGCGAGGCGAAATCTCCGCAGGCGGGCAGAACACCCGCTACAACTCCATCACCATTGACGGCGTGCGTACCAACGACACCTTCGGTCTGGAAGCCAACAACCTGCCCACGACGAAACAGCCGATTTCCATCGATGCCATTCAGTCGGTTCAGGTCAATCTGTCCAACTACGACGTCACCCAGCAGGGCTATACCGGTGCCAATATCAACGCTGTGACCAAGTCGGGCACCAACGAGGTCAAGGGCAGCGTCTACTACGTGTTCCGCAACGAAGGCATGGGCGGCCAGCGTTACAACAAGACGTCGGACTCCTATTTCAGCTTTTTGCCGTACAAGGAAGACACCAAAGGCTTCACGCTGGGTGGCCCCATCATCGAAGACAAGCTGTTCTTCTTCACCAGTTTTGAGGAACTCAAGAGCAACCGCGCCCAGCCGGAGTTCGGTCCCGTAGGCAGCCCGCTGACCAACGTGGCGATCTCGCCATCCTCCATTGACTCTTTGAAGAGTGCAGCCCTGTCGCGATATGGCATCAATGCCGGAGACGTCACCGGCCCCACAACCCTGTCGGCCAAGGACTACCTGTTCAAGGTGGACTGGAACATCAACGAGCAGCACCGTGCCAATGTGCGTTTTGCGCGCACCGAGCAAAGCGACACCAACAACGGCAGCTTCTCCGGCTACAGCGCCACCGGCCTGCAATTGACTTCGCAGTGGTGGGACCAGAAGAAAAAGATTGATACCGTTGTGGGCCAATGGTTTGCCGACTGGACACCCAACTTCTCCACCGAACTGAAGATTTCCAACCGCGACTACAACAGCGTCCCCCAGAACAATTCGGACCTGCCGGCAATGGCCTTGCAGTTCACGGGGGCTGCGCCCGCCGGTTCTCCTGCAGGAGTCAATACTGGTAGCCGGTTCCTGAACTTCGGGACCGAACGCAGCCGCCATTTCAATGTGCTTGATACCAAGACGGTCAACGCCTACCTGGGCGGCACCTGGACACTGGATGCGCACGAACTCAAGTTTGGCGCTGATCTGGACAACAACAAGGTTTACAACGCTTTCTTCCAGAACACCAAGGGCAACTACACCTTCAGCTGCCAAAACAGCAGTGCCACCTACACCTACAGCTTTGGCTCCATCAACTGTGCAACGGCAACGCCGGCCCAGATTGAAGCCGCCATTCTGGAAAACTTCAACCGCGGTCGCCCCACCAGCTACCAGGTGCAGATTCCGGTTGCCGGCGGTTCGCTGGACAATGGCATTGCCCAATGGACGTTGCGCAACACCGGCCTGTTCCTGCAAGACACCTGGACGGCCAACAAACAGCTCACGCTCACAGCAGGCGTGCGCCTGGACCAGCTGGCCACCAGCGACAAACCCCAGTACAACGCTGCTGCCGCAGCTCCGGCCGTGGCTGGCAACGTGACGGCTGCCGGCGTGGTCACACGCAACACGGGTGGATTTGGGCTGGACAATTCCGCCACCGTTGATGGGCAGCAACTGTTCCAGCCACGCGTGGGCTTCAACTACGCGCTGGATGCCGAGAACAAGCAAAAGGCACAGGTGCGTGGTGGCTTCGGCCTGTTCCAGGGTGCGGCAGCCAATGTCTGGTTGTCCAACCCGTATTCCAACACCGGTCTGGCCACGCGCATCGTGGCCTGCGGAACCCTGGGATTTGCAGCCTGCCCCCCCGGCGGTGGCATCTTCAGTGCAGATCCGCTGAACCAGCCGACCAGCTTCGCCGGTTCGTCCCCCGCTTCCAACGTGGATTTCATTGAGAACGGCCTGGGCCAACCCTCGGTGTGGAAGGCCAATCTGGCTGTCGATGCAGAACTGCCCTGGGGCGGTCTGGTGCTGGGAGCGGAATGGCTGGGCACCAAGAATCGCAATGGCATCTACTACAAGCACCTGAACCTGGGCGGAGCGACCCGCACTGGCCCGGATGGCCGTCAGATGTTCTACAACGCCAAAGGCTACGACCCAACCTGCTGGTCCAATGGTTCCGCCGTGAGCACCTGCGGTGTGTCTACCAAGGCCATGAGCAATGTCAAGTTTGCCGATGTGCTGCAAGCAACCAAGACCAGTGAAGGTGGCGGCAATGCCGTGACGCTGTCCCTGACCGGACCGCGTATCAATGGCGTGGAATGGAACGTGGCCTACACCCGCACGGACGCCACCGAAGTCAGCCCGCTCACATCGTCGGTGTCGTCATCCAACTTCAATGCCCGCTCCATCTTCAACCCCAATGAAGAAGTGGCATCCAACTCGGCTTACCTGACCAAGGATCGGGTCAATGCATCGCTCAACTGGTCCAAGGCGTTCTACAGCAAGTACAAGACCACGTTTGGCCTCTTCTATGAAGGCCGCTCCGGCAAGCCCTACAGCTGGACCTATGCCAATGACTTGAACGGCGACAACATCTCCGGCAACGATTTGATGTACATCCCCCGTGGCCCACAGTCCGGCGAAGTGGTGTTTGCCGGTGACACACCGACCAACCACCCCAATGAAGACCGCTTCTGGGCCATCGTCAATGCGAACCAGGAGTTGGCCGATTCCAAGGGTGGCGTGGTCAAGCGCAATGGCAGCTATTCACCCGTGGTGCACAACTTCGACGTGCGCATCAGCCAGGAAGTGCCGGGCTTCGCACCCAAGCACAAGGGTGTCATCTCGTTGGACATTTTCAATATCGGCAACCTGATCAACAAGGAATGGGGCCGCATCAACGAAATGGGCTTCAGTTCCTCCGGTGGTACCCGCCGCACCTTCGTGAATTACGGTGGTATCAACGCGGACGGCAAGTATGTCTACGCCGTACGTTCTGCCGAAGACGATCTGACCCTGCGCCAGGCCAAGGGCGAGTCGCAGTGGGCCGTGCAGATCACCGCACGCTACGAGTTCTAATTCGGGTTCAGGCGTGGTTGCCTGATTATCAAAAGCTCTCTCCAGCAATGGAGGGAGCTTTTTTTCTTGCAGGTATGTCGTTGTCTCGTTGGTGGCAGCCATTCAGAGCGCTTCCCATTACGCTAGCGGCACTTACTTTCTGGAATACGCCATGAACCTGCGCCCCACCATTGATTTCCTGCTCAACGACTGGCTGGACACCACCGCGCTGGCCCAGCGCGAGCGCTTTGCCGACCATTCGCGCGACACGTTTGACGCCGTTCTGGACACCTGCGAGCGCATCGCCCGCGACAAATACGCACCATTCAACCGCCTGGTGGATACCCAGGAGCCGCAGTTCGACGGCGAGAAAGTGATCCTGCCCCAGGCCACGCATGATGCCAATCGCGCTTATGCCGAGTCCGGCATGCTCAGTGCTGCGCAAGACTACGAGATGGGCGGCATGCAACTGCCCTACAGCGTGGAGGCGGCGGCCAATGCCTTCTTTGCCTGTGCGTCGGTGAGCATTGGCTCAGGGATGCTGACCACGGGCAATGCCAATCTGCTGATGACGCATGGCACCGATCTGCAAAAAGAGGTGTTTGCCAAGAACGAATTCGCCGGCCGCTTTTCGGGCACGATGTGCCTGTCCGAGCCGCAGGCCGGCTCCAGCCTCAGCGATGTGGCGACCCGCGCCGTGCCGGACGGCGAAGATTTTGAGTCCGACCCCCTGGGCGCGCGTTATCGCCTCAAGGGCAACAAGATGTGGATATCCAGTGGCGAGCACGAGCTGACCGAGAACATCATCCACCTGGTGCTGGCCAAGATTCCCGATGCAGACGGCAAGCTGGTGCCCGGCACCCGCGGTATTTCGCTGTTCATCGTGCCCAAGAAGCTGGTTGCCACCGACGGCTCGCTGACCGGTGTGCGCAATGACGTGGCCCTGGCGGGCCTGAACCACAAGCTGGGCTGGCGCGGCACCACCAACACCCTGCTCAACTTTGGCGAAGGCAAGTTCCCGGTGGGGCAGGGCGGCCTGGACGGCAAGGGCGCGGGCGCCATCGGCTATCTGGTGGGCCAGGCCGGCAAGGGTCTGCAGTGCATGTTCCACATGATGAACGAGGCTCGCATCGGTGTTGGCATGGCCGCCACCATGCTGGGCATGGCCGGTTACTACGCCTCCCTCGAATACGCACGCAACCGCCCGCAGGGCCGCCCCATGGGTACGGGTGGCAAGGATGCCAGCGCCCCCCAGGTTGCCATCATCGAACACGCCGACGTCAAGCGCATGCTGTTGGCCCAAAAGGCCTATTGCGAGGGCGCACTGGCGCTGGAGCTGTACTGCGCCCGTCTGGTGGACGAGCACCACACCGCCGGTGGTGATGCCGCCAATGACGCCCGCCTGCTGCTGGAGGTGTTGACTCCGATTGCCAAGAGCTGGCCCAGTGAGTGGTGCCTGGAGGCCAACTCGCTGGCCATCCAGATCCACGGTGGGTACGGCTACACGCGTGACTTCCCGGTGGAGCAGTACTGGCGTGACAACCGCCTCAACATGATCCACGAAGGCACACACGGCATCCAGGCTACCGACCTGCTGGGCCGCAAGGTGCTGATGGAGGAGGGCAAGGGCCTGAAACTTCTGGCCGAACGCATGACTGCCACCATCCAGAAAGCCGCAGGCGTGCCTGCGCTGGCGGAACACGCCAAAGCCTTGGGGTTGGCCCTGCAACAGATTGGCGCAGCCACGCAAAAGGCCTGGTCCACCGGCAACCCCACCGAGGCACTGGCCAATGCCGTGCCCTACATGCAGGCCTTTGGCCACACGGTGCTGGCCTGGATCTGGCTGGATGTTGCGGCCAAGGCACTAGAGGCTGACGCTGCGCAGACCACAACCGCCACCCGGGGCCGCCTGGGCGCTACCCGCTTCTTCTTCCACTACGAACTGCCCAAGATCGGCGCATGGCTGGGCGTTGTGCAGACGCGTGACCTGACCTGTGCCGACTTCCCGCAAGACGCTTTTTGACCGGAAGGCGGATTTGCACCGCAAACCACCCGTACATGCCTTGCTTTAGCAGGCCCTGCGGGTATATAGTGAAAGCGTGATTCGGGTCACACTGGTCATGTTTCCTAGGCCAGTCCCGCAAGGGGTTTAGCCCCGGCATTGCTGTCGGGGCTTCTTTATGTCCGCAGCTACCGTGTGATCTGCTTCTGAACCGGCGCGGCGCGCGCGGAATCCGACATCGAAATGAACACATCATTCCCCAGCCGGAAGAGGAAACGGCACTCTTCGTGCGTTCCCGGCCAGTTGGTGAATCGCACACTCGTGCAGATCTTGCCCGACGCGGTCATGGTCCACTTGCCGGTGCTCCCGCTGGAAGCACCCGTTGCGTACTGTTTTTCGGTGCCGCTGATTTTCCCATCGGGAAAGTAGGTCAACACCTCTTCACCCTTTCCATCGGGCCACACCGAATAGCTGGTGGTTGGCAACGAGGCTACATACTCCGCCCGGGTGATCTTCTTTGCGCCCAAGTCCAGCAACGCACCCAGGTTGCCCTGGGCACAGGCAACACCCAGTGAAAAGATGCAGCCGATTGAAACCAGCAAACGTTTGCGCAAGATGAGGTACCCCTAGCGTGTTGGTCGATTGAAGTGCCCGCGCGGACCGGCGGAACCGGGCTGGAGTTTACGGGACTCTCAATGGTCCTTGTTGGTGATGATGCGATCGTTCCTGCGCGGCTTGCCGGCGCGGCCGGCCTTGGACCAGTCGTAATCCTCTCCATCGGGCGTCTTTCCATCGACAATCGTGTCAACACCCTGCTTGCCCACATGCTGCGGGTTCTCGTTGGCCATGGTCACAAAGGTGTAACCGGCGTCGCGCTTTTCCTTGGTGATCTGCAGGGCTTGCACGATTTCGGAGGCCTCCTGGCCATGCACCTGGTTGTTTTCGTCGGTCCAGTAAATCTTGAACATAGGTACTCTCTTTCCTGCGGCTATTTTGATGCATGGCGCGCGCCACTATCACCCCAGAGACAGCCTGGCCCTTCTGAATCCCTTAAATTCCAGCGAACCGATTATTTTGGAGACTTGACTTATGACCCGCACCATTCAACAACTGTTTGACCTCACCGGCAAGACCGCCCTCGTGACCGGCGGCTCGCGCGGCCTGGGCCTGCAAATGGCCCATGCACTGGGTGAGGCGGGCGCCAAGATCATGCTGAGTTCGCGCAAGGCCGAAGACCTGGAACAGGCGGCCGCTGAATTGCAGGCCGCTGGCATCGACGCCCGCTGGATTGCCGCCGACTGCGCCAAGGAAGCCGACATTGCCCGCCTGGCCGATGAGACCCTGCAACGCATGGGCGACGTGGATATCCTGATCAACAACGCCGGCGCCTCCTGGGGCGCCCCGGCCGAAGACCATCCCGTGGCCGCATGGGACAAGGTCATGAACCTCAATGTGCGCGGCTACTTTCTGCTGAGCCAGATCATTGCCAAGAAGAGCATGATTACCCGGGGCCGTGGCCGCATCATCAACATTGCGTCGATTGCCGGCCTGGGCGGCAATCCGATCGAGATGAAGACCATTGCCTACAACACCTCCAAGGGTGCGGTCATCAACTTCACCCGCGCATTGGCCGCCGAGTGGGGCCCCTACGGCATCAATGTCAACGCCATCTGCCCCGGCTTCTTCAAGACCAAGATGGCCATCGGCCTGATCGAGAGCCTGGGCGAGGACAAGATGGCAGCCCACGCCCCCCTGCGCCGCCTGGGCGATGACGAAGACCTGAAGGGCCTCTCCCTGCTGCTCGCATCGGACGCCGGCAAGCACATCACCGGCCAATGGCTGGCCGTGGATGGTGGCGTCAGCGCTGTCGTCGCCGGTTGAACCCCATGTCGTGGGACAAGGCCGTCGGCTTCGGGGTGGATATCCCCTTTGTGAAGCACCTGGGTTTTGAACTGACGCAGTTTGACGGCGGCCATTCCGAGATCCTGTACACCGCCAAGCCGGAGCATCTGAACTCGTTCTCGGTGACCCACGGCGGTGCGCTGATGACGCTGATGGACGTGTCCATGGCCACGGCAGCGCGCAGCCAGGTGCCCGAGATGGGTGTGGTCACCATTGAGATGAAGACCAGCTTCATGCAGCCTGCCATCGGCCCGCTGCGCGCCGAAGGCGAGCTGATGCACCGCACCGCCACCATGGCCTTCACCCAGTCCACCATTTTTGATGCTGCGGGGCGCAAATGCGCCCACGCCACCGGCACCTTCAAGTTCGTCAAGCGCCTGCCAACAGGCGCCAAGAGCACGAACCCCCTCAACATCTCCACCGATTGAATCGAATACACCATGCCAACCAACCACCAAATCCTTCTCGACAACCGCCCAGTGGGCGAGGCCGTTGCCAGCAATTTCAAGCTGATCACCGCTGAAACCCCGGCGTTGCAGGATGGTCAAGTCCTGGTGCGCCACCACTTTCTGAGCCTGGACCCCTACATGCGCGGCCGCATGAACGATGCCAAGAGCTACGCACAGCCCCAGCCGCTGGGGCAGACCATGCAGGGCGGCACGGTGGGCGAGGTGGTGGAATCCCGCAATGCCAAATACGCCGTGGGCGACAAGGTGGTGGGCATGGGCGGCTGGCAGGAATACAGCGTGGTCGATGGCAATGCGCCCGGCGCACTGCGCAAGGTGGACACCACCCATGTGCCCTTGAGCGCCTATCTGGGCGCTGTGGGCATGCCGGGTGTGACCGCCTGGTATGGCCTGGTCAAGATCATCGAACCCAAGGCCGGTGAGACCATGGTCGTCAGCGCCGCCACCGGTGCCGTGGGCAGCGCCTTTGCTGCCTTGTCCAAGGCGCGCGGTTGCCGCACGGTGGGCATTGCCGGTGGCACCGATAAATGCCAATACGCCGTGGATGAGCTGGGCTTTGATGCCTGCATCGACTACAAGCTTTACAAGGACGCCGCATCACTCTCCAAGGCCATCGCCGAGGCATGCCCCAACGGCATCGACGGCTATTTCGAGAACGTGGGTGGCATGGTGCTGGACGCCGTGCTGCCGCGCATGAATGCCTTTGGCCGCATCGCGGTCTGCGGCATGATCGCCGGCTACGACGGTGCGCCGCTGCCGCTGAGCTACCCGGCGCTGATCCTGACCCAGCGCCTGAAGGTGCAGGGTTTCATCGTCAGCGAACACATGGAAGTCTGGCCCCAGGCACTGACCGAACTCGGCACGCTGGTGGCCACCGGCAAGCTGCGCGCGCGTGAAAGCATTGCGCAGGGCCTGGCCGCCGCACCCGAAGCCTTCCTGGGCTTGCTCAAGGGCAAAAACTTTGGCAAGCAGTTGGTCAAGCTGATCTAGGAGCCACCATGAGCGATCTCATCCTGCACCACTACCCCACATCGCCCTTTGCCGAAAAGATCCGGCTGGTGCTGGGCTTTAAGCAACTGGCCTGGAAGTCGGTCATCATCCCGGCCATCATGCCCAAGCCCGATGTGCTGGCGCTGACCGGCGGCTACCGCAAGACGCCCATCCTGCAGATCGGCTCGGACGTGTACTGCGACACCGCGCTGATCTGCGATATGCTGGAGCACATCCAGCCCACACCGGCGTTGTTCCCCGAGAGCCACAAGGGCCTGGCCCGCGTGCTCGCCCAGTGGGCCGACACCACGCTGTTCTGGGCGGCCATGGGCTACAACCTGCAGCCCAAGGGGGCAGCCTCCATGTTCGAGGGCGCACCGGCCGAGGCCGCCAAGGCGTTTGGCGCGGACCGCGCCGCCATGTCCACCGGCATGACACGCCTGCGCGCGCCGGACGCCACCGCCGCCTACAAGTCCTACCTGCGCCGCATTGCCAACATGCTGGACGGCCAGGACTTTGTGATGGGCAACACGCCCTGCGTGGCGGACTTTGCCTGCTACCACCCGCTGTGGTTCAGCCGCAAGCGGGTGCCGGTGATGGCCGGCATTCTGGATGCCACCCCCGGCGTGCTGCGTTGGATGGACCGCATGGAGGCCCTGGGCCACGGCAAGCTGGAGAAGTTTTCTGCTACAGAAGCGATAGCGGTGTGTTCAACATCCACGAGGGCTACAGCCCAATTGGACGATAAATCATTCCAGGACGAACACGGCATTCCGCTGGGCAGCCGCGTCACCGTGGCAGCCGAGACCTTTGGTCAGGAACCGACCGAGGGCGAACTGGTCGCCGCCACCCGCACGCGCTACACCCTGCGCCGGGTGGACGAACGGGCCGGTACGGTGCATGTGCACTTCCCGCGCATCGGCTACGTGCTCAGGGCCGTGCAAACGGCATGAGCGCAGCGCCGGCGCATTCCGTGCAGTGGCAGTGCAAGCCGTTTGACGCGCTGACGGCCGCCGAGCTGTACGGGGTGCTGCAACTGCGCAGCGAGGTTTTCGTCGTCGAGCAGGCCTGCATCTTCCTGGACATGGACGGCAGCGATGTCGACGCACTGCACCTGCTCGGCACGCAGCAGCAGACCGGGCAGGGCGATGTGCTGGTGGCCTATGCGCGCCTGTTCCCCGCTGGCGTCAAGTACGCGGAGGCCAGCATTGGCCGCGTCGTGACGCGCCTTTCGGGCCGCGGCAACGGACTGGGCCATGCCCTGATCCGTGAGGCCATGGCAGCCCTGGTGTCGCAGTGGGGCATTCAACCCATTCGCATCGGTGCACAGGCGCGGCTGAAGGCGTACTACACCCAACACGGCTTTGTCGACGTGGGCAAGCCCTACGTCGAAGACGGCATCGATCACATTGAGATGGTCTGGCAACCCTAAAACCCCTGGAGCTTTTTTTCCATGATTTCCGATTTCAAGAACAAGACCGCTGTCCTGACCGGAGCCGGCTCCGGCTTTGGGCTGGAGTGCGCCCGCATTGGCGCCAAACTGGGCATGAACCTGGTCCTGGCCGACGTGCAGCAGGATGCGCTGGACCGCACCGTGGCGGAAATGCAGGCTGCCGGCGCTCCGGTGCTGGCCATGCGGGTGGATGTATCCAAGGCCGACCAGATGCAAGCGTTGGCCGACGCCGCCTTTGCGCGATTTGGTGCACCGCATTTCGTCTTCAACAACGCCGGTGTCGGTGCTGGCGGCCTGGTCTGGGAAAACTCCCTGCAGGACTGGGAATGGGTGCTGGGCGTGAACCTGATGGGGGTGGTGCATGGCGTTCGCCTGTTCACCCCGATGATGCTGGCCGCCGCCAAGGCCGATCCCGCCTACCAGGGCCACATCGTTAACACCGCCAGCATGGCCGGCCTGTTGAACGCGCCCAACATGGGCATCTACAACGTCAGCAAACACGCCGTGGTGTCGCTGAGCGAGACCCTGTACCAGGATCTGGCCCTGGTCACCGACCAGATCAGCGCCAGCGTGCTGTGCCCGTTCTTTGTGCCCACCGGTATCGCCCAGAGTCACCGCAACCGCCCGGGCGATCTCAGCACAGCTGACGCCAAGCCGACCCGCAGCCAGTTGATCGGCCAGGCCATGAGCGACAAGGCGGTCAACAGCGGCAAGGTGACGGCAGCCGAGGTCGCGCAGATGGTGTTCGATGCCATGGCAGCCAACCAGTTCTACATCTACAGCCACCCCAAAGCCATCGGCTCCGTGCAGACGCGCATGGAAGATGTGCTGATGTCGCGCAACCCCACCGATCCGTTTGCGCACAAGCCCGAGCTGGGTGTGGAGCTGAAGAAGGCCTTGCGGAGCTGACGGGGTTTCCATCCAGTGAACAAGCGACATAGAATGAATTCGGGTCAGCGCAGTTAGGCACACCGATGTTCATTGGGCCGGCCCGCATAAGAAACGATGCAAAGGAGGCCGGGTCATGTCTGATGCACTGGATTTCACCCAGAAGCCGACGGTTTTGGTGGTGGACGATACGCCAGACAACCTGACGCTGATGTCGGGTCTGCTCAAGAACCTCTACAAGGTCAAGGTCGCCAACAACGGTGAAAAGGCCATCAAGGTGGCCCAGGCTCCTGACAAGCCCGACCTGATCCTGCTGGACATCATGATGCCGGGTCTCTCGGGCTACGACGTCTGCAAGACCCTCAAGGACGACCCGGCCACGCGCGACATCCCCATCATCTTCCTGACCGCCATGACCGCCACGGAAGACGAGAAGAAAGGTCTGGAAATGGGCGCAGTGGACTTCATCACCAAACCGGTCAACCCGCCCATCGTGCTGGCCCGTGTGGCCACCCAGTTGCACGTCAAGGCCGCCGCCGATTTTCTCAAGGACCAGAACGTCTATCTGGAGACCGAGGTCGCCAAGCGCACCCGCGAACTCGCCGCCATCCAGGACGTCACCATCCTGGCCATGGCCTCGCTGGCGGAGACGCGCGACAACGACACCGGCAACCACATCCGGCGCACCCAGTACTACGTGGAGTTGCTGGCCGACTACCTGAAAAACCACGACCGGTTTCGTGGCTTTCTCAGCGACCACACCATCACCATGCTGTTCAAGTCGGCGCCGCTGCACGACATTGGCAAGGTCGGCATACCCGACCGTATCCTGCTCAAGCCCGGGCGCTTTGAGCCGCACGAGTTCGAAATCATGAAGACCCACTGCAGATTAGGTCGCGATGCCATCCAGCACGCCGAGGACCAGTTGGGCCTGGAGGTCGAATTCCTCAGATATGCCAAGGAAATCGCCTATAGCCACCAGGAGAAATGGGACGGCAGCGGCTACCCCGAGGGCCTGGCCGGCGACATGATCCCGATTTCGGCGCGTCTGATGGCCGTGGCCGATGTCTACGACGCACTGATCAGCCGGCGCGTCTACAAGGAAGGCATGCCGCACGAGAAGGCGGTGGACATCATCCGCGAAGGGCGGGGCAGCCACTTCGACCCGGACATGGTGGATGCCTTTTTGGCACTGACCGGCGAGTTCCAGGCGGTGGCCCGGCGCTATGCGGACAGCGACGCCGATCTGGCACACAAGGCAGAGACCCTCAAGGTCATCACCGGCTGACACTGGCCATTACCTGCTTCACCAAAGGGGTTCATGAACCGGATCGCATTCTTCTTCGCCGCACACATGCGCTGGGCCTGGGCCGGCATGGTCTGCATCGGCCTGGGTGTGGGCGCACTGGTGTGGTCGGCCGACGTGAACTGGCGTCAGCAGCAACGCCTGTCGTTGCTGGAGACCGAGGCGCAGCGCAGCGGCATCGAGATCATGTCCAGCACGCTCAACGGCAACCTGATGGGCTCCATCACACTGCTGGGCCTGATTGATAGCGACATCAAGCAGGACGCCACCAATGGCCTGCTGTCTGTCAATGCCAATATTCCCGCCAAGCTGGCCGCCGTGGGCAGCTCGTTTGATGCGGATGGCGTGTTCGTCGTCGGCAGCGACGGCATCATCAAGACTTCGTGGGACCGGACCAACGCACCATCCACGGGCCTCAATGTGCAGTTTCGCCCCTATTTCCAGATGGCCATGCAGGGCAAGACCAATGTCTACGCAGCGGTCAGCATGGCCCGGGGTGACCGTGCCATCTATTTCACCGCGCCAGTCTTTGCCGAGCAGGCCAAGTCCACATCGGGTGTGGGCGCACTGGTGGCCCGCACCACGCTGGACCGGGTGGATGGCCTGCTCAAGAACCGCTTTGACACCGCCTTGTTGCTGTCGCCACAGGGGGTGGTGTTTGCCAGCAATCGCTCGGAATGGGTTGGTCGTCTGGCCGGAGAGGTCACGCCCCAGCGCATCAAGGACATCCGGGATCTGAAACAGTTCGGCGCGCTGTTTGACAGCACCGAGCCACAGCCCCTGCCGGTGGCCCCCACCACGGGGGTGCAGCGCATGGGGGGTGTTCCCTATGCCGTGGCCCATGCCAAGGTGAACTGGGACGACCCATCTGGCGACTGGAGCCTGCTGGTGCTGGAGGACCTGTCCCAATCCGTGCCCTGGAAGTTCACTGCGGCGCGCGCGAGTGTGGCGGCAATCCTGGTGGGTCTGCTGGGCTGGATGCTGCTGCACCTGTTCAAGGGGCGTTATGCCCAGGCGCAGGCCAGCGACAAGCTGCAGTTGTTTGCCCAGACGCAGGAGAGCCAGTTGCGCTACCGCACGCAGATGGCCACGGCGTTTGTTCACCTGCAGCAAAGCGACGACGTGCAGACCCTGTGCCAGAACTTCCTTCAGGAATCGCACCACCTGTTCGGCGCACTGCAAGGCGTGGTCTATGTCAGGCAATCGGATACCACCCCTCGCATGCAACTGATGGCCGCCTTTGCCTGTGGGGATACCGCGCCGCAGGAACTGGTGGTAGGCGAGGGGCTGCTGGGGCAGGTTGCAGCCGAGCAACGCAGCCGCGTCATCGCCACGCAGCAACAAGGCATCTGGACCATACGATCCGGGCTGGGCAACGCCACACCCGGGGCCATCGTCCTGGTGCCCATCGTGCACAACACCACGTTGCTGGGTGCGGTGGAAATCGCCATCCAGGGCACCGCAGACGAATTTGCGCACGACCACTTTGCCGAACTGACCCAGTTGCTGGCCATGAACCTGCAGATCCTGGCGCGTGCCCGTCACACGCAGCAGATCCTGGCCGATACCGCTGCGGCACGACTGGCCAGTGCCGAGCTGCTGGGCTTCCAGCAGACCCTGATCGACGCCATTCCCTACCCGCTGTTCTACAAGGGGCCGGATGCGCGCTTTGTCGGCTTCAACCGGGCCTATGAAGAGGCTTTCAACGTGCAGCGCGCAGCACTCATTGGCAAGACTGTGATGGAGCTGGACTACCTGCCGCTGGCTGACCGCGAGGCCTTCCAGGCCGAAGACGAGGCCACCATCGCATCTGGCAGCGTGGTTCGCCGCATCACAAAGATACCGCTGGCCGATGGCAGGGTTCACTCCACCCTGTATTACGTGGCTGGCTTTCGCAAGGCCGATGGCACGCCGGGGGGACTGGTGGGCACCGTGGTGGATCTGGATGCGCTGGGCGGGGAGGGGGCGCCATGAAATACCTGTTCGCCGCGCTGCAGCGCCGTTCCCTGCGAACCAAGCTGGTGCTGGGCTTTTCCGGTCTGCTGCTGTTGACCCTGATCACAGGCGTGGCCAACCTGGTGGCGCAGCGCGAACTGCGCAGGGAACTGTCCGCACTGTATGAGCAGGAGCTGCTGGGGGTATCCAATGTCAAGGACGCCCAGATCAACTACCTGGAGATTGGCCGTGAGTTGCGCCAGGCTGCCCTGGTGGAGTCAGGCCCGCGGCGCGAGGCATCGCTTGCCACCGTGGCGGCGCTGGATGTCCGGTTGCGCAAGGAGATCACCGAGTTGCGCGGACGGCTGCTGCAACAGGACACGCTGGCGGCGCTGGACGCGTTCGACCATGCCTATACCATCTACCACACCAATGTCGCCAAAGCCGTGGTCTTGCTGGGACGCAACTCGGAGGTGGTGTCTGCGGCCTTCATTGCCTCCAACGACTTTGCAGCACCGGGGCGTGCCGCCAACGCTGCCCTGATCAAGCTGGCAGAACTCAAGGAGGAAGGCGCCCGACAAGCGATGGAGCAGTCCTTGCAGGCCAGCGGCGACATCATCGCGCTGACCTACGCCCTGCTGGCAGGTGCCGCGGCCTTCAGTCTGTTGTTTGGCTGGCTGATATCGCAGTCGATTCGGCGGCCTTCGGATGATGTGCGCCGGGCGGTGGAAGCCCTTGCCCAGGGAAAGCTCGACACCACCATTCCTCACACGGCCTACGCCAACGAGATTGGCAGCCTGGCCCGCTCAGTGCAGGTGCTGCAATCGGTGGCGCTGCAAATGGAGACCCAAACGTGGATGAAGAGCCACCTGGCCAGCATCTCCAACGCGCTGCAGACGGTGACCAGCTTCACCGAACTGCCCCGGGTACTGTTCAGCGAAGTGGCGTCACTGATGCAGATTGGGCATGGTGCGTTCTATGTGTACGAAGAAGAATCTCGCCGCCTGCGCATGCTGGGCGGCTACGCGTTTCGGGAGCGCAAGTCGCTGGAGCAGTATTTCCCCCTGGGCCAGGGCCTGGTGGGGCAATGCGCCATGGAGCGCATGCCCATCATCCTGACCCAGCCGCCGGCCGACTACATCCGCATCGGCTCCAGCCTGGTGGATGAGACGCCGGGCAGCATTTTGGTACTGCCCATTGTCCGCAACGAGCGTTTGCTGGGGGTGCTGGAGCTGGCAACCCTCACCCGCTTCGGCGCCAGGGAGCAGGCCCTGCTGGACGGCCTGATGCCGGTGCTGGCCATGAACCTGGAGATTCTGGAGCGCAGCGTCAAGACCAACAAGCTGCTGGAGGAAACCCAAAGCCAGGCCCAGGCCATGCGGGAGCAGGCTGCAACGCTGGAGGCCCAGGCGGGCGAACTGGCGGCCCAGCAAAACGCGCTCAAGGACACCGAGGCCTGGTACCGCGGCATCATCGAGTCGGCCCCCGACGGCATGCTGGTTACCGATGCGCGCGGCACCATCCTGTTGACCAACCCCAAGTTGGATGCCATGTTTGGCTACGCGCCAGGGGAGCTGGTGGGGCGGTCCATGGAGGTGCTGGTGCCTGCCGCCCTGCGCCAGCAGCATGCGCAACTGCGCGGCGGCTATGCGGAAAGCGGCAGGGCGGGGGCTACGGACAGCCTCAACGGCGAACTGCGTGGCCTGCGCAAGGATGGCAGCGAGTTCGAAGCCGAAATCGGTCGATCCCTGCTGCCGGATGTGGGCGGACGGGGTGTCAGCCTGTGCGCATCGGTGCGCGACATTGCCGAACGCAAGCAGGCCGAGCAACAACTCAAAGACGCCTTTGCCGAAGTGGCGCAGACCAAGAACCTGATGCAGGCGGTGCTGGACAACTCGCCGACGGACATCTACCTTAAGGACATCGAAGGGCGCTTTCTGCTCATCAATGCCAGCTTCGCGGCCTACCTGCGCAAATTTTTCAAACTGGAGCCGCATCAGATTCTTGGCCACACCATTGTGGAAGCGACGGGCGACGCCAGCGACACCTGGGGCGTTGAGACCGACCGGCAGGTGCTGGCCAAGGGCGAGTTGATGGAGTTCGAGCACAGCATGGAGCGCAATGGCCGCCAGGAAGTGCGCCAGGTCTTCAAGTTCCCGCTGCGCGATGGCAACGGCAACATCTACGCCATATGCGTGATCCGGCAGGACATCTCCGAGAAAAAGCGCCTGGAGCAGGAAATGCGCAAGGCGAAGGAAACAGCCGAGGAAGCCACCCGCGCCAAGAGCGACTTCCTGGCCAATATGAGCCACGAGATCCGCACCCCGATGAACGCCATCATCGGCATGAGCCACCTGGCACTGCAGACCAGTCTGGACAAGAAGCAACGCAACTATGTGGAAAAGGTGCACCGCGCCGGCGAAAACCTGCTGGGCATCATCAACGACATCCTGGATTTTTCCAAGATCGAGGCTGGCAAGATGGGCATGGAGTCCATTCCTTTCCACCTGGAAGACGTCATGGACAACCTGGCCAACCTGGTCGGCATGAAGACCGAGGACAAGGGGCTGGAGCTGCTGTTTGCCGGCTCGCCCGATGTGCCCACCGCTCTGGTGGGTGATCCGTTGCGCCTGGGCCAGGTGCTGATCAACCTGGGCAACAACGCCGTCAAGTTCACAGAGGCCGGTGAGATCGTTGTCGGCGTGGAAAAGGTCGCGGACCTTGCGGATGGTGTGGAGTTGCACTTCTGGGTCAAGGACACCGGCATCGGCATGACGCCCGAACAGTGCGGCAAGATGTTCCAGAGTTTCAGCCAGGCCGATGCCTCCACCACCCGCAAATACGGTGGCACGGGCTTGGGGTTGGCCATTTCCAAGAGCCTGGTCGAAGCCATGCTGGGCCGCATCTGGGTGGAAAGCACAGTCGGCCAGGGCTCCACCTTCCACTTCCACGCACGCTTTGGTGTGCAGGCCCATCCGCAGTCGCGGCGCATGTACCAGGCCGATGACCTGCTGGGCGTGCGTGTGCTGGTGGTGGACGACAACGCCAGTGCCCGTGAAATCCTGTCAACCATGGCCAGGACCTTCGGCCTGGAAGTGGACGCGGCCCGTGATGGCACCGAGGCCCTGCGCATGGTGGCAGAGGCGGACGGCAAAGGCCTGCCCTACGACCTGGCCCTGATGGACTGGAAAATGCCCGTACTGGACGGTGTGGAAACCGTGCGGCAGATGCGCACCGGCACCTTGAGCAGGATCCCCACCGTCATCATGGTCACCGCCTTCGGGCGCGAGGAGGCCATGTCCAGCGCCAGCGAGCGTGGCGTGGCCCTGCCCACCGTGCTGACCAAGCCGGTAACGCCCTCCACGCTGCTGGAGGCCATCGGCGAGGTCCTGGGCAAGGGCCTGGAAATCGTCACCCGCAGCGAGGCGCGAGCCGATGGACAACAGGAATCCATGGCCCAGCTCAAGGGCGCTCGGGTGCTGCTGGCCGAAGACAACGAGATGAACCAGGAACTGGCCATGGAGCTGCTGGCCAGTGCCGGCATGGAGGTGGTGCTGGCAGTCAATGGCCAGGAGGCACTGGATATTCTGGGCAGGGATAGCCAGTTTGACGGCGTACTGATGGATTGCCAGATGCCGGTCATGGATGGCTACATGGCCACGCGGGCGATCCGTGCCAACCCGGCCTGGCAGGACATTCCCGTCATCGCGATGACGGCCAACGCAATGGCTACCGACCGGGAAAAGGTGCTGGAGGCCGGCATGTGCGACCACATTGCCAAGCCGCTCAACGTGGCCACCATGTTTGCAACCATGGCCCGGTGGATCAAGCCGCGACAGGCCGGAAAGGCTGCATTGTGAAACCCGCCATGCAAGACCCGGCCATGACACCCATGCCCGACGCTTCGGCCGCCCTGCAGCGCTCCAGCCGCAAGGTGCGCGGCCTGTTGCGCCGCCTGAGCTGGGGCGTTCCCGCCTTCGGTCTGCTGCTGATTGTCGTCATGGCGGGTGCCTTCTACCAGTGGCGGGCCAAGCCGGCGGCCCTGGCCAATGCCCAGATCGCACAGCGCGAGGCTGCCGAGCACATGGCTTCCCGAGTAGACGCCCTGGCCGCCCAGATTGACCGGATTGTGCTGACCATGCGCGACTGGACCCAGGAGGGGGTGCTGGGTCTGGATGATGCGGCGACTCTGAACCGGGTCATGATTCCGGCGATCACCCAGCGCACCATTGTCAGCAGCGTGCACCTGGCCAACGACGAGGGCCGCGAAATCCTGCTGCTCAAGGTGCCGGAGGGCTGGAAAAACCGGGTCACGCATGTGCCCAAGAGCGGCAAACAGCAGCACTGGCTGGCGTGGAAGGATGCCCGCACCCGTATCGGTGAGGAGTGGAAGGAGCAGGACTACGACCCCCGCAAACGGCCCTGGTTCACCGGCGTCATGACAGCGCCCGAGAACACGGTCTATTGGACCGCACCCTACCTGTTCCAGACCACCCAGGAACCCGGCATCACGGCCGCCGTGCGCTGGACCGATGCCGGTAACGGCCGACAGTGGGTTGTCGCATTTGACGTGCTGCTGTCCGACCTGACGCGCCTGACGCTGGACATGGACTACGCCCGGCATGGGCATGTGACCCTGCTGACGCCGGACGGCAAGGTTCTGGGTCTGCCCCGCAACAATGGGTTCGACCAGCCGGATGCCGTCAAAAAGGCTGTCATGCAGGAGCCCGGCGCCATTGGCCTCTCGGTACTGGCCTCCGCACTAAAAGCCGCGGCGAATGACCCATCACCTCTGGGTATCCGGGTGCCGGTTGCGGACGGCTTCTGGCGGGTCAAACTGCTGCCCCAGCCGCTGCGCAATCAGGAGTTTCGGCTGGCCCTGAGCGCGCCGGAGAGCGACTTTGCCCCCTGGTCCCGGCGCTTCTCGATTGCCATGGCCCTGGGGCTGCTGACGCTCACCGTTTGTGGCGCCGTGCTGGCCATGCGCCTCTACCGCAAGGTGGCCGAACCCGTCAGCGCGCTGTTTGAACAACTTGCCGCTGGCAACCAGGAGTTGGCGGCCCAGGGGAGCCGGGCCACGGCGATTGCCGAGCTGTCCACCGCGCTGCAAAAGGCCCAGAATTTTCCCGAACTTGGAACGGCCCTGCTGACGGGGCTGGCCACGCGCCTGGCGCTGGGGCAGGGCAGCCTGTACCTGGCCGACACCGTGAACCAGCGCCTGGTGTTGAGCAGCGGATATGCCCGCCAGGGAGACCCGACTCTGGCGCCGGCCATTGCCTATGGCGAAGGCCTTGTCGGCCAGTGCGCACTGGAGCAGCGCCTGATTCGCCTGGACAACCCCGTTGCGGACCCGGTGCGGGTGGATTCGGCCCTGGCCCGCGCCAAACCCCGGACGATCCTGATCCAGCCGGTGATGAACAACGGTGTCTTGCTCGGCATCGTGGAGCTGGCCTTGCTGGAAGCCTTTTGCGACGATGACCAGGCCCTGCTGGACAGCCTGCTGCCCATGCTGGCCTTGTGCATGGAAATCCTGGAGCGCAACCAGCGCACCCAAGGCTTGCTGCTGGCCACGCAACAGCAGGCCGATGAACTCGCCGCGCAGCAAAAGCTGATTGCCGAGAATGAGGCCCGCCTGACCCAGTTGCTGGAGGACAGCCCCTCGGCCGTGACCATGGTGGATATGGACGGCCACGTGGTGTTTGCCAACCGGCGTCTGGCTGACATGCTGGGCGTCACGCTGGAACAGCTGAAGAGGCGCAAGGGCTCCGAATTTTGGGCCAGCATCGAAGAGCGCGATGCCTTCTTGCAACAGTTCAGAACCGAGGGGCGGGTGGACGACTACGAAGCCCGTTTCCGCGACTCCAAGGGCAAGGAAATCTGGGTGCTGCTCAATGCCCGCTGGACCCAGCAGGGTGATCAGCGCCTGCTGCTGAACTGGATGTACGAGATCACCGAGCGCAAGCAGGCCGAGCTGGAAATCCGAAAGGCGCGCCAACTGGCCGAAGAGGCCACTAAGGCCAAGTCGGACTTCCTGGCCAATATGAGCCACGAGATCCGCACGCCCATGAACGCGATCATCGGCATGAGCCACTTGGCCTTGCAGACGAATCTGGACAAGAAACAGCGCAACTACATCGAAAAAGTCCACCGCTCCGGAGAAAACCTCTTGGGCATCATCAACGACATCCTGGACTTCTCCAAAATCGAAGCCGGCAAGATGAGCATGGAAACCATCGACTTCCGCTTAGAAGACGTCATGGACAACCTGGCCAACCTGGTTGGCATGAAAGCCGAAGACAAAGGCCTGGAACTCCTCTTCAACGCCGCAGCCGATGTGCCGACTGCCCTGCAGGGCGACCCCCTGCGTCTGGGCCAAATCCTCATCAACCTGGGCAACAACGCCGTCAAATTCACCGACAAAGGCGAAATCGTCGTCGGCATTGACAAAGTCAGCGAAGACGACACCGGAGTCGAACTCCACTTCTGGGTCAAGGACAGCGGCATCGGCATGACACCCGAGCAGTGCAGCAAGATGTTCCAGTCCTTCAGCCAGGCCGACGCCTCCACCACCCGCAAATACGGCGGCACCGGCCTCGGGTTGGCCATCTCCAAAAACCTCGTCGAAGCCATGCAGGGCCGCATCTGGGTCGAAAGCGAACCCGGCAAAGGCTCCACCTTCCACTTTCACGCCCGCTTTGGTCTGCAGCTTGAACCCATGCCCCGACGCATGTTCAAGGCCGAAGAACTACTGGGCGTGCGCGTGCTGGTCGTCGACGACAACGCATCGGCACGGGAAATCCTCTCCACCATGGCCCGCAACTTCGGCCTGGAAGTGGATGTGGCCTGGGACGGCCAACAGGCCCTGCAAATGGTGGCCGCCGCCGACAAACAGGGGCTGCACTATGACCTGGTTCTCATGGACTGGAAAATGCCCGTGCTGGATGGCGTGGAAACCGTGCGCCAGCTGCAGACCGAACAACTCCAGCAGGTCCCCACCGTCATCATGGTCACCGCCTACGGGCGCGAAGAAGCCCTGGGCTCGGCCCAACAGCGTGGAGTGGCGCTCCAATCGGTGCTCACCAAGCCGGTCACCTCATCCACCCTGCTCGAAGCCATTGGCGAGGCGCTCAACAAAGGCTTCATCACCGACACCCGGGCCAACGAGAAGGCGGGCAACCACAGCGAAATCATGGCCAGACTGGCAGGCGCCAGGGTCCTGCTGGTGGAAGACAACGAAATGAACCAGGAACTGGCCCTGGAACTCCTCAGGAATGCCGGCATGGAAGTCGTGCTGGCCAACCACGGCCAGCAGGCGCTGGACATCCTGGCCAACGACCCCCACTTCGACGGCATCCTCATGGACTGCCAGATGCCGGTCATGGACGGCTACGCCGCCACCCGCGCCATCCGCCAGAATCCGGCTTTCAGGGACTTGCCCATCATTGCGATGACGGCCAACGCCATGGCCGGAGACCGGGAGAAGGTACTGGAAGCTGGCATGTGGGACCACATCGCCAAACCACTCAGTGTGGACGAGATGTTTGCCACCATCGCCAAGTGGATCAAGCCCGAAAATGCTATTGAATCCATAGCTACTTCATTAACATCCACGAGGGCTGAAGGCCAAAATGACGCAAAACCACTTGGCGCAGCGGCACGTGCAGGCGCGGGCCTGACGCCATTGCCGGGCATTGATACCCGCGCCGGTCTGGCCACCTCCATGGGCAACGAAAAGCTCTACACCCGGCTGTTGACCAAGTTTCTGCACTCACAAGCCGACTTCGCAACGCTGTTTGCAGCCGCACGCGCGGACGCCGACCCCACGGCGGCGGCCCGGGCGGCGCACAACCTCAAGGGAACAGCTGGCAACATCGGGGCCAAAGGCGTGCAGGCCGCCGCTGCGGAACTGGAGCATGCCTGCGAGGCGGTGGAGCTGGATGAGGCCAGGATTGACGACCTGCTGCAGCGTGCCCTGCAAGCGCTGGCACCCGTGGTGCAGGGGCTGCGGGCATTTGCCAGCCAGAGTGCGGCGCCGGAGTTGCCTGCGCCACAGGCGTCTGCATCGGGCGATGTGGCCGTCGCACTGGACCGGCTGGAGACCCTGCTGCGCGACAGCAATGTGGAAGCATCGGACGCACTGGAAGTGGTGCTGCAGCGCGCCAAAGGGACGCCGTTGGAGCACAATCTTCAACAGGTGGCCGCGGCAGTCGAATCGTTCGACTTTGATGCAGCGGTTGCGGCCCTGCAGCAGGCAAGGGGGCAAGCAGCCCCGAATTGAAAGCAATGTATGAACCACAAACCCATCCTGGGTCTTCGCCAGTATTCCCGCATACCCTTTAAAGCCGACGTGCTACTGCATGTACACGCCGAAACCATCAAGGTCCACCTGGTGGACATCGCGCTCAAGGGTGCCCTGGTGCGCACCGACGCGCCCATGGCGCTGGTACTCCAGGAGCCCTGTCGCCTGTTGCTGCCCCTCGCAGACAGTGGGGAGGGCGTGGAGATGATCGGCCGCATCGTGCATCTGGAGCAGGACCACGTGGGCATAGCCTGCGAAAACATGGACCTCACCAGTTTGACCCGTCTGCGCCGCCTGATCGAACTCAACACCGGAGACTCCGAACTGATGGACCGCGAGTTGTCGCATTTGTTCGGGTGATGCAGCGCTTGGCACGGGCCGCGCGCCTATTGCGTGGAAGGACCAGCCGCTATTCCCAGCCGCCACAGTGAGGTCACCTCGGCCGCGCGCGCGCGGTGCAGGGCGTCGTTGGGGTCGCTGGCCTTGCCGTGAACGGGTTTGGCGTCCAAGCGGCCCAGCACCACCAGGCCCGCCTTGTCGAAGGCCGCCAGCAGCTCCGCGCGGCTGCGCAGGCCCAGGTGCTCGGCCAGGTCCGACAGGATCAGCCAGCCTTCGCCGTGTGGCGTCAGGTGCGCCACCAGTCCGCCCAGAAAGCCCAGCAGCATGCGGCTGCCTTCGTCGTACACGGCGAATTCAATCGGTGAGCTGGGGCGGGCCGGTAGCCACGGCGGATTGCACAGGATCAGGGACGCGCGCCCGGGGGGAAACAGGTCGGTCTGCAGCACCTGCACCTGGGTGCCAACGCCCAGTTGCGCCAGATTGTCCAGCGCGCAGGCAATGGCGCGCGGGTCCTGGTCGGTGGCCACCACCGTGCCGACATGGCGGCGCGCCAGCACGGCTGAGAGCACACCAGTGCCGGTGCCCACGTCAAACGCCACCATCGCCACACCATCGGCTTCAGCCAGGGGTAGGGGAACGGTCGCCACCAAGTCCACATACTCACCCCGCACCGGCGAAAACACGCCGTAGTGCGGGTAGATGCGGTTGCGCGGTGCTTCGCCCAGCGCACCAATCACCACGCCCTTTTTGCGCCATTCATGGGCGCTGGTCATGCCCAGCAGGTCGCGCAGCGGGGCCACGCTGGCGCCGTCGCTGCCGACCACCGGGCCCCAGGCCTCGACGCAGGCCAGGCGTGCGTCCGGTGCGCGGCGCAGGGCCACGCTGTAGTCGGCATTGAACGGGAGCAGCACCATGCCCAGCACCCGCGCGCGTTGCGCCTGGGCCTGGCGGTGCAGGTTGAAGGCCTGGGCCATGGAGGCCGCTGGCGTTGGCGTGGCGGCGGCCTGCTTGTGGGCGCGCTGCTTGCGCGCGGGCACCTTGTCGATGCGCCGGGCCAGTGCCTGCAGCAACTGCCGGGCGTTGTGGAAATCACCGCGCCATAGCAGGGCCGTGCCTTCGCAGGCCAACCGGTAGGCGGCATCGGCGGTGGTGGTGTCGTCGGCCAGCACCACCTTTTTGGGTGCGGGTGCCGCCCGTTCGGAGCGCCACAGTGCGCTGCAGGGCAGGCCGGCTTCGGTCCAGTGGATATGGTCGGGGGGAGGGCGTGCACGCCATGTGCCGACGCTGGTGGGGATAGTGGGCATCGGTGTGTCAGGGCGCTGCGAAGAAGAAGCGGTTGTAACAGATGCGCCGGTCATTTGGTCAATCCACTTCAAAATACACCGTATAAGATGCACGGATGAAAACGATAAGGCTGCTGGGCAAGAGGAGGTCCTGGATTGGGAGCCTGCTGGCTGGTGCTGCACTGTGCAGTGTGCCAGGGCTGTTGACATCGGCGCTGGCAGCAGAAACCCCACTGCGCTACTTTCCCGTAGGCCCCATTTACGAATACCGCTGGAAGCTGCTGGAACTGGCATTGGCCCACACCAGCGACACCGGCCAGACGGTCAAGCTCGCTCCGTTTACCGAAGACATCACCCAGAACCGTGGCATGCAGTTGCTGCAGTCTGGCGCGATTGACGTGATCGCCCTGGGCACGAATGCGGAGCGGGAAGCCCAGATGCTGCCAGTCAAGATCGACATCCTGCGCGGCATCGTGGGCTACCGGCTGTTGGTGATCCGCGCGGCCGATCAGGCGCGTATTGCCCGCATGAACGAGCAGGCCCTGCGCAAGGAACTCACCTTTGGCCTGAACAGCCAGTGGGCCGACCTGCCCATCATGCGCGCCAATGGGCTGACGGTGGAAACATCGTCCAGCTATGAGAACCTGTTTGGCATGTTGGTGGCCGGTCGCTTTGACGCCTTTCCGCGCGGTCTGAACGAAGCCAACCGGGAGTTGGAGGAGCGCAAGCAGAGCTACCCGCAGTTGGCTGTGGAGCAGGGCAAGGCGCTGTTCTTCCAGTACCCGGTGTATTTCTGGGTGCGCAAGGAGAACATGGCCCTGGCCCGGCGCATCGAGCGGGGGCTGAAGGCAGCCCTGGCGGAAGGGTCTTTCCGCAAGCTGTTCGAGAGCTACCACGCGGCGGAGATCGACATGCTGGCCAAGAGCCGGCGCCAGGTCATTCGCCTGGCCAACCCGGTTTTGCCACCCGGCACGCCGGAGGTGGATACCCGCTGGTGGTGGCACTGAGCATGTTTTCCACCCAGACCTTGGCGCGGCGCCTGCTGTACACGATGCTGCCGTGGTACCTGCTGATCGCCCTGGGCATGACCGCAGCACAACTGGCCATCCAGTTTGTCAGCGTGAGCCGCGACATCAACAACGATCTGGCCTCACTGGGCCGCACCGTGGCCCCCACCGTCACCAATGCGGTGTGGGAGCTGGACAACCCGCAGTTGCGTTCCATCGTGCAGGGCATTCGGCAAAACGCCATCGTCACGGGCGTGGTGATTGAATCCGCCACGGGCGAGGTGCTGGTACGAGACGGCGACCGGCCCACATCCCCGACAGAGTCCGATGGCACGCTGACCAGCCGCTTCAGGCAGGCGGTGGTGCCATTGGTGTACCAATCCCCACGCGGCGAAAGCCGGCAGGTGGGCCAGCTCCGGATGTACTCCAACCGTGGCGTGGTGCTGGACCGCACCCAAAACGGCGCATTGGTGGTGGTGCTCAATTCCATCCTGGTCACCACGGCCCTGTGGTTGCTGTTCCGGTGGACCATCCGCTATCGCCTGTCCGACACGGTGACCCGGGTCGCCCAGACCATTGGCGGCTGGCGCTTCCAGTCCAGTGACGCCCCGGTCGAGAAGATCGACTACCCGTATGAGGACGAGTTGAATGCGCTGGTCCAGGCCGTCAACGACAGCCGCGCACGCCTGTTCGATTCGTTGCAGGAACTCAAGCAGCTGAACCAGAACCTGGAGGGCATCGTCACTTCGCGCACCCACGAACTGCAGCAGGCCAAGGAAATCGCGGAAGAGGCCACCCGCGCCAAGTCCGACTTTCTGGCGAACATGAGCCACGAGATCCGCACCCCCATGAATGCGGTTCTGGGCATGCTCTACCTGGCGCTCAAGAGCGAACTCACGCCGAGCCAGCACAACTATTTGGCCAAGGCCCAGGGCGCAGCGCATTCGCTGTTGGGCATCATCAATGACATCCTGGACATTTCCAAGATCGAGGCCGGCAAGATCGAGATCGAACACATTCCGTTTGGCCTGGACACCGTGCTGGAGCAGTTGACCGACGCCATTGGCTACCAGGCCGAGCACAAGGGCATCGAATTCCTGATCCGCTATGACGTGGGCATCCCGGCGCACCTGGTTGGTGATCCCATGCGGCTGGGGCAAGTCCTGCTCAATCTGTGCGGCAATGCGGTCAAGTTCACCGAACGCGGCGAAGTGGAGTTGGGCTTTCGCTGCGTGACATCGACCAAGACCCATATGACGTTGCAGGCCTATGTACGCGACAGCGGCATGGGCATCGCGCCCGAGGTGCAGGACCGCTTGTTTGAAAAGTTCACCCAGGCTGACCAGTCCACGACACGCCGCTTTGGTGGCACCGGGCTGGGCCTGGCCATCAGCAAAAGCCTGGTGGAACTGATGGGCGGGCGCATCTGGGTTGACGACACCAGCCCGGGCAAGGGCACAACGATGTGCTTCACCGTGCAACTGGAGATCCAGGACACCAACCCCTTGCGGCGTGGCGAACTGGTGGAGCAGGCCGGGCCGCTGCTCCAGGGGATTCGTGTGCTCGTGGTGGACGACAACGAGGTTTCGCGCCAGATCCTGGCAGAGATGCTGGGCTATTTCCACATCGACGTGGGCACCGCTTCCGGTGGCATGGCCGCGCTGGCGGCAGTTCGCGAGGCAGCAGACCGGCCCTATGACCTGGTGCTGATGGATTGGCGCATGCCAGGAATGAACGGTGATGAGGCCACCCGGCTGATCTACCGCGATGCGGCAATCATTCACAAACCCAAGGTTGTGATGGTGACGGCCTATGGCCGCGAAGACGTGATTCGCCTGGCCGAACAGGCGGGCGTGGACGGATTTCTGGTCAAGCCGGTGTCGCCCTCGACCCTGCTGGATAGCATCCTGTCGGTGCTGGGGCGCGGGCGCATCCTCCACGCCGGGCGCAGCACCTCGCCCAATCTGGCCAGCAGTGGGCGCCTGGCAGGGGCACGCTTGTTGTTGGCGGAAGACAACGACATCAACCGCGAATTCGCCACCGAACTGCTGCGCAGCGAGGGCATCGAGGTGGCCGAGGCCATGGATGGCCAGCAGGCGCTGGACATGGTGCAGCAACGCGAATTTGACGGCGTGCTGATGGATATCCAGATGCCGGTCATGGATGGACTGGAGTCGGCGCGCCGCATCCGCGGGCTCGCACAGGAGCCAGGCAACCAGCGTTTTGCCACACTGCCCATCATTGCGATGACGGCGCTCGCAATGGCACAGGATGCGCAAAAAAGTCGTGAAGCCGGCATGAACGACCATGTCACCAAGCCGGTCGCGCCTGATCGGTTGATGGCGGTACTGACCCAGTGGGTGCACGTGCCACCGGAGCGCGCCGGAGTCTGGGTCAGTGCACCTGTGGAATCCGACATTCCGCCTGAGTTGCTGGCCATGACGACGGTGGATGCGCGCGAAGGCGTGCGTCGCATTGGCGGCAAGGTTGATGCCTACACCCGCCAGCTGCGTCGCTTCCGCGAGAACTACGCCCATGCCGCAGAAGAGCTGCAGCGGCGAATGGAGGGACCGGACCTGCGTCCGGCCCAGGACTACTGCCACGCGCTGAAAGGGGTGGTGGGCAACATCGGTGCCGCAGCCCTCTATGCCAAGGTCTCGGAGATGGACGCCGCGCTCAAGCTGGCAACCCGGCCGGATGTCGCCCTGCTGGAGACCGTGCGCGCGCTGTTGCAGGATGTGATGCAAGACATTGACAGCCTGGCCGCAGCGGCGCGCCCGGTGCCGGAGCATGTCGCGGTGACGCTGACGCCAGGGCAGTTGCGTGAACGCCTGGCACAGTTGCGTGAGGCCCTGGTGTACGACCTGGGCGTCGCCGAACCGCTGCTGCTGGAGCTGCGCGCGGCCCTGCGCGGCCTGCCCGAGGAGGCGAAAATCGCCGCGATTGCCGCCAAAGTGGATGTTTTTGATATCGACGCCGCGCAGGAACTGCTGCGCGGATGGGATGATCAGCCCCAGTCAGCAACCTGAGTGAGCCGTTTATGACCGACATTGCCAATGGCCGTCCCCGCATTCTGATCGTCGATGACGTCAACGAGAATCTGCATGTGTTGATGAACGTGCTGCGTGACAGCTATGCCATCGTGGCCGCCACCAGTGGCGAGAAGGCCCTGGAGTTGGCCCAGCGCGAGCCGCTGCCGGACCTGATCCTGCTGGACATCAAGATGCCGGGCATGGATGGCTATTCGGTGCTCTCCCACCTCAAGGCCAACCCGCAGACGGCCGACATTCCGGTGATTTTTGTCACCGCCCTGGCCGATGCTGCTGACGAGGCGCGCGGCCTGACCCTGGGCATTGCCGACTACATTACCAAACCCGTCAACCCGGACCTGCTGCGCATGCGCGTGCGCACGCAGCTCGAATTGCAGCGACACCGGCGCAACCCCATCAATTTTGACGTCTCCCAGGCCGCGGACCCCAAGCGTCCGGCCTCCATCCTGGTGGTGGATGACGTGCCCGAAAACATCCATGAACTGCTGGAAGCCCTCAAGGGCGACTACCGCATCATGGTGGCGAACAACGGCGCCAAGGCCATCGACATCGTCCAGGGACCCACGCCACCTGACCTGGTGCTGCTGGACATCGTGATGCCCGGCATGAATGGTTACGAGGTCTGCCGGCGCATCAAGTCCACCCCGGTGGGCAACCGCATCCCGGTCATCTTTGTGACCGTGGTCGATGCAGCCCAGGAGAAGGTCAAGGGATTCGATACGGGCGGTGCCGACTACATCACCAAACCGTTTGACATTGACGAGGTGCGCGCCCGCGTGCGCACCCATCTGGAACTGGCGCGGTTGCGCCGTTTTCTGGAGCAACTGGTGGCCCAGCGCACCGCGCTTTTGAACAAGAGCGAGGAAAAGTACCGCATCCTGGCCGACTACTCGCCCAACTGGGAATACTGGACGGCACCGGACGGAAGCTACCTGTATGTGTCCCCGGCATGCGTCGAAGAGTCGGGCTATTCCCCGGACGACTTCTTTGCCGACGCCGGCCTGATGGAAAAAATCGTGCACCCGGACGACCTGGATGCCTGGCGCCAACGCGGGCCAGCCGGTGCGCAGAACGACACAGCACCCCTGATTTTCCGTATCCGCGCCAAGGATGGCAGCGAACACTGGATTGAGCACATCTGCAAGACGGTGCTGGATGCCAATGGCAACTCGCTCGGTCAACGCGGCTCCCACCGCGACATATCCCAACGCCGGGATGCCGAGCAGCGCCTGGACTTCTTCATCAACCGTGATCCACTGACCGGCTTGCCCAACCGGGCCCTGTTTCGCGAGGTGCTGGGCCAAACCCTGCAGCGCGCCGAACGCGAACAGACCCAGTTTGCACTGCTGTTCATTGACCTGGACAACTTCAAGACCATCAATGAGAGCCTGGGCCACAGCCTGGGCGACCAGCTGCTCGTGGAGGCCAGCAAACGGCTGAAGGAATTGCTGCCCGATGTCAACACACTGGCGCGGGTGGGTGGTGATGAGTTTTATATTGTCTTCAGCCACAGCGAAGGCATGCCCTGGATCGACCTGATCGCCCAGCGCATGATCGATGCACTGGCCCGACCCTTTGCGCTCAATGGCAACAGCGTCTATGTGGGTGCCAGTGCCGGCATTGCGCTGTATCCCAACGACGGGAAGGACGCCGAGACGCTGCAAAGCCATGCCGACGCTGCCCTGCACCAGGCCAAGCTGCGGGGCCGCGGCATACTGCATTTCTTCTCGGCCGAGATGTCCGGCCGCGCCAAGGAGCGACTGACGCTGGAAGCCGACCTGCGCCGTTCGGTCGAGCAGAACGAGTTGCGCGTGCATTACCAGCCGCAGGTCGATCTCATCAGCGGCGAGGTGGTCGGGCTGGAAGCGCTGGTGCGCTGGCAGCACCCACTGCGCGGGCTGATTCCGCCGGGGGAATTCATTCCGCTGGCCGAGGAAAGCGGTTACGTGGTGCAACTGGGCGACTGGGTGCTGCGCACCGCCTGCCGGCAGATCCGGCAGTGGTCGGATGCCGGGCTGAAGCTGCGCCAGGTGGCGGTCAATGTCTCGGCCGTGCAGCTCAGCCGGGGCCATTTGCTGGCCACCGTCAAGGCTGCGCTGCAGGAAACCGGCATCGCACCCGAGCAACTGGAGCTGGAAATCACCGAGAGCTGCGTGATGCTGGACCGCGAAAAGTCATTCCAGTCACTGGCGGACCTCAAGGCACTGGGTGTGCGCCTGTCGATTGACGACTTCGGCACCGGCTACTCCTCGCTGGCCTATCTGCAGCAACTGGAAGTGCACAAGCTCAAGGTGGACATGGCCTTTGTGCGGGACATGACCACCAACAGCAACAACGCCTCCATCGTCAAGGCGGTCATTGCCCTGGGCCATAGCCTGGGCCTGGAAATCATTGCCGAGGGCGTTGAAACCAGCGGCCAGGCACGCCAGTTGCGCACCCTGCAGTGCGATGTGATGCAGGGCTACCTGATCAGCCGCCCCCTGCCGGCAGCTGAGATGACGCGCTTCCTGCAGGAGTTTTCTCCGACGCTCTTGCCGCAGGATGACCAGGCGTTGTCCACCCTGTTGCTGGTGGACGACGAGCCGAGCATCCTGTCGGCACTGAGCCGGGTGTTGCGCCGCGAGAACTACCATATTCTTACGGCCACCTCCTGCGATGAAGCCCTGGCGGCGCTGGCGCAGCATCCGGTGGGGGTGATCCTGTCCGACCAGCGCATGCCGGACCTGTCCGGCACCGAATTATTGGCCCGCGCGCGCAGCCTGTACCCCAAAACCGTGCGCATGGTCCTGTCGGGCTATACCGGGCTGGACAGCCTGACCGACGCCATCAACCGGGGAGAAATCTACCGGTTCATCACCAAACCCTGGGACGACCAGCAACTGTTGGAAACCATTCGAGGGGCTTTCCGCCACTACGCGGAGCTGGCAGGACCACCTGCCTGAGGGCACCTCCCGCCACCTGTGGCAAACTCGCGCCCTTGTTTGAATTCCGGCTGCCCGTCCGGGCGGTCTCTGTCCCTGTCAGTCTTCGTTATTCCGCCATGCAGAAAATCATCGCGCAAATCGCGCAGGAAATCCGTGTCCGTCCCCAACAGGTGGAGGCCGCCGTCCAGTTGCTCGACGAAGGCGCCACCGTCCCTTTCATCGCCCGCTACCGCAAGGAAGTGACTGACGGGCTGGACGACATCCAGCTGCGCGAGCTTGAGGCCCGCCTGTCCTATCTGCGTGAGCTGCGCGACCGCAAGGAGGCCGTGGTCAAGCTGATCGACGAGCAGGGCAAGCTGACCCCCGCGCTGATTGCCGCCATCCACAACGCCGCCACCAAGCAGGAAGTGGAAGACATCTACCTGCCGTTCAAGCTCAAGCGCCGCACCAAGGGCCAGCTGGCCAAGGAAGCCGGTCTGGAGCCGCTGGCCGATGCGCTGTTCGCCGACCCCACGCTCGTTCCGGCCGAGGCGGCCCAGGCCTATCTCAAACCCCCGCTCACCGCAGAGCAGATTGCCGACAAGCAGCCTGACTTCTCCACCGTGCCCGCCGTGCTGGACGGCGTGCGTGATTTGCTGTCCGAGCGCTGGGCTGAAAACCCGGCCCTGGTGCAGGACCTGCGCGAATGGCTGTGGTCTGAAGGGCTCTTGCAGAGCAAGCTGGCCGAAGGCAAGGACGAGAACAATGCCGATGTGGCCAAGTTCCGCGACTACTTTGACTACGACGAGCCCATCGGCCGCGTGCCCAGCCACCGAGCGCTGGCCGTGTTCCGCGGCCGCGCGCTGGACATCCTGGATGCCAAACTGGTCCTGCCGGAAAGTGACTTTGGGTCAAATAAGCCTCCAGCCCTCGCCAACACTGCACAAGTTGCTACTAAAACAGGAGCGATTTCCGCGCCCGCCCGCGCCGCTCCCGTGGTCTCGCTGGCCGAAGGGCGCATTGCACTCAAGCTGGGCTGGAGTCACCAGGGCCGCGCGGCCGACGACCTGATCCGCAAATGCGTGGCCTGGACCTGGAAGGTGAAGCTGTCCATGTCCACCGAGCGCGACCTGTTCACCCGGCTGCGCGAAGAGGCCGAAAAGGTGGCCATCAAGGTGTTTGCCGACAACCTGCGCGACCTGCTGCTGGCCGCGCCGGCCGGCCCACGCGTGGTCATGGGTCTGGACCCCGGTATCCGCACCGGCGTCAAGGTCGCGGTGGTAGACGCCACCGGCAAGCTGGTGGAAACCGCCACCGTGTATCCGCATGAGCCCAAGCGCGACTGGGAAGGCAGCCTGCACACCTTGGGCAAGCTGTGCGCAAAACACAGCGTGAACCTGATCGCCATTGGCAACGGCACCGCCAGCCGCGAGACCGACAAACTGGCCGGTGACCTGATCAAGCTGCTGGCCAAGATGGCCGCCCAGGCCGGTGCGCCCGAGATCAAGGTGGACAAGGTGGTGGTCAGTGAGGCCGGCGCCTCCGTCTATTCCGCCTCCGAATTTGCGTCGCAGGAAATGCCGGACGTGGATGTGAGCCTGCGCGGCGCGGCATCCATCGCCCGCCGCCTGCAGGACCCGCTGGCCGAGCTGGTCAAGATCGACCCCAAGAGCATCGGCGTGGGCCAGTACCAGCACGACGTCAACCAGAGCGAACTGGCCCGCACGCTGGACACCGTGGTCGAAGACTGCGTGAATTCCGTCGGAGTGGACCTGAACACCGCCAGTGTGCCGCTGCTGTCCCGCGTGTCGGGTCTGTCGGGCACCGTGGCCAAGGCCGTGGTGCGCTGGCGCGAGGCCAATGGCGCCTTTGCCAGCCGCCAAGACCTGTTGAAGGTCACAGGCCTGGGGGCCAAGACCTTCGAGCAGGCGGCAGGCTTTTTGCGCATTCGCGGCGGCGCCAACCCGCTGGACATGACCGGCGTGCACCCCGAAACCTACCCGGTGGTCGAGGAGATCATCGCGAAGACCGGCAAGCCGGTGGCCGAGATCATGGGCCGCGCCGACATGCTCAAGACCCTGCGTCCCGAGCTGTTTGCCAACGAGAAATTCGGCGTCATCACCGTCAAGGACATCCTGGGCGAGCTGGAAAAACCCGGCCGCGATCCCCGCCCGGACTTCAAGGTGGCCCGCTTCAACGACGGCGTGGACGACATTGCCGACCTCAAGGAAGGCATGATTCTGGAAGGCACCGTCAGCAACGTCGCCCAGTTCGGCGCCTTTGTCGACCTGGGCGTGCACCAGGATGGCCTGGTGCATGTGAGCCAGTTGGCACACAAGTTTGTCAACGACGCACGCGAAGTGGTCAAGACCGGCGACATCGTCAAGGTGCAGGTGGTCGAGGTGGACGTGGCGCGCAAGCGCATCGCGCTGACCATGAAGATCGGCGCAGCCCCCGCCGGCTCGCGTGGTGGCGACCGGGCAGGGGACAACCGCTACCAGGGCCCGGCCCGTGGTGAACGCCAGCAGGGCAGCCGCCAGGACAGCGGCTTTGCCGGCAACTCGGCGATGGCTTCGGCCTTTGCCAAGCTCAAGCGTTGACCGGGGCGCTCGCGCCATAATGTGCGCAGTGCGGCCGTGAGCCGCTGTATCGTGGAGGCGGTCGGTCATGAATCTCAGTGCATTGCTGGAACAGCAGTTCAATCTGCCCAGCATCCCCAAGGTGGTGGCGCTGCTGCTCACGGAGCTGGAGCGACCGGAGGTTGACCTGCGGCGCATCACCCAGCTCATCAGCACCGATCCCGCACTGACCACCCGCCTGCTCCAACTGGCCAACTCCAGTTTTTTCAAGCTCTCCGGCAAGATCAACAGCGTGTCCGAGGCCCTGGCCGTGCTGGACCTGGCCCACGTCAAGACCATGGCCCAGACGGCGGCCAGCGTGGCTTCGCCCAAGGCCGTGCCCGGCATCAACCTGCAGCGCTTCTGGGAATACAGCCTGAACGTGGCCAAGGTCTCGCGCTCACTGGCCGGCCTGGTGCGGCAAAACCAGCAGGCGGCTTTCACCTGCGGACTGATCCACGCGATTGGCGAGCTGGCCATGCACCTGGGCATGCCCGAGGTCATGGCCACGCTGGACCGCGAAATGCCGCCGCTGGACCTGCGCCGTGCCAAGCTGGAGCGACGCGAACTAGGCTACTGCTACGCCACGGTGGGCGCCGGCTTTGCCCGCATGTGGCATTTCCCGCAGCCCATGGTTGATGCACTGGAGCACCAGTACGCGCCGTTTGAGAACAATGTGTATGAACCGTTGGCCGGCGTGATTCACCTGGCCACCTGGCGCGCCCGTGCCAAAGAGGCCAATCTCAACGAGCGCGCCATGGCGGTTACGTTTCCCGATCCGGTGGGTGTGGTGCTGGACCTGGACATGGACACCGTGCTGCAGCAAGACCCGTTTGACTGGGCTGCGCATACCTAACATGCAAGCGCTTCACATCTACGCCGGACCAACGGCGCGCCAGGTCATCGCCCAAAACGGGCTGCAGCCCGATGCCATTGGCACCATTCCGGCCGCGGCCGGCGGCCCCAAGGGCCTGCTGCTGGGGGCGCTGGACCGCTTCATCTTTGGGGAGTGGCTGACGCGCTCCAGCCAGCCGGTGGATCTGGTCGGCGCATCGATTGGCGCCTGGCGCATGGCCACCGCCTGCCTGGACCAATCGGTGGAGGCGTTCGAGCGGCTGGAGCACGACTACATCCACCAGCATTACGAACTGCCGCCCGGGCAGAAGCGCCCCAGTGCCGCCATGGTCAGCGAGCTGTTTGGCCAGAACCTGCAGGCCTTCTACGGGGACCGGGTGGCTGAGGTGCTGCAGCACCCGCGCTACCGCTTGCACATCGTGACCTCCCGCGGGCGCCACATCCTGCACACCGAGCACGGCCTGCGCACGCCACTGGGCTATTTCGGCGCTTTCCTGACCAACGCCGTGCGCCGCAAGGCCATGGGCGCGTGGCTGGAGCGGGTGGTGTTCTCCAGCCCGGGCACTGGCACGGAGGTTGGTGCTGCCTGCGCACCATTGCCGTTTGCCACCGACGATTACCGCACGCGCCAGGTGCCCTTGAGCCTGACCAATTTCCAGAGCGCCTTGCAGGCGAGCTGCTCGATCCCGTTTGTGCTGAAAGCCGTGCACAACATTCCTGGCGCCCCCCCGGGGGCCTATTGGGATGGCGGCATCACCGACTACCACCTGCATCTGAACTACCCGGGTGCCGGCAAGAATGCTATGAATTCAATAGCTTCTGATGCAGATTCCACGAGGGCTAGAGGCAGAAATGACCACAAATGCCTGGTGCTGTACCCACATTTCCAGAAGGCCGTGGTGCCGGGCTGGCTGGACAAGAGCTTGAAGTGGCGCCACCACGCCACCCACCACCTGGACACCATGGTGCTGCTGGCGCCCAATCCGGAATGGGTCAAGACCCTGCCCAACGGCAAGCTGCCCGACCGCACCGACTTCACCCGCTATGGCAACGACCTGGCCGCGCGCGTCAAGGCCTGGCAGGCGGCCTGTAGCGCCAGCGTGCAATTGGCGGATGAGTTTTCCCAGTGGCTGGAAAAACCGGACCTGGCCCGGGTCAGGTCCTGGTAGGGCGCAGGTTCCGCATAGCGCCCGATGGCCTTAGCGGCCAAACAACCCTTTGAGCAGGCCGGCCGGGTTCGGCAATTGCATCTTGTTGGTTGGCTGGCTGTCTTCGCCCGTATCTCCCTGATCCGCGTCCACCGGTGCCGCTGGCCGGCGCTTGCCGGAGCGGTTGTCGCTACTACGTTCACCCATGTCCTCTCCCAGCATGGCCATGGTCTGCGACTTGACGCGCAGCCGGACCGACCATTCCTGGTTCCATGGGATCTTGGCGTCGGTGGGGCGGGGCGGGTGGACAAAACCGTGCTCGCCGCCGTAGGCCACCATGCGCAACATGGCGCCAGCATCCTCGCGGCCGCGTGAGCCGCCACCGTCACGGGCCGCAAAGATGCCCTTGGGAACCGCGCATTGGGTCACGCCGGCGCCCAGAATCACCTTTTCGGCGATCCACTTGTCGATGGTGCCGTTGGAGAGGTAGTCAAACAACCCGAAACCGGTGTCTGGGACCTCGCTGCTGGACCAGAAAATCATGTCATCGCCCTGCGCGCCCATGGCATGCAGGAAGTACGCCCGGGCGTTGGTGACGGGTATCCAGCTCAAGGCCACGCTGTCCTTGAGGCCGCCCTGGCTTTGCAGTTCGATGGCGGGCATCACGTCGTGCGCCGGCCCCAGGTAGAACCGGAAAGACGCCGGAATGCTGTCGCCCACGATCTGGTGTTCACCCACCAGAGAGGCGTCGCGCGGCAGGCCGCGCTGGTCGCGTTCATTGGGAAAGACATCGTAGCCGGTGCGCACCTTGGCGCCACGATCCGGCGCGAAACGCCCGCTGAAAGCACTGCCGAAGGAGGCCGCCGAGCCAGCGCTCAGCTTGCTCAGGTCCAGGATGCGCGGCTGGCCGGGTTGCACCGTGGTACTGCAGCCCCAGTAGAACAGGATGCGGCCCTTGGGAGCCTCGTAGTCTGTCGGAGCACCGCTGGGGCCGGTTTCACGGCTTTCAACCACCTTGTCTTCGATCACCGGCAGCAGTGGCAGTTTGTCTCCCAGCTTCAGGCCCGGGGGCACGCGTTGGGCGGCTTCCACTCCGGGCTTCAGGCCGTTCCACAAGGCGACATCCAGGATGCGGGGTGGCGTCAGGTGGAAGGTGCGGGCCGCGCCGTAGTATTCGCGGTTGGTGCTGCGCCCGCCCGGGCCACCCTTGCCCATGGCGCCGGCCATGCCGCCCATGAGTCCACCCATGCCCGGCATGTCGAATTCCGGCATGCCAGCCATCCCACCCGTGGAGACGTCCATCCACAGCAGGACTTTGGGTGGGGTGACAACCTGCTGGGGTGTTTGCGCGAAAGCGGTACCGGCCATCAGCAGCAGGGGAATGGCGCGCAGGCCGGTGCGGGCGATAAGGGTGTGAGTCATGGAGTCTCCCTGAAGTGAATTCAGACTATAGACCACCGCTTACCCCCCAGGCAAGTCGCCGTCAGCCAGCGGCAGGAGCTTACATGGAAGCGGCCAGCATGGCCCGGTAGTCGTCTGCCGTGGCTAGGCGCGGACCGGTCTTGTGGCAGTGGTCCGCCAGGGCGCCAGTGATGATCTGGTCAAACTGGGATTCCTGCACACCCATCTCGGCCAGTCCCGTGGGCAGACCCAGGCGGGCATTCATGGCCTTGATGGCGGGGCCGATGTCGTCAGCCGAGGAGAGTCCCATGGCGTGGGCCATGCGCTGCAGGCGCCGATCCTTGACCATGGATTCGGCCGAGGCATTGAAGGCGATCACAGCGGGCAGGAACATGGCGTTCAGCGTGCCGTGGTGCAGGCGGGGATCGACGCCACCCAGGCTGTGGCTAAGCGAATGCACGCAGCCAAGGCCCTTCTGGAACGCCATGGCACCCTGCATGGACGCGCTCATCATGTTCAACCGCGCCTCGCGGTCGCCGCCGTCATCGGTGGCGCGCGCGATGCTGCTCCAGCCGCGCTCCAGGCCGTCCAGCGCAATGCCATCGGCCGGCGGATTGAAGGCCGGGGCCATGAAGGTTTCCATGCAGTGGGCAATGGCGTCCATGCCGGTGGCGGCGGTGAGCCTGGGCGGCAGGCCCAGCGTGAGTTCGGGGTCGCAGATGGCGGTTTTGGGCACGATGTGCCAGGAGTGGAAGCCCAGCTTGCGGTGGTCGTCGACGATGACGATGGCGCCGCGCGCCACCTCACTGCCGGTGCCGCTGGTCGTGGGCACGGCAATCAGGGGGGCCACACGTTCGGTGATGCGGGGTGAGCCGCCTTCGATGGTGGCGTAGTGGGTCAGCGGGCCTTCATGCGTGGCGGCAATCGCCACACCCTTTGCGCAGTCGATGGCGGAGCCGCCTCCCACGGCGATCAGGCCATCGCACTGGTTGGCCTGGTAGACGGCTACCGCCGCGCGCACGGCCGCCTCGGTGGGGTTGGAGGGTGTCTGGTCAAACACCGCAACCGGCAAACCGGGCAGGGCATCGAGCGCCTTTTGCAGCACGCCGGCAGCCCTGACACCCGGATCGGTCACGATCAGCGGGCGGGAAATGCCCACGCGTTCGCACTCCTGCTTGAGCAGGCGTACGGCACCAAATTCAAACTGGACCTGTGTCACGTAGTAGATAAAAGCCATGGTGTGCTGCGGTGTAGGATGGAAAGTTCGCACTGTAGCAAGATCTACCCCCTCCCATGAGTCACCAACGTAACCCGAAAGCCCTGTTGACGCCCACCATGCACGGTGTGCTGGACCGCATGGCACGCGCCGGCCAGGTGCCGCTGCACGCCTTGAGTCCGGAGCAGGCCCGTGCGGCGTATAACCTGGGCGCCGGCGTGCTGGAGTTGCCGCTGCGGTCCATGGCACGGGTCGAGGACTTCCACATCACCAGCCGTGACGGCTTTGCGCTGCCGGTGCGCCTGGTAGCACCCAGCCAGGACACGCTGCCGGTGCTGGTGTATTTCCATGGTGGTGGCTTCACCATCGGCAACATCGAAACGCACGACGGCCTGTGCCGCCAACTGGCCCACCTGGCCCATTGCGCCGTGCTCTCGGTCGACTACCGGCTGGCGCCCGAACACAAGTTTCCGACCGCCGCAGAGGATGCCTGGGACACGGTGCACTGGGTGACGCAACACGGGGCCACGCATCGGCTGAACCCGAAGCAGGTGGCCGTGGGTGGCGACAGTGCCGGTGGCACGCTGTCGGCGGTGTGCGCGATCCAGGCGCGGGATGCCGGCATCCCGCTGGCACTGCAACTGCTGTTCTATCCGGGCACGGCCGCGCACCAAAGTGCCGATTCACACCGCAAGTTTGCCCACGGTTTTGTGCTGGAGGAGCCGCACATCACCTACTTCTTCAACCACTACATCCGCACACCGGCCGATCGTGAGGACTGGCGTTTTGCACCGCTGGACGGGGTGGATACCTCCGGTCACCCGGTGGATTTGACCGGTGTGGCACCGGCTTGGCTGGGTCTGGCCGAGTGCGATCCGCTGGTCGATGAGGGCGTGCAGTATGCCGACCGCCTGCGCATGGCGGGTGTGCGGGTGGACCTGGACATCTACCGCGGCGTCGTGCACGAGTTCATCAAGATGGGCCGTGCCATTCCTGAGGCTGCCCAAAGCCATGCCGACGCTGCCCGTGCCCTGAAACACGCATTTGAGGAGATGAATGGATGAGCAGCACCCAACGATCAGACTTCCGCTTCTGGCACCGCCTGCGCGTGCGCTGGGCCGAGGTGGACATGCAAAAAATTGTCTTCAATGCCCACTACCTGATGTACCTGGACACCGCCATGGCCGACTACTGGCGCGCGCTGGCGCTTCCGTACGAGGCGGCCATGCACCAGCTCGGTGGCGACATCTTTGTCAAGAAGGCCAGCGTGGAGTACCACGCTTCGGCCCGCTATGACGACCTGCTGGATGTGGGTCTGCGCTGCGGACGCATCGGAAATTCGTCCATCGTGTTCGAAGCGGCCATTTTCCGGGGCGATGCGCTTGTCGTCACGGCCGAGCTGGTCTATGTCTATGCAGACCCCAGCACGCAGTTGTCGCAGCCCGTGCCGCCCGTGCTGCGCGGGATCTTCGAGGCCTTTGAGGGCGGGCAATCCCTGACCACGCTATCCGTTGGCAATTGGGAAACCCTGGGCAAGCAGGCGACGGCGCTGCGCCAGGATGTTTTCGTGCAGGAGCAAGGCATAGGCGCGCACATGGTCTGGGACGATGCCGACGCCGGCGCGGTCCATGCCGTGGTGTGCAACCGGCTGAACCAGCCCATTGCCACGGGAAGGCTGCTGCAACACGCGCCGGGCGTGGCGCGTATCGGGCGCATGGCGGTCAACCGCGGGTTACGCGGCTCGCAACTGGGGCGGGAGGTGTTGTTGGCACTGATCGACGCAGCCCGCAACCGGGGTGACACCGAGGTCATGCTACATGCACAAACCAGCGCCGAAGGCTTTTATCGCCGGCTGGGCTTTGTCGCGCGCGGTCCGGTCTTCGAAGAGGCAGGGGTGCAGCACATCGAAATGGTGCTGCCCCTGGGATCAGAAGCCAAGTGAGGCGAGGAGGTCGTCCACGTCGCCTTGTGCAAGAGCCTTCTCTTCGGCCTGCGGGCCTTGCAACTGGTGGGTTTCACCCGTGTATTCGGCGACCACTGCCGTAGTCTCGCGCACTGGCTGATTCGGTGAGCTGTCGACCAGCAACTGCACCAGTTGCAGTTCGGTGCGGTTGATGATGTCGATCACCTTCTTGATCACCTGGCCGGACAGATCCTGGAAATCCTGCGCCATCATGATGTCAGAGAGGATATTGGCCTGCTTGCTGGCAAATCCGGCGGTGCGCTCGGCAAACTTGCCGCAAACCCCCATCAGGGCACGGGC
>JBAQDE010000009.1:0-102901 GCA_049294595.1 Rhodoferax sp. | reverse complement strand
GCGGTGGAGCGCGCGCGCCGGGTGCGCGGCAGCGCGGCGGTGGCGGTGAGTGGCGTGGTGGCATCGCTGAGCCTGGCCGTGGCGCTGACGGTGATGGTGGCCAGTTTCAGAACCTCGGTCACGCAGTGGCTGGACTCGGTGCTGCCGGCCGCCCTGTATGTGCGCACCGCCACCAACTCCAGCGCGCTGGAGGCAGCCTACTTCGACCCGGCCTTTGTGCAGGCGGCACAGCGCCTTCCCGGCGTGCAGCGTCTGGGCACGCAGCGCAACCAGCAGTTCCTGCCCGACCCGGCCCTGCCGGCGGTGGTGCTGATTGCGCGCTCACTGGTGGCGCAGGACGGCGTGGGCGTTGGGCTACCGTTGACGGGTGAGCCGCTGCCGGTGCCACCCGGGCAAATCGGCATCTATGTCAGCGAGGCCATGGCCGACCTGCACGGGGCCCGCCCGGGCACGGTTTACCCCAGTCTTTCAGAGCATTTTCGGGCTCTAGCCCTCGTCAAACCTGCGCGATCAGCTACGTTTTTCATAGCGGGTGTGTGGCGGGACTACTCCCGCCAGTTCGGCACCATCGCCATGGACCTGGCCGATTTCCAGCGCCTGAGCGGCGACACGCGCGTCAACGACCTAGCCCTGTGGCTGGAGCCGGATGCGGACCTGCCGGCGGTGGAACAAGCCCTGCGCGACCTGGCCAACACCCAGGCCGGCACACCGGGTGGCGAGGCCGCGCGGCTGCTGGAGTTTGGCTCGGCGCGGGAGATCCGCGCGACCTCGCTGCGCATCTTCGACCGCAGCTTCGCCGTGACCTACTGGTTGCAGGCGGTGGCCATCGGCATCGGGTTGTTTGGCGTGGCGGCATCCTTCAGCGCCCAGGTGCTGGCGCGGCGCAAGGAGTTCGGCCTCTTGGTGCACCTGGGCCTGACGCGCAGCCAGGTGCTGCGCGTGGTGGCCGCCGAGGGACTGGCCTGGACCACACTCGGCGCGCTGGCCGGCGTCGGCCTGGGACTGGCCGTGGCCGTGGTGCTGGTGCATGTGGTGAACCCGCAGAGCTTTCACTGGACCATGGAGCTGAACCTGCCGCTGATGCGGCTGCTGGCGTTGGGGGCGGCTGTGGTTGTTGCCGGAACTCTGACGGCCTGGCTGGCGGGGCGGGCGGCGGCTGGGCAGGATGCGGTGTTGGCGGTCAAGGAGGACTGGTAGCTTTTAAACACACCCCCTATCCCCCCCGCCCCTTTCCACCCTCGCCAGGGTGGAAAGGGGAGCCGAACAGCCCTATTTGGCCTTGTTTTCAAACAAGGGGGAGTGCAAGGGAGATGGGCGCTTGGGGCAGGTTGTTGGTGAAGAATTTGAGTGTTAGCCCTCGTGGAATATGGGTTTTTTGCTATTGAAATCGGAGCATTTATTGCCTCAACGCTCGGTGGCCCGTGTACTTCCCACCTTAAAAAACAAGGCCAAATATGGCTGTTAGGCTCCCTCTTTCGCCCCGGCGGGGGCGAGAGAGGGCGGGGGGTGTGAGGGGGGGACGTGAGGAAGCCTATTCGTGCCGCAACGCCTCAATCGGATCCAACCTCGCCGCCCGCCTTGCCGGAAAGTACCCAAACACCACCCCAATCACCGCCGAGAAAACAAACGACAGCACATTGACCGCCAGGTTGAAGGTATAGGGAACCGCCATCAAACTGGCCAGGCCAATGGAAGCAATGGTGGCCAGCACAATGCCGATCAGTCCGCCCAGCGCGGCCAGCACCACGGCCTCGATGAGGAACTGCAGTAGCACCTCGCGCTCCAGCGCGCCAATGGCCAGGCGCAGGCCGATCTCGCGGGTGCGCTCGGTCACGCTGACCAGCATGATGTTCATGATGCCGATGCCGCCCACGAGCAGGCTCACTGCCGCCACCGCGCCCAGCAGCATGGTCATGACCTTGGTGGTGCCGGCCATGGTGTCGGCCAGTTGTTTGGTGTCCAGCACGTTGAAGTTGTCTTCATCGGTGCTGGCCAGCTTGCGCCGCTCGCGCAGCAGTTGGGTGATGCCGGCGGTAACCCGCGTGCCATCGCTGCCATCCTGCATGGACACCAGCAGCGTGTTGACGCGCGTGTTGCCGGTGATGCGACGCTGCAGCGTCTTGATGGGCACCAGCACCACGTCGTCCTGGTCATTGCCAAAGGCGCCCTGCCCCTTGGACTCCAGAAGGCCGACGATCTCGCAGGAAATCTGCTTGACGCGCAGTTGCGCGCCCAGCGCACTCAGCGTGCCATACAGCTCGCGGCGCACGGTCTCGCCGATCATGCAGACGGCGGCGCCGGCCCGCAGTTCATCGTTGGAAAATTCGCGCCCGTCCTTGATCTTCCAGTTGCCGGTGATGAGCCAGTCGTTGGTGCTGCCGATGACGCTGCTGCTCCAGTTGCGGCCATTGGCCACCAGCGTGGCGGCAGAGCGCGCCTCGGGCGCCACGGCGGCCACACCGCCAATTTGGGTGGCAATGGCCTCGCCATCGGTCTCCTTGAAGGCCACCGCGTTACCACCGCCACCGGGGCCCATACGCTGACCGGGGCGCACCTGCAGCAGGTTGGTGCCCAGGCTGGAAATCTGGTTCTGCACTGCCAATGTGGCGCCATTGCCCAGCGTGACCATGGTGATCACGGCGCTCACGCCAATCACGATGCCCAGAATGGTCAGGAACGAGCGCATCAGGTTGCGCCGGATGGAGCGCAGCGCCAGCAGGAGGGTGTTGAGCAGCATCAGTGCTCCTGCGCGACCGCTTGTTCGCCCACCGGGTGGGGATTACGCTCGTCACTGGCCACGACGCCATCCACAAAGCGCACCATGCGTTTGGCGTAGGCGGCCATGTCGGGCTCGTGGGTCACCATCAGCACCGTGATGCCGTGCTTCACATTCAGGCCCCACAGCAGGTCCATGATCTCGCGGCTGCGCTGGGTGTCCAGGTTGCCGGTGGGCTCATCGGCCAGCAGCACGGCCGGCTCGGTAACGATGGCGCGGGCAATGGCCACGCGCTGCTGCTGGCCGCCCGACAGCTCTGCCGGCGTGTGGTGCTCCCAACCCTTGAGACCCACCGACTCCAGCGCCTTGGCGGCCATGGCGTGGCGCTTTGCTGCGGGTTCGCCCCGGTACAGCAGCGGCAACTCCACGTTCTCCTGCGCTGAGGTCCGCGCCAGCAGGTTGAAGCCCTGGAACACAAAGCCCAGATAACGCCGGCGCAGCCGCGCGCGCTGATCGCGGCTCAGTGTTTCCACATGCAGGCCGTTGAACAGGTATTCGCCGCTGGTGGGCGTGTCCAGCCCGCCCAGCGTGTTCATCGCCGTGGACTTGCCCGACCCGCTGGGGCCCATGATGGCCACAAAGTCGCCGGCCTCAATGTCGAGATCGACACCCTTGAGCGCCTGCAGTGCCGTGGCCCCCTGGCCATAGACCTTGGTAATGCCACGCAGGCGAATTAACGGATTGCTCACTTCTCCGCCCCTGCGGCGCGCTGGTCAGTGATGACGGCCATGCCCTCGACCAGGCCTTCACCCGTGACCTCGGTCATGCGGCCATCGCTGATGCCGGCCTTCACCGCCACGGCAACGGCCTGACCGTCCTTGAGAATCCAGACCTGCTTGGCGGCCACGCCGTTGCCACCGGCGGTCTTGCGCCCACCGGAGCGTGGCATGCGGGGCACCAGCTTGGACACCACACCGCCACCGCTGTTGGCAGCCGGCGCGGCATCCGCACCAGCGGTCGACGGGGTAAAGCGCAGTGCGGTATTGGGCACCAGCAGCACGCCGTTGCGCTCGGTGGAAACAATGGTGGCAGCCGCGGTCATGCCGGGGCGCAGGCTCAGGTCGGCGTTGTCCACATCAAGCTGGGTGGTGTAGGTCACCACGTTGTCGGTCTTTGTGGAGCCAAAGGCCACCCGGGTGATGCTGGCGGGGTAGCGTCGTGCCGGGTAGGCGCTGACGGTGAAGCTGGCCTTCTGCCCGATCTGCACCGAGCCCACATCGGCCTCGTCCACACTCACCTCCAGGCGCAGCCGGGCAATGTCCTCCGCCACGCTGAACAGCGTCACCGCCTGCAGCGATGCCGCCACGGCATTGCCGGGGTCCACCGTGCGGGTCAGCACCACGCCGTCGATCGGTGAGCGGATTGAGGCCTTGGAGAGATTGGTCTCGTCCGTGGACACGGTGGCGCGTGCCTCGGCCACATTGGCACGGGCACTGGCCTCGGCCGCAATGGAGCGGTCCACATTGGCACGTGCTGCATCCAACTCGGTCGCCGAGGGTACCTTGCCACCGGAAAGGCGTGCCACCTCCTCGAAGCGGGCCAGGCTGGCCTGAGCCTCCTTCACCGTGGCCGTGCTCTGGGCCAGTTGGGCCACGGCTGCAGCCAATCCAGCGCGCGAACGCAAGACCTGGTCCGACAGCTTGGAGGTATCCAGCTCGACCAGAACCTGACCCTTCCTCACCCGGTCATTCACGTCCACCAGCACGCGCTTGACGGTGCCGGACAACTCGCTGCCGATGTTGACCGCGCGTGTGGGCTGCAGGGTGCCGTTGGCCGAGACGGTCAGGGTCAGGTTGCCCTTGTTGACGGTCTCGGTCACATAGCTGGGCTGGGCATTGCTGGCCTTGCTGGACTGCCAGTAGGCCAGACCCGCGATCAGCAGGACGACTGCTGCGGCCGCCATCCACAGCGTCGGGCGCTGCCACCAGGCGCGCACGCTGTCATCGCCCAGAATGGTTTGCATGTCGGCGGCGCCGAGGCTGGCCGATTTTTCAACAGGAGGGGTGGGTTGTGTCATGGGGTGGCGCCGTTGTTGGTGGGTTCCGGGGTCCAGCCGCCGCCGAGCGCCTTGTACAGGCGCACATAGTCGGCACTCAGGCTGGCACGGGTGGCCTGCACGCTGTCCTGGGTGGAAAGCAGGGTGCGCTGGGTGTCCAGCACGGTACGGAAGTCAATCAGCCCACTGGCATAGCGCTGGCGGGCCAGCAGATCGGCGTTGCCCGCCGCCTCGGCAGCGGTCTGCAGGCGTTTGAGCCGCTCCTGGTTGCCCTGCAGCGATACCAGCGCGTCTTCGACTTCCTTGAGCGCGGTGAGGACCGTGGCCTGGTAGGCCACGCGTGTCTGCTCCAGGGCCGCTTCCTGCGCACGCACCTGGGCGCGCGCCGCTCCGCCGTCAAACAGCGGTACCGAAATGCCGGCCAGCAGGGACCCCACGGTGGACGCCCCGTTACTCAGGGCCCCCAGTGTCAGGGCCCGCAGGCCTATGGAGCCGGATATCTGGAAGCTGGGGTAGCGTGCCGCATCGGCCTGCGAAACACGCGCCAGTGCGCCCTGCACGCGGTATTCCGCTGCGCGCACATCGGGGCGCTGGCGCAAGGTTTGGGCCGGTATCTCCAGCGCCAGGGTTTCGGGGGCCAGGGGGATGGCAGCCTGGGCCGCGGCACCCGCCGCCAGCTGTGTGTCCAGTGCACCGGGTGCCTGGCCGGTCAGCACGGCCAGGCTGCTCAGGTCCTGGGCCACGCTGCTGGCCAGCGCAGGGATTTGCGCGGCAGTCTGCTCACTGGCGGCTATGGCCTGCTCCACGTCCAGGGAGGAGGCCAGCCCCGCCTGCGCGCGCCAGCGGGCAATCTGCAGCGTCTCCATCTGCGCGGCGAGGTTGTTGCGGGCAATCGCCAGGCGGGCCTGCAGCCCGCGCAGATCGATATAGGTCACGGCCACTTCAGCGGCCATCGACACCTGCACCTGGGCCAGGCTGGACTCTGCCGCCTGCGCGTCGGCTTGTGCCGCGCCCACGGCACTGCGCTGGCCGCCAAAGATATCGGGCTCCCAGCCCGCATCAAACCCCAGTTGGAAGGTGTCCGTCGCATCACTGTTGCCGGATTTGCTGCGCTGGGCCGATGCCGACCCGTTGACCGAAGGCCCCAGACCAGCCGCCTTGCCGTCGCGCAGCGCGCGGGCCTGCTGCAATGCAGCCTTGGCGGTGCGCACATCGGTATTGGTCTGCAGGGCCTGCGACACCAGTTGGGTCAAGAGTGAATCATGAAAGCCCTGCCACCACTGCGCCAGCGCCTGGCGCGAGGCTTCTGTTGGGGCGGTCGCGTTGCCCGCTGCGCGCCACTGGGCTGGAACCGGCGCTTCGGGCAGATCCGCTGTTGCCAAATCAGGCGCCGCACAAGCGCCAAGCACTGCTGCCAGCGCCGCTGCCAGCGCAGCGCGACCGAACGGGGTCACACGCCAGGAGGAGAAGTCCGGATTCTTGGGAGTCATCCGGTGACCTTGCATTGAGAGTTCACAGTTCTATTGTGGAGTGCTCGCATGTCCCTGGTATTGCGGCATGTTAAACCTTGTAAAGTCGGGACGCATGGGGAAACCCACTACCCAACCGACTGTGCAGCAAGACCCAACGGGTGTCCGTAACTTGCCGCACACATGCCTCTTGAGAGATTCATGCACCATTTGCTCACCAACCCGGGATTCCAGCCGTGATGCCATCCGCCCCCCGCCATACCCGTTGGCTCAGCCAGGCGATTGACCTGATCGAGGCCGACTACCAGCGCAGCGCCGATACCCACCTGATTCCCTTGCCCCTGCCCGGTTTTGCGCGCCACGGCATTGACCTGTACCTGAAGGACGAGTCCACCCACCCGACCGGCAGCCTCAAGCACCGGTTGGCGCGCTCGCTGTTTCTGTACGCGCTGTGCAATGGCTGGGTGCAGGAGGGTTCGACCATTGTGGAAGCATCCAGTGGCTCGACGGCCGTCAGCGAGGCCTACTTCGCCCGCCTGCTGGGTCTACCCTTCATCGCCGTGATGACGCGCAACACTTCACCGGAAAAGATTGCCCAGATTGCGTTTTACGGCGGCCGCTGCCACCTGGTGGACAGTGCCGCCGAGGTCTATGAACAGGCCCAGGCACTGGCGCGGCAGACTGGTGGTCACTACATGGATCAGTTCACCTACGCCGAGCGCGCCACCGACTGGCGTGGCAACAACAACATCGCCCAAAGCATGTTCAGCCAGATGGCGCGCGAACGCCATCCCATCCCCCGCTGGGTCGTGGTGGGCGCCGGCACGGGCGGCACTAGCGCCACCATCGGCCGCTATATCCGCTATCAGCGCCACGCCACCCAGGTCTGTGTGCCCGATCCCACCGGTTCGGTGTTCGGCGCCTACCACCGCAGTGGCGACGCATCCATCACCGGTGAAGGTTCGCGCATTGAGGGCATCGGCCGGCCCCGCGTGGAGGCCAGCTTCATCCGCACGCTGGTGGACCGCATGCTGGAGGTTCCCAATGTGGACTCGGTTGCGGCCATGCGCGCCTTGTCGCATTTGCTGGGACGCAAGGTCGGACCGTCCACCGGAACCAATTTCATCGGCATGCTGACACTGGCGCAGGAGATGCTGCAGGCCGGCGAACAGGGCTCCATCCTGTCACTGTTGTGTGACGCGGGCGAACGCTATCTGCCGAACTACCACTGCGCGGAGTGGGTCAGCAGCCAATTGGGAGACTGTGGCGTCGCCGAACAGTGGGTGGCGCAAGCCATGGCGCTCGGGCGACTGGCATGAACCACTGGGCCACGCTCGGACGGCGCGGCGTGTTGGGTCTGGGTGCATCCCTTGCGCTGGGCCAACCGGTGTGGGGGGCTGCAACGCCACGGATCGTATTTCCGCGCGACGCGGGAGCGCACCCCGATTTTGCGACCGAGTGGTGGTACGTCACAGGCTGTGCCGCCGTGGCGGGCGACGCAGCAGCCTTTGGTTTTCAGCTCACTTTCTTTCGCAGCCGTGTACCCCAGACCCAGGGCATGCAGTCAGGTCTGGCCGCCCGGCAACTGGTCTTTGCCCACGCAGCCCTCACCGACGTCAAGGGGCGCAAGCTGTGGCATGACCAACGCATGGCACGCTGGTCGGGTGATGCGCCCGGCCAAAACCCTGCGGATACGGCATCGGCCAGCGCCCAGGACACCGGCATCCGCCTGCGCGACTGGACCCTGGAGCACCGTGGCAGTGGCATGGAGGCCCGCTTGCGCTGCACCGACTTTGCCCTGTCACTGAACCTGATACCCAGCCAGCCGGTGTTGTTGCAGGGGGACCAGGGTCTCTCCCGCAAGGGGCCCGAGGACAGCCAAACCAGCTACTACTACAGCCTGCCCCACTTGCAGGTGCGTGGCGAACTGGAGTTGCGCGGGAAACGGCATGCCGTGGAGGCCGGCAGCACGGCGTGGCTGGACCACGAGTGGAGCCAGGAGATGCTGCATCCCGATGCGGTGGGCTGGGACTGGATCGGCATCAACCTGTTTGACGGCAGCGCTCTGACCGCATTTCGCCTGCGCAACAAGAAAGGGATGGCGCTGTGGGATGGGGGCTCGTTTCGCGCTGCGGATACGCTCTTCAGCTTCCACCGCGGCGAGGTGGTCTTTCAACCCCTGCGCGCCTGGAAGAGCCCGCTGAGCCAGGCCAGCTATCCGGTGGAGTGGCTGGTGCGCACGCCGGCCGACTTCTACACCGTGCGCGCCCTGGTGGACAACCAGGAGATGGACAGCCGCGCCTCCACAGGTGCCATCTACTGGGAGGGTCTGTGCGAAGTGCTGGACAGCAACCAGCGCCTGGTGGGACGCGGCTACCTGGAGATGACCGGGTACGCCGCGCCTATCCGGCTGTGATCAGAAGTCCATCACCAGCGACAGATTGACGTGGCGTCCTGGCTGGGTGTAGGCATCGGCCTGGGTGATGGCATTGGCGGTGGTCAGCCCCTGCACGTCGGACCAGAGCCAGTACTTGGCATTGGTCAGATTGACGATGCCGGCGGTGAAGCGCAGATCCTTGCGGATGCGCCACTGGCCGGTCACATCCAGGGTCGTCGCAGCGGGCACGGCCGTGAACTGGGTGCTGCCTGCGCGAACGCCGGCGGTGGCGTCCACGTCACTCACGTCCTTGGCCGCGTGGTAGCGCACGTCCGCGCGCAACGACCAGGCTGCCGCCTCATAGTTGAGACCCACGGTGAAAGCCGCAGGGTCAATGGAGTTCAGGGGCAAGCCAGTGCCGTTGTCCTGGCCCTTGGCCATGCCGTAGGCAAACGGTGTACTCAACTTGCCGTTGCCCACCTGGCCCCAATCCATGTTGCCCTTGAATTCGAATCCCCAGATGGTGGCGTTGTCCACATTGACCGTCTGGAACACATTGGGATTGGCCACCGTGTTGGTGCCGCCGAGGAACTTCTTGTCCACAATCAGCTGGCGGTAGTCGCCAGTAAAGGCAGCCACATCCAGGCTCAGGCGCTGCAGCCGGGTGCGCACACCCAGCTCGATGTTCTTGCTGGTTTCGGGCTTCAAGTCCGGGTTGGGCAGCAAGCGTGCATTGACGCCAGGTGACGGGTCGATAAAGCCATTGAGCTGGGCCGCATTGGGCGCACGAAAGCCACTGGTGTAGTTGCCATACACGGCCCACTCGGGCGACACACGGTACAGGGCACCGAGCTTGGGCGATGTGTTGTAGCCGGAGATCGACACACCCGGCACGGTCGCCGGAGGGGCGTAACCATCCTGGCTGATCACATCGACCGCAAAGCGCTCCAACCGAACACCAGGCGTGATGCTCCAGCGGTCATTGCCGATTTCGCTTTGCGCATACAAGGCCGCACTGCTGTCGCGCGCATCGGGAAAGTATTTCTTGGGTACGTAGGCGGCCAGTGGAGCCGGGTCCGAGCCACCAAACCAGCTGGTGACATCGGTGCTGGACAGATCCAGACCATAGGTGATCTTTTGTCCCCACTGTTCGGAGATGACCAGGGTCTTGCTGGCTTGCACATTGGCCTGCCAGATATGCTCGTTGTAGCTGGTGTCTCGGATACGAATGCCAGCATCGTTGCGAATGGTGCGGCCGTTGTCCTGGGCGTCCGTGTTCTGCAGGCTCACCAGGGTCTGCAACTGATCCGCCCAGGCGGAGGCCATCACATAACGGGCATCCCAGGTGAAGCGATCGCGGCGCGAAGTGTTGTAGTCATTCTCCCCTGCAACCAGTGCGCGCGTCGCGGTGGTCGTAGGCGGCGGCAAGGTCACTGCGCGACTGGACAACAATTCCGTGTCGCTGGACTTCCCGACGTGCTCCAGCGTCAGCACATGCTTCTGCGTGGCACTGGGACGCAGCACCACCTTGCCCAGCAGCGACTCACTGCGATGGGTCTGGGGATTGGGCCGGGTGCGGTTGATATTGGGTTGGTCATTGCCACCCATGTTGTCCAGGGCCTGGGCCTTGTGGGCCGATCCGGTCAGCAACCATTGCACCGCATCGCTGGCGCGACCGGCCACTGTGGCGGCTGCGTTCAATCCTTCGTCGTCCCCACTCCAACTGGTGGCCACGCGTCCCGCCAGTGACTTGGCTCCCGGACCCGACGCGCCCAGAAAGTCAGCTGGCTCAAAGGTGATGAAGTTGACCAGACCGGCCAGGCCGTCCGATCCATACAGCACGGAACTGGGTCCACGCACCAGCTCCACGCGCTTGACCAGGTCCAGTGACAGGGCGTCACGTCCAAAGGCGTTGTTGCCATTGACATAGCTGCGCGGCACACGGGTGCCATCGACCAGCATCAGGACCCGATTGCCGCCGATGCCGCGGATGTTGAATCCCGCATTGCCATCCCGTCCCGTGGGATTGCTGGCTCCGGTGACCGTGAAGCGCGCCGGAGCTCGCTTGACCGACACATTGGGCAGGTCCTTGACCAGGTCCTTGATGTCACCGACTTGCTTGTCTTCGAGATCACTGTCGGTCATCACGTCCATGGACATGGGCAGGTCATCGCGGAACTGCTCGCTACGAGAACCGCTGACGACCACTTGGTTCAATGTGGGCGTAGTGCCCTCCGCATAGGCCTGGCCGATGGCAAGACATGCCAACGAAACCAAGGCAGCCATGGCTGTGCGCGAGGGGCGCTGAGAAAGACGGATGTTGTTCATGATGAATTTCCAAAAGGCTACCAACGAGGCAGCGGATTATTCAGCACAAACAAAGCGCCATTCCAATATTCCGTTCAAAAAATTGACCCAGATTATGGTTTCGCGTTGATCTTTGCAAGAACATCCCCTTGTTCGCTCTTGCAAAGCTGAAGCCCGTAGCGAACGCACTCTGCACAGCAGGGTGTTTGGTCCAAAGCCTCGATCAACAAGGAACTTTTGAAATGAAAAATTTACGACTGGCTGGTGTTGCTGCAGTACTGCTGACCACCTGGGGCCTATCCGCTTTCGCACAGGATGCCGGGAATCAACCAACACTGACAGCGACCGAGAAGGCCGCAGCGAAAAAGATCTATTTCGAGCGCTGCGCAGGCTGCCACGGTGTGTTGCGCAAGGGCGCTACCGGCAAGAACCTGGAACCCCACTGGAGCAAGAAGCTGGCCGATGGTTCCACGCAAGAAGGCGGCACGCTCAAGCTGGGCCAGAACCGTCTGGAAAAGATCATTGGCTACGGCACCGAAGGCGGCATGGTCAACTTTGATGACATCCTGACCAAGGAAGAAATCACGCTGATGTCCAAGTACATCCAGAACACTCCGGATGTGCCACCTGAGTACAGCCTCAAGGACACCATGGACTCATGGAAGGTCATTGTTCCGGTGGACAAGCGCCCCACCAAGCAGATGAACAACATCAATCTGAAGAATGTGTTCTCGGTAACCCTGCGTGACACCGGCGAGGTGGCTCTGATCGACGGCGACACCAAGGAAATTCGCAGCATCGTCAAGACCGGCTACGCCGTGCACATTTCCCGCCTGTCCAAGTCGGGACGCTATGTGTATGTGATTGGTCGCGATGGCCGCTTGAGCCTGATTGACCTGTGGATGGAAAAGCCCGGTGTGGTGGCCGAAGTCAAGATCGGTTTCGATGCCCGTTCCGTGGACACGTCCAAGTTCAAGGGATTTGACGATCAATACGCCATTGCGGGTTCCTACTGGCCGCCCCAGTTCGTCATCATGGATGGCGACACACTCAAGCCCCGCAAGGTGGTGGGTACACGTGGCATGACCGTGGACGGTGAATACCATCCCGAACCGCGCGTGGCCTCCATTTCTGCATCGGAAATCAAGCCAGAGTGGGTCGTGAACATCAAGGAAACCGGCCAGATTCTGCTGGTCGATTACTCCGACATCGAAAACCTGAAGATCACCACCATCGGCTCGGCGAAGTTCCTGCACGACGGCGGCTTTGATGCATCCAAGCGCTACTTCCTGGTGGCGGCCAATGCGTCCAACAAGATCGCTGCGGTGGACCTGAAGACTGGCAAACTGGCAGCGCTGGTGGATGTTGCCAAGATTCCGCACCCGGGCCGCGGCGCCAACTTTGTGCACCCCAAGTTCGGCCCCGTCTGGGCAACCGGTCACCTGGGAGCCGATGTCGTCACCCTGATCTCCACACCGTCGGACGACGCCAAGTACGCACAGTACAAGCAGTACAACTGGAAAGTGGTTCAGGAAATGAAACACGTCCCTGGCAACCTGTTCGTGAAGACACACCCGGTGTCCAAGCACTTCTGGGCTGATTCTCCTCAGAACCCCGACAAGGACTTGGCTGAATCGGTTGCCGTGTGGGACATGGCTGACCTGTCCAAACCCAAGGCCATCCTGAATGTGGCCAAGGACTCTGGTCTGCCGCCCACCAAGGCCGTCAAGCGCGCCGTGCACCCCGAATACTCGGCTGACGGCAAGGAAGTCTGGATCTCCCTGTGGGGTGGCAAGACCGACCAGTCCGCCATCGTGGTGTATGACGATGCAACGCTGAAGGTGAAGAAGGTGATCACCGATCCGAAGATGATCACCCCCACCGGCAAGTTCAATGTGTACAACACGCAGCACGACATCTATTGATCACCCGATAGATTGATACATGAATCAGCCCCGTGAGCGAATCCCAACTGCAGGGGACGCTCAGCGGGGCTGAGGTGACAACACGATAACAACACTGGAATTTTCAACCGTGAACCCAACTGACACCCCTCGCCCGCCAACCGCACTGAAACGACTATGGCAAACGCTGCGCAAGCCCAGCGGATACTCCCTGCTCGTACTTTTGGTCGTAGGTTTTGTGACCGGGATCATTTTCTGGGGTGGGTTCCACGCAGCGCTGGAAGCAACCAACAACGAGACGTTCTGTATCAGTTGCCACGAAATGCGTGACAACGTCTACGCAGAATACAAAGAGACCATCCACTACCGCAACCGCACCGGTGTCCGCGCGACGTGTCCGGATTGCCACGTGCCTCGGGAATGGGGGCCCAAGATGATCCGCAAGATTCAGGCCTCCAATGAGGTGCTGCACAAGATACTGGGGTCTATCGACACGCGTGAAAAATTTGAGGCCAAACGCCTGACCCTGGCCCGCAATGAGTGGGCACGCATGAAAGCAAACAACTCGCTGGAGTGTCGCAATTGCCACACGCTGGCGTCGATGAACGCAGAAGTTCAGAAGCCACGGGCACAGAAGTCCCACGAAATGGCAGCCAAGAGCGGTGAAACCTGCATCGACTGCCATAAAGGCATCGCCCACCACAAGCCCAAGGGCATGACGGAAGCGGACGAATAGGCGCACACACCCTTTGGATAGCACTCAATTTGTAATAGGAGAACTGTATGAAACTGCATCAAATTTCCACTCCCGCCATTGGCCTGCTCATGGCCTTGCTGGCCGGTGGCGTCAGCGCCGCCGCACCGGACTGGAGCAAAGTCCCCAGCAAGAAAATCACGGTGTTTTACCCTGGTGTGTCTCCCATTGAGTGGGTCACCACCGGTACCGAGCACGGTGGCGCACGCGCCCTGAAGAAAGGTGAAACCTGCGCAAGCTGCCATGACGCGGAAGCCGCCGACATGGGCAAGAAAATGGTGACCGGACAAAAGCTGGAACCGAATGTCATCAAGGGCAAGGCTGGGTCCATTCCCGTGATGGTGCAGGCATCCAATGACGGTGCAAACCTGTATCTGCGTTTCACCTGGAAGCAACCAGCCGGTGGTGCCGAGAAGATGGACAAGGACAACGCCGTCAAGCTGGCCTTCATGCTGGAAGACAACAAGATTGACCGTGCTGCTCTGTCCGGTTGCTGGGAAACCTGCCACGTAGACGCGCGCACCATGCCAGAAGGCAAGGACGACAAGAAAACCAAGTACGTGAAAGACGGCAGCCTGGCTTCCGGAAAATACTACGACCTGCTGCAATGGACCTCCAAGGGCGCCAAGCACGACGGTTACATTGCCGACAAACGGGTCATGGACGGCGGCAAGGCTTTGGTGGATGCCAAGGGTGAGCAGAAGAACGGCGAATGGGTCGTCACCTTCACACGCAAACTCACCGGTGGTGAGGGCGACATCGCCATGGTTGCGGGCAAGACCTACAACTTTGGCTTTGCCATCCATGACGACCACACCCATGGACGCTACCACCAGGTTTCACTGGGATACACGTTGGGCATTGACACCAAGGCAGACATCAACGCCGCCAAGCAATAGCCCTGTGATTCATTGAGCAAACGAAGGGCCTGCCCCTCTCGTTTGCTGCAGGAACAACGCCATGCAACCACTCCGTCGAATGTCCCACGCGGGAGTGGTCTTTTCTGTACTGGCCTGCTTGCATTTGCAGGGTTCAGCGCAGCAAACCTACGAGGTTTCCATCCGCGACTACAAGTTCGATCCGCCCGTGACACAAATCAAGGTCGGCGATACGGTGCGGTGGACCAACAACGAAAAACGCACCAGCCATTCGGTATTTTTCACTGGCACGGCCAGTCTGGAGTCAGATCGTCTTTTCCCCGGCGAAACCTGGCAGCGCGTTTTTGACAAGCCAGGGACGTACCCCTACACCTGCGGTCCCCACCCTGAGATGGCTGGAAAGATCGTCGTCACCGAATGAATGAGAGGCTTCCCATGAACGTATCCAGCGTCATCGTCAACGCCCGCGACGGCCAATCGGCTGCCGTTCAGGAGCTTCTGCGACAACAAGCGGGTATTGAAATCCATGCCGCTTCGCCGGAAGGCAAGCTGATTGTCACGATAGAGACCGAGTCCGACCGCGAAACCATTGCTGCATATGAACGCCTCGGACAGACCGATGGCGTCCTGTCAGCCGCCATGGTCTATCACCAAATCGAATCTGAACCTGACCAGGAGATATGAAATGACACAGACACGACGCGAGTTCATCAAAATCCACGCCGCATCCGCCGCTGCAGCAACTGCGGGGATGACACTGCCTGGCGCGGTGGCGCAGGCGGCAACCGACGACGGCATTCGCTGGGACAAAGGTGTGTGTCGCTATTGCGGGACCGGTTGCGGTGTATTGGTTGGCGTCAAGGAAGGACGCATTGTTGCCACACAAGGTGACCCTGACGCGCCAGTGAACAAGGGCATCAACTGCGTCAAGGGCTACTTCCTGTCGAAGATCCAGTACGGCAACGACCGCCTGACCCGTCCACTGTTGCGCATGAAGGACGGCAAGTTCGACAAGACCGGTGAATTTGCGCCCATCTCGTGGAAGCAGGCCTTCGACATCATGGAGGAAAAAGTCAAGACCACACTGAAGACCAAGGGACCGTCAGCCATTGGCATGTTCGGTTCGGGTCAATGGACGATCTGGGAGGGATACGCGGCCAACAAGTTGTTGAAGGCCGGCTTCCGTTCCAACAACCTGGACCCGAATGCCCGCCATTGCATGGCTTCTGCGGTATTCGGCTTCATTCGTACGTTTGGCTCCGATGAGCCCATGGGATGCTACGACGACATTGAGCACGCAGACACTTTTGTGCTGTGGGGTTCGAACATGGCAGAGATGCACCCGATTCTCTGGTCACGCATGACGGACCGCCGCCTGACTGCGAAGCACGTGAAGATCAAGGTGCTGTCAACCTTCTCGCATCGCTCCACCGAGCTGGCAGACTCTGAGTTGATCTTCAAGCCACAGTCGGATCTGGCCATCCTGAATTACATCTGCAACTACATCATTCAAAGCGGCGCGGTGAATGAAGACTTCGTGAAGAAGCACGTCAATTTCGCCGAAGGCGTGACGGACATCGGCTACGGCTTGCGCCCCAACCACCCGCTTGAACAGGCTGCCATGAACAATGGCTACCCCGGTGCTGACGGCAAGCCACGTGGCAACCCCATGGATGCCAAACCCATTACCTATGACCGGTTCAAGGCATTCGTATCCGAATACACCCTGGAAAAAGCCCATGAGATCTCGGGCGTTGACAAGGAAAAACTGCTGGACCTGGCAAAGACCTATGCAGACCCCAAGAACAAGGTCACGTCGTTCTGGACCATGGGGTTCAACCAGCACACGCGTGGGACCTGGGCCAACAACATGATCTACAACATCCACCTGCTGGTCGGAAAGATCTCGGAGCCTGGTAACAGCCCCTTCTCGTTGACGGGCCAGCCGTCTGCCTGCGGCACTGCGCGGGAAACCGGTACTTTCGCCCACCGGCTGCCGGCAGACATGCTGGTCGCAAACCCGGCCCACAGGGAGGCAGCAGAGAAGATCTGGAAGGTCCCGGCTGGCACCATTCAGGCTGCTCCTGGATTGCACGCGGTTGCACAAAGCCGCGCGTTGAAGGACGGCAAGCTCAACTTTTACTGGTCTTCCACCAACAACAACATGCAGGCCGGCCCCAACATCAATGGGGAAACCTATCCTGGCTGGCGCAACCCCGAGAACTTCGTGGTGGTATCCGACTGCTACCCGACCGTTTCCGCGGTCAGTGCCGACCTGATACTTCCATCGGCCATGTGGATGGAGAAGGAAGGTGCCTTTGGCAATGCCGAGCGCCGCAGCCAGTTTTGGCGCCAGCAGGTGAAAGCACCAGGTGAGGCGCGCAGCGACCTATGGCAGTTCATGGAATTCTCGAAGCGTTTCAAAACCGATGAAGTCTGGACAGCCGAAACCCTTGAAAAGAATCCGCAGTACAAGGGAAAGACGCTGTACGAAGTGCTCTACGCCAATGGAGAAGTAGACAAATTTGGCAAGCCGGAGGTGGCACGGGTCAACGCACATGCGTGGTCGAACTACACCAATGACGAAACCGAAGCCTTTGGTTACTACGTGCAAAAAGGGCTGTTCGAAGAGTACCGCCGTTTTGGCGCAGGCAAGGGCAAGGATCTGGGGGAATTCGACCTGTACCACAAGACACGCGGTCTGCGTTGGCCCGTTGTTGACGGCAAAGAGACCTTGTGGCGCTATCGTGAAGGCTACGATTCCTACATCAAGAAGGGCGAGACCCTCAAGTTCTACGGGAAGCCCGATGGCAAGGCTGTGGTCTTCGCCCTGCCCTATCAACCCGCCGCAGAAATGCCGGACAAAGACTACGATCTGTGGCTGTGCACGGGTCGCGTGCTGGAGCACTGGCACACCGGGTCCATGACGCGGCGTGTGCCAGAGCTCTACCGCTCCATGCCTGATGCGTGGATCTACATGCACCCGGAGGACGCCAAGAGCCGCGGACTGCAGCGCGGCGACACCGTGAAGGTTGTTTCGCGTCGGGGAGAAATCACGACCAAGGTGGAAACGCGCGGACGCAACAAACCGCCTCTGGGATTGGTCTTTGTACCTTTCTTTGACGAAAACCGACTGGTCAACAAACTCACACTGGATGCCACCTGCCCGATCTCGAAGGAAACCGACTTCAAGAAGTGTGCATGCAAGGTTGTCAAAGTCTGATTGACTCTTGAGGCGATGGCCTGGTGCGCAATCCTGCGCACCAGGCCAATCCCTCCACACCACCATGACTGCATCGTCCAAACCTGACAACTCCGAACGCCGCGCCTTTGTGCTGGGCGCTGCACGCATGGGGTGCGGCGTGGGCATGCTGGGTCTGGGGTTGGGGTTGGCTGTGACGCAGGCCAAGTCGCTCGCGGCGCAGGCCTTGCGTCCGCCTGGCGCTGGTGCGGAGGCGGACTTCTTGGGGGCATGCGTGCGTTGCGGGCTGTGTGTGCGAGATTGCCCTCCCAATATCCTGCACTTGGCAACCCCTGGCCAGCCGGTGACAACTGGAACTCCGTTCTTTGTGTCCCGTGTCGGTGCCTGTGAAATGTGCGAAGACGTGCCGTGCGTCAAGGCCTGCCCAACGGGGGCACTGGACCGTAGTCTGACTGACATCAAAGAAGCCCGTATGGGACTTGCGGTGCTGGTGGACAAGGAAACGTGCCTCAACTTTCAGGGGCTCCGCTGCGATGTGTGCTATCGCGTGTGCCCCTTGATCGACAAGGCCATCACGCTGGAACTGCGCCACAACGAACGCACCGGGCGCCACACGGTTTTTGAGCCCATTGTCCATTCCGACGTCTGCACTGGTTGCGGCAAATGTGAACAGGCCTGCGTACTCAAAACAGCGGCCATCAAGGTCTATCCCATCAATCTGGCCAAGGGAGAAATGGGTGATCACTACCGGCTGGGATGGGTTGAGCAAAAGAAGAATGCCGGGCATTCACTCATTGAAGGCCAAGGCAATGTGGATCTTCCGGATCGCGTGCCGGAAGGTGTGCAATTGCCCGGGCATTTTGACCCGGGTAGCCAAGCACCCTTGCCAACACCCATTCCGTCCATGCGAGAGGCACCGCGATGAACACCGTCGTGCACAAACCTGTCGGAACCGATGCGCTCCAAGCCAAAGGCTGGTGGAAGTCTCATCAGTGGCTGGTGCTGCGTCGCACCTCACAGGTGACGCTGTTGGCACTATTTCTCCTGGGACCATGGGCGGGAATCTGGCTGGTCAAGGGCAACCTGAGTTCCAGCCTCACACTGGGCGTATTGCCGCTCACAGACCCCTATGTCCTGCTGCAGACGATCGTGGCCGGACATTGGCCCTACCAGACAGCCATCATCGGTGCGCTGATCGTATTTGTGTTCTATGCCTTGGTCGGGGGCCGCGTCTATTGTTCCTGGGTATGCCCGGTCAATCTGGTGACCGACTGCGCTGCCTGGCTGCGCCTGAGGCTGGGCATTCGGGGTGGTGCCCACGTATCCCGAGAGACGCGCTACTGGGTATTGGCGATGACTCTGGTGGTGGCCGGCGTGACTGGAACGGTGGCATGGGAATGGGTCAACCCCGTGTCCATGCTGCATCGGGGCATGCTGTTTGGAGTGGGACTGGCCTGGGCCATCGTGCTGCTGGTATTCCTGTTCGATCTCTTCGTGATGCACCGCGGTTGGTGCGGACGCATCTGCCCTGTGGGCGCCTTTTACAGTCTGATTGGCAACAAGAGCGTCTTGCGGGTCAATGCTGCCAAACGCTCCGCCTGCAACGATTGCGCAGAATGCTATGCCGTGTGCCCCGAGCCCTTGATTCTGAAACTGCCACTCAAGGGTGAACCAGCCGGGGCCAGCCCCCTGGTGCTTTCACCCAACTGCACCAATTGCGGGCGCTGCGTAGATGTGTGTTCCAAGGATGTTTTTGTCTTTTCAACCCGTTTCACCAAAGTTTCCAGCACAGCGAACGACCGAGCTTCCGAGCGGTCCCAACAATCTGTTTAACGAGGAGTAATTCATGATGAACAAGCACTTTCGACTGACCCTGGCGACATTGACCGCCGTTGTATTGAGCGTTGGATGCGCCGTCTCCTACGAAAAGGTCAATTCGATGCGTGGCACGGATGTGAGCGCACCCGATGCCCCCTTTGAAGCCAAAACCTACCAGGGGAAAAAGCCCGGCCTGCAACAACGGGTGGCTCGGACTTTCAACGAGCAGCCCCCCGTTATTCCCCATACGCTGGACAACTTTGACGAGATCACTCTGGAAGACAACCAATGTATTGAGTGCCATGGCGTGGCCAAGTACAAGGAAAAAGGTGCACCCAAGATGGGAGACAGCCACTTCAAGAACGAAAAAGTTGATATGACCCGGTGGCAATGCAACACCTGCCATGTACCGCAGGTGGACGCCACGCCGCTGGTCAAGCAGAACTTTGTTGGCAACGTGAGCCCCAAGCTGTAACTTGCATGCGTTCTGACCTGGAGAACCGCCCGAATTGGCGGGCCTCCTCCGCATTGGTATTCCTGGCTCTCGGTTCGGTGGCAGGCAGTGGTCTGTGCTCCGAGCCGCTCCCGACTCTGTACCAGCGTCACTGTGCCCAGTGCCATCGGTATGACCGTATGGATCTGGCCAGACCGGCGTTACGACACCTCAGCCCGACCGACCAAACGACTCCGGATGCGCATGCTACGGCGCAGCACCAGCGCTTGCACAGCCTCAGCCCGGACAATTGGCGCTCCCTGTTGGACTTTTCCCGTGCGCCGCTCGTGCCAGCACCGCAATGGGGTTCCGAACAGATACGCTCATCGCGGTCACTTCTGCGTGAACCCGGCTCATCCATCGAAAGTCCCCGATACACAGCTGATCCGCTCAACCTGAACCTGGTGGTTGAGGCAGGTGGCGATCACGTTACCATTCTCGACAGCGACAGGCTCGAACCCGTTGGGCGCATCCGACTGCGTTCTGCCCTCACGGGTAGACCCCAGTTCACGCCGGATGGGCACTATGCATTCCTGACCACCTTCGATGGTTGGGTGAGCAAATTGGACATTCGGAACCTGAAATGGGTGGCGGAGGTCCGTGTGGGCCTGCACACCCGAAATGCGACCATCTCGGACAATGGAAAGTACGTAGCCGCTGCCAATTACCAGCCGCAGACATTGGCCATTCTGGACGCTGACCTGAATCTGCTGAAGGTACTGCCCGTTACAGACAAAGAGGGCAAACGGGCGTCACGGGTTCTGTCGATCCACACCGCTGCTCCCCGGCAGAGCTTCGTTGCGGTGCTGAAGGACGTTCAGGAGATTTGGGAAGTCAGCTACAACCCCTTGGCGCCAGAGATCCCCATGGGGGTCATTCACGACTTTCAATACCGGGAAGGAGCCTTTGCCCCAGGCTTTCTCAATCCCAGTCGTACAGTGCTCGGGCAGGACATGAATGACTTTGCATTCAGCGCCGACCACAATGAACTGATTGCCACCGTACCTGGCACCGCTCGGCAGCACGTCATCAACCTGGATGTGCGCCGCAAAATTGAGGAATGGGCTTCGGCTGGTGAAACTCGCATGGATTCCAGCTATTACTGGAAACAGCGGCAGCAATACGTCATGGCCGCACCCAGCGAGACCGACAGCTATCTGAACTTCATTGACATGCAGCAGGGTACAAGCCTCGCTCGACTCCGGTTGCCAGGACCTGTGCAACTCATTCGCAGCCATGAAGGAAGTCGCCATCTGTGGGTTGTCTCCGCAACGCAGCAACCGAAGACAAGCACGTTAACCATCATTGAGAAGAACACTCTCAAGGCAGTTGCGGAATTCAGACCGGCGCCTGGAAAAACACTTTCCCACATGGGATTTTCCCGCGATGGCCGCTACATGCTGGCAAGCGTGTCAGGAGCTGGCGGCAGTGTCGTTGTGTACAACACCCAGAGCCTGAAAGAGGTCAAACGGATACCGATGGATAGGCCCATCGGTATCTACAACATCGGAAATTCCATTTCCTCAACGCAGGGGGATCGCCCGTTCGCCACCCTGCCTTGGTGCAATCACTGCACGCCGTAGCGCAGCAGCCGCGGCGCATCGATGATGCGAATATCCCGCTTATCGATCTCAATCAGCTTCTCTTCTTCGAGTTCCCGCAGCACTTTTGAAAAATACTCGGGTGTGAGAGAGAGTCGCGAAGCGATCGTGGCCTTGGTCACCGGTAGGGACACCGTAAAGACCTCACCGGTGGAGCAGTCCTGAACCTCGTTCTCGCGCAGCAAGTAGCCAATGACGCGCTGCATACCACTGTGCAGGGCACCGGATTCAATGTCATGAACCAGTCCATGCAATCGACGCGAGATGCCCGCTAGCATCTTCATGGAAAAGCGGGGGTCCCTTTCAATTTCCGCCACGATGGCGTGCTTGCTCACTGTCAACAAGAGCGTGCTGGACAGCGCCTCTGCATTGAGAATGTAGGACTTGCCGGTGAACATCAGCGCCTCTGCGAAGCTCTGCCCCGGCCCGACCAGTTCGATCACTTTTTCATGTCCAGCAGGAGAAATAGCAAACAGCTTCACCTGCCCGGAAATAACCACATGAAACTCTTCACAAGGCTCACCAAAACGGAAAATGGTGTCGCCACGGGCCAGACGGCGCACCTGGCATCCCTGGGCAGCGCGGCTCAACTCCAAAGGTGATAAATCGCCAAACAGGGGAAGCACCGCGAGAAAGCGCGGTATGTTGAACTCATCGACTTCCATGACGTTTTCTCGGTGGTGAACAAGTTGAAAGAGCGGTCAAATTGTAAAGCTTCGTAAATACAGTGCTGCCGCATAATTGTCAGCAAAAAAAACCCGCCATCGGCGGGTTTTTCGGGGATGAACCGTCCCTTACTTGAGGGACAAAACCCATGCAACAAGCTTCTTGCTTTCGGCAGGATTAACCTGTGCGTTGGCGGGCATGGGAACAGGGCCCCAAACACCGGCACCACCCTTGATAACCTTGGCAGCCAGCATGTCAGCAGCTTTTGCGTCGCCAGCATATTTCTTGGCAACATCCTTGTACGAAGGACCAACGACTTTCTTGTCCACTGCGTGGCAAGCCATGCAGTTCTTGGACTTGGCCAACGCCTCATCCGCAAAAGCCGGGCTAGTAACGGCCAGAGTGGCAGCAGCCGACAATGCAGCCAAAATAATACGTTTCATTTCTATTCCTCTTGTGTTGATTGGGGAAGCCCTTGCGGATGAGCCGCAATCCTTAAACGGGACCGGGGTATCAGTGGTTGACCACTCCGCTCCTTGAGAATAGCAGATCCTTCAAAGACTACAGTTGATCTAAATTAGCTTCGCGCCCGGTTCTTGGCCCCAAGCCCTATGATCATCCACTGTTCCGGCGGTCCATCGCCCGGGCATTTCACCGCAAGAACACCCACATGACCACCGAGCGCCCCAAACCCGGGACCCCAAAATCCCTTTCTGGACTCCTTCCCTTTCTGCGTCCGTACCGGGGGCGCATCGGGCTGGCCCTGGTATTCATGGTCCTGGCGGCCATGGCTACACTGGCCTTCCCAATTGCCTTGCGCAGTCTGATAGATGGCGGTTTGGTCGCGCAAGACAAGGGACAACAGCTCATGTCGCTGCGCGAGCATTTTGGCGCCCTGTTCGCAGTCGCTGCAGCCCTGGGCATCTTTTCCGCCGCGCGCTTTTACATGGTGAGTTGGCTGGGCGAACGGGTGACAGCGGATTTGCGTAACGCGGTCTACAACCACGTTCTCCGACAAAGCCCGGAATTCTTTGAAACCACCCAGACCGGGGAGGTTCTTTCTCGGTTGACCGTGGACACGACATTGGTTCAGACGGTAGTGGGGTCTTCGCTGAGCATGGGCCTGCGCAACCTCGTCATGGGAATCGGAGCACTGATCATCCTGGTATGGACCAATCCTTACGTCATGTTCCAGGTGCTGGGCGTACTTGTGCTCATTGTGCTTCCCGCGCTTTGGTTCGGCCGACGGGTGCGCAAACTCTCGCGGGCCAGCCAGGACCGCATTGCTGACTCCAGCTCCATCGCCGCAGAAGTCCTCAACGCGATTCCCGTGGTCCAAAGCTACTCGGCAGAGGGGCGCGAAGCGGCGCGGTTCAATGTTTCCACCCACAATGCGTTTGAGACGGCCGTACGCCGGTCCAAGGCACGATCCGTGCTGGTCGCATTCATCATCATCGCCACCTCTGCTGCGCTGCTGTGGGGCCTCTACCAGGGGACGCAGGCGGTCATGGCGGGACGGATATCAGCAGGGCACCTGGGCCAAACCGTGGTCTACGTCATCATTCTGGCCAGCGCATTTGCCATTCTGGGTGAGGTCTACGGCGACCTGCTGAGGGCGGCTGGAGCGACGGAGCGGTTAATGGAGCTGCTGGAAACACAGTCGCCAATCACTTCACCGACAAATCCGACTCCAGCCCTCGTGCCTAATGGTGGTAGCGCTATCAATTTCGAAGCAATCCAATTTCACTATCCGTCCCGGCCACAGCAGGCCGCGCTGACAGACTTCTCCCTGACCGTGCAAGCTGGACAAACCGTTGCACTGGTAGGTCCCAGCGGGGCGGGAAAAAGCACCGTTTTCCAGCTGTTGCTGCGCTTCTACAACCCGAGCGGCGGACGCATCCTGGTGGACGGTGTGAATGTCCAGGAGATGTCACTGGACGCGCTGCGCCAACGCATCGGAATCGTGCCCCAGGATGCGGTCATTTTTTCCAGTTCGGCGTTGGAGAACATCCGGTATGGCAAGCCGGGTGCAACCGATACGGAGGTCATCACTGCCGCCCAGGCGGCGTTCGCCCACGAATTCATCGTTGCCCTTCCCGAGGGCTACAACACATTTCTGGGGGAACGCGGCCTGCGTTTGTCAGGAGGGCAGCGCCAACGCATCGCGATTGCGCGCGCCATACTTAAGAATCCCCCCCTACTGCTGCTGGACGAGGCGACCAGTGCACTGGATGCAGAGAGTGAACGCATGGTCCAGGCTGCGCTGGAGTCTGCCATGCGGAACCGCACCACGTTGGTGATCGCACACCGGCTGGCTACGGTACAGAAGGCCGACAGGATTCTGGTCCTGGACCATGGCAAGCTCGTCGAACAAGGCACCCATACGGAGCTGGTCGCACACGGCGGCATCTACGCAGGACTGGCCGCTCTGCAGTTCAACGCCTGAAGTACGGGTTGAAGACACTGGTCAGAGCTCGTAAAATTCGACCACAAACCACTTGGAGTGTGCCATGGATGTAAAAACAGTCAGCAAACCGGCTGTCCAACCTGCTCCCGCACCAAAACGGTCGGCCGATCAGAATTCGTCGGTAGAACGCCAGCCAAAACCCCAAGAGAATGAGCAGCGGCGAGATGTCCCGGCCAAGCCGAACCCGGTTGTGAACGCCCAGGGGCAAGTCACCGGGCGCCATCTAAACGTAACGGCTTAGAACGCAGTACAAACTGTGTTTTTGGGCGATCATCGCCGATGCCACATGGCATTCACTGCAGCGGCCCTTTCAAGGCAACCGGAAGTGGGAATGGAACCACTTCTATTCCCTCATCAATAAGTCCCTGTGTCTCTTCACGCGTAGCAACTCCCCGAATAGCACGTTTTGGCTGCTCACCATAGTGGATCTTTCGAGCTTCTTCCGGAAAATTATTCCCAACATCCACGGTATTGGCTACCACTTGGCGTGCAAATGCCAGCCAAGCTGAGGTTGCGTCATGATGAACAGCACCGCCCTCCGTCTCAACCGAATTGGGATCATTGCCTGGCTTCGTTCGACTGCCCGACAAGGAAAGTCGGGGGGCGCTCAACTTTTTGGCGACCGATGGATCACCACATGCCGGACAATGAACCTGCGAATTCTGGCGCTGGGACACGAAGTCCGCTTCGGACGCAAACCATCCCTCAAAGGTATGGCCTCGTGCGCACTGCAGATCAAGCACTTTCATGGCGGGTACATCACCGACTGTTCAATGCACTCTCAAGTTGCCAGTCCAAACACCAGGCACCGCTCAATACATTTTGAAGCCATAACGCACCGGCCAGTGTCTTTGCATCAGTCACTCGGCCATCGGCACACCATTGCAACAGCTCACCCGGCGTCGCAATAATCACATCGAGAAACTCGCCCTGATCCAGTTGCTGCTCCCCCCGCGTTAACTGCCGGGCAAACCAGATATCAATGAATTCGGTGGAATAGGCAATCACCGGATGCATCACGCCAGCCCGCGCCCATTCGCGGGCGGTGTATCCAGTCTCCTCGTGCAACTCCCGCTGCGCACAGGCGAATGGCGCCTCTCCGGGATCCAGCTTCCCGGCAGGAAATTCCACCATGACAGATCCAATCGGATAGCGGAATTGGCGTTCCAGGACTACCTGCAGATTGCCATTTTCATCCTGCAGCAGAGGAATGACCATCACGGCTCCGGGGTGGACTATGTATTCCCTGACGGCAGAACTGCCATCGGGAAGTTCGACGGCATCCTGAAACGCGTGAAGAAACCGGCCCTTGAACACCTCGTGACTGGACCTTTTTGTCTCGATCAAGTGGTCGTCTGTCACGTGCGCATCAGTCGCTGGCTTTCAACGCCACAGCTGCCACCATATCTAAACCGCCTGAAATCAGGTACCCAGCATCTGCCTGATTGCATTGCCACACAGTGCCAGCAAACCGCCAGGCAACAAGCCCAGCAGCAGAACCAGTGCGCCATTCACGCACAGCACCACGCGAACATCCAGCGGAGCGACGACACTGCTGGCCGTAATGGGACTGTCAAAGTACATCACCTTGATCACACGCAAATAGTAGAACGCGCCAATCAGAGACATCAGCACAGCAAACACCGCAATGCCCAGGTGAATGGTCTGTCCGGATGCAACCAGGGCCTGCAACACGGCCAACTTGGCGTAGAAGCCCACCAAAGGTGGAATACCAGCCAGCGACAGCAAACACACTGCCATGACGCCGGCGTACAGCGGGCTGCGCTGGTTCAAGCCTGCCAAGTCGGCGATCTCCTCGCTTTCGAACCCTTCCTGGGATAGCAGCAGCAGAACGCCGAAGCTGGCCAATGTGGTGAGCACATAGGTGATCACGTAAAACATGGCTGAACTGTAGGCATTGGCAGCAAATGACAACGCGTCACCATTCACCACACCAGACATGATGCCCAGAAGCACAAAACCCATCTGAGAAATGGTGGAAAACGCCAGCATGCGCTTGACATTCGTTTGTGCAATGGCTGCAAGGTTACCGACTAGCAGGGAACCAACGGCCAGAATCAGAAGCATCTGCTGCCAGTCGACCGCCAACGGAAGCATCCCTTCGACAAGAAGACGCATGGTCATGGCAAATGCTGCCAACTTGGGAGCACCGCCAATCATCAAAGTAATGGCAGTTGGCGCACCCTGGTAGACATCAGGAATCCACATATGGAATGGCACAGCTCCCAGCTTGAATGCAAGGCCGGCAACAATAAACACCAGACCAAACACCAGAACCTGATGGCGAATCTGGCCAGATGCAATGGCTTTGAACATCGTGGTGATATCCAGAGAGCCCGTTGCTCCGTAGAGCATGGACATGCCATACAACAGGAAACCGGAAGCCATGGCCCCCAGGACAAAGTACTTCATCGCCGCTTCGGTCGACGTTGCATGGTCGCGCCGCAGAGCAACCAGCGCGTAGCTCGACAGGGTCAGCAGTTCAAGACCCAGGTAGATCACCAACAGGTTGTTGCCGGAAATCATGACCGACATGCCCAAAAGCGCCAACATGCTGAGCGTAAAGAGCTCCCCACCACGCAGCATTCCCCGATGGCCAGCATAAGGCCGGCCATAAACCAAGGTGACCATGACAGCCAATGTGGCAAAGCACTTGAGCCAGTTCCCCATGGGATCACTGACCACCATATTTCCAAAGCCGTAGATCGTCTTGCCGCCAAGCGCGAGATCGGCGTGCATATATGCAACAAATGCCAGGGTCAACAAGGTAAACACATAGGTCGTGCCCCTCATCGGACTCTTGATGCCAAGGTCGAGCAAAGCGATGACGCAAGCCATCGCCAACAAGACTGCATCGGGATAAGCGGCGATCCAACTGAGTTTGTCAATCATCTTTCGTCTCTCAATTCAGTTTGATCAGTTCAACTTGGAAACAGCAACGTGCTTGAGCAGTTGAGCAACCGAGACATCCATCACATCCGTAAATGGCTTGGGATAGACACCCATCCACAAAACGGCCGCGGCAAGGAGTGCAAGCATTAGGAATTCTCGACCATTGATATCTGTGAGTTCCTTCACATGATCATTGGTCACAGGGCCAAGGTACACCCGCTTGAACATCCACAAGGTGTACGCTGCGCCAAAGATCAGTGCACTCGCTGCAGCAAAGCCAATCCAGAAATTGAACTTGACCGCCGCCAGGATCACCATCCACTCACCCACAAAACCGGCCGTTCCTGGCAATCCGCAGTTGGCCATGGCAAAAAACAAGGCGAAGGCAGCAAACTTGGGCATGGTGTTGACCACCCCACCGTAGCTGGATATCTCGCGAGAATGAACCCTGTCGTACAAAACGCCAATTGACAGGAACATGGCTCCCGACACGAACCCATGGGCGATCATCTGGACCAGACCACCGGAAACACCTAGATCCAGGAAGACAAAGAAACCGAGCGTCACAAAGCCCATGTGCGCAACCGACGAATAGGCTACCAGCTTCTTCATGTCCTGCTGCACCATGGCAACCAGACCGACGTATACCACCGCAATCAGCGACAACGCGATCATCAGCCAAGCCCATTCGTGTGCGGCATCTGGCGCAATCGGCAGCGAGAAACGCAGGAAACCGTACGCGCCCAACTTCAACATGATGGCAGCCAGCACCGCAGAGCCACCGGTGGGCGCCTCAACGTGAACGTCGGGCAACCATGTATGAACCGGCCACATGGGAACCTTGACCGCAAACGCTGCAAAAAAAGCGAAGAACAGGAAAGTCTGGGTCGTGCTGTCCAAGCGCATTGCCTGCCACGTCGCGAGGTCAAAGCTTCCGCCCGACTTCGTGTACAAGAATATCAGGGCAACCAGCATCAGCAAGGAGCCAAGGAGGGTGTACAGGAAGAACTTGAATGCCGCATAAATCTTGTTCGGCCCGCCCCAAATACCGATGATCAAATACATCGGAATCAAAGTTGCCTCAAAGAACACGTAGAACAACAATCCGTCCAGCGTACAGAAGACGCCAATCATCAGCCCGCTCAGTATGAGGAACGCGCCCATGTACTGATTGACACGCCGGGTTATCACCTCCCAGCCGGCGATGACCACGATCACATTGATGAAGGCGGTCAGCAGTACAAACCACAAGGAAATGCCATCCACTCCAAGGTGGTATTTCACATTGAAACGTTCAATCCACGGTGTGTTTTCAACAAACTGCATCGCTGCAGTAGTCGTGTCGAACTGGCCGTACAAAGGCAGGGTAACCAGAAAACTGGCAATAGCGCCGATCAAGGCGACCCAACGAACGACCCGTGCCTGCTCATCACGCCCCAGTGCCAGCAACACCACGCCGAACGCAATGGGCGTCCAAATCGCAAGGCTCAACAATCCCATGTTCTTTTTCTCCTACTTGAGCCAGACAAAATACGTCATGAGCACAAAAATGCCCAAAATCATGACCAGCGCGTAGTGGTACAGATATCCGGTCTGCACCTTGCGTACAACACCAGAAACCAGTCCCACCAACTTCCATGAGCCATTCACCAAGGCACCGTCAATGATTGCCTGATCGCCACCCTTCCACAACCCGGTGCCCAGCGCGCGAGCGCCACGAGCCAGGATGTTCTCATTGATCCAGTCCATGTAATACTTGTTTTCAAGCAGCAGGAAGATCGGCATGAACATGCGTTTGATCGCAGCAGGAAGTGCCGGGTTCACCATGTACATGTAATAAGACACTGCCACACCCGCGACAGCGAGTGCAAGCGGCAAACTGGTCAGTGCGTGCGTTGCCATACCCCAAGCTCCATGGAACGCATGGTGCAGCTCGGCCATCGCAGGGTGCAATGCTGCGTTCACGAAAATCGCGTCTTTGAAGAAGTCTCCGAACAACATGGGCTCGATCGTGAAGTACCCGATTACCACGGAGGGAACTGCCAACAACACCAAGGGTACCGTCACAACCCACGGCGATTCATGCGGTGTATGGGAATCGCCGTGCCCATGGTGATCATCGTGGTGGCCATGGTGTGCATCCGGGTTCTGGTCGAATCGCTCTTTCCCGTGGAACACCAGGAAATACATGCGGAACGAATAAAACGCCGTGACAAAAACACCAGCCAAAACGGCGAACTTGGCAAACCCCGCGCCGGGCAAATGACTCTCCATCACGGCTTCAATGATGCTGTCCTTGGAATAGAAGCCAGAAAACAAAGGCGTTCCGATCAAAGCCAGTGAACCAAGCAAGGAGGTAATCCAGGTAATCGGCATGTACTTCCGCAAGCCGCCCATCCAGCGGATATCTTGGTTGTGGTGAACACCCATGATGACCGAGCCGGCTGCGAGAAACAGCAATGCCTTGAAGAAAGCGTGTGTCATCAAATGGAATACGGCCACGGAATAGGCAGACGCGCCCAAGGCAACGGTCATGTATCCAAGCTGCGACAAGGTGGAATACGCAACAACCCGCTTGATGTCGTTCTGGATGATGCCCAGGAAACCCATGAAAAGCGCGGTAATGGAACCAATCACCAAGATGAAGTTCAGGGCGGTGTCACTCAACTCAAACAAAGGCGACATCCGTGCAACCATGAAGATACCGGCCGTCACCATGGTCGCTGCGTGAATCAACGCAGAAATGGGAGTTGGGCCTTCCATGGAATCCGGCAACCAGACATGCAGAGGAAACTGTGCAGACTTGCCCATTGCTCCGATAAACAGGCAAATACAGATCACGGTAACCAGCATCCAATTCGTGCCTGGGAAGCTCAATGCCGCCAGCTCGTTAGATTTCGCGAATGCCTCGGTGTAATTCAACGTGCCAGCAAAAGCGGCAATCAACCCGATACCAAGGATGAATCCGAAGTCACCGACACGATTGACCAGAAACGCCTTCATGTTGGCGAAAATCGCAGTCGGTTTGTTGTACCAGAATCCAATGAGCAGATACGACACCAAACCCACAGCTTCCCAGCCAAAAAACAGCTGCAGCATGTTGTTGCTCATGACCAGCATCAACATGGAGAAGGTAAAGAGGGATATGTAGGAAAAGAACCGGTTGTAACCTTCATCTTCTTCCATGTAGCCAATGGTGTAAATGTGAACCATCAGTGACACGAAGGTGACGACGCACATCATCATCGCGGTCAACCCGTCGATCAGGAACCCAATCTCCATCTTGAGTCCACCGACGACCATCCATGTGTAGATCGTCTCATTGAAACGTGCGCCGTCCTGAACGACCGACTGCAGTGTCATGGCCGAGAGAATGAAGGCAATAAAAACACCCAGAATGGTCAACGAATGACTCGCACGGCGGCCAATCACGTTTCCACCGAACTTTGTTCCCATAACGCCCGCAAGCAGAGAGCCCACGAGCGGAGCCAACGGCACCGCCAGCAAATTTGCAACAGAAAGGGTTTGACTCATATCTTTATTAACCCTTGAGCGTATTGAGTTCGTCCACCGCAATGCTGGACCGGTTGCGGAACAGCAGTACCAAGATGGCCAGCCCAATGGCGGACTCCGCAGCGGCTACTGTCAGAATGAAGAAAACAAATATTTGTCCATGCATGTCATGCATGTAGTGGGAGAACGCCACAAAGTTGGTGTTGACGGCCAGCAGCATCAACTCGATAGCCATCAGCAGCACAATCAAATTGCGCCGGTTCAGAAAGATACCGACAACGGACAGTGCAAACAGAATCGCACCCAGTGATAGAAAGTGGCCAAGTGTCAGAATCATGCTTTGTTCTCCGCTTGCGATGCGTCCGCCGCCGGTGTTGGCACGGCCGTTTGGGTTGCCGCCAACTTCACCACGGTCAGGCGATCTCGCGCCTTGACGCGTACCTGATCCGACGGACTGATGAACTTCGAATCCTTGCGTGCCCGCAATGTCAAGGCGATTGCGGCAATCATGGCAACCAGCAGAATGCCGGCAGCCACCTCAAGTGGATAGATGTACTGGGTATACAGCAGTTTTCCAAGTTCCTTGGTGTTCGAAACTCCTGCACTCGCCGCAGCTGCAGCGGGGTCCTCCACTACACGGAACCCACCCATCAGCACTGCTGACATTTCCAGCGCGATCACTACACCAATAATTGCCGCCAACGGGAAATGCTTCCAGAAGCCCTGCCCCAGTTTCTCGAGATTGATATCCATCATCATCACAACAAACAGGAACAAGACCATCACCGCACCGACATACACCAGCACCAGCGTAATAGCCAGAAACTCTGCCTTTAAAAGCATCCAGATCATCGCAGCTTGGAAGAAGGTCAGTACCAGAAACAGGACTGCGTGAATAGGATTGCGGGCAGTGATCACGCGAAATGCTGCCAAGAGCATGATCGCGGAAAACGCATAAAACAGACCGGTCGTGACACTCATGATTCAAATTCTTTCTTGCGACTGATCAGCGATATTTGGCGTCTGCCAGCTTGTTCGCAGCAATCTGACTCTCATACCGGTCTCCCACCGCCAGCAGCATTTCTTTGGTGAAATACAAGTCTGCACGTGACTCCCCGTGGTATTCGAAGATATGGGTCTCAACGATGGAGTCCACAGGGCAGCTTTCCTCACAGAAGCCGCAGTAGATGCACTTGTTCAGGTCAATGTCATACCGCGTGGTCCTGCGTGATCCATCGGAACGGACTTCGGATTCAATCGTGATGGCCATTGCTGGGCACACTGCCTCACACAATTTGCAGGCGATGCAGCGCTCTTCCCCGTTTTCGTAGCGACGCAGGGCATGCAGTCCACGGAAACGCGGAGAGAGAGGCGTTTTTTCCTCAGGATACTGAAGCGTTACCTTGCGGCGAAAGGCATAGCGCCCCGTCAACGCCAAACCCTTGAACAGCTCCACCAAAAGGAAACTGTAGAGAAAGTCTTTCAGCGAAAACGCAAGTGGTTTACGGACTACGGTGTTTGAAGACATAGTTGTACCCCTACTTCCAGATATTGAGGGGAGTTTGCATCCAGGCGCCCACCACGATCAACCAAACCAGTGTGACGGGAATGAAGACCTTCCAGCCCAAACGCATGATCTGGTCATACCGAAAACGCGGGAAAGTGGCTCGAACCCAGATGAAGAAATTGACGAACAGGGATGCCTTTAAGAACAGCCATACCCACCCCGGAATCCAGTTGAACAAAGCCGAGTCGATGGGAGACATCCAGCCCCCCAAGAACATGACCGTTGCCAACAGGGACACCAAAAACATGTTGGCGTACTCAGCCAACTGGAACATGGCCCATGACATACCGGAATACTCAACCATGTGTCCAGCAACAATTTCGGCCTCGCCCTCGACTACGTCGAACGGATGGCGATTGGTTTCAGCCAGACTCGAAATCACATAAACAACAAACACCGGCAACAGTGGCAACCAGTTCCACGACAAAAAGTTCAGCCCCATATTGGCAAACTGACCCTTGCCCTGCCCCATGACGATATCAGTCAAGTTCATGCTCGATGACACCATCAACACGACCACCAGACAAAAGCCCATTGCGATTTCATAACTGACCATTTGGGCAGACGCGCGCAACGACCCTAAGAACGCGTACTTGGAGTTGGATGCCCAGCCCGAAATGATGATCCCATAGACCTCCATGCCCGCAATGGCCATCACGAACAGCAAGCCCGCATTGATATTGGCCAACGCCACATCCGGTCCAAAAGGAATCACGGCCCAGGCTGCCAGAGAAGGCATGATGGTCAAAACAGGACCTAAAAAGAAAAGTCCTTTATTGGCGGCAGCTGGAACCAGGATTTCCTTGGTCATCAGCTTCAAGGCATCGGCAAACGGCTGCAATATGCCCCAGGGGCCAACGCGATTGGGTCCCAGGCGCACCTGGACGTAACCCAGCAACTTTCGCTCCCACAAAGTGGTAAACATTACCGCAACCATCAAAGGTGCCAGAACCGCCACAATCTTGATCAAGGCCCAAATGATGGGCCAAGCCAACTCAGCCCACCAAGCCGGCGCAAGCAACCCCAATCCAAAGTTGTACAACGTGTCGATCATGCGACCACCCCTTGTTCTGATTGCGGCTTGACACTCGCACGACCATCAGCAGTCAACTGCAAAGACGTTGCGCGACGCACAATACCGTCGAGTTGGTAGATGCCGGCCACACAGGGCTCGCCCTGGCTGACCGCAGCAGGAACAGATCCGTTGGAAGCGTTGCTCAAGCGGCCCGCGGGCACATGGGTTGGCACGATGCCGCCATTGTCCGCATGCAGGAAGGCTAGGATCTCCTGTGCGGACTCAAAATCAAACCCAGGCAGTTCCAAAATATTGGCCAGGGTGCGCAATACTTTCCATGCAGGACGCGCTTCCCCCAAAGGCTTCACCACTGCGTGAAAACTCTGAACACGACCTTCAGCATTCACAAACGTTCCTGGCGTTTCAGTGAATGGCGTGATCGGCAGGAGAACGTCACTACATTCCAAGTTCGCCTTGAATGGACTCAAGGTCACAACCATCTCGGATTCAGAGAGCGCTTTGACTGCCGCACCTCCAGCTGCAGAATCAAACTCCGGCTCGGTGTTCAACAAGATGGCTGCCTTCAGTCCACCCGACAGCATTTGAGCGGCATTGAGTCCCGTCTCACCCGGCAAGGCATTGACGACCTGAGCGCCAACGGTATTGGCGGCTTCCGTCAAGTAGCCGACCGAAGCGCCAGTTTGCTCACCAATCCAGTTAGCCAGCGACAGCAATTGCGAGGCTTGGGCATGGTGAGATGCGCCGTTACCCAATAACACTGCCTTGCGCTCACCTCCGAGCAACGACTTCGCAATACTCTTGGCAACGTCCGTTGCCTGTCCAGCCTGCGGCGCCTGAACATTTTTCTCCAGCGCTATCGCTACTGCGATATCCGCCAAAGACTGAACCCAGATTGCGGCCGGAACCGACGCAGCATTGCGCACTGGCATGGCCCAGGTTTCGGACCCGGTACCGACAGCATTCACTTCGCAACCAACTTTGGTAGCCTGGCGAATGCGCTGGGCAAACAGCGGGTGATCCTTGCGCAGGCTGGAGCCCACCACCAACACGCGCTGAAGCGCAGACAACTCGGAAACTGCCATTCCCAACCAGCGAACGCCATTGGGGGCAACTTCAAACTCTGCATTGCGCAAACGGTAGTCGATGCTGGAGCTGCCCAGTCCACGCACCAAGGCACCCGCCAAATACAACTCTTCCAGTGTACTGTGCGGACTTACCAATGCACCAATGGCAGTTGCCCCATGGTTGGACTTGATACTTTTGAGACCGTGCGCAACGTATTCCAGGGCGGTCTTCCAATCCACGTCTTTCCAAACACCGCCCTGCTTGAGCATAGGTGTCGTGAGACGCTCGGTGCTGTTCAATGCTTCGTAGGAAAAACGATCACGATCAGCAATCCAGCACTCATTGACTGCATCATTTTCAAACGGCACGACGCGCATTACCTTGTTGTTCTTGACTTGAACAATCAGGTTGGCGCCGGTGGAGTCATGCGGGCTCACAGACTTGCGACGGGACAACTCCCAGGTCCTGGCGCTATACCGGAAAGGCTTGCTGGTTAGAGCCCCGACCGGGCAAATATCGATCATGTTGCCAGAGAGTTCCGAGTCTACGGACTGGCCGACAAAGGTTTCAATCTCGGCATGCTCGCCACGGTGCGACATGCCCAACTCCATGACACCGGCAATTTCCTGACCAAACCGGACGCAGCGTGTGCAATGGATGCAGCGGCTCATTTCTTCCATGGAAATGAGAGGCCCCACATCCTTGTGGAACACCACCCGCTTTTCTTCTTCGTAACGGGAGCTGGTTCCGCCATAGCCTACGGCCAAATCCTGCAACTGGCACTCGCCGCCCTGGTCGCAAATGGGGCAATCCAGTGGATGATTGATCAGCAGAAACTCCATGACCGACTTCTGTGCCTTGACCGCTTTGTCACTCTTAGTGCGGACAATCATTCCCTGCGTCACCGGCGTCGCACACGCTGGCATGGGCTTGGGCATCTTCTCCACGTCGACCAAGCACATGCGGCAGCTTGCCGCAATGCTCAACTTCTTGTGGTAGCAGAAATGGGGAATATAGGTGCCTGCCTTCTCGGCAGCATGCATGATCATGCTGCCTTCAACAATGTCAACCTTCTTGCCGTCGAGTTCGATTTCAATCATCTTGGAGCTCGCTCAAACGTAGGCAGGGACCATGCAGGTCTTATGCGCGACGTGGTACTCAAATTCGGGTCGGAAATGCTTGATCATGGCGCGCACTGGCATGGCCGCAGCATCACCCAATGCGCAGATCGTACGCCCCTGAATGTCCTCAGCAACGCTGTCCAGCAGGTCCATGTCTGCCGGGCGTCCATGGCCGTTTTCGATGCGATCCACCACGCGCGACAACCAGCCCGTACCTTCCCGACACGGAGTGCATTGACCGCAGGACTCGTGCATATAGAAGTAACTCAAGCGTTGCAGGCTCTTGACCATGCAGCGGCTGTCATCCAGAACGATGACGGCACCCGATCCCAGCATGGACCCAGCCTTGGCAATCGAGTCATAGTCCATGGTGCAATCCATGATGATGGACGCCGGCAATATGGGTGAAGACGAGCCGCCGGGGATGACCGCCTTGAGTTGACGACCGGCACGCACGCCACCGGCCAACTCCAATAGCTTGGAAAATGGGGTTCCCATGGGCACTTCAAAATTGCCTGGCATTTCAACGTCACCACTGACCGAAAAGATCTTGGTGCCGCCGTTGTTGGGCTTACCGCATTCCAGATAAGCTTGCCCGCCGTTGCGAATGATCCAGGGAACCGCTGCAAAGGTTTCGGTATTGTTGATAGTGGTCGGCTTGCCGTACAAACCGAAGCTGGCCGGAAAGGGTGGCTTGAAGCGCGGTTGCCCCTTCTTGCCTTCCAGTGACTCCAGCAATGCAGTTTCTTCACCGCAGATGTAGGCACCAAATCCGTGCGCCGCATGCAACTGGAAACTGAAATTGCTGCCCAGAATGTTATTGCCCAGCAAACCGGCTGCGCGCGCCTCTTCCAGGGCCTCTTCAAAACGCTGATATGTCGAGAAGATCTCGCCGTGGATGTAGTTGTAACCCACCGTGATACCCATGGCATAGGCGGCGATCGCCATGCCCTCAATCACGATATGAGGGTTGAACTCCATAATGTCGCGGTCTTTGCATGTCCCGGGTTCACCTTCGTCCGAATTGCAGACCAGGTACTTCTGACCCGGAAACTGACGGGGCATGAAACTCCACTTCAAGCCGGTAGGAAAGCCCGCACCACCGCGTCCGCGCAACGCAGACTCCTTGACAGTGGCAATGACCTGATCCTGCGTCATTGGCTCTCCGCCACCGATACCCAGAACCTTGCGCAGCGCCTGATATCCACCACGCGCCTCATAGTCCTTCAGGCGCCAATTGGCACCGTTCAGATCAGCGAATATCTGCGGATTGATGTGACGGTCATGGAAACAGGTTTGTACGCCGGTCGCGCGAAACTGGGACAGAATATGCTGCGCCGTCATCATTTATCTCCTGCCGCACGCAAGCCATCGACCAACTGGTCCAGTTTTTCCGGAGTCATGAAACTGCACATGGAGCGGTCATTCACCAGCATCACAGGGGAGTCAGCACAGGCACCCAGACACTCACTCTGTTGCAGTGTAAACATGCCATCAGACGTGGTCTCACCCATGGAAATACCCAGTTTCTTTTCCAGATACTTGAGCGTTCCTACGCCATCACGCAGTTGGCAGGGCAGATTGGTACACACATTGAGCTTGTACTTACCAACGGGCCGCTGGTTGTACATGTTGTAAAACGTCGTGACCTCATGCACCGCCATGGGCGCCATGCCCAGATAGTCGGCGACCTGCTTCTCGCTTTCGGGGCTCACATAGCCCAGCTCCTGCTGAACAATGGACAAACAGGCCATGACGGCAGACTGCTTCTGGTCGGCGGGGTACTTCGCCACTTCTTTGGCGAAGCGGGCCTTGGTAGATTCAGAGATCATCGATCAATCTCTCCAAAAACGATATCCAGGGTACCGATGATGGACACAGCATCGGCAATCATGTGGCCCTTGGCCAGCTCATTCAGTCCGGCCAAATGCGGAAAGCCAGGCGCGCGAATCTTCATGCGGTATGGCTTGTTGGCACCATCACTGACAAAGTAAATGCCAAACTCACCCTTGGGGTGTTCCACTGCGGAATACACCTCACCGGGTGGCACACGGAAACCTTCGGAAAACAGCTTGAAGTGGTGGATCAGCTCTTCCATGTTGGTCTTCATGGCTTCGCGGGACGGCGGAGCGACCTTATGGTTGTCCGTAATCACCGGACCGGGATTGGCGCGCAGCCACGTCACACACTGCTTGATGATCTCATTGGACTGCTTCATCTCCTCCATGCGGACGAGGTAGCGGTCATAGACGTCACCCGTGCGGCCCACAGGGATATCAAAATCCAACTGATCGTACACATCGTAAGGCTGCTGCTTGCGCAAGTCCCAGGCCACACCGGTGGCTCGGAGCATTGCCCCGGTGAATCCGAGGTTCATGGCACGCTCGGGCGTAACCGGGCTGATGCCGACGCAACGCTGCTTCCAGATGCGGTTCTCCGTCAGAAGGGTGTGGTATTCCTCCAAACACTTGGGGAAACGCTGTGTGAAGTCATCAATGAAGTCCAGCAGCGAACCTTGCCGGCTACGATTGAGTTCCTCAACCGCCTTGGCATTGCGAACCTTGCTGGCCTTGTACTGGTTCATGGTCTCCGGCAGGTCGCGATAGACGCCACCAGGACGGAAATAGGCGGCATGCATGCGGGCGCCGCTGGCCGCCTCGTACATGTCAAACAGATCCTCCCGCTCGCGGAAAGTGTAGATCAGGATAGTCGAGCTGCCGCAGTCATTGCCGTGCGACCCGAGATACATCAGGTGATTCAGCAATCGGGTGATCTCGGCATACATGACACGGATGTACTGCGCGCGGATTGGAACTTCGATACCCAGCAAGCGCTCAACAGCCAGGCAGTAGGCATGCTCACTGCACATCATGGACACATAGTCCAGACGATCCATGTACGGTAAGCCCTGGATATAGGTCTTGCTCTCCGCAAGCTTTTCGGTCGCGCGGTGCAGGTTGCCAATATGGGGGTCGGCACGCTGTATCACTTCGCCATCGAGCTCCAGCACCAAGCGCAGAACGCCGTGTGCAGCAGGGTGCTGCGGACCAAAATTGAGGGTGTAGTTCTTTATTTCAGCCATGAATCGAACCGCTTATTGCAAGCCCCCATAGTTATCTTCACGAATGATGCGCGGAGTGATCTCTCGGGCTTCAATGGTGACCGGCTGGTAAATGACACGCGCCTGCTCGGCGTCGTAACGCATTTCCACATGCCCGGAAGTCGGAAAATCCTTGCGGAACGGGTGACCCACAAAACCATAGTCCGTGAGAATGCGGCGCAGGTCATCGTGACCATCGAACATGATGCCGAAGAGGTCAAACGCTTCACGCTCATACCAATTGGCACCTGCCCACACACCTGTCAATGACGCCACCAGCGGCATGGCGTCGTCGCACGCAAACACCTTAAGTCGCAAGCGCTGATTCAGACTCAGCGACAGCAGTTGACACACCACAGCGAATCGCAATCCATCCGGAGTCCCATCAGGGTACTCGGAGTAGTCCACACCACACAAGTCAACCAGCTGCTCAAACTTGCAGCCTGGTGCATCGCGGAGTATCTGGGCTGCTGCTGCATAGTCTTTGGCCGACACCTGCACCTCAACTTCGCCATACGACACCGACGAACGCAGCACCTTATCACCCAAGGCCGCTAGCGCGGCGGCCTGGATCGCTTCAGGAGTAACAGAAAAAGTTGTCATAAACCCTCTTCAGACCCGCGCAATGGTTTCGGTGCGGCGGATCTTCAGCTGCAACTGCATGATCCCGTAGATCAATGCCTCGGCAGTCGGAGGACAGCCCGGCACATACACATCCACCGGAACAATCCGGTCGCATCCCCGCACCACCGAATAGCTGTAGTGGTAATAACCACCGCCATTGGCGCAGGAGCCCATGCTGATGACGCGACGCGGCTCCGACATCTGGTCATACACCTTGCGGAAGGCCGGCGCCATCTTGTTGGTCAGGGTACCTGCCACAATCATCAGATCGGACTGCCGGGGACTGGCGCGAAACACCTCGGCGCCAAAACGGGCCAGGTCATAACGGGCCGTAGCCGCATGCATCATCTCGACCGCACAGCAAGCCAAGCCAAAGGTCATGGGCCACACGGAACCGGTACGAGCCCAGTTCATCACCGCATCGTAGCTGGTGGTGACAAAGCCCTCTTTCAGAACACCTTCAATCATCTGCTACTCCCAGTCGAGGGCACCTTTTCGCCACATATACACAAAACCGATGGTCAAAATGCCAACGAACTCGACACCTATCAGGAAGCCGAACAATCCCAACTCTTTGAGTGCCACTGCCCAAGGAAACAGGAAGGCCGTCTCCAAGTCAAACAAAATAAAGAGAATGGCGATGAGGTAATAGCGGACGTCGAACTTCATCCGGGCGTCTTCAAACGCCTCAAAGCCGCATTCGTAGGGGGAATTTTTCGCCTTATCCGGCCGATTGGGACCAAGGATATAGCCAATGATTTGCGGTGCGACACCGACACCGATGCCTACCAAGATGAACAAGAGCGCAGGTAGATATTGATCGAGGTTCATCTTGCAATTCTTATCACCATGTCTGGCCACCTCTTGAGAAAGGGACCAGATCAATTTTTGTTGGTGCCGTCGGCGAGACTCGAACTCGCACAGCTCTCGCCACTACCCCCTCAAGATAGCGTGTCTACCAATTTCACCACGACGGCGGCTCTGTCTGTCTGGATTGCGTGAGGAGCCCGAAGGTTTGTTGCTTTCCAGACAAGCTTAGAGTTTACCCTGAATTTGCCCCGCTTTCCCTAGGGAGAAGGCAATTAAAGTAGCAATTACTTGGCAGGAATCTGCCCGACTCCGGAAGCCACAGCTGCTGGGGCAGATGCGGCTTCCACAGCAGCTGGCGCAACCACAGCGGCACTCTCCAGAACACTGCCTGAACTCGCCGGACGCAAGTTGCCAAAGTACGCCAGCGCGAGCGTGCAGACAAAAAACACCGTGGCCAGTACCGCCGTTGTACGCGACAGAAAGTTGGCACTTCCGCTGGCACCAAACAGGCTGCCGGAGCCACCACTGCCGAAGGCCGCACCCATGTCAGCACCTTTGCCATGCTGCACCAAAATGAGGCCAATCATGGCCAACGCGGAGAGCATTTGCACAGTCAAAATAATCGTCAACACAATATTCATTCTCAACTCCTAAAACTGGAAAAAATACGCCGCAATCAATGGGCTGCGGCGATGATGGACAAAAAGTCGACTGCCTTCAGTGACGCACCACCCACAAGTCCGCCATCAATGTCAGGCTGCGACAACAGTTGGGCAGCATTGGCCGCGTTCATGCTTCCACCGTACAGAATACTCACACGATCCGCGTGCTCGGTGGCGGCACGCAACTGGCCGCGCAACACGGAATGCACCTGCTGCGCCTCTTCAGGGCTGGCGGTCTTGCCGGTGCCAATCGCCCAGACAGGTTCGTACGCCACCACAATTTCACTGATGCAATGGCCATTGGTGTGAATCACGGCCGCCAGTTGTCGCTTGACGACTTCCTCGGTGCGACCCGCTTCACGCTCGGCCAGAGTCTCGCCAACGCAAACAATGGGCGTGATACCGACAGCCAATGCACGCTGGGCCTTAACAGCCACTGCCGCATCAGTTTCGCCGTGGTACTGGCGACGCTCCGAATGCCCCACCAGACAATAGCGCGTGCCAAAGTCTTTCAACATGGCCGCCGAAACTTCGCCGGTATAGGCGCCCGACTCGTGCTGCGACACATCCTGCCCACCCCATTCAATGCGGGAACCGGTTGCCAGGCGTTGCACCTGCGCCAGATACGGCGCGGGCACGCACACAGCCACACCACAAGAGGCATTGGCTGTCCCCGCCACCAACGCAACCAGTAGCGCCTCATTGGCGGCAGTAGAGCCGTTCATCTTCCAGTTACCTGCAATCAGCTGCTTTTTCATGCTTGCACTTCCCAAGTCAAAACAATCTTGCCCACATGCTGGTTGGACTCCATCAGCGCATGGGCCTTTGATGCGCCACTGCCACTGGCATGGCTGGCATCCACGGCCGCAAACACACTGTGAATCACCGGCTTGATACGCCCGGCCACCAGCAGCGGCCACACATGCTGCAAACAGGCCCTGGCAATACCTTCCTTGAAGGCAACCGGACGGGCCCGCAAGGTAGAACCGGTAATGGTCAGACGCTTGCGCAGCACCAGTCCCGCATTAAGCTCGCTTTGCACGCCGCCCTGCACGGCAATGATCACCAGGCGCCCATCTTCAGCCAGACTCTGCACTTCCTTGGCCACGTAGCCGCCTGCCACCATGTCCAGAATCACATCCACGCCACGGCCATCGGTCAGGCGCAAGGCCTCCACCTGGAAGTCCTGCGTCTTGTAGTTGATGGCATGGTCCGCGCCAAGTGCTAGGCAAGCCTGGCACTTTTCATCCGAGCCGGCCGTTGCGATGACGCGCGCACCCAGGGCCTTGGCCATCTGGATGGCTGTCACCCCAATACCGCTGCTACCACCCTGCACCAGCAAGGTCTCACCACTCTTCAGACCACCACGGTCAAAGACATTGCTCCAAACGGTAAAGAATGTCTCTGGCAAGGAAGCCGCTTCCACATCACTGAAGCCCTGGGGAACCGGCAGACACTGACCCACTGGTGCGATGCAATACTCGGCATAACCACCACCAGCCACCAGCGCACAGACGCGATCACCCACCTTCAAACCAGCCAGCGCCATGGCCTGAACATCCCCGCTGACGATGGTGCCAGCCACTTCCAGGCCTGGAATGTCGGAAGCACCCGCCGGCGCAGGATACATGCCGGCGCGCTGCAACAAATCGGGGCGGTTGATACCGCTGGCACCCACGCGAACGCACAACTCGCCCGTGCCGGGAACCGGCTCGGGGCGCTGCGCCAGACGCAAAACGTCGGGCCCGCCAAAGGATGCAATTTCAATAACGTTCATAGCAAAATCAACCGGTAGCCCTCGCCGATATTGTGCGAGGCGCTACCAAATTGCTAGCACCTGTGAATCAACCCTGATCCGACGACTGGGCCGGACGGTCCATCAAAGCCTTCATGGACAGTTTGATACGACCCTTTTCGTCGGTTTCCAGAACCTTGACCTTGACGATCTGGCCTTCGGACAGGTAGTCCGTGACCTTTTCGACGCGCTCGTGGGCGATCTGGCTGATGTGCAGCAGGCCGTCCTTGCCGGGCAACAGGTTGACCAGGGCACCGAAGTCCAGAATCTTGGTGATTGGGCCTTCGTAGGTCTTGCCGATTTCGACTTCGGCCGTGATCTGCTCGATGCGGCGCTTGGCTTCTTCGGCCTTGGCCGGATCAGCGGACGCAATGGTGATGGTGCCGTCTTCATCGATATTGATCTGGGTGCCGGTTTCTTCGGTCAGCGCGCGAATCACGGCGCCGCCCTTGCCGATCACATCACGGATCTTCTCAGGATTGATCTTCATCGTGAACAGACGCGGTGCGAAGTTGGACACTTCGGTCTTGGCCTCGGACATCGCCTCTTGCATCTTGCCCAGGATGTGCATGCGCGCTTCCTTAGCCTGAGCCAATGCCACTTGCATGATTTCCTTGGTAATGCCCTGGATCTTGATGTCCATCTGCAGTGCAGTGATACCGTTGGTGGTACCGGCCACCTTGAAGTCCATATCACCCAGGTGGTCTTCGTCACCCAGGATGTCGGTCAACACCGCGAAGCGGTTGTCTTCCTTGATCAGGCCCATGGCGATACCGGCCACGTGGGCTTTCATCGGCACGCCAGCGTCCATCAGAGACAGGCAGCCGCCGCAGACCGAAGCCATCGACGAGGAGCCATTGGACTCGGTGATTTCCGAGACCACACGCATGGTGTAGGGGAAGTCTTCCTTGGAGGGCAAGCAAGCCACCAGGGCGCGCTTGGCCAGACGGCCGTGGCCGATTTCGCGGCGCTTGGGCGTACCCACGCGGCCGGTTTCACCGGTCGCAAAGGGAGGCATGTTGTAGTGCAGCATGAAGCGGTCTTCGTAGTCGCCGCTCAAAGCGTCGATACGCTGGGCATCGCGCTCAGTACCCAGCGTGGTCACGACCAGAGCTTGTGTTTCGCCACGGGTGAACAGGGCCGAACCGTGGGTACGGGGCAGCACGCTGTTGCGGATTTCAATGGCGCGCACGGTGCGGGTGTCACGGCCGTCGATACGGGGCTCGCCCGCCAGAATTTGACCGCGCACGATCTTGGCTTCGATTTCAAACAGCAGGCCTTCGATGGCGACGCTATCAAACGCAGCGCCTTCGGCCTTCAGGGCGGCCATGACGTCGGCGTAGGCCGTGCGGCATGCCTGGGTGCGGGCTTGCTTGTTGCGGATCTGGTAGGCGGCAACCAGCTTGTCCTTGGCCAGACCGTCGATCTTGGCGATCAGGGCTTCGTCCTTGGCAGGGGCCTTCCAGTCCCACACCGGCTTGCCGGCTTCGCGCACCAGTTCGTGGATGGCATTGATGGCGATGTTGCCCTGCTCGTGGCCATAGACCACGGCGCCGAGCATGATTTCTTCGGACAGCTGCTGGGCTTCGGATTCGACCATCAGCACAGCGGCTTCGGTACCGGCAACGACCAGATCCATGATGGAATCCTTGCGTTGCGTCTGGCCGGGGTTCAACACGTATTCACCGTTGATGTAACCCACACGGGCCGCACCGATGGGGCCGTTGAACGGAATGCCGGAGATGGACAGGGCCGCGCTGACTGCGATCATGGCTGCGATGTCGGCATCCACTTCCGGGTTCAGGGACACGGTGTGAATCACCACGTGCACTTCGTTGAAGAATCCTTCAGGGAAGAGTGGGCGGATCGGACGGTCGATCAGGCGGGATGTCAGGGTTTCAAACTCGCTGGGGCGGCCTTCGCGCTTGAAGAAGCTGCCGGGAATCTTGCCTGCAGCGTAAGACTTTTCCAGGTAGTCCACGGTCAGGGGGAAGAAATCCTGGCCGGGCTTGCCTTCGGTCTTGCCGACGACGGTGGCCAGCACCACGGTGCCGTCCATGTCCAGCAGCACGGCGCCGGTGGATTGACGGGCGATTTCGCCGGTTTCCATCGTGACGGTGTGCTGGCCCCATTGGAAGGTCTTGGTGACTTTGTTGAAAATGCTCATTGTTTTATCTCCTGATAGTGCGGGAACCCGCTGGCAGGTAAAGGCCACCTGCCAAGCCCGGAGGCAACAACGCAGAACACGATGCCATTCCAGAGAAACTCAGATTGCGGTTCAAAAATAACCGCCAATTTCCGTGGAATGACACAGCTTCGCTCTGTTTTTGCCGTCTCCGAAGTAAAAAACGCCTGAGCTAGTGAACTAACTCAGGCGTCTGTCATTTGGTGCAAGGCTTACTTGCGCAGACCCAGCTTGGCGATCAGAGCAACGTAACGGTCGTGGTCCACGCGGTTCAGGTAGGCCAGCAGGCTCTTGCGGGTGTTGACCATGCGCACCAGACCGCGGCGACCGTGGTGGTCCTTGGCGTGGGTCTTGAAGTGGGGCATGAGTTCGTTGATACGGGCGGTCAGCAAAGCCACTTGGACTTCTGGGCTACCGGTGTCGTTGGGGCTACGGGCGTTGTCTTTGACAACAGCGGCTTTGATGCTGGATGCGATCATGGTATTTTCCTGTTTTGTCGGGGCACGGACACGGTGTGCGGCCCCAGGTTTCTGAACTTGCGCCTGGTGCTGGAACTGCTCCAGGCGTGCGCCTTGCCGAATGCAAAGCCGCTCGATTATAGCCCGAGACGGCCCATAGGGCAATCAGGGGCGCTGCATCTTGCAGCTGTTGGGCATTTCAGCGGCTTCCGGCGCTATGGTCTTCACGACGCGAAACCCGTAGCCCGACCCTTCCACATCAAACTTCACGCCCGGCGTTCCCTGGCGATCCATGACGCCCACGACCAGCGGTTGTTGGAACTGGTGGTCCGCCGCGCGCATGGCACCGGACTGCCCGCCCATGCTGACGCGTACACGCTCCAATTGGGCTGCAATGGCTGCAATGTCCGGCGCAACCGATCCACCCGCCTTGGCTGACGCCGCCTCCATGGCCTGTGCCAGGGCTTCGATCAGCAGCTGCATACGCATGTGCACGTAGTCGTCCGCTGGCTGCGGATAACGTGCGCGGAAGGATTTGTAGAACGCCTCGCTCGGGGCACCCTGCACATTGGGCAGCCAGTCGGCCACTGCCACCACCTTGCCAATGCCGGCTTCGCCGATGGCGGCGGGCGCTCCCAGCGCATTGCCGTAGAAGGTGTAGAACTTGCCTTCAAATCCCACATCGCGTGCCGCCTTGATCAGCAGACTCAGGTCATTGCCCCAGTTGCCGGTGATGACAGCCTGTGCACCGCTGGCCTTGATCTTGGTGGCATAGGGCAAGAAGTCCTTGACACGCGCCATAGGGTGCAGCTCTTCACCCACCACCCGCACATCGGGACGCTGGGCGCCCAACTGGCGCTTGGCCTCGCGCAGCACGGCCTGGCCAAAGCTGTAGTCCTGGCCGATCAGGTACACATCCTTCAGCGCCTTGTCGTCTTTGATGACGTCCATCAGCGCGGCCATGCGCATGTCGGCATGGGCATCAAAACGGAAGTGCCAGAAGCTGCACTTTTCATTGGTCAGGATCGGATCCACGGCCGAGTAGTTCAGGAACAGCACGCGCTTGGCGGGCTCGCGTTCGTTGTGCTTGTTGATGGCGTCGATCAAGGCCGCAGCATTCGCGGATGAGTTGCCCTGCAACACGATGCGTGCACCGTTGTCGATGGCCGAACGCAGGGCCGACAAGGCCTCTTCGTTCTGGCCCTTGCTGTCGTAGCGCTCCAGCGCCAGCAACTGGTTGCCACCGTTGCCAGCCTTCACACCACCGCGGGCATTGACCCGCTCCACGGCCCAGTTGAGGTTACGGAAGACGGCTTCGCCGGCATTGGCATTCGGACCACTCAGGCCCTCAATCATGGCCAGCTTGACGGTCGCAGGCGGCGTTTGTGCCCACACAGGGGATGTAGCCAGGGGCAACGCAGATAGCGCCAACACCCCGGTTTTCAAGATCCAACGAGAAAGAATATACATGTGATTATTTTCTTGAAATTGACTGAAGCATCCGCAGCTTGGATGCAAGCGGCACTCGCTGTGAGTGCCGCGCAGTGTACTAGGAGATCCACCATGTTTTTTGCCACTACCGCTCAGCCCCAATTGCGTCGTCAAGCCTATGCAAATGCTGGCCGCACCCTGGAGCGTTTCATGGATGATGCGCTGCGCAGCACCGCCACCAAGCCATGTGCCTACACCCAGGACGAGACGTCATTCACGCTGAGCCTGGACGTGCCCGGTGTTGCCAAGGACCAGTTGTCCATTGCCATCGAAGGGGCCGTGGCGCGCATCTCCAGCAAGGAAGGCGCCGCGCGCCGCTACAGTGCCGCCTATGAATTCCCGCTGGAAATCGACACCACCCAGAGCGAGGCCAAACTGGAAAACGGCGTGCTGACCCTGAAGCTGGTGAAAAAGGTCCCGGTCAGCACCGCGACCGAACTCGTTGTGCACTAAAGGCTGTCAAGCGGCCAACGCGGCTTGACGTCAAAGGCGTAGGTGGCAGTGGCCTGTTGCAGGCCGCTTTGCAGGCGCATGGCAGCGGCCATGGCGATCATGGCGCCGTTGTCGGTGCACAAATGCAGCTCCGGGTAATGCACCCGGATCTGGCGTTTGGCACACGCCGCATTGAGCTGTGCGCGCAGTTCCCGGTTAGCCCCCACCCCGCCAGCAACCACCAGGCGCCGCAACCCGGTCTGCTTGAGCGCCGTCATCGATTTCTTAACCAGCACGTCCACAATCGCCGCCTGGGTTGAGGCCGCCAGATCGCAGCGCTGCTGCAGCGGCAGGGCTTCAAATGGGGCCGCACTGTCATCGGGGAAACCAGCCGCCACCATGCGTTGGGATTGCACGAGCACCGCGGTCTTGAGTCCGGCAAACGAAAAATCCAGATTGCCGCTGTTGAGCAGCGGACGCGGCAGCTTGTAGGCAGCCGGATCGCCCTGCTCCGCCATTTTGGACAGCGCCGGACCACCGGGATAACCCAAGCCCATCAGCTTGGCGGACTTGTCGAACGCTTCGCCCGCAGCGTCGTCAATCGACTCACCCAGTAATTCGTACTCGCCGACACCATCGACCCGCATCAACTGCGTGTGCCCGCCGGACACCAGCAGGGCCACAAACGGAAACTGCGGCGGGTCGGCACTCAGGAAGGGCGACAGCAAATGTCCCTCCAGGTGGTGCACACCCAGCACCGGCTTGCCCAAGGCAGCACCCAGCGCGCAGGCCACACCAGCCCCCACCAGCAACGCACCGGCCAAGCCAGGACCGCGTGTGTAGGCCACCACATCCACCTCAGCCAATGTGCGGCCACAAGCGCTCATCACCTCCTGGGTCAGCGGCAACACGCGGCGGATATGGTCACGGCTGGCCAGCTCCGGCACGACACCGCCAAAGGCCTGGTGCATGTCGATCTGGCTGTACAGCGCGTGCGCCAACAGCGTGGGCACGCCCTGCCCGTGCGACTCCACCATGGCCACACCCGTTTCATCGCAGGACGACTCAATACCCAAAACCAGCATGTTTTCCCCTAAGAGACCACGAGTGTAGAGTAAGCACCCATGCAAAACCTTCCTCTCGACGACGACGCCATCGCCAGCCTGGAGCGGGCCACCCTGGATGCCGTGGCACCCCCGGTCGTGCAGCCCATGGACGGCTGGCTGCTGCCCTTTGACACCTCTACCATTGGTCGCGCCAAGAGCGCCGTGCCACTGCGCCACCACCACATCGACCCCGCGCAGATTGGCGCCATCGAAGCCCTGTACACCGAACGTGGTCAGCAGGCCGCTTACCGCGTCGCTGATGTACCAGGCCTGCGCGACGTCCAAACCGAGTTGACCCGCCTGGGCTACCAAGCCCAGCAGCCAACCCTGGTCCAGGTTGGCACGGTGGCAGCCATGCGCGCCATCTGCCAAGGCGAGCCTGCCCACGTGACGGACCAGCCCACGCCCGCATGGTCGGCGGTCTACGTGGCAGCGGGTTTTGACCCCGTGGACGGCGCGCACCGGGTGCAGGCGCTCAGCCGCAGCGCCGATGTGGTCTACGCCCATGTCGAAGAAGACGGCCAATCGGTTGCCGCAGGCACCGCCGGAATGAGCCAGGGCTGGGCCAGCATCCACGGCATGCGCACCGTACCAGCGCGGCGTGGTCAAGGGCTGGCGGCGCGTATCCTGGGCGGGCTGGCGGACACCGCAACCCAACGCGGGCTGGAGCGCGTGTTCTTGCAGGTGGAGGAAGGCAATGCCAGCGCGCTGGCGCTGTACGCGCGCGCCGGATTTGCCACCGCATGGCGCTACCACTACTGGCGCCGGGCCTGATGGCGCGTTTTTTGCATGACCCAAACCATGTTGGAAGCCCTGCGCATTGTTGTTGTTGCCCCCGATCTGGACATTGCGGACCAGAGTGACACACACGCCCTTGAACAGGCAGAACGTTCCCGCAGCCTGCGCATCGGATTGCTGGAAAGCGGTTTCAACCTGGTGGCCACACTGCCGGCGGACGTTTTCCTGCAGGAACGGCTGGCGCAGTTGCAGGCGGATCTGATCATTCTGGATGCTGAAAGCGAGGCGCGCGACACGCTGGAACACGTGGTCATGGCCACACGGGACGCGCGCCGTCCCATCGTGATGTTCACCAACGACAACGACCCCACCAACGCCCGCGCCGCCGTGGCAGCCGGGGTTTCGGCCTACGTCGTCGCCGGGCTGTCGCCAGAACGGATTCGCCCGATTCTGGACGTGGCGATGGCGCGCTTTGAGCAGGAACAGGCGCTGCGCGCCGAACTGGCCGACGCCAAGACCGAATTACAGGATCTGAGCGCGGAGCTGAAGAACCGCCGCACCATCGACCGCGCCAAGGGCCTGTTGATGCAGCGTCAGGGCCTGAGCGAACAGGTGGCCTATGAGAAGCTGCGCAAGACCGCGATGGACAAGGGCCTCAAGGTCGTCGAGGTAGCGCAGCGGATGCTGGATGTAGCGGATCTGATGGGGTAAGACCCCACCCCCGTACTTAACAACCGGTTGTCGTCACCGTCAGCACAGGCGCTGACGTAGCAGAAGTCGGTTCGGCATATACCACCGAGCACGTCGCTGCGGTCGGTGCGCTGACAGGCGAAACCGTCAGGGTGGTGCCGGCGATTGTCAATGTGTAATCGGCAGCAGTCAGACCGGCGGCAGCGGCCAAGCCCGCATCCGCCTTGGGGTAGCCCGACGCAAATGCTGTCGAGTAGGTCACGGTTGTGCCTTCAACCACCACCGTCGCAGGCGCGGGAACAGTTACCAGATATTTGGCATGCGCCATGGCACCGGTCGACGCCAAGGAACCCTTTGCCGCATTGACGTTGGCAATCCGCGCGTCCTTCTGCAAATCAAAGTATTTCGGCAGGGCAATCGCCGCCAGAATCCCGAGGATCACAATGACCATCACCAGTTCGATGAGGGTAAAACCTTGCTGACGGCCGAATTTTTGCAATTGCATGTCTGTCCCCGGAAAAAAACTAGATTGTAGACCCGGGGGTCGTGCAGCAACCGCGGTTGTCAGCCGTGCAGGTTCATGGCCATTGCCAGGCCAAACACGCTGTTGACGCACAGTCGCGGCGTGGTGACGGCGCTCTTGCCCTGGTTGGCGATGCAGTCCTTGCCATACTGCGTAATCACGTAGTGCGCGCAGACCACGTGCTTGCCCGGCCCCAGTGGGGCGCTGGCGCGGGACGAGATGACTGCACCCAGAATTTCAAGGCGGGCCAGCCGGTTGCGGGTGGAGATTTCGGGCGCCCCCACATCGTGCGCCACGTCGCGGATGGGAACCGGTTTGCTCTGCTGGGCCAGGTGACGCAGGATGTCCAAAGACTCCGGCCACTGCTCCACCGGAACCTTGCGGTTGGTACGCGCCTTGGGTGTTTCGGTATGGGTTTGCATGATGCATGTTTCTTCGGCCAATGCACCGGAATACTTGAGCGCAGCCCTGCACTTGGTGCGCTGCACAAGTTTGGTGCCAGCCGGTCCCCATTCAGTGCATCATGACAAAACAGGCCACTAGCCCTCATGAAATATAGTCATGTCGCTATAAATATGAGAGCATAGTGGCGACTGACAAGCCCATTCACACTTGGCACGCTCATTGCGTATACCCATCCGAGACCAACGAAGGTCAACAACCAGCAACACCCAACGGCGGGTGATGCTGGTTAAACCGGACAAAGGCGTCCCCACTTGCACACGGCGTATTTCTGATGCGCCCACCTGCAACGTGAGGACGCCTTTTTTTATTCGTCAATCGCTTTTGAGGATGTTTGCCATGATCAACCTTCTGAACAACAAGCTCAGCCGCCGCGCGGTGCTGCAATCGGCCGCCGTCGGCGCCATCGGCATCACCCCGGCACTGCGTGCCGCCGTCTATGCCGCAGGCTCCGACGCTCCCGAGAAGACCGAGGTCAAGATCGGTTTCATCCCCCTGACCGACTGCGCCAGCGTGGTCATGGCCTCCGTGCTGGGCTTTGACAAGAAATATGGCGTGAAGATCGTGCCCAGCAAGGAAGCCTCCTGGGCTGGTGTGCGCGACAAGCTGGTCAACGGTGAACTGGACTTTGCCCACTCGCTGTACGGTCTGATCTATGGCGTGCACCTCGGCATCAGCGGCCCCAAGAAAGACATGGCCGTGATGATGACGCTGAACCAGAATGGCCAGGCGATTACGCTGTCCAAGAAACTGGCCGACAAGGGCGCGGTGGACGGCCCCGGCCTGGCCAAGCTGATGGCCGCCGAGAAGCGCGAATACACCTTTGCCCAGACCTTCCCCACCGGCACCCACGCGATGTGGCTGTACTACTGGTTGGCGGCCAACGGCATCAACCCCATGACCGGCGCCAAGGTCATCACCGTGCCGCCACCGCAGATGGTGGCCAATATGCGCGTGGGCAACATGGACGGCTTCTGCGTCGGTGAGCCCTGGAATCACCGCGCCATCATTGACGGCATTGGCGTGACCGCCACCACCACGCAGGACATCTGGAAGGACCACCCCGAAAAGGTGCTGGGCACCACGGCCGAGTTCGTCAAGAAATATCCCAACACGGCGCGCGCCGTGACGGCAGCCATCATCGAGGCCGGCCAGTGGATCGACGCCAGCCTGTCCAACAAAAACAAGATGGCCGAAACCATTGCCGACAAGAGCTATGTGAACACCAGCGTGGACGCCATCAACCAACGTATTTTGGGGCGCTACCAGAACGGCATGGGCAAGACCTGGGACGACCCCAACCACATGAAGTTCTTCAACGAAGGCACGGTGAATTTCCCCTACCTGTCCGACGGCATGTGGTTCCTCACGCAGCACAAGCGCTGGGGCTTGCTGAAGGAACACCCCGACTACCTGGCAGTGGCCAAGCAGATCAACCAGATCGACCTCTACAAACAGGCCGCCACCGCTGCCAAGGCGCCAGTGCCGAAGGATGCGATGCGTTCGGCCAAGCTCATGGACGGCGTGGTCTGGGACGGCAAGGACCCCAAGAAATACGCCGACGGTTTCAAGATCAAAGCCTGAAACCTTGCGGGACAGATCTTTAGCCCTGTCCTCAACTGATTGAAAGGATTCCAAATGGTCAGCGCAGTTTTCCACTCCCCCCTGGCTGCGGCCAGCGAGAGCATCGCTATGAAAAAAGAAGCGCCTCACACAGATTCCACGAGGGCTAGCGGGTCAAAAGACCTTAAACCATCTGGCCAGACCGCCGCCGCAGCGCCCTCCGTCGTACGCCCCGCGCGCGACTGGCGCGGCCTGATCATGGCGGTGCTTCCGCCAGTCATGGGCCTGGGCCTGCTGGTCGGCATCTGGGCCATCGTCAGCATCAGCACGTCCAGCAGCATCCCCAGCCCGTGGGAAACCTGGAAGCAGGCCGTGGTGCTGTTCAGCGACCCGTTCTACCGCAATGGACCCAACGACCAGGGCGTGGGCTGGAACGTGCTGATGTCCCTGGAGCGCGTGGCCGTGGGCTTTGGCCTGGCCGCTGCCGTGGGCATTCCGGCGGGCTTTGCGATTGGCCGCTTTGAGTTTCTGGGCCGCATGTTCAACCCGCTGATCAGCCTGCTGCGCCCGGTCTCACCCCTGGCCTGGCTGCCCATCGGCCTCCTGGTGTTCAAGGGTGCCAACCCGGCCGCCATCTGGACCATCTTCATCTGCTCCATCTGGCCGATGATCATCAACACCGCGGTGGGCGTGCAGCGCGTGCCGCAGGACTACATGAACGTGGCCCGGGTGCTGAACCTGTCCGAGTGGAAGATCGTCACCAAGATCCTGTTCCCCGCCGTGCTGCCCTACATGCTGACCGGTGTGCGCCTGGCCGTGGGCACCGCCTGGCTGGTCATTGTGGCCGCCGAGATGCTGACCGGTGGCGTGGGCATTGGTTTCTGGGTGTGGGACGAGTGGAACAACCTCAACGTCAAGAACATCATCATCGCCATCTTCGTGATCGGCATCGTCGGACTTGTTCTGGAATACGCCCTGATCCGAATCGCCACCGCATTTACGTTTGAAGAGGTGAAGTCATGAGCAGCCTGAAATACATCGAGATCCAGAACGTCGCGCAGACCTTCAAGACCAAAAAGGGCCTGTTCCCCGCGCTGCGCGACATCAACCTCACGGTTGCCAAGGGCGAGTTCGTGGCGCTGATCGGCCACAGCGGCTGCGGCAAGTCCACGCTCTTGAACCTGATCGCCGGCCTGACCACCCCGACGGAAGGCGCCCTGCTGTGCGCCAACCGCGAGATCGCCGGCCCCGGCCCTGAGCGCGCCGTGGTGTTCCAGAACCACTCGCTGCTGCCGTGGCTGACCTGTTTTGAGAACGTCTACCTGGGCGTGGAGCGCGTCTTTGGCGCTGCCTCCAAAAGCACCGGTGCACCATCGGAGAACAAGGCCCAGTTGATGGCCCGCACCGACGCCGCGCTGGCCATGGTGGGCCTCACCCCCGCCGCGCAAAAGCGCCCCGGCGAAATCAGCGGCGGCATGAAGCAGCGCGTGGGCATTGCCCGCGCCCTGGCCATGGAGCCCAAGGTGCTGTTGATGGACGAGCCCTTTGGCGCACTGGACGCACTCACCCGCGCCAAACTGCAGGACGAGCTGCTGGAAATCGTGGCCCGCACCCAGAGCACCGTGGTGATGGTCACACACGACGTGGACGAAGCCGTGCTGCTCTCCGACAAAATCGTGATGATGACCAACGGCCCGGCCGCCACCATTGGCGAAGTGCTGAGCGTGGACCTGCCCCGCCCGCGTAACCGCGTGGCACTGGCGGACAGCCCGCAATACCTGGGCTACCGCAAGGCGGTCATCGACTTTTTGTACACCCGCCAGGCCCACGTCGAAAAAGCGGCCTGACACACGCGACCGCACTGACGACCGTTTGGCAGCGGTCGCTGCAATTCCCATCCATCGTGACTATGCCGCTTTACAGCGCGTAGTCACGTTCCACTTTGGCGATGCGGGTCTTGAAAGACGCATACCACTTCTGATGGCCCAGGCGTTGGGCTTCCTGGTGTTCGGCGTTGGCCTTCCAGGCACGAATGGATTCCAGATCGGTCCAGTAGGACACCGTGATGCCCACGCCGTCACGCGCCGACTCCACACCCAGAAAGCCAGGCTGCTGCGCGGCCAGCGCCACCATGCGCTCGGCCACCGCGCCATAGCCATCATCCACGTCGGTACGCAGCGAAGTGAAGATCACCGCGTAGTACGGTGGCGCAGGCGTTTTGGCTATGGATTCCATGGTCGATCAGCAAGTAGTGTGGGATGCAAAACAGTGTAGCTGCCCCACACGCCAGAACGGTGCACTGGTGGGTTCGCCCAGGCGCCAATCCGCCCCACACCGGTGCACAACCCACCCTCACGGGCCGCCTCCCCCCTGCACATCGATGGCACGCCTATTGCTTTGAGATACATGGGCGCAACGGCGCGCTCCCAGGACCCCAGTATTGCACTGTGGTTCCACATACAACGAAGTATGTAACGGTGTGACACGGTGCACACCCGGTAATTTCGTTTATGTGGAGTCACGCAATGAAGAAATCAAAACTGGTACTGATCGGCAACGGCATGGCGGGTGTGCGCACCCTCGAAGAACTGCTGAAAATTGCTCCCGACCTGTACGACATCACGGTCTTTGGCGCCGAGCCCCACCCCAACTACAACCGCATCCTGCTCTCGCCGGTGCTGGCCGGTGAGCAGACCCTGGACGAGATCGTGCTGAACTCCTGGGACTGGTACAAGGACAACCACATCACGCTGCACGCCGGCAAGAAGGTCGTCGAGGTGGACCGCATCAAGCGCATCGTGCGTGCCGAGGACGGAACCGAGGCCGAATACGACCGCCTGCTGCTGTGCACCGGCTCCAACCCCTTCATCCTGCCGGTGCCCGGCAAGGAACTCGACGGCGTGATTGCCTACCGCGATATTGCCGACACCGAGGCGATGATCGAGGCCTCGCAAAAGTACAAGCACGCCGTCGTCATCGGCGGTGGCCTCTTGGGCCTGGAGGCGGCCAACGGCCTGATGCTGCGCGGCATGGATGTGACCGTGGTGCATGTGATGCCCACGCTGATGGAGCGCCAGCTTGACACCGTGGCCGGCAAGATGCTGCAAAAGTCGCTGGAAGACCGCGGCCTCAAGTTCCTGATCGGTGCGCAGACGCAGGCGCTGGTCGCTGGCGACAACGGCCGTGTGAAAGCGATCCAGTTCAAGGACGGCACCGAGGTGGCTGCCGACCTGGTCGTGATGGCCGTTGGCATTCGACCCAACACCGACCTGGCCGAGAAGATGCGCCTGCACTGCAACCGCGGCATCGTCGTCAACGACACCATGCAGACCACCACCGATGCACGCATCTACTCTGTCGGCGAATGCGCGGCCCACCGCGGCATTGCCTACGGTCTGGTGGCTCCGCTGTTCGAGCAGGCCAAGGTGGCAGCCAACCATTTGGCCATGTATGGCATTGGCCAGTACAACGGCTCACTGACATCGACCAAGCTCAAGGTCACCGGCATTGATCTGTTCAGCGCGGGCGATTTCACCGGAGGTGAAGGCACGGAAGAGTTGGTGATGAGCGACCCCTATGGCGGCGTCTACAAGAAGCTGGTCATCAAGGACGACAAGCTGGTGGGTGCCTGCCTGTATGGCGACACCGTGGACGGCAGCTGGTACTTCAAGTTGCTGCGCGATGGCCGCTCCATCAGCGACATCCGCGACAAGCTGATGTTCGGCGAATCCAACATCGGCGACGTGGGCCATGAAGGCCATAGCAAGGCCGCTGCCATGCCCGACGACGCCGAGGTCTGCGGCTGCAACGGCGTGACCAAGGGCACCATCTGCAAGGCCATCAAGGACAAGGGCCTTTTCACGCTGGACGAGGTGCGCAAGCACACCAAGGCCAGCGCATCCTGCGGCTCCTGCACCGGTCTGGTGGAGCAGTTGCTGATGTTCACCGCCGGTGGCGACTACTCCGCCACGCCCAAGCTGAAAGCCATGTGCAGTTGCACCGACCACGGCCACCAGGCCGTGCGCGACGCCATCCGCACCAACAAGTTGATGACGATTGCCGACACCTTCAAGTTCCTGGAGTGGAAGACCCCCAACGGTTGTGCATCGTGCCGTCCGGCCGTCAACTACTACCTGATTTCCACCTGGCCCAAACAGGCCAAGGACGATCCGCAAAGCCGCTTCATCAACGAACGTTCTCATGCCAACATCCAGAAGGACGGCACCTACAGCGTGATTCCGCGCATGTGGGGCGGCGAGACCACGGCCAGTGAGCTGCGCCGCATTGCCGACGTGGTGGACAAGTACCAGATTCCCACCGTCAAGGTCACCGGCGGCCAGCGCATCGACCTGCTGGGCGTGAAGAAGGAAGACCTGGTCAATGTCTGGAAAGACATCGGCATGCCCTCCGGCCATGCCTACGCCAAGGCGCTGCGCACGGTGAAGACCTGCGTGGGCAGTGAGTGGTGCCGCATGGGCACGCAGGACAGCACGCAAATGGGCAAGGACCTGGAGCGCGCCATGTGGCGCATGTATGCCCCGCACAAGGTCAAGTTCGCCGTGTCGGGCTGCCCGCGCAACTGCGCCGAGGCCGGCATCAAGGACGTTGGCATCATCGGCGTGGACAGCGGCTGGGAAATGTACATCGCTGGCAACGGCGGCATCAAGACCGAGGTGGCCCACTTCCTGGTCAAGCTCAAAACCGCCGCCGAGGTGATGGAGTACACCGGCGCGTTCTGCGAGCTGTACCGCCAGGAGGGCTGGTACCTGGAGCGCACCGTGCACTACGTGAACCGGGTTGGCCTGGACTACGTCAAGAAGCGCATCCTGGAAGACCATGAGGGCCGCAAGGCGCTGTGGGAGCAGTTGCAGTTTGCACTGGACGGCGAGCCCGATCCCTGGTTCGACTTCCAGGAGGCTGCAGTTGACACCCGGCAATTCATCCCGATCGCCGCCATTTCGTGAAATTCTTCATCTAGCCCATTTTTGAAAAAGCCGCAACGAACCACACTGTGCTTTTTTTTGAAAAAGAGGAAGTCATGAAACCAAACCTGCTCAGCCGCCGAACCCTGATTACTGCCGTCGTCGGTCTGCCCCTGTTGTCCGTGCACGCCCAGGTCAGTGACCTGGGAGACGCCATCAACAAGGCCGGCCGCCAGCGCATGCTGAGCCAGCGCATGGGCAAGGCCTGGCTGGCACTGGTGCATGGCATCGAGAAGAACAACGCGCAAACCGTGCTGGACAAATCGCTGGCCCTGTTTGACCGCCAGTTGGTCGAACTCAAGGCCTTTGCCGCCTCGGCCGACATCCAGGCGACCTATGCCAAGCTGGATGCCTCGTGGACCGCCTACAAGACCGCACTGGTCGGCAGCACCCCCAGCCGCGACCACGCCGCCACCATGCTGCAGCTCAACGCCGGCGTACTGGCACTGGCCCACCAGGGCACCGTGCAGTACGAGGCCGTGCAAGGCAGGCCAACCGGCAAGCTGGTCAATGTGGCCGGTCGCCAGCGGATGCTCAGCCAGCGCATGGCCATGTTCTACCTGGCCGCCCGCCTGCCGGTGGACGCGGCCAGCGCCGGCGCCGAGATCGACAAGGCCCGCACCGAATTCGTCAGTGCCATGGCTTTTTTGCGCAAAGCGCCCGAGACCACGGCGCGCATCCAGGAAGAGCTGCAACTGGCCGATGGGCAGTGGATCTTTCTGGACGCCGCGCTGAAGCGTGTCGGCACGGCCGAGGCCGGTGCCGTCAAACCCCTGACCGAGGTATTTACCGCCAGCGAGAACCTGCTGACGGTGATGGACCGCGTGACCGGCATGTATTCGTCCCTGAAGACGTGATTGATTAACAAACCAGCCTGTAGCCCTCGTGAAGCAAGGTGATACAGCTATAAAAGGAATAGCAAAATGAGTGAGTGGACCCCTGTTTGCCGTGTTGAAGACATCCCCGTGCTCGGCTCGCGGCGGATCACCCGCGCCAAAGGACTGGACGTGGCGGTTTTCCGCAATGACGCAGGCGAGGTGTTCGCGCTGCTGGACCGCTGCCCGCACAAGGGTGGCCCGCTCTCGCAGGGCATTGTGTTCGGCACCAGCGTGGCCTGCCCGCTGCACAACTGGACCATCGGCCTGTGCACCGGCCAGGCCGCCGCACCGGACGAAGGCTGCACGCCCAAGTTCGCGGTCAAGGTGGAAGACGGCCAGGTGTCGCTGTCCACCGCCGAGCTGGCCAGCCACGCCATTGACCAGACCCGGCCGGTGGCCGGACCCCAGAACGGCAAAAGCTGCGGCGCGGCCTGATTCACTGCGGGCACAGCATCCATGACCCCCACGCAGGAAACCCGCTCCACCTGTCCCTACTGCGGGGTGGGCTGTGGCGTGATCATCGAGTCCCAGGGCAGCCAGATCACCGGCGTGCGGGGTGACCCGGATCACCCGGCCAACTTCGGGCGCCTGTGCACCAAGGGCGCCACCCTGCACCTGACCGCCAGCGCCGAAGTCACCCGCCAGACCCGCCTGCTGCAACCGATGCAACGCTTGCAGCGCGACCAGGCGCCGCAGCCGGTGTCGTGGGACAGCGCGCTGCAAACCGCCGCGGACGGGTTCGAGCGCATCGTCCGCGAGCACGGACCGGATGCTGTGGGCTTCTACGTCTCGGGCCAGTTGCTGACCGAGGACTACTACGTCTTCAACAAGCTGGCCAAGGGCCTGATGGGCACCAACAACATCGACACCAACTCGCGCCTCTGCATGAGCAGCGCGGTGGCCGGCTACAAGCAGACGCTGGGCGCCGATGCACCGCCGGCCTGCTATGAGGACATCGCCCACACGCAGTGCCTGTTCATCGTCGGCTCCAACACGGCCTATGCCCACCCCATCCTGTTTCGCCGCATCGAGGACGCCAAAAAGGCCAACCCCAGCCTGAGCGTGGTGGTGGTCGATCCGCGCCAGACCGATACCGCGTCGATTGCCGACCTGCATCTGCCCATCCAGCCCGGCACCGATGTGATGCTGTTCAACGGCATGCTGCACATCATGGCCTGGGAGGGCTGGCTGGACACCGCCTTCATCGCCGAGCACACCAATGGCTTCGAGGACCTCAAGGCGACGGTGCGCGACTACACCCCGTTTGTCGTGGCCGATGCCTGCGGCATCAGCAAGGAATCCCTGCTACTGGCCACGCGCCTGTTTGCCGGCATGCGCCAGCTCAACGGCCCAGCACGCACCCCCACACTCAGCCTGTACTGCCAGGGCCTGAACCAGTCCAGCAGCGGCACGGCCAAGAACGCCGCCTTGATCAACCTGCACCTGGCCACCGGTCAGATCGGCAAGATGGGTGCCGGCCCGTTCTCGCTGACCGGCCAGCCCAATGCCATGGGTGGGCGCGAGGTGGGCGGCCTGGCCAATCTGCTCAGCGCCCACCGCGACCTGGCCAACCCCGCGCACCGCGCCGAGGTGGCCGCGCTGTGGGGCGTGCCCACGGTGCCCGAGAAACCCGGCAAGACCGCCGTGGAGATGTTCCAGGCCGCCGCCGACGGGGAGATCAAGGCGCTGTGGATTGCCTGCACCAACCCGGCGCAGAGCATGCCCGATCAGGCCACCGTGCGCCGCGCGTTGGAACGTGCCGAGTTGGTGGTGGTGCAGGAAGCCTTTGCCACGACCGCCACCTGCCGTTACGCCGACCTGCTGCTGCCCGCCACCACCTGGGGTGAAAAGGTCGGCACGGTCACCAACAGTGAACGCCGCATCAGCCGCGTACGTGCCGCCGTGCCGGCACCGGGCGAGACACGCCACGACTGGCAGATCGCCGTCGACTTTGCGCAGCACCTGGAGGCAAGGGGCATCGGCCCCGGCAAGCCACTGTTCGATTACCCAACTGCAGAGTCCATCTGGAACGAGCACCGCGAATCCACCCGCGGCCGCGACCTGGACATCACCGGCATGTCCTACGACCTGCTCGACAGGCAGGGCCCGCAGCAGTGGCCGATGCGGCAAGGCCAGGCAACCGGCCAGGCCCGCCTGTATGCCGACGGCATCTTCCCCACACCCGACGGCAAGGCGAAATTTGCCAACACCGTCTACAAACCTGTAGCCGAGCCGCGCGAGGCGCGCTATCCGCTGTCGCTCAACACCGGGCGCCTGCGCGACCAGTGGCATGGCATGAGCCGCACCGGCACGCTGGGCCGCCTGTTTGGCCATGTGGCCGAGCCCTGCATCGAAATGAACCCGCAGGACATGGCCAAGCGCCAGTTGGTTGAAGGCGACCTGGTCCACGTCACCGGCAAGCGCGGCTCCATCGTGGTGCCGGTGCAGGCCAGCACCACGCTGCCCCTCTCGCAAACCTTTATGGCCATGCACTGGGGCGAGGAATTCCTGAGCGGCAGCAGCAGTGCCGGTGAGCGGCTGGCCGGCGTCAACGCACTGACCAATCCGGCGTTCTGCCCCAGCTCCAAGCAGCCGGAGTTCAAGCACGCGGCGATCAAGGTGCTGAAGGCCGAGCTGCCCTGGTCCCTCTTGGGCGTGGCCTGGCTGCCGGCCGACCATGCCCTGCAGGCACGCGAGCGGCTCAAGGCCCTGATGGCGCGCTTTGCCTTTGCCAGTTGCACGCCGTTTGGCCGCGAGCGCAGCGGCCTGCTGTTCCGCGCCGCCGCCTACGACGCGCCGGATGACGCGGTGCTGGCCGAGATCGAATCCCTGCTGGGCCTGGGCAGCGCCGATGTGCTGCGCTATGCCGACAAGAAACGTGGCCAGCGCCGTGCCATCCAGTTGCTGGGCGCCAACGCCGCCGGTGAGCGCCAGTTGAACGCCTTTGTGCTGGCCGGCGACACCAGCGCACAAGGCTGGATCAAGACCTTGCTGCAGGACGAACTGCCGGCCCAGGCCTATGGCCGCTTGCTGCTGGTGCCCAGCGCCACGCCGCCGGTGGCGCTGCAGGCGCGCGGCAAGCAGATCTGCACCTGCTTCAACGTCTCTGAAACCGCCATCAACGCCCAGTTGGCCAGTTGCAAGGGCAACCCGGTCCAGCGCCTGGCGCAACTGCAGGCAGCGCTGCCCTGCGGCACCAACTGCGGCTCCTGCCTGCCCGAGGTGAAGCGCCTGGTGCTGCAATCCATTCCCGCCAGCCAGCGCGACGCAACCCACAGCGTCTGATGCGGGGGCTTCGCACCTGCGGGACAATAGCCACATGGGAATCGCAAACTACATCAAGGAAATCGGTCGCGGCAAGGACGGCGCACGCGCGCTGTCCCGTGAGCAGGCGGCCGATCTGTTCGGGCAGATTCTGGACGGCGCGGTTACCGATCTGGAGATCGGCGCCTTTTGCCTCGCCATGCGCATCAAGGGCGAAACCGCGCAGGAAATGGCCGGCTTTCTGGATGCCACCCACCAGCGCCTGCAAATGCTGCCAGCCAGCGGCAAACCGGTCATCGTCATCCCCAGCTACAACGGCGCGCGCAAGCTGCCGGTGCTGACCCCCTTGCTGGCGCTGCTGCTGGCGCGCGAGGGCCTGCCAGTGCTGATCCATGGCACGGCCACCGAGTCCACCCGCGTTCATACGCCAGAAGTGCTGCTAGCCCTCGATATTGCTGCGCAGACAGCTATCAAAGCAATAGCACCCGGCGAGGTGGCCTTTGCTCCCACCGCGCTGCTGAGCCCCGGTTTGCAGCGCCTCCTGGACGTGCGCCGCGTGGTCGGCCTGCGCAACCCGGCGCACAGCCTGGTCAAGCTGATGAACCCGGTCGCCGGCAAGAGTATCTTGGTCACCAGCTACACGCACCCGGAATACGCTGTGTCCATGGCCGAAACGCTGACACTGATGGGCAGCCACGCGCTGCTGCTGCGCGGCACCGAGGGCGAGGCCGTGGCCGACCCCCGCCGCACACCGCGCATGGAAGGCTTCATCGCCGGCAAAGTTGTCGATCACCAGGAACACCAGGGCGGCACCCTGACCACACTGCCGGACCTGCCCACCGCAATCGACGCGGCCACCACCGCTACCTATATCCGCCAGGTGCTGGACGGCACGCAGCCGGTGCCCGCACCGATTGCCCAGCAAGTGGCCCACATCTTGCATTTGGTGCACGCACTATGAAACACGATTTATCCAGCGCCCCTGCCCGTGGCCAGGTCACCCTGGTGGGCGCCGGCCCCGGCGACCCCGAACTGCTGACCCTCAAGGCCCTGAAGGCCATCCAGAGCGCCACCGTGCTGCTGGTCGACGATCTGGTGAACGAGGCCATCGTTGCCTTCGCCGCACCAACTGCCCGCGTCATCTACGTGGGCAAACGCGGTGGCTGCAAGTCCACACCGCAGTCCTTTATCGAGAAGCTGATGGTCACCGCCGCCCAGGAAGGCGAAACCGTGGTGCGCCTCAAGGGTGGTGACCCCTTCATCTTCGGCCGTGGTGGCGAAGAAGTGGAAGCCCTGCAAGCCGCCGGCGTGCGCTTTTCCATCATCAACGGCATCACCGCCGGCATTGCGGCGGTGTCGTCGCTCGGCGTGCCGCTCACGCACCGCGAGGCAGCCCATGGTGTGGTGTTCATCACCGGCCATGCCAAACCGGGCTCCACCGGCACCGATTGGCGCGCACTCTCCACCACCGCGCGCCAGGCGCGCCTGACCATCGTCATCTACATGGGCATGAGTGGTGTGGCCCACATCCAGCGCGAACTGCTGCACGGCCTGCACGCTGACACGCCGGTCGCCATCATCCAGAGCGCCAGCCTGCCGCAGCAGCGCCACGCCGTCTGCACACTGGGTGAATTGCAGGCCACCATCGAGCGCGAACAACTGGCCAGCCCCAGCGTGATCGTGGTCGGTGATGTGCTGCAGGGTCTGCTGGCCGCCGGATTGCATGTGGGTGGCACTGATGCCGCCGCGCACCCACAGATGCGCGTGGCCTGAAGGAACGGCTCAGGGCGCCAGTGCCGCCGCCTCGGCCTGGCAGGCGCCACTGGCGTGCAGGTTCGCGGCGCGGGCATTCGCCACTTCAGTCTTGGCTGCCGCCAACTGCGCGGTAAATGTCGGATCGGTGTGCAGTGTGGCCACCGCGGCCGAGCCCATCACACGCCCAGCATCCACATCGCTTTGCCAGTGCACGCCGCAAATCACCCGGCTTTGCCCAAAGGCATAGCCACGGGCCAGTAGCGCGTTGGCCCGCTCGGGTGCCACCTCACTCAGGACCAGTGCCCAGGCCCAGCCCAGGGCCGCATGACCAGACGGGTAGGAACCGTCCTTGGCCAGAGTGGCCTCTTCCGATGGGGTGCACGAGGCATCGCTGTTGACCACAAAGGGGCGCTTGCGGTTATAGGCATCCTTGGCCGCGTAGGTGGAAAGGCCGGCATCGAGCAGGGTGCGGCGCAACAGCATGTTCAGATGCGGCGTCTGCTCCTGGGAAATGGGCAGATCCATGGTGCAGGCAAAGGTGGACGCTGCAGCCGGGAACTTGAGGTTGGCATCCCGGATGGCCAGATCCCAGCGGGGCGTGCCTCGCAGCGAACGGGTCGCGGTGTAGGTCGCCTGGTCGGCAGTCTGCTGGGCCGAACCCGGCTCCGCCGGCTTGGGGAGCAAGGCCAGGCTGTTGGGCAGCGCCTTGCGGTCCAGATAGCCACGCAAGTAGCCCGATCCGGGCCGGAATTCGCCGACGGCTTCCGGGGATGTGGGGGGCAGTGGTGGCGCGCTCTGGCAGCCAGCCAGGGCGGCACTGGCCAGAACAAAACCTGAGAGCAATCGGTTGGATACGGGGCGTGTGATCATGGTGTCTCCTGTGTTGTGGCCGGCATTGCAGCGGCTCCAGCATTGTGTGGCGGTACGCCCGGCAAACACAACGGCACCTGTCCCGCAGGCGTCCTACACTAGCCGGTTTCGAACACCCCCGGAGATTCCCACCATGATCGGTTACGACACCCTGCTCGCGGAAATTGGTGCCAAGCGGCAGATGGAATTCCCCACTTGCGCCGTCAGGGGCGTCTCCATGCAGCAGTGCAGCAAGCCCAACGTGTTTTGCATGGGCTGATCACAATTGGACCATTACGACGTTGTCATCATCGGCGCCGGCGCCGCCGGTTTGTTCTGCGCGGGCGTGGCCGGCCAGTTGGGCCTGAAAGTTCTGGTGCTGGACCACAGCGACAAGGTGGCGGAGAAAATCCGCATCTCCGGTGGTGGCCGTTGCAACTTCACCAACCGCGACACCACGCCCACCAACTTCCTGAGCGACAACCCGCGCTTTTGCCGCTCGGCCCTGTCGCGTTACACACCACGCGACTTCGTTGCCCTGTTGGACAAGCACGGCATCGCGTTCCACGAAAAGCACAAGGGCCAGCTCTTCTGCGACCGTTCGGCCGAAGACATCATCCAGATGCTGCTGACCGAATGCGCCACTGGCAACGTCACCCGCTGGCAGCCCTGCGCCGTGAAGGCCATACGATTTTCTGCCTCCAGCCCTCGTGAAGACTGCGCAGGTAGCTACGAAATTGATAGCGATCGTGGCACCATTCAATGCGCGGCGGTGGTGGTGGCGACCGGCGGCCTGTCGATCCCGAAGATCGGCGCCAGCGATTTCGGCTACCGCGTGGCCAAACAGTTCGGTCTGCCCATGATCACACCGCGCCCGGCCCTGGTGCCGCTGACCTTTGACGAAACCGCTTGGGCGCCCTTCGCCCAGTTGTCGGGCCTGTCGCTGCCGGTGAAGATTGAAACCGGCGACAAGAAGAACCGCATCGCCTTTCTCGAGGACCTGCTGTTCACCCACCGCGGCCTCTCCGGCCCCGGCGTTCTTCAGATTTCCAGCTACTGGCAGCCGGGCACCCCCATCCGCCTGGATCTGGCGCCCGACGCCGAGGTGGCCGAGGTGCTGAGCCGTGCCAAGGCCAGTTCGCGCAAGCTGATCGCCAACGAACTGGCCTCTCTGGTGCCCGCGCGCCTGGCCGACACCTGGGTGGCCCAGGGCGCGGCGCGTGGCCATAACTGGACACGTCCGATCAACGAGGCCTCCGACAAGGCCCTGACCGCCCTGGCCGAACACCTGGTGCGCTGGGAACTGACGCCCACCGGCACCGAGGGCTACCGCAAGGCCGAGGTCACCGCCGGCGGCGTCGACACCCGTGCCCTGTCCAGCCAGACACTGGAGGCAACCCAGCAACCCGGCCTGTACTTCATCGGCGAAGTCGTGGACGTAACCGGCTGGCTGGGCGGCTACAACTTCCAGTGGGCCTGGGCCAGCGCGTTTGCCTGCGCGCAGGGGTTGGCGGCGAAGCTCAAGGGGTGATGGCACCCCTTGGCCCATCCGATTACATCTGCGGCTTGCGAATCGTCATGGCGCCGCGAATCTGCCCCACGGAGTAGCCAACGGCCTTGTCATCCGGGTACAGCGCCTGCAGCTTGGCCACCACGTCGGCCGGGATGGCGTCAGTCGCGCCGTGGCAGCCCAGGCACATCTTCTGCACCGGCAAGGCCTTCATGTAGCGGAACTCCTTGCGGCCGCCCTCTTCCACCAGCGCGGATGTCTCCAGCGTGGCCGGGCTTTCACCTGCTGCGGCACGGCGATCAAACTCTTCCAGTGCGGCGCGCTCCCAGGCGTCTGGCACGGCCTTGGGATTGCGGTTGCGCAGGCTGACGCGGCGGATCGCCCAGCCGCTCTGCTGTGATGCGGCCTTGGCCATTTGCGGTGCCTTTTCATTGCACACATTGACGGCAGAAGCCACTCCGCCCTGGGCAATCTCCGCAGTCAGCACCTGTACCAGCTTGGGCGGAACCGCCGAAGCCACCGAGCGGGCTTCTTCCAGCACCGCAGCGTCGTCCGCCATGGCATTCAAACTGATCGCCATCCCCAAACCAACAGCCACGCGCACGGCGCGGTTGAAACCCCTCACGATGGAATCCATTGAAACGTCCTCTTCATTCTGAAACTGTCGAAAGGACGATTACGCATCCAAAGGCACTGCGCTGTCTGTGACAAAAGTCACGGGCCTAGAATCCCCGCCCATGCCATTGCACATCGAAACACCCCTGGTTCCATCCCGCCACCTGAGCCAGTTGTCGGGGCGCTCCATTTGGTTGAAGATGGACGCCTTGCAGCCGCCCGGCTCATTCAAGATTCGGGGCATCGGTCATGCCTGCGAGGAGCACGTACGCCGCGGCGCGCGCCGATTCGTGTCCTCGTCCGGCGGCAACGCCGGCCTGGCCGTGGCCTATGCCGGTCGCCAGCTGGGTGTGCCGGTGACGGTGGTGGTGCCGCAAACCACGTCCGAGCGTGCCAAGGAACTGCTGCGCCAGGAAGATGCCGAAGTCATCGTGCACGGCGCCAGCTGGCAGGAGGCCAACGAGTTTGCGCTGTCCCTGGTCGCCGAAACCGATGCGTTTCTGCACCCGTTTGACGACCCGCTGCTGTGGGAAGGCCACGCAACGATGATCGATGAAGTGGCACGCAGCGGCCTGGAGCCCGACGCCGTCGTGCTGTCGGTAGGTGGTGGCGGACTGCTATCCGGTGTGGCACAGGGGCTGCAGCGCAACGGCTGGAACAAGCTTCCTATCATTGCGGTGGAAACCGAAGGCGCTGCGTCCTTTCACGCGGCGGCGAAGGCGGGACACGCGGTGCAAATGGATGCGATCACCAGCATCGCCACCTCCCTGGGCGCCAAACGCGTGTGCGACCAGGCCGTGCAGTGGACCAGGGAGCGCACCATCCACAGCGTGCTGGTGTCCGACCGCAGCGCGCTGTCCGCCTGTGAGCGCTTCCTGGCCGATCACCGGGTGCTGGTTGAGCCCGCGTGCGGCGCCAGTCTGGCCCTGGCCTATGAGAGCGCCGACGTGCTGGAGCCGTTCAAAACGGTGTTGGTGGTGGTTTGCGGGGGCGCAACGGCAACGGTGGACCAGATCCGCCAATGGGCGACAGAGTCGGCGTAAGGCCACCGGTGCGCCGCAATTTCAGCTGCATTGCTTTCTTTTCGACAAGACAACGCTATAATGCAAGGCTTTTCTGGCAATACCCCGTCGGCCAATACTAGTTACAGACGGGGAAATCGCTGAACGTGGCATGTGGGGCCCGATCTTCCCCCGTGACTGGCGGCAGCACATTTTGGACAACATTACGTAATGACAACCATCCGTGTAAAAGAAAACGAGCCGTTTGACGTCGCCCTGCGTCGCTTCAAGCGCACTATCGAAAAATTGGGATTGCTGACCGACTTGCGCGCACGCGAGTTCTATGAAAAGCCCACTGCAGAGCGCAAGCGCAAGAAGGCAGCTGCCGTCAAGCGCAACTACAAGCGCATCCGCAGCATGCAATTGCCCAAGAAGATGTACTGATCCAGTACGCCTTTTCAGGCACAAAAGCTCGCTAGGGGACGCTCCGGCGGGCTTTTTTTGTTTTCAGACCCCCACTTTTGCTCCAAGGAACCCACGCCATGTCTCTCAAAGACCAGATCACCGACGATATGAAAACCGCGATGCGCGCCAAGGACAGCGAACGCCTGGGCACCATCCGCCTGCTGCTGGCCGCCTGCAAGCAGAAAGAGGTCGATGAGCGCGTCGTGCTCGATGATGCCGCCGTGGTGGCCATCGTGGACAAGTTGATCAAGCAGCGCAAGGACAGCGTGGAAGCCTTTCTCAAGGCCGAACGCCAGGAGCTGGCCGACAAGGAGTCCGCCGAGATCACGGTGCTGCAGGCCTACCTGCCCCAGCGACTGAGCGCAGACGAGGTGCTGGCAGAGGTCAAGGCCATCGTGGCTGAGCTGGGCGCCAAGGGCCCTGGCGACATGGGCAAGGTCATGGGCGTGGTCAAGACCCGCCTGGCCGGCAAGGCCGAGATGGGCACCGTGTCGGCAGCGGTCAAGACCGCGCTGGCGAGTTAAGGGAGGTTTCGCCGCCGGGCCGCCCCAAGGCGAAACGCGGCCCCCTCGGGGGGCAGCGACCCGCGCAGCGGTGGAGCGTGGGGGCTAAATCAGCTCCCCGCCACCTTCATACGGTTGATCAGGATGGAGCCCACCGTCTTGGCGCCGTAGTTGTAGGTGTCGGCGCCCACGGCTTCGATGCCTTTGAGCATGGTCTTCATGTTGCCGGCAATGGTGATCTCGTGCACCGGGTAAGCAATGCGGCCGTTCTCCACCCAGAAGCCGCTGGCACCGCGTGAGTAGTCGCCAGTGACGTAATTCACGCCCTGACCCATCAGTTCGGTCACAAACAGGCCGGTGCCCAGCTTTTGAAGCATGGCATCGAGATCGTCCCAGGGTCGCGTCTGGCGCGAGGTGAAGGTCAGGTTGTGTGAGCCACCCGAATTGCCGGTGGTCTGCATGCCCAACTTGCGAGCGGTGTAGCTGGAGAGGAAATAGCCCTGCACCCGGCCGCCTTCGATGACCTTGCGCGCCTTGACACTCACGCCTTCATCGTCAAACGGCGAACTGCCCTTGCCACGCAGGATGAAGGGGTCTTCAAACAAATCGATATGCCGCGGCAGCACCTGCTTGCCCAACGAGTCCAGCAAGAATGTGCTTTTGCGGTACAGCGCGCCCCCGCTGAGCGCCTGCACCAGCGTACCCACCAAACCAGCCGCCAAAGGCGACTCGAACAGCACCGGGCACTCCACGGTGTTGATCTTGCGCGACTTCAGGCGGCTCAATGCGCGCTCGGCGGCATAGCGGCCGATCGCGTGGGGGGACGCCAGCGCGTCCGGGTGGCGCTGGGAGCTGTACCAGGCATCGCGCTGCATGTCCTTGCCCTTGCCGGCAATCGGCGACACCGACATGGAGTGGCGCGAACTGGCATAGCCACCACGAAACCCATGCGTATGGGCACTGAAAAAATGCGATTGCTGGGCCGACACGGCAGCGCCTTCGCTGTTGGTGATCTTCTTGCTGGTGGCCAGGGCCGCGGCCTCACACTCCAGGGCCAGACGCATGGCCTCTTCACTGGTGATGGCCCAGGGAAAGAACAAATCCAGATCGCGCTCACGATCGGCCAATGGGGCGATGTCTTCCAGGGCCGGCAGACTGGCAAACGGGTCTTCCGCGGTGAAACGGGCAATGTCGTAGGCGGCACGTGCTGTCTGTGCAATCGCCTCCTCCGAAAAATCCGAAGTGCTGGCGTTGCCGCGGCGCTGGCCCACATACACCGTCACACCCAGGGACTTGTCGCGGTTGCGCTCCACGTTTTCCAGCTCCCCGTTGCGCACCGACACGCTCAGGCCACAGCCTTCGGACACTTCGGCACCGGCGTCGGTAGCACCCAACTTCTTGGCATGCGCCAGGGCCGAGTCCACCAGCGACTCGAAAAACGACCTGCTGTAAGCGAAGCCACTATCGGCAGGTTTGGTCGTGGTGGCGCTGTTGGCAGCGGACTGAGAGGGGGCATGGGGGTTCGTCATAGCGGAGGCTATGATACCGGGGCTTATGAGTAAACTAAAAAAAGGCTATTTCGTCAAAGGCAAGTTCGTGGCCGAAGGCAGCGAACTCGACCTGGAGTTCAAACGCGAACTCAAGGGAACCGATGAGAAAAGCCGCACCGATCTGAAGCGTGAAAGCACCGAACTGCAGAAACTGGGTGAAGACCTGTTGACCCTGCGCGCGGACCTGCTGGAACGCCTGGGGCTTCCCGACAAACTGCTGGAAGCTCTCGCCGAATACAAACGCATCACCAACTTCGAGGGTCGCCGCCGACTGATGCAGTTCATCGGCAAACGCATGCGCCAGTTGGAGCCAGACACCCACGAGGCCATTCGCAAGGCGCTGGTGGAACAGCACACGCCCTCAGCGCTGGAAACCCAGACCCTGCATGCCGCCGAGCAATGGCGTGACCGCCTGATTGCCGACGATGACGCGCTGGGCCAGTGGGTCAACACCTGCCCGACCACTGATGTGCAACAACTGCGCGCCCTGATCCGCCAGGCCCGCAAGGATGCCAAACCCGAGAAACCGGGCGAGGCCGTGCGCCATGGCCGCTCCTACCGCGACATCTTCCAGATCGTGCGCGAGCACCTCATGCACCCGGACGATGGCTCGGACCATGCCACACTGGATGGTTTGCCACACAACCCCGGAGCGGACGCATGAGTGAAGCCAACGCCTTGCCACCGCTCGACACCGTCAAGATTGGCATCGTCTCCATCAGCGACCGCGCCTCCACGGGCGTCTATGAGGACAAGGGCCTGCCCGCACTCCAGGACTGGCTGGGTCGCGCCCTGCAAAACCCGCTCATCTTTGAAGCGCGCCTGATTCCCGATGAAGCACCGACCATCAGCGCCACGCTGATTGAACTCGTGGACGCCGGCTGCAGCCTGGTGCTGACCACAGGAGGCACCGGTCCGGCGCTGCGCGATGTGACGCCCGAGGCCACGTTGGCCGTGGCGCACAAGGAGATGCCGGGCTTTGGCGAACAGATGCGCCAGGTCAGCCTGAAATTCGTGCCGACCGCCATCCTGTCGCGCCAGGTGGCCGTGATCCGCGATCAAAGCCTGATCATCAACCTGCCAGGTCAGCCCAAGGCGATTGCGGAAACCCTGGAAGGTCTGAAAGGCGCCAATGGCGAGCAAGTTGTCAGCGGCATCTTCGCCGCCGTTCCCTACTGCATTGACCTGATCGGCGGACCCTATCTGGAGACGCGGGATGCGGTGTGCAAGGCATTCCGTCCCAAAAGCGCGCAACGCCCGGCACGCCCGGCCTGAGCACCCACGCGGACCGCACGTATCCGACCAGGAGAAACCTCGATTTTCTTTCCTGGCATGAAATACATTTGGATCCTTCAATTGCCGCTGCTTGCGGTGATGCTGTACTTGTTCTGGCGCAACCGTGCCATGAAGAAGAGCCAGGACATGCTGGCACAGGAACTCAAGGGCAGGCACTACTGGCGCATCAACCTCGCTCGGCCTGCCTTCTACCGCAGCTGGCTGCGATTTCTGCCTTTCGAGGCCAAGGGCGTGCTGATCGATGACGGTGAACGGCTGTGCATCAAGGGCTTCTGGGTCAAGGGTCAGCGCGCCTTCGAGTCAACCTTCGACAAGAAAAGTGCCACCGTGCAGTGGCTGGGCAACCGCCATCTGCGGGCCGGCAATCTGCACTGGGCCCAGCTGACCACGCCACGCGGGGAACTGCTGTTTTGCGCCGATACCGGCATGTACGCCCTGCCGTCGCGCGAGGCCCTGTCGGACATCTTCCGCAGTGTCTTTCCAGACTACGTGCTGGACGCGCAACACACTGCGGACTTCGCGCTGGAAAAGAATCCGGCCAGTGTGCGCGTGATTGCGCTTTTCTTTGCGCTGATGCTGTTCAGCCTGATCGACACATTCGTCATCACCCGCTTCGAGCTGGTCGACGCACAAATCGCACGCATTGTGGCCCACCCGCTGACGTGGCTTGGGGTACTCGGCGGGGGTGGTGCATGGATGATCCTGGTCTATCGCCACCTGCTGGGCTGTGGCGTACCGGCGCGCGAGTCAATAGTGCTGGGCATGTTCGTCACCTCTGCACTGATAGGTTCCGCCCTGCCCCTGGCCAAGCGTGCGGACCAGTGGCTGGCCAGCACACCTACCCAGGGCTATGCCTACCAGATCACCACCCCGGCGCACCTCGAACCGGTCGATCCGGCGCTGGGTCTGCCCAGAATGCGGTTTCCGCGTGCACGCGAGTTCTGGGCGCAGTACCCAGAGGGCAGCGAATACCAGATCCCGTTCCTGCGCGGCCCGCTGGGGCTGTGGCAGCTCGACCACACCGTCTTTGACCCGCCGCTCATCGCCTTCTACGAAAACCGCTAGCGCGATCAGCAGGAGCGCGGGCTGTGCCTACTTCCCAACCAGCTGGTTGAGGCGTTCGGCCTCGAAACACTCCTTGCGGGCGGCATCGCCTGGCACGCAGTCGGAGCTGGCCACATGGCCGTCGCGCTGCGCCGACAACGTTTCAATTGCCTTCCACAAAAGCGCAATCTGGTGCTCCTGGCCGGAAGCCGAATCAATCAAACCACGCAGCGCCTGGCTCACCGGGTCGTCTTCCTGCGTGATGCCGTAGGCGGTGAACTTGGGCTCGGAGTGGGTCACGTCCGCGCTCTCTCCGGTCTTGCTGGGGATGATGCGTGCGGGAATGCCCACCGCCGTGGCACCGGGTGGCACCGGCTTGATGACCACGGCATTGCTGCCGATCTTGGCACCGTCACCCACGACAAAGCCGCCCAGCACCTTGGCACCGGCGCTCACCACCACGTCCTTGCCCAGCGTAGGGTGGCGCTTGGTGCCCTTGTAGAGCGAGGTACCGCCCAACGTCACACCCTGGTAGATGGTGCAACCATCGCCAATCTCGGCGGTCTCACCGACCACCACGCCCATCGCATGGTCGAAGAACACCCGGTCTCCTATGGTGGCGCCGGGATGGATCTCGATGCCGGTGGCCCAGCGCGCTAGGTGCGAAATGAAGCGCCCCAGCCACTTGAACCCGTGGTTCCAGCACCAGTGCGCCGGTCGGTGCAGGATGATGGCGTGCAGACCAGGGTAGCAGGTCAGCACCTCCCAGGTGCTGCGGGCGGCCGGGTCGCGGTCCAGGATGCACTGGATGTCGGAGCGTATACGGGCAAACATGCGTTGGAGTCTACCCGTTGCTTGAAGAACTTGACTTCAAAATGGCCTTGGCAATGCCGCGCAGGATGTGGATTTCTTCCTGCGTCACACCGCCCCGATTGAAGAGTTGATTGAGTCTTGGCATCAGCTTCTTCGGCGCAGCCGGGTCCAAAAACCCGAGAGCGACCAGCGACTGCTCCAGATGCGCCAGCATGCCCGCCACCTGCGCCGCGTCGGCCATGGCATGGGCCGGCTGGTCCTGCACCGCCTCCACGGGCGACGCCCCGGCAAAGCCCCCCAAGGCCAGGCGCCACTCGTAGGCCACGACCTGCAACGCCGCACCCAGGTTCAGCGAGCCAAACTGCGGATTGCTCGGAATGCTCAGACAGACGTGGCAGCGGTAAACATCCTCGTTGCGCATGCCAAAGCGCTCGGAGCCAAACAGAAAACCAACGCCCTGCTGCAGCCCAACGCTTGGCGCTAAATCACCTTCCAGCCCTCGTGGAATATGAATTTGTTGCTGCGATTTTGATAGCATTTCGAAATGCGGCCGTGGCGCCACGGTGGGCGGGCCAAAGTCGCGCGGCGTCATGGCCGTGGCGCACAGGTGGGTGATGCCGTCCAGCGCCTCGTCCAGCGTGTCCACCACCCGGCATTTCTCGAGCACGTCCAGGGCACCGCTGGCGCGCTGGATGGTTTCCTCGCGGCGCAGCACATTGGCCCAGCGCGGCGCCACCAGTACCAGATCGTCAAAACCCATGGTTTTCATGGCGCGGGCGGCGGCGCCCACATTGCCGGCGTGGCTGGTGTTGATGAGGATGAATCGGGTTTGCATGGGACGCGGTAAAATGGCATATTGTCGCCGCCTGCATCGTCAGCCGGTCCTACCAGCTCTTCACCACAATCTATGTCGACCAATCTGCACCCCATGATCAACGTGGCCGTCAAGGCCGCGCGCGCCGCCGGTTCCATCATCAACCGCGCCGCGCTCGATATCGAGTCGGTCCGCGTCTCCCAAAAGAAGGCCAACGACTTCGTCACCGAAGTGGACCACGCTGCAGAGCAGGCGATCATAGAAACCCTGCTGACGGCCTACCCCGGCCACGGCATCTGGGCCGAAGAGAGCGGGCGCGAACATGGCGCCAAGGATTCCGAGTTCGTCTGGATCATCGATCCGCTGGACGGCACGACCAACTTCATCCACGGCCTGCCGGTGTACTGCGTCAGCATTGCGCTGGCCGTCAAGGGCAAGATCGAACAGGCGGTGGTTTACGATCCCACTCGCAACGACCTGTTCACCGCCACCAAGGGGCGTGGGGCCTATCTGAACGACCGCCGCATCCGCGTTTCCAAGCGCATTGCCTTGAAAGACGCGTTGATTTCCACCGGCTTTCCGTTCCGCCCTGGCGACAACTTCGCCAATTACCTCAGCATGATGGGCGACGTGATGCAGCGCACGGCCGGCCTGCGCCGCCCCGGCGCTGCCGCGCTGGACCTGGCCTATGTGGCAGCCGGCTACACCGAAGGCTTCTTCGAGACCGGCCTGCAGCCCTGGGACGTGGCAGCCGGCTCCCTGCTGGTCACCGAGGCCGGTGGCCTGGTCGGCAACTTCACCGGTGAGGCGGACTTTCTGGAGCAGCAGGAATGCCTGGCCGGCAACCCGCGCGTGTACGGACAGCTGATCACCATTCTGGGTAAATACAGCAAATTTGCCAGCGCCGGCGAAAAAGCGGCCTTGCGTCAGGCCCCTTCGATGGGTGCGACAGCGCCAGTTGAAGCTGCACCGACTGACGACACGCCACAGGTAGACGCTGGCGACGCCGACCGCGCCGCCGAATAGTCTGAAATCCGACTACGACCGGTTCGATGCGCCTCAAGCGCTGGGCAGATTCAACTGCTCCACGGCGACCGGCCTGCCAAAGAAGTAGCCCTGAAATGCCTTGCAGCCGCAGCGCAGAAGAAAGTCGCGTTGCCCGGCCGTTTCCACCCCTTCGGCCACCACACTCAGGTCCAGGCTGTTCGCCAGGCTCATGATGGTGCGGGCGATTGCCGCATCGTTGGGGTCGATCAGCACGTCCCGCACGAAGGACTGGTCGATCTTGAGCTGGTCCAGCGGCAGGCGCTTGAGGTAGGACAGTGACGAGTAGCCGGTGCCGAAATCGTCCAGCGCGAAGTTCACACCGATGGAGCGCAGCTCCCCCATCTTGACGATGACTTCCTCGAAGTCGCTGAGCAGCATGCTCTCGGTCAGCTCCAGCTTCAACCGGTAGGGATTGGCGCCACTCAGGCGCAACAACTCCAGCAGTTGTGGGGTGAACTCTGGATGGCGGAACTGGCGCGCACTGACGTTCACGGCTATGGTGAGTCCACGCGTCACAGCATTTCCATTCCAGGCCACCAGTTGGGCACAAGCCGCTTGCAGCACCCAGTGCCCCAGCGGCAGGATCAGGCCGGCCTGCTCGGCCACCGGAATGAACTCGGCCGGTGGCACCATGCCACGCACCGGATGCTTCCAGCGCAGCAGGGCCTCCACCCCGGTAGTCCTGCCGTCCTCATCCACCACCGGCTGGTAGTGCAACAGGAACTCCTGCCGTTCCAGTGCACTGCGCAAATCCATTTCCATGGCCGCACGGGCGCTCGCCGCGGCCTGCATCACCGGGTCAAAGAAGCGCAGTGTGTTGCGTCCAGCCGCCTTGGACTGGTACATGGCCAGGTCGGCGCGCTGCAGCAACTCCTCCACGCTTTGCTGAAGATCGAAAAACAGGGCCACACCAATACTGGGGGAACTGTGGTGCATCATCCCGTCCAGATCGAACTGCTGGTTCAACGCCAGCAAGACCTTCTTGCCAACCGCCTCGGCCTGGGCCGCGGCATCCGTCTCGGTGGTGCCGATCTCCTCCAGCATCACCACAAACTCGTCTCCCCCCAGACGAGCCACGGTATCCACGCTGCGCACACAGGCCGACAGGCGCGCGCCAACCTGTTTGAGCAGCTCATCGCCCATGTGATGGCCTCGCGTGTCATTGAGGACCTTAAAGTTGTCCAGATCAATGAACAGCAGGGCACCGAAGCAGCCGCGGCGAGCGCACGCCGCAATGGACTGACTCAGCCGGTCGATCAACAGGCGTCGATTGGGCAAACCGGTCAGTGCATCAAAGAATGCGAGGCGCTCAATATCGGCTTCGGCCTGCTTGCGTGCGCTGATCTCGCGACCGGTGCCACGGTAGCCCATGAAAGCACCGTTGCCGTCAAATATGGGCGCACCACTGATGGACACCCACATCAGCGAGCCATCCGCACGCGCGCGCTGCATCTGGAAGTCATGAAACACCTCATGTGCCTCCACCACCGCACGGTGCTCCGCCCACTGCGCCGGGCTGACCCCCTGCACGCCGGAATCCCAACGCGTCTTGCCCAGGTAGCTCTCGGGTGGCATGGCCCGGGTGGCCTCGTGCTCGCCATCAAACCGGATGAACCGGAACTGCGCATCCTGCTCCCAATACCAGTCCGAACTCAGTTCGGTCAGGGCGCGAAAACGCGCTTCACTGCGCTGCGTGGCCGCCAGTTGATCGGCAGCAGCCTGCAGGGCTGCCCGCTCGCCAGAAATGTCCTGCATGATGCCAAATTCGGCCTTGACGACACCCTGCTCCACCTGTCGCTGCAGACGCGAGCGCAACCAGATGATGGTGCCATCCGGCCGGCGCCAGCGGTACTCGACGATTTCGCCATCCATGCGCTTGAGGGCACGCTTGACAACGGGCCGGTCTTCCTCCAGCACATCCTTCAGGTGTTCTCCGATGGGCGCCAGGGGTGCGTTGCCCAGATGGCCAATCTCGCAGTAGCCTTGCGACAGATGCACCATGGGGTCCCCCGGATAAACCACCCAGTAGCCCACCTTGGCCATGGTTTCGGTCATCTGGTGCAGCGTGAGCTGACGGTTCAGCTTTTCGTTGGCCTGCTCCAACGCCTGCTCACCGGCGTGCACGGCGGCCTGGGCCATGCGCGTGGCGGTCACGTCCCGCAAGTAGAAAAGGAAATAGCGTTCGGACTGCACCTCCAACAACACCGCGCTGATGCACATGAGCCGATGGACACCGTCCTCGGTGCGCAGCGTGACATCCACATCACGCAACTGCCCCCCGCTTGCCAGTGGTCGCAAAGCCGCTTCGCGGGAGGCTCCGTCCGGCCACAGGCCAAAGTCCATCGCGGTGTGCCCCACCACCCGTTCCCGCGGGAAGCCGGTCAGCCTCAACCATTCCGCATTGACATCGACCATCACGTCGTCACGCACGCGTGTCAGCGCCATGGCCTCCGGGCTGTTGGCGAAAATGGCCTTGTACAGGGGAATGTCACCGCCCGACATCACATCCACGCCGGCGGCGCCCACAGCGACGGCAGGGCGATCGTCGTGTGGAAAGGTGGACACCCCAATCCCTCAATTAACCGGGAACGGCCTCTTGGCGTCCGGCGTCAAAACAAAAGACGCGATCACGTCCGGCATTCTTGGCGGCATACAACGCCCGATCCGCGTGCCCGACGACCGAGTCCGCAGAGTCACCTGATTGGGGCACTCCGGCATACACGCCGGCACTGGCGGTGACGATGGAGCGGCCCAGGTTGTCTTCGTGCGGCAGCCCCAGATCACGCAGCTTCTGCAGTATGTCCCGGGCGACCTGGGCCGCGCCCACATCGTCGGTATCCGGCAGGATGGCAGCCAGCTCTTCGCCGCCATAGCGCGCCACCAGATCGCGCGGACGGCGGCACACCGTCTTCACCACGTCAGCAACCGCGCGCAGGCAGCGGTCACCAGCGGGATGACCATACAGATCATTGAACTGCTTGAACTGGTCAATATCCAGCATGACCAGCCCCAGGGAGGTTCCGGTCCGGCTGGCGGCCCGCAGCTCGGCCGCTATCGCCTCGTCAAAGAAGCGGCGGTTGCCAATGCCGGTCAGTGCATCGATGTGCACCAGATCGCTCATGCGATCCGCGTGGGCCTTGAGCAGGCGCTCGCGTGCCACCGTGGGCGATACGTCGGCAATCTGGATCAGGATGTAGCGCTGCCCGGCCGCAGCGGCGTCCGTGGGGCCCATGGGTACGATGTGGATGGACTGGCGCAGCAGGTTGTCGCTGACGGCAGTCGCGGCGGGCGCGTACAGCGGAAAGGGGGATGGATGCAGGGTCTGCGACAGTAAAGCCGGAAACCCCGAGCGCATGGCCTTGACCAGCGCCCGCTCAAAATGACTGCCCTGCAACACCGCAAACACGTCCCGCACGCCCCGCCCGACGATCTCGTCCGCACTGACCCTGGCACGCAGCAGAAACCACTTGTTGGCAAAGACGATATTGGACTCTGCATCGAGCAGCAACAAGCCCGACGGCGTGGCAGAGAGCACCCAATCCAGCCACAGCGGCAGGGGCGACGGAGATAGCGATTGGGTCATTCCATGGACTCAATAAATGCGGCAATTTTCTTTTTGAGTGCCTCGCTTGAGGCGACATCCAACAAAAACACCAGGTAGCCTTGTACTTGCCTGGACGCAATTTTAAAGTTGATTTGCAGGCTCAGGATGGAGTCATCCAGTTCGTCACCCATGTACAGCACGTCGCCTGCGCGCCCCAACTCCACCTGTGGCAACGAACCTTCGAACTCGATATGCAGCAGGTCAGCCACGCTGGCCACCACGGAATTGAGCAGGATATTGCCGATCTCGGCCAGCGACTCCTGTTCCATTTCGCTCAGGTGCGCCAGAGGAACGTCGTCCCCGACCATCAATTGGACCAGCTGCAGGCTCTTCTCCACCGGGAACATCAGCAGCGCTTCGGTGTTCACCGATCCCGAAAAGGCCTGGCGTACCGCACAGATGCGGTTGGAGCCGCGCGCTTCGAGCTTTTCGGAAATCTCGCGCTTGGACAGTTCCTCGACCTTGGGCGCGCTGAGCTGCACCTCTTCTCCGGCCAACTCGCTCAGGGCCAGGGCCGCCTGCCCCACACCGTGGTTGAAGATCTCGGCCAGGGCGTCCAGCTCCAGGGGCGTGAGTCTCATGCTGCACCCAGAAAGTAGTCAATCGCCTGTTGCATGGACGCCTGGGTGACCGGTTTCTGCACAAATTTGGCCGACAGCTGCTGCGCCTTTTCACGGCTGCTGCTCTGGATATTGGCCGTCAGCATGACGATCTTGACGTGCTGGTTGACCTGTCGGATCTTCTCCGCTGCCTCAAACCCGCTGATGCCCGGCATGTTGACATCCATGGTGATGAAGTCGGGCTGAAGCGTGGGTACCAGGGCCACCGCTTCGTCTCCACTGGCCGCTTCAGTCAGCTCCCAATCGGGTTGCATGGTGGCAATGCGGCCACGGATCATCATTCTGGAGACGCTGCTGTCGTCAACAATGAGCAATTTCGGTTTCAAAAGGAACTCCTGCGGATGAATGCGCAGCGGACACGCTCGCGCGACATGGGGGAGCGTAGCACGCGCTGATCACACAGGGGCCAAATATTGCGGGGTCAGAAGTGGCGTTTGGCGATCCAGTGGTCCACGGAAAACCGGCCAGGCCCGCGCGCCACCAGAAACAGCAGCACCGCAGCCCAGGTGCCGTGGGTCGGGTAACCACCGGGATAGACCAGCAACTGGATGGTCAGGGTCATGGCCAGCAGACCCAGCGCTGAAAAACGGGTGGCCAGACCAACCAGCAGCAGAATCGGAAAGAGGTGCTCACCAAACGCAGCCAGCGTGGCGGCCAGTTCGGGCGACAGCAGTGGCAAGCGGTATTCCTCCGCGAACAGGGGGACTACCGAATCCGAGAGGCGCGGCCAGCCAAGCTGGAAGTCGCCATTGACCACATCCACCACCAGGCCCTGCACCTTGGTCTGGCCGGACTTCCAGAACACTGCCGCAATGGAAAACCGCCCCAGCAGGGCAATCAGCGAATCGGGAATGCGCTGGCAAAGGCCAAGGAAGCGAGTAGACAGGCCGGCCGTGGGTTTGATGGTGCCAGTGGTGGCCAGCGGTTGCAGGGTTGGGTTCATGGGTTTGATCGTCATGTGGTGTTAGTCGGGGACGAAGGCCGTTTCTTACAGCGCACCTGCGCCGTGCCTGAATTGATAGACTTCCACCGATGAACGACACCCTCAAGCCGCATTCCCCGATGATGCAGCAGTACCTTGGACTCAAGGCCGACTACCCCGACACCCTGCTCTTCTACCGCATGGGTGATTTCTATGAGATGTTCTACGCCGATGCCGAAAAGGCCGCGCGCCTGCTCGACATCACATTGACCCAGCGCGGTCAATCCGCCGGCGAGCCGGTGGTCATGGCCGGCGTGCCCTTCCATGCCATGGAGGGCTACCTGGCCAAGTTGATCCGGCAGGGCGAGTCGGTCGCCATTTGTGAACAGGTCGGAGAAGTCACCGGCAAGGGGCCGGTGGAGCGCAAGGTGGTGCGCGTGGTGACACCTGGCACGCTGGTGGATGCCGAACTGCTCAGCGAAAAATCCGAATCCGTGCTGATGGCCGTGCACCAGGGCCCGCGCAACCGCTGCGGCCTGGCCTGGTTCAGCGTGACGCAAGGCGTGGTGCACCTGGCCGAATGCACGCCCGATGCCGTGCCCGAGTGGGTGGCGCGCGTCAGTCCGAGTGAGCTGGCCTACAGCGCCGGCGCCACGCAGGCCTTTGAAGACCGGCTCAAGCGCCTGCGCTCGGGGCAAAGCGGGGTCAACGCCCTGTACACCACGGCCCGCCCGGAGTGGCAGTTCGACGCCGCTTTGGGCCAGCGCAAGCTGCTGGACGCGCTACAGGCCGCCAGCCTGGCGAGCTGGAACGCCCAAGACCTCCCACTGGCGCACGCCGCCTGCGCCGCGCTCTTGGGCTATGCCGAACACACCCAGGGCCGCGCGCTGACCCACATCAGCGCCGTGCAGGTGCAGCGCGACGACGAACTGATCGACCTGCCCCCTGCCACCCGACGCAACCTGGAGTTGGTGCAGACGCTGCGCGGCGAGGACTCGCCCACGTTGTTTTCGCTGCTGGACACCTGCATGACCGGCATGGGCAGCCGCATGCTCAAGAGCTGGCTGCTCGCCCCCCGGCGCGACCGGGCCCAGGCACAGGCGCGGCTGGATGCCATTGCCACGCTGAAGAACGGCACACTGCACAGCTCGACGCTGGCGCTGTGGCAGGGGCTGCGCCTGCAACTCAAGGGCAGCGCCGATGTGGAGCGCATCACGGCCCGCACCGCGCTGCGCCAGGTGCGACCGCGTGAACTCGTCGCTCTGGTCAATACGCTACAAAAAACGGAGCAACTAGCCCAATCTTTACGAGGGCTGGATGGCTATTTGACTGATATTGGTTCGGCTCTTCAGCCGCCCCCGGCCTGCGCCGCCCTGCTGCTGCGGGCCATCGCGCCCGAGCCCGCTGCGCTGGTGCGCGACGGTGGTGTGATTGCCACCGGGTTCGACGCCGAGCTGGACGAGTTGCGCGCCATCCAGACCAACTGCGACGGCTTCCTGCTGGACCTGGAGGTGCGCGAAAAGGCCCGCACCGGCATCCCGAACCTGCGCGTGCAATTCAACAAGGTGCACGGCTTCTACATCGAGGTCACGCAGGGCCAGGCCGACAAGGTGCCTGACGACTACCGCCGCCGCCAGACGCTGAAGAACGCCGAGCGCTTCATCACCCCGGAGCTGAAGGCCTTCGAGGACAAGGCCCTGAGCGCCCAGGAACGCGCGCTGGCCCGCGAAAAGTGGCTGTTCGACCAGGTACTGGACCAGTTGCAGGCCTTTGTGCCCATGCTGACGCGCACGGCGCGCGCACTGGCGGCGCTGGACGCGCTGTGCACACTGACCGAGCGCGCACTGACGCTGGACTGGTGTGCGCCGCAGTTCGCCGTGGAGCCCTGCATCGACATCTCCCAGGGCCGCCACCCGGTGGTGCAGGCGCGCCTCGCCGAACTGAGCAGCGGCGCCTTCATTGCCAACGACACCCGCCTGGGGCCCAAGCAGCGGCTGCAAATCATCACCGGCCCGAACATGGGTGGTAAATCGACCTATATGCGCCAGGTGGCGCTGATCGTGTTGCTGGCATCCATTGGCAGCTATGTGCCGGCCCAGGCCTGCCGGCTGGGGCCCATCGACGCCATCCACACCCGCATTGGTGCCGCCGACGACCTGGCCAACGCCCAGTCCACTTTCATGCTAGAGATGACGGAGGCGGCGCAGATCCTGCACGCGGCCACGCCGCACAGCCTGGTGCTGATGGACGAAATCGGCCGCGGCACCAGCACCTTTGACGGTCTGGCCCTGGCCGGCGCCATTGCCACCCAGTTGCACGACAAGACCCAGGCCTTCACGCTGTTTGCCACACACTACTTCGAGCTGACCGAGTTCCCGGCCACCCACCACCAGGCGCTCAACGTGCATGTGAGCGCCACCGAGTCAGGGCGCGACATTGTCTTCCTGCACGAAATCCAGAGCGGCCCAGCCAGCAAGAGCTACGGCATCCAGGTCGCCCGCCTGGCCGGGATGCCCGCCGCCGTGCTGAACCAGGCGCGCCACACGCTGGAGGCGCTGGAGGCTCAGGCCACCGAGGCGCAGGCCCAGGTGGATCTGTTCGCGGCGGCGCCGGCGATGGAAACCGTAGCCGCCAGCGCATTGGAGATGCGGCTTGCCGGCATCAATCCCGACGCTTTGAGTCCGCGCGAGGCGCTGGAGGCGCTGTACCAGTTGAAGGCCATGGCGAGCAACGCTTGACGCTGGTCAAATAACAAGCCGGGTTCGCCCGGTAGCATCAAACCCAACCTAGCCAATCGGGGACGTCATGCACATCTGCCACAAACTGGCCACACTGGCCCTCGTACTGTTCGCTAACCTGGCGTCTGCCGACAACGGGGTGACTGATCGGGAAATCCTCATTGGTCAGTTCGCCGCCATCAGCGGGCCTGCGGCCCAGCTCGGGCAGCGCATGCAACTGGGCATGCAGGCCTATTTCACTGCGGTGAATGCCCAGGGTGGCGTCCATGGACGAACCATCCGACTGATCACCCGCGACGATGGCTACGAACCGGAAAAGGCCGCCGCCGCCGCCAAGGCTCTGATCCAGGACGACAAGGTGTTTGCGCTGGCCGGCTCGGTGGGCACGCCGACCGGCCTGGCTGCACTGCCCATCCTCACCGAAGCGCAGGTTCCACTGGTGGGCATGTTCACAGGTGCCCAGGCGTTGCGCGAGCCCTTCAATCGCCAGGTGTTCCATGTGCGGGCCAGCTATTTCGACGAGACCGAGCGCATCGTGCAGCACCTGACGACACTGGGCATCAAGAAGATTGCCGTCTTCTACCAGAACGATGCGTATGGAAAGGCCGGACTGGAAGGGGTGACCCGCGCCCTGAGCAAACGCCAGCTCAAGGCGGTGGCCACCGCCACCGTGGAGCGCAACTCGGTGGATGTAGCCCAGTCACTGGAAACCCTGATCAAATCCGAGCCCGAAGCCATCGTGCAGATCAGCGCCTACAAGTCATGCGCTGCCTTGATCAAGCTGGCACGTTCCAAGAGCTTTGGCGTGCAGTTTTTCAACGTCAGCTTCGTGGGCTCGCGGGCGCTGGCGGACGAGCTGGGCGATGCCGGCCAGGGCGTGGTGATTTCGCAGGTCGTGCCATTCCCCTACGCCCAGAACACACCCGTGGTTCGCGACTACCAGCAGCGCATGACCGAAGCAGGCCAGAAGGACTTCGACTTTTCCAGCCTGGAGGGCTATCTCACGGCGCGCGTGCTGGTGGAAGGCCTGCGCCGTGCCGGCAAGAACCTGACGCGCGACGGCCTGATCAATGCGCTGGAGTCCATGCATGACGTGAACTTCGGCGGGTTCACCATCAACTACAGCGCCAAGGACCACCAGGCCTCCAACTTCACCGACCTGACCATCATCGGGCGCGGCGGCAAGTTCATGCACTGACGCCCTTTACACTCTAGGGAATTCCCCTAGAAATACTGAGAGCCAATGACCTACTGCGTCGCCATCAAACTCAACGCCGGATTGGTGTTCCTCTCCGATTCCCGCACCAACGCCGGGTTGGACCAGATCAGCACCTTTCGCAAGATGATCGTCTATGAAAAGCCGGGCGACCGCTTCATGGTGCTGCTGTCCGCTGGCAACCTGAGCATCTCGCAATCCGTGCGCGAGATCCTGCAGATCGAAAAACTCAAGGACCACGAGGCCGACGAAGGCATCACCATCTGGAATGCCAAGAGCATGTTCGATGCGGCACGCGTGTTGGGTTCGGCCATCCGCAAGGTGCAGGAGCGCGACGGCGCTGCGCTCAAGGCATCCGGCGTGGATTTCAACGTCTCGCTGATCTTTGGCGGCCAAATCCAGGGCGAAGGCATGCGACTGTTCCAGGTGTATTCGGCCGGCAATTTCATCGAAGCCACGCCCGAAACGCCCTACTTCCAGGTGGGTGAATCCAAATACGGCAAGCCGGTGCTGGACCGCGTCATCACTCCCCACACGCCGCTGGACGAGGCCGCCAAGTGCGCGCTGGTGTCCATGGATTCCACGCTGAAATCCAACCTGTCGGTGGGGTTGCCGCTGGACATGGTGGTGTACGAGGCCAACCAGTTCCAGACCGACCGCATTGTCTGCATCGACGAAAACAACCCCTACTTCAAAATGCTGCACGACAGCTGGGGCCAGAAGCTGCGCGAAGTGTTCGACAGCATTGAAGACCCGGCCTGGGACGGTGGCCAGACCAGCGTGCCGCTGATGATCGGCGCCACCCGCAGCCTGCCGCTGAAGAAAATATCCACGCCGCAGGAAAAGCTCATTTAATGATTGTCTTCTCCCATGCCAACAGCTTTCCGGCCAGCACCTACCGGGTGCTGTTCAAGGATTTGCGTTCGCGCGGCTACACCGTCAAGGCGGTGGAGAAATTTGGCCACGATTCCCGCTACCCCATCAGCAACAACTGGCCGCAGGTGGTGCAGCAACTGGTGGACTTCACCCAGGACGCCGTTGCCAAGACGGGCGAGCCGGTCTGGCTGGTCGGCCATTCGCTGGGCGGCTTCCTGAGCCTGATGGCTGCGTCGCGCAACCCGGAACTGGCGCGCGGCGTGGTGCTGGTCGACTCACCGATTCTGGGTGGCTGGCGCTCAGCCGCCGTGGGCGTCATGAAAACCACGCAGATGATGGGATCGTTGTCACCCGGCGCGGTCAGCCGCCATCGCCGCACCAGTTGGCCGTCGGTGGAGGAGGCCTATGCACACTTTCGCCACAAAAAGGCCTTTGCCAAATGGGACGACGCGGTGCTGCTGGACTATGTGACGCACGGCACCCAGGAAATCGACGGCAAGCGCGTGCTGTGCTTTGACCGCCATGTGGAAACCCAGTTCTACAACACCGTGCCCGACAATCTGGAGAACCTGCTGGCACGCCACCCGGTGCGCTGCCCGGTCAGCTTCATCGGTGGCCTGGCGTCCACGGAAATGAAGCAGATCGGCATGGCCACCACGATCAAGGTCACCCGCGGGCGCACCATGATGCTGGACGGCAGCCACCTGTTCCCGATGGAAAAACCGGCCGCAACCGCCGCTGCCATCGAGGCCGCGTTGCGCAATATGGCCGCCGAAAGCCAGAAATAGACCGGTTTTCCGGCCAGTTGGCAAAAGCAGGGCTAAAGTCCCGCTTAAAAGTGCACGATAAAAGTCAAAGCCGGTACTATAGTTTCCATCCGGCAGACGCATGGCTGCATGTCCCTCGGCAATGCGCATGGTCGGCGTAGGCAACCCTATCCAGTACAACCGTGTTTGCTTTCATATTTTTTCTCACAGCCGTCAGCGTCTATGTCCACGAACGGGACCGCGCGCCAACGCCTGAGATAGACGGCTCGCCTGCTACCCCGACCTCCCCCACCACCAGTGCAACATCCAGTCTGACGACTGAGCAATTGGCCGCCATGAGCGCGGCCGAAATCGCGGCGCTGACCACCACCCAGGTTGCCGCGCTGACCAGCGACCAGATCGCCGTGCTGACCAGCAGCCAGATCGCCGCCCTGGAGACCGTGGACGTGGCGGTACTCAGCACCGCCGCCATTGCCGCCCTGAACTCCGAACAGATCCAGGCCCTGACCACCGACCAGATCGGCGCGCTGACCACGGCCCAGGTGCGCGCCATCGAAACCGCCGACATCGGCGCGCTGCGCACGGACCAGATCGCCGCGCTGGAAACCCGTGACGTTGCCGCACTGACTACCGCCCAGATCCATGCGCTGACCAACGACCAGATCGGTGCACTGACCACGGCCCAGATCCGTGCAGCGACCACCAGCCAGCTCAGCTCACTAACCACCAATGATGTGGCTGCGCTGGGCACCGTGGTCATCGGTGCGCTGAGCACCGCGGCCATCAATGCCCTGAGCACCGACGCCTTCGCAGCGTTGGGCACCGACCAGATCGCGGCCCTGACCACGGAGCAGTTCGGGGCGCTGGCTACGAAACAGGTTGCCGCGCTGACCACCGGCCAGGTTGCCGCCATCGAGACCGCCGACCTGGCCGCGCTGAGCACGGCCGGCATTGTGGCACTGACGACTGGCGACATCATGGCACTCGGCACCAACCAGATCCGTGCCCTCACGACGCGCCAGGTTGCTTCCATTGAAACGCGCGATGTGGCAGTGCTGTCGTCCACGCAGATTGCTGCCATGACCAGCAGCCAGATGGCTGCACTGGGTAGCGCACAGATGGGCGCGCTGGGCACAACCGCCATCGGTGCGCTGAGCACAGCCGCTGTCGGTGCACTCAGTACCGCGGCCATTGCGTCCCTGGGCACCGCCGCGATTGCGTCACTCACCACCAGCCAGATCGCGGCTATGACCACCGCACAGGCGGCCGCACTCACCTCGGTCCAGATTGATGCCCTGACCACCGATCAGGTCGCCGCCCTCCCGAGCGCTGACATCGCGGCACTCAGCACCGCAGCCATCGTGGCCCTGAATACCGAGGACTTTGCCGGACTCGGCACAGCCCAGATCGCCGCGCTGACAACCAAGCAAATTCCTGCCATCGAGACACGCGACATCGTGGCCTTGAGCAGCGCCCAGATCGCTGCCATGTCCACGGCACAACTGGCTGCACTGAGCACGGCGCAAATGGCCGCGCTGACCGCCAGCGGTGGACTGACGGTTTCCCAGTTGCCCCCCTCGGGCATTGCCAGTCTGACCACGGCCACCATCGCCGCCCTCAGCACCAGCCAGATCGCCGAACTCAGTGCCGCACAAATCGGTGCGCTGACTTCGCAGCAGGCCGCCGCTCTGAGCACCGACCAGGTTGCCGCCATTGAAGTGGCCGACATCAGCTCCTTGAGCACTGCCGCCATCGTGGCCCTGAACACGGCTGACTTTGTTGCGCTCAGCACCGACCAGGTTGCGGCGCTGGCGACCAGCCAGATTGCAGCCATCGAGACACGCGACCTCGTCGTCTGGAATACCGACCAGGTGGGCGCCCTGACGTCTGACCAGATCGGCGCCCTGAGCGCCACCCAGATGAGCGCACTCACCAGCAGCGGCGCGCTGACCATCAGCAACCTGAGCCCGGCTTCCATTGCCGGCCTGTCAACCAGCACGGTTGCTGCCCTGACGACCAGCGAAGTGGCTTCCTTGACCACCGACCAGATCGGTGCGCTCTCCACCAACCAGATCGTCGCCCTGACAACGGCTGGCATCAAGGCCTTGTCGGTTGATCAGTTGGGCGTATTGAGCAGCAGCCAGATTGGCGCCATTGAAACGCGGGACATTGCTGTCCTGACCACCGACCAGATCGTCGCGCTCTCCACATCGCAACTGGGCGCTCTGGGAACGGCCCAGGTCGGCGCATTGAGCACGGCTGATGTCCGTGCCCTGGGCGTCGCCGGTATCGCGGCGCTCAACACATCAGCCCTGGCCACATCCGGCATCGCGGCGCTGAGCACCGACCAGATCGCCGCCCTCAGTTCGGACCAGCTGGCGGCCCTGAAGACCAGCCAGATCGCTGTACTGAACAGTGACCAGGTCGCAGCCATTGAAGTTACCGACCTGCCGGCGCTGGGCAGTGCCGCCATCGTGGCGCTGAGCACCACCGCCGTGAAGGCCCTGACCACCGACCAGGTGCAGGCCCTGTCGTCGCAACAGATAGCTGCGATTGAGACCCGTGACGTGGCCGTCCTGGGCTCGCATCAGGTGGAGGTCTTGAGCACCAGCCAGATTGCAGCGCTGGGCACCGCCCAGATTGCTGCCCTGAATACAGCAGCCGTGATCGCACTCGGAACCAGTGGTGTGAGCGCCCTGAGCAGCACAGCCGTGATGGCGCTGGGCACGGCCAGTGTTGCAGCTCTGAGCACTGATCAGATCGTTGCCCTCAACACGGCCCAGGTCAACGCATTGAAGACCAACCAGATCGCCGCACTGACCACCGACCAGGTGGCCGCCATCGAGACCGCCGACCTGGCGGCCCTGGGCACGGCCGCCATCGTGGCGCTCAACACGGCCGATTTTCAGGCCCTCACCACCGATCAGATGGCGGCGCTGGGTACCAACCAGATTCCGGTCATGGAGACGCGTGACCTGGCCGTGCTGACCAGCACCCAGGTGGGTGCGATGTCGTCCAACCAGATCAATGCGCTGACCTCCACCCAGCTCAATACGCTGATGGTGTCGGGCGCGCTGCCCCTGACCAGCTTCACCACCTCGGCCATTGCCGCCCTGCCCACCGCCACGGTGGCAGCGCTGAGCACGGTGCAAATTGCCTCGCTGTCAACTGACCAGGTGGTTGCACTGACCACTGCGCAAATTGTGGCCCTGAGCACCCTGGGTATAGGTGCATTGACCACGGATCAGGTGGGCGCACTGGAAACGCGGCAGATCGCCGCCATGGAAACCCGCGACATTGCCGTGCTGAGCACCGACCAGGTGACGGCACTGCAAACGCTGCAGGTCGCCGCATTGGGCACGGCGCAGGCTGCGGCCCTGGGCAGCAGCAATGTGCAAGCCCTGGGCACAGCCGGTATTGGCGCCCTGAGCACGGGTGCCGTGGCCGCCCTGAGCACAGCCGGCATCACCGCGCTCACCACCGACCAGATCATCGCGCTCGCGTCGGACCAGGTGGCCGCCTTGAAGACCAGCCAGATCGCGGCGCTGAACACCGACCAGGTGGCCGCCATTGAAACCGCCGACATTGGCGCACTGGGTACGGCGGCCATCGTGGCTCTGAGCACGGCGACCATTACCGCCATCACCACCGACCAGATCCAGGCGCTGAGCAGCACCCAGATTGCGGCCATTGAAACCCGGGATATTGCGGTTCTGAGCACCGACCAGTTCCTGGCCATGGGCACCACGCAGATCGGCGCCCTGTCCACCGCCCAGATGGGGGCGCTGACCACCGGCGACGTGGTCGCCCTGGGCGCCGGCGTGAGCGCGCTCAGTACCCAGGCCATTGCAGCGTTGAACACGCTGGCGATTTCCGCGCTGACCACCGACCAGATAGCCGGACTGACCTCCGACCAGGTCGCCGCGCTCAAGACCAGCCAGGTGGCGGTGTTGACCACGGATCAGGTGGCGGCCCTTGAGACCGACGATATTTCAGCCCTCAGCACCGCTGCCGTGGTGGCCCTGAGCACGGACGCGTTTGCTGCGCTGTCCACCGACCAGATTGCCGCACTTGGCACCCGACAGATTGCAGCCATGGAGACCCGCGATATTGCGGCGCTCAATACCGACCAGATCGTGTCCCTGAACACGGACCAGGTCTCTGCCCTCAAGTCGAGTCAGGTCGGCGCGTTGACCACAGACCAGATCATCGCCCTGGAAACGGCAGACATCGCGGCCATCGCCACTTCATCGATTGCCGGCATCAGCACGAACCAGATTCAGGTGCTGTCTACCGATCAGGTGGCTGCGCTGACGGCATGCCAGATCAGTGAGCTGAGCGCGACGCAAAAGAATGCCATGTCCACGGAACAGTTCCAGTTGTTGCAATTTAGCAGCGGGACTCCGCTGGTGCTGGACCTCAATGGCAACGGCGTACTCTCCCAGAGCGTTGGCGCAGGCGTGCACTTTGACCTGTTTGCCACCGGCCAGCAGTCTGCCACCGGCTGGACCGATCCCGGAGACGGGTTCCTCGTGATGGACCGCAACCATGACGGCAGCATCAACAACGGCTCCGAGCTGTTTGGCGACGCGACCGTAATGACCAACGGGCAGAAGGCCCGCGACGGCTATGAAGCACTGGCCGAACTGGACACCAATTACGACGGCCTGATCTCCAACGAGGACATCAATTTCTCGAACCTGAAGATCTGGACCGACACCAACTCCAACGGTTTCAGCGACACCGGCGAACTGCACGCCCTGGCGGACCTGGGCATCTGGAACCTGGACCTGAACGCCACCCCCACACAGACCCGGGACAACGGCAACACCGTGGGCTTGGTCTCCAGCTACCAGACCCGGGAGGGCAATACCCACACCATGGCCGACGTCTGGTTCGTGGCGGAGAAAGACAGGGCCAGCGCTACCGCCGCCATGTCACAACCCATTCTGGAGGTCGAGCCGACCCCGTTACAAGCGGGCGTGGCCAGCATGGTGGATGCCATGGCCGGCTTTGGTCAGAAACACACGTACCAGACGGAAACCGTGTTCGGTGGGGACGATGCATCGGCATCCGGCCCACTGCAATCCGCTACCTCGGGTTACGCGGTCGCCAACACCAGCCAGTTGGTACAGGCGTTGCGGCAGTTCGATGCCAATGGCAATCTGGTCAGCAGCAACGGTCAACAGGATGCGGTGGCGAGCCTGTCGCCCACCGACACCAAGCGCCTGTCGCTCGCAGCATCGGGCCAGCTGGCCGTCGGCGGAACCTAGGGATCGATCAGGCCGTCCAGTTCACCGCGCCGGACCACGCGGTGGCCAGCACCACCATGCCAAAGGCAATGCGGTACCAGGCAAACCCGACGAAGCTGTGCGTTGCAATGAAGCGCAGCAACCAGCGCACGCACAGCCAGGCACTGAAGAACGACACCACCAGGCCCACCGAAAACAGAGGCACATCGGCCATGCTCAGGAGCGCGCGCTCCTTGTACAGGCTGTACACCCCGGCACCGATCAGCGTGGGAATCGCCAGGTAGAACGAAAAATCGGTGGCCGCCTTGCGCGACAGCCCCAGCAGCATGCCGCCAATGATGGTGGCGCCACTGCGGCTGGTCCCCGGGATCATGGCCAGGCACTGCACCAGCCCCACCTTGAGCGCATCTTTCCAGGTCATGTCATCGGCATCCAGCACGCGCACCGCATTGCCCCCTGCCGCCTGGCGCCGCTCGGCCCACAGGATGATGAAACCGCCCACGATGAAGGTGCTGGCCACCACAACCGGCGTGAACAGGTGTGCCTTGATGGCCTTGCCAAACAGCAGCCCCAGCACCACGGCCGGCAGAAAACCAATCAACACGTTCAGCACAAACTGCTGCGCCTGGCGCTGGGTGGGCAGGTCGGCCAGCGTGGTGCGGATTTTTTCCCAGTAAACCAGAATCACGGCAAAGATGGCGCCGGTCTGGATGGCAATGTCAAACACCTTGGCCTTGTCGTCATCAAAACCCAGCAGGGCTCCGGCCAGGATCAGGTGTCCGGTACTGGAAATGGGCAGAAACTCGGTCAGCCCCTCGACGACGCCCATGACGACCGCCTTCATCAGCAATGCAATATCCAACACAACTCCTTTAGAGAAAAACAGGCTCCAGCCCTCGTATTATCTACGCAAGACGCTCACATATTCATAGCATGTCGCCCTCAACGGTAGCCTGCAGTGCAAGCCCCTGATGCACAACGGGCATTGCCGCAGACAGCCGCTTGGGATTACAGTGAACGCCGCGCATCCTACCAACACCTCTGCGGAGAACCCCACCCATGCAACGCCCTCTTGTCCCAACCCTCCTGATGCTGGCCCTCTTCGCCAATGCCCACGCGCAGACCGAGGAGCAGCGCAGCACCCTGGCCGACCAGCAGGAAGTGGCCGTCACCATCTACAACGAGAACCTGGCCTTGGTCAAAGACCAGCGCAAATTGCAGCTCAGGCCCGGCGCCTCGGCACTGGCCTTTCGCGACGTCAGCGCCCGCATGCGGCCCGAGACCGCACTCCTGCGCAGCACCAGCGCCCCGGGCAGCCTGGCGGTGCTAGAGCAAAACTTTGATTTTGACCTGCTGACACCGCAGAAGCTGCTGGAGAAATACGTGGGCCGCAGCGTGAGCATCATCCGCACCAACCCGGCCACCGGCGCCGAAACCACCGAGCAGGCAGAGGTGCTGTCGGCCAACAACGGCGTGGTGCTGAAGATTGGCCAGCGCATCGAGACCGGCATCCCCGGGCGCATCGTCTACGGCGACGTGCCCCCCAACCTGCGCGACCGCCCCACCCTGATGATGGCGCTGGACAACAGCGGCGCCGCGCAACAAACGGTGGAACTGAGCTACCTGACCGGCGGCCTGGCCTGGAAGGCCGACTATGTGGTGGAACTCAATGCCGCCGAGGACGCGCTCGACATTTCCGGCTGGGTCACGCTGACTAATACTAGTGGAGCCACCTACCGCAAGGCCAAGCTGCAGCTGGTGGCCGGCGATGTGAACCAGGTCCGCCCGCAAATGGAGGGCCGCGTCATGGCCATGGCTGCACCCGCACCGGCCATGGCCAAGGCCAGAGGCGACATGGCCGAAGAGTCGCTGTTTGAATACCACCTCTACACCCTGAACCGCCCCACCACCATTGCCGAGAACCAGACCAAGCAGGTCTCGCTGCTGTCGGCTTCCGGCGTGCCGGCGCGCAAGGAGCTGCTGCTCAAGGGCAATGACTATTACTACCAGAGCAGCTATGGCGAGCTGGGCCAGAAGATGAAGGTGGCCGTGTTCGTGGAGTTTGACAACAAGGAGGCCGCCCATCTGGGCATGCCCCTGCCCAAGGGCATCATCCGGGTCTACAAGAAGGACCGGTCCGGCAACGCCCAGTTCATTGGTGAGGACCGCGTGGACCATACCCCCAAGAATGAAAAGGTGCGCCTGAAGCTCGGCGACGCCTTTGACGTGACGGCCGACAAGAAGCAGACCGACTTCAAGAAGCTGGGCGGCACCGGCAAATACAACTACGTGTTCGAAAGCGGCTACGAGGTACTGCTGAAAAACGCCAAGAAAGAGCCGGTCACCGTCACCGTGCAGGAACCCATGCCGGGCGACTGGCAAGTCTTGAGCGAAAGCCACCCCCACACCAAAGGCGCCAGCAACACCGCCGTGTGGAAGGTCAGTGTGCCCGCCGAAGGCAGCACCAAGCTGGTCTACCGCAGCCTGGTTCGCTACTGAAATCGGTCCGACGCGGCTGCATTTCGCGCCATGGTGCTGGCATTTGGCGCCATGGCGCGGCCCCTCCATCGCACGGCGGTATCCCTGAAGAGACGGCGACGGCACAGTACGCCCATCGCCAACCCAACCAGGAGTTCCGCCATGTTGATGCAAATCCTCTCCAACACCCCAAAGTGGGTCTTCGTCCTGTTTGCCGCCCTGCTGTGGCTGGGCCTGCAGCAGCTGTTGCCGCGCCGTGTCGGCCTGAACCGCGCCACCCTGCTGCCCCTGGCGATGACGGGCCTGTCGCTGTATGGCGTGGCATCTGCCTTTGGTAATCTGCCCGTCGCCCTGCTGGCCTGGCTGGTCGGCACGGCGGTAGCGTTCATTGCCACCCTGCAACTTCAGTCCAACGCCGGTATTCACTATGACGCGACCAACCGCCGCTTCCAGATGCCCGGCAGCGCCGTGCCACTGGCCCTGTTCATGGGCATCTTCATTACCAAGTATGCCGTGGGCATCAGCATCGGCATGCAGGCCAGCCTGGCGCGTGACGTCAACTTCGCGCTGACCGTCAGCACCCTGTACGGCGTCTTCAGCGGCATCTTCCTGGCCCGCGCCGCGCGTCTGTGGCGCATGGCCCTGCAGCAGACCAACGCCCTGCAAGCCGCCTGATGGCCTCTGCGGGTCCCCTAGAATCGTCGTCACCATGACCACCACCCACACACCCATGACCCCGGAAGAATTGGACCGTCTGGCCCGCAAACGCGCCGGGGCCAAGCTGGGCTGGTACTTCCACGCGGGGGTGTATGTGGTGGTCAACCTGTTCATCTTTGCCATGTCCGAATACGGCTTTGGCACCCGCGCCTGGTCAGTGAAACCGCTGCTGGGCTGGGGCCTGGGCCTGGCGCTGCACGGAGCCTCGGTCTGGCTGCTGGGTGCCGGTGGCAATCTGCGCGAGCGCATGGTGCAGGCCGAGCGCGAGCACCTGCAGCGCGAGCAGGACCGGCGCAACGGATCATGATGCGCATCGACTGGATCGACAAGCTGCGGCATTTCCTGCAGACCATGGCTTTCAGCCTCACCATATCCGCCATCCAGTACGCCTTCCGACCCGAGCGCCCCTACGAAGTCGCCATGGTCTATTCGCTGGCCATCGGCTTCTTCACCTGGGCCAGCATCGACTTTGGTCGCCACCTGTTTCCCTCCACGCTGGAAACCGGCTGGCCCCAGGGCCGCGCGGGCGTGGCCCTTCCCATTGTTGGCATCATCTTCGGCTATACCCTGGGCACACTCACCGGCGACAGCTGGTTTGGCTGGTCGTCGTGGGAACACCAGGGCCTGCCGGAATTGCGCATGTCTTTGCTCATTTCGGTGCTGGCCGGCGGCTCCATCACCTACTACTTCTACATCCGCAACAAGGCTGCTTACCTGCAGGCCCGCATGATCGAGGCACGCCAGCACGCCAACGAGGCCCGCCTGAAAGTACTGGAAACCCAGCTGGAGCCGCACATGCTGTTCAACACCCTGGCCAACCTGCGGGTGCTGATTGGGCTGGACCCACAGCGCGCCCAGGACATGCTCGACCGCATCGTGGCCTACCTGCGCGCAACGCTGGACGCATCCCGTGCCAGCAACCACCCCTTGGAACGCGAGTTCGACCGTCTGCGTGACTACCTGGAACTGATGTCCGTGCGCATGGGCCCTCGCATGCGTTACACACTCGACCTGCCCGCAGAACTGGCAATGTTGAACATCCCCACCCTGCTGCTGCAGCCCCTGGTTGAAAACAGCATCAAGCACGGACTGGAGCCCAAAGTCGACGGCGGCAGCATCACCGTTCGCGCCAGTCGCGATGGCGCGTTACTGCAATTGGAGGTCAGCGACACCGGCGTCGGCTTTGACACCAGCACGACTCGCAGCGATGGCTTTGGCCTGGCCCAGGTGATCGAACGTATTGCCACCGCCTATGGCGAGCGCGGCAGTGTCCAGCGCAAATCCACTCCAGCAGAGGGAACAACCGTGCTGCTCTACCTCCCGGTTCAAGCATGACCCATCCCACCGCCCTGATTGCCGAAGACGAACCCCTGCTGGCCCAGGCCCTGCAGGCCGAGTTGGCCCGCGCCTGGCCCGAGTTGCGCATCGTTGCCAGCGTGGGTGACGGGGCCTCCGCCGTGCAGCAGGCGCTGGCCCTGCAACCCGACGTGCTGTTCTTCGACATCCGCATGCCCGGCATGAGTGGCCTGGAGGCCGCAGCCGAACTGGCCGAGCAGTGGCCCACCAGTGGTGGTGCGAATGGCCGCGCCTTTCCGGCACTGGTGTTCGTGACCGCCTACGACCAGTACGCGGTGCAGGCCTTTGAAGCCCAGGCGGTGGACTATCTGCTGAAACCCGTGCAGACCCAGCGGCTCCACAAGACAGTGGAAAAACTGGCTCTAGCCCTCGCCAAACCTGCGCAGAGCGCTATCGATTTTGAAGCAACTCTGGGCCAGCTGCGCGGTCTGCTGGCCAGCCCCACGGCCGCGCCTGCTGCGCCGCTGCGCGTGATCCAGGCCAGCGTGGGCAGCACCATCCGCATGGTGCCGATTGACGACGTGCTGTGCTTCGAGGCTGCCGACAAGTATGTGCGGGTGCTCACGGCCGAGCGCGAGTACCTGATTCGCACCCCGCTCAAGGAGCTGCAGGAGCAACTCGACACGTCGGTGTTCTGGCAAATCCACCGCGGCACCATCGTGCGCGCCCTGGCCATTGACGCTGTTACCCGCGACGAGGCCGGCAAGGCCTTTGTCGCCCTGCGCGGCCTGAAAGAGAAATTCGTCGTCAGCCGGCTCTACGCCCATTTGTTCAAGGCCATGTAAGCTGGAAGCGCCACCATCATCGCCACGCTCCACACCCTTTCAACGCCATGACACCCATCCGCACCTGCCTTGCCGCACTCCTGCTCACCACGTCCACGGGCGCCGCACTGGCGTTCCAGCCCCTGATCACCGATGACACCGGCACCCAGGGGCAAGGTGGCAAACAGATCGAGGTTGCCTACGTCGAAAAACAGGCAACGCTGAGTGGCGACACCACCCGAACCAGCACATTGCCACTGGTCTTTACCTGGGGCGCCAGCGATGCCATCGATGTGTACGTGGGCATCGTGCCAACCCAGATCCGCTCCGGCACCCCCGGCGTGGACACGGGCGGTCTGGGCAACACCGCAGTGGGCGCCAAATGGCGCTTCCTGGAAAATGAAGACAGCGGCACCAGCCTGGCCATCAAGCCCGAAGTCCGTCTGCCGGTGGGCAGCAGCCAGGAAGCCGCCGGCCTGGGCGCTGGCATGACTTCCTACGGCCTGACCCTGGTCCTGTCGCAAGAGTTCTCGTTCGGCGCCATCCACTTCAACCTGGTCAAGGGACGCGACCTGTTTCTGGAGCCCGATACACGGCCCCACGCCAGCACCCTGCGGGCATCGGTGGCACCGGTCTGGAACGTCAGCGAACAATGGAAGCTCGCGCTGGAGCTGGGGCGCGAGGCCGTGTCCACTGGCGGCGACACGGCAACCACCCAGTTCGTGCAACTGGGCGCCATCTACTCTCCCACCAATGACATCGATGTGGCCATGGGCCTTCTGCGCAGCACCGACGATGCCGCCGCCCAGACCACCACAACCACCGCCACACTGGGCCTGACCTGGCGCTTCCGCTGAAGGCCTGTTTTATCTCGCCTTGCGTGGAGAGCAGGCGCGCACTACGATAGCCGTCTCCATCGTTCCGCGAAAGACTCTCCATGGCGATTCAGTACACCTCGGTGGCCAACCAGCTCCCGGAAAACAAGATGCGCTTGTACCCCACGCAGGTCGTCAACGTGATCGGCGGCCCCGGGTGTGACAAATCGTTGATCACATCGGCCATCATCCTGTTCCTGAAGCTGCACAACAAGACCGTGGAGGTGATCCCCGACTTCGCCAAGTCGCTGGTGTGGCAGCAGAATTTTGAAGTGCTCAAGAACCAGTACTTCATCGCCCAGCGCCAGTTTGAGATGCTGAGCCTGCTCGACGGTCAGGTGCAGTACCTGATCAGCGAATGCTCCCTGCCCCAGGTGATGTACTACAACGAGAACTACCTGGACAACATCTGCGACATCGGCAAGACCCGCGCCCAGATCCTGGATTGGTACGGCCAGTTCAACAACATCAACATCCTGGTGGAGCGCGGTGACCGCAACTACGTGCGCACCGGCCGCTTCCAGGACGAGGAAGGTGCGCGCCAGATCGACCGCGGCCTGCGCGAAATGCTGGAGCGTGAAGAACTGCCCTTCACATCCCTGCCCGCCGAACTCGACGCGGCCAACGCCTTTGCCGCAACACTGATTTAGTGCACGCAGCCCTGTTGTGAACCATGCCGTGCACCACTGCTGGGCAACCCATCATTAGTGCTATTAATATTTCATTAGCCATTTGAATAAACTACCCATATTGGTAGCTTCCCTAGGCATTTGGACTTTGGGATGCGCTATCGTGTAGGTAGTGGCACTTTGTGTCCACATCCTCTTTTTACTGGAGAAACTATGCTGTTGAAGTTGAATGTTGTTGCGGCTGCGGTTGTTGCCCTGTCTGCCGGTTTTGCCTCGGCTCAAACCGTTGTCACCATCGCCCACGTTGGTCCTACCAGCGGCGCTATCGCCCACCTGGGCAAGGACAATGAAAACGGCGCCAAGATGGCCGTTGAAGAACTGAACGCAGCTGGCGTCACCATCGGCGGTCAAAAAGTCACTCTGAAGCTGATGACTGAAGATGACGCTGCTGATCCCAAGCAAGGTACTGCCGTTGCCCAGAAGCTGGCTGACGCCAAGGTTGCTGGCATTGTGGGTCACCTGAACTCCGGCACCACCATCCCCGCATCGCGCATTTACAGCGACGCTGGCATTCCCCAGATCTCCCCCTCCGCCACCAACCCCAAGTACACACGCCAAGGCTTCAAGACCGCCTTCCGTCTGGTGGCTGATGACACCCACCTGGGTGGCACACTGGGCCGCTACGCTGTGAAAGACCTGAAGGGCAAGGCCATCGCCGTGATCGATGACCGTACCGCTTACGGCCAAGGCGTTGCACAAGAGTTCGCCAAGGCTGTTGAAGCCGCCGGCGGCACTGTTGTGGCCAAGGAATTCACCACCGACAAGGCTACCGACTTCAACTCCATTCTGACCACCATCAAGGGCAAGAAGGCTGACGTCGTGTTCTTCGGCGGTATGGACGCCGTTGCCGGCCCCATGCTGCGCCAGATGAAGTCCCTGGGCATCAATGCCAAGTTCATGGGTGGCGACGGCATCTGCTCCACCGAGCTGGTCAAGCTGGGCGGCGACGCCATTGCTGACAACCAGGTCTACTGCGCGGAAGCCGGTGGCGTGGAAGGCCAAGCCAAGGCTGGCATGGACAAGTTCAAGACCGCATTCAAGGCCAAGTTCGGCTCCGAAGTGCAAGTCTACGCACCCTACGTCTATGACGGCGTCAAGGTCATGGTTGCCGCCATGGTCAAGGCTGGTTCCTCTGACCCCGCCAAGTACCTGCCCGTGCTGGCCGCTACCAAAGACTACGCTGGTGTGACCGGCCCCATCACGTTCGACGAAAAGGGCGACATCAAGAACGGCGCTTTGACCCTGAAGACCGTGCGCGGTGGCAAGCTGACCGAGTTGGCTGTGATTCGTTAATCACCCCGCTAAACAAAAAAACGCGCCACCCGGCGCGTTTTTTTTGGCCGCCACACTTTCACTCAGCGTGGGCGCAGCCCCTCGGGCACCCAGCGGCTCAGGCTGGCATTGATGGCCGCCTCATTGCGCTGCCACTTCACACCCAGCCACACCACACCCAGGCCCAAAAGCGTCAGCGCGAACGGAAACATCAGGCTGTTCTGAAACACCCGGTGCGACAGATAGCCCAAATACCCCGCCACGCCCAAGGCGCCAAACACCGTGAACACCCGCCGCCCAATGGCTGCGCCCAACAGCACCAGGCCGATGTTCAGCAGCGCATACAAAAACTTGCCCAGCTCGTTGCTGGAATCACGCAGGCTCAGGGCGCACCAGAACATGATGGCGCCGAAGATATACAGCCAGAACGCAAAGTCCTGCCGCGACTCCTCGGACTCCGACAAACGCGTGCGCATGTCCACCCACATCGCCATCGCGCAGGTGCCCAGGCCAAACACCAGCGACACATCGCGCATGAACTTGTAATCCCACCCTGCGCCTTGCATCAGGCCCCTGGCCACGTCCATGCTCATGTACCACAGCGTCACCGCCACCGGCATCACCATGAACGGCAGCTTGTAGCGCCACAGCATGACCGCCGCCGCCATCAGCGTGCCAAACTCCAGCGTCATCCAACGCCAGTCAATGTGCGTGTGATACGACGCGAACGAGCGGCTACCCCCTTCCGGCCACAGGCCCAGCAGGTTCTGCACGCACCACAGCGCCAGCGGCACCAACACCACCGCCAGCGTGGCCAGAATGCCGGCCGGCACCACCAGCCCCCTGGCCTTGAAATGGTCCGCCACCTTCAGGCAGGCAAACGCATAGGCCAGCGCAATCGCCAGCAGCCCGGCCGGCCCCATGGCCTGGAAGCCCAGCGTCATGAACAGCGACATGGCGCCAATCGCCACCATGCCGCCAAAGTAATACAGCACATTCACAAAGCCAAAGCGCGGGCCCGCTGCAATGGGCGCGCCCATCATGCCGGCCTGCGCCACACCCGCCACGCGCTGTGCCCCCTGCGCCCAGCGCTGCCACAGCGCCCGCGCCTGCGCTGGTGTGATGACACCGGCATGGGCGGCATCCATCACGTCCTGCTGACTCAGTGCAATGTGGGGGGCCGCATCGGAAGGACCCGGCTGCGGGGCGGTGGCTTGGAAGTCGGCTTGGGTCATGCGGCCATATTACCCAGCCAGCGCCAAACCGCCAAGCCGCGCGGGGCCGCGTCTAAAATCAGCCGCATGAGCACCCCCACCCCCGCCAACAACACTCCCGAAACCGTCAAACCCAGCAACTTCCTGCGCCAGATCATCGAGCACGATCTGGCCGCCGGCACCTACGCCCAGCGCCGCTGGGCCGGCAGCCCCGGCGACGCCGCCCACCAGGCAGCAGGGCAGCCCGACCCCGCCAAGATCCGCACCCGCTTTCCGCCCGAGCCCAATGGCTACCTGCACGTGGGCCACGCCAAGAGCATCTGCATCAACTTCGGCCTGGCGCGCGACTACGGCGGCGTGTGCCACCTGCGCTTTGACGACACCAACCCCGAGAAGGAAGACACCGAATACGTGAACTCCATCATCGACGCGGTCAAGTGGCTGGGCTTTGAATGGAACGGATCCAAAGACGCCGCCCCCTACCAAGCCAGCGACTATTTCGACTTCATGTACCGCGCAGCGGAATACCTGATCGAATCCGGCTTCGCCTACGTGGACGAACAAACGCCCGAACAAATGCGCGTGAACCGGGGCGACTTCGGCAAACCCGGTGTGGACAGCCCTTTCCGCACCCGCACGGCCGAAGAAAACCTGCGCATCTTCCGCGAAATGCGCGACGGCAAGCATGAAGACGGTGCCATGGTGCTGCGCGCCAAGATCGACATGGCCAGCCCCAACATCAACATGCGCGACCCGGCCATCTACCGCATCCGCCGCGCCACACACCACAACACCGGCGACAAATGGTGCATCTACCCCATGTACACCTATGCGCACCCGATTGAGGACGCACTGGAGCAAATCACCCACAGCATCTGCACGCTGGAGTTTGAAGACCAACGCCCGTTTTACGACTGGCTGATGGAGCGCCTGTGCGAAGGTGGCCTGCTGGCCAGCCCACCACCGCACCAGTATGAGTTTGCGCGGCTCAACCTGACGTATGTGATCACCAGCAAGCGCAAACTGGCGCAACTGGTGTATGACCACAAGGTCAACGGCTGGGACGACCCCCGCATGCCAACCATCGTCGGCCTGCGCCGCCGGGGCTACACGCCCGATGCACTGCAACTGTTTGCCGAACGCATTGGCGTGACCAAGAGCGACAGCTGGATCGACTACAGCACCCTGGAAGGCTGCCTGCGCGAAGACCTGGAGGCCAAGGCCCACCGCGGCATGGCCGTGCTGAACCCGGTCAAGCTGGTGCTGACCAACTGGGACGAAGTCATGGGTTCCGGCCACCTGGAGCCCTGCACCCAGCCCGCCCTGCCCCACCCGCCCGAGGGCGTGGAATCGCCCACCCGCCACTTCACGATTGGCAAAGAGGTGTGGATCGAGCGCGAAGACTTTGAAGAAGTGCCCCCCAAGGGCTACAAGCGCCTGTTCCCCGGCAACAAGGTGCGCCTGAAGGGCGGCTACGTCATCGAATGCACCGGCTGCATCAAGGACATCAACGGCGTCATCACCGATGTGCTGGCCACCGTGGTGCCCGACACCAAGAGCGGCACCCCCGGCAGCGACAGCGTGAAGGTGAAAGCCGCCATCACCTGGGTCGGCGTGGCCAACGGCGTGGAGGTGGAAGTGCGCATGTATGACCGCCTGTTCCTGGACGCCCAGCCCGACGCGGGCGGCAAAGACTTCATCGAAAGCCTGAACCCCAACAGCCTGAAAGTGGTGACCGCGATTGTGGAACCGTCATTGGCGAATGCCTTGCCCGACCAGAAGTTCCAGTTTGAGCGGCATGGGTACTTTGTGGCGGATCGTATTGACCACGTTGCGGGGTCCAAGCCGGTGTTTAACTTGGCGGTTGGGTTGAAGGATTCTTGGGGGAAGTAGTGCGGGCATAGCCCAACGCATGAGCACGGCATGCTGGGTACACGCGGTCTATTTCAGGAAGAAATGGAACCGCCGTACTTAGTACTGAGAATTGATTTGCTTAACTTTTTACTATCTTCTTTGCTGCGACAACTTTTTTGGTGGCTGCAATTTTCTTTGTTGCTACCTTTCTCTTGGCAGCAACGTTCTTCGCTGCAGCCAGCTTTATAGAAGAAACCTGTTTCTTAACAACTACAACTTTTCCACTGATTTTCAATCGCCTCCTTGCAACGGAGGTTTGAACTTTATTTGTAAAAGAGGATGTGCGTGGTTCAGTTCTTGTCTTGCCTCGCATCAGTGCAACGATCAACTTCGTTGGTTCCTCCAAAGCTCTCAGCGCTGAATCCTCGTCTTTCAACAGACTATGTAGAAAACTTTCGGCATGCTTCACTACGGCCCGCGAACCTAAATCTCCAGGAGTTTCCTTTTCATGAAAGATTCTGAAGGCATATATCAGCTGATATCTTGCGGGTCTGATAGATGATGAAATTTTTCCATTACGCATGAAGTACTCAATCCAATAATTGAGTACAGCTGAAGCCTCCTTGAAATCTTGAGCCAATTGGAAGTAGAGAAAATCCCCCAAACGGAGTCTCTACATGAAGAAATCAAAATTCAGTGAAAGCCAAATCGTCGGCATCTTGAAAGAAGTCGAACTCGG
>JBAQDE010000008.1:0-20335 GCA_049294595.1 Rhodoferax sp. | reverse complement strand
GCGCACGCGATCTGGCCCGGCTGGCCGCGCACGGCGTGGATGCGTGGGTCGAACGGACCGTCGCTGCCGCGTGCGGCGTCCAGTGTCACGGCACCGGAGATCACCGCGGCTTCAAACAGGCGCTCGGTGGCGAACAGGGCGTCGATGGCCAGCGCGGTGGACACCTGGGTGCCGTTGATCAGCGCCAGGCCTTCCTTGGCCGACAGGCGGATCGGCTCCAGTTGCACCTGTTTCAGGGCGTGCAGGGCGGGCAGGCGCTGTCCGCCATAGAACACCTCGCCCTCGCCAATCAGCGGCAGGCACAGGTGGGCCAGCGGCGCCAGATCGCCGGACGCACCCACCGATCCCTGGCAGGGGATGACGGGTGTGATGCCGAGGTTGTAGAACGCGATCAGGCGGTCGATCACCAGCTCGCGGATGCCGGAATAGCCGCGCGCCAGGCTGGCGGCCTTCATCAGCAGAATCAGGCGCACGACGGGCTCGGACATGGGCTCGCCCACGCCCACGGCGTGCGAGCGCAGCAGGTTGAGTTGTAGCGTCTCCAGGTCGGGCTTGGCAATGCGCTGGTTGGCCAGCTTGCCAAAGCCGGTGTTGACGCCGTAGACGGCGGCGCCGCCCTCGGCCGCCTGGTGCACCAGCTCGGCACTGGCACGGATGCCGGCGCGGGCGGCGGGGTCCAGGGTCAGCGCAGTCGTGCTGGTATGCAGGGTGCGCAGTTGGGCCAGCGTCAACTGGCCGGGTTGGATGTTCATCATGTTGTTCTCTCAGGTAAGCATCGGCAGGTTCAGCCCGTTGTCTTTGGCGCATTGCAGTGCGATGTCGTAACCGGCATCGGCGTGGCGCATGACGCCGGTGGCGGGGTCGTTGAACAGCACGCGGCCCAGGCGCTCGTGGGCCTCGGGTGTGCCGTCGCAGACGATGACCACACCACTGTGCTGGCTGTAACCCATGCCCACACCGCCACCATGGTGCAGGCTGACCCAGGTGGCGCCGCTGGCGGTGTTGAGCAGGGCGTTCAGCAGCGGCCAGTCGCTGACGGCGTCGCTGCCGTCCTGCATGGCTTCGGTTTCGCGGTTGGGGCTGGCCACCGAGCCGCTGTCCAGGTGGTCACGACCGATGACGATCGGGCCTTTCAGTTCGCCGCTCTTCACCATTTCGTTGAAGGCCAGGCCCGCGCGGTGGCGCTCGCCCAGGCCGATCCAGCAGATGCGGGCCGGCAGGCCCTGGAAGGCAATGCGCTCCTGTGCCATGTCCAGCCAGCGGTGCAGGTGGGCGTTGTCGGGGAACAGTTCCTTCATTTTGGCGTCGGTCTTGCGAATGTCTTCCGGATCACCCGACAGCGCCACCCAGCGGAAAGGGCCCACGCCCTTGCAGAACAGCGGGCGCACATAGGCCGGAACAAAGCCGGGGTAGTCAAAGGCCTTGGCCACGCCAAAGTCTTGGGCCACCTGGCGCAGGTTGTTGCCGTAGTCCACGGTCGGAATGCCCATGGCGTGGAAGTCCAGCATGGCCTGCACGTGCACGGCGCAGGACTCGCCAGCCGCCTTTGTCAGCGCGGAATGCTGCGCCGGGTCCTTTTGAGCGGCCTTCCACTGCGCCACGGTCCAGTTTGCTGGCAGGTAGCCGTTGATCAGGTCGTGAGCCGAGGTCTGGTCGGTGACGATATCGGGCCGGATGCCGCCGGCCTTGGCACGGCGCACCAGTTCGGGAACGATATCGGCCGCATTGCCGCACAGGGCGATGGACACCGCCTTCTTCTCGGCGGTGTACTTGGCAATGCGTGCCAGGGCATCGTCCAGATCGCTGGCCTGCTCGTCCACATAGCGGGTGCGCAGGCGGAAGTCGATGGAGCTTTGCTGGCACTCGATGTTCAGGGAACAGGCTCCGGCAAAGGTGGCGGCCAGGGGTTGGGCGCCGCCCATGCCGCCCAGACCGGCGGTCAGCACCCAGCGCCCGGAGAGATCACCGTTGTAGTGCTGGCGGCCGGCTTCGACAAAGGTCTCGTACGTGCCCTGCACGATGCCTTGTGATCCGATGTAGATCCAGCTGCCGGCTGTCATCTGGCCGTACATCATCAGACCCTTGCGGTCGAGTTCGTTGAAGTGCTCCCAGGTCGCCCACTTCGGCACCAGGTTGGAGTTGGCAATCAGCACGCGCGGGGCATCAAGATGGGTGCGGAACACGCCGACCGGCTTGCCACTTTGCACCAGCAGCGTCTCGTTGGGTTGGAGCTTGCGCAGCGTGTCCAGGATGGCGTCAAAGGCCGGCCAGTTGCGCGCGGCCTTGCCAATGCCGCCGTACACCACCAGCGCATCGGGGTTTTCGGCCACTTCGGGGTCCAGGTTGTTTTGCAGCATGCGGTAGGCGGCTTCGATCTGCCAGTTGGCACAGCTCAAATCAGGCCCACGGGGTGCGCGTACCGGGCGCGCCTTGCTGTCGAAGAAGCGGGTGGTGGAGAGGTCGGACATGGCGGGGCTCCTCGGGTGTTGTGTGGTGAAGTGCGGCAGATGGTAGCTTGTCTATACAACTTGTGTCAACTGGGATAAAATGCAACCATCACCACTTCGCGGTCATGCCGCAGCGCACCATGAAACCCGCCTACACCCAGGTCAAGGACTTCATCCAGCAGCACATCGCCTCTGGCGAGTGGCGCCCGGGCGACCCGGTGCCCAGCGAGGCCGCATTGATGCAGCAGTTCGGCATCAGCCGCATGACGGTCAACCGGGCCCTGCGCGAACTCACCCAGGAGGGCATGGTGGTGCGTGTGCAGGGCTCGGGCACCTTCGTGGCCGAACTGCACCGTGTAGCGTCCAACCTGACTATCCGCGACATCCAGGAAGAGGTGGTGGAGCGAGGCCATGTGCATACCGCCAAGGTGCTGCTGCTGCAGGCCGAGAAGGCCGCGCCCGAGCTGGCCAAGACCTTGGGCCTGCGCGCCAACGCCCGCGTGTTCCACAGCGTGCTGGTGCACCTGGAAAACGGCGTCCCCATTCAGTTTGAAGACCGCTACGTCAACCCCGTCTGTGCGCCGTCCTATCTGGACACCGACTTCACCCAGACCACGCCCACCCACCTCCTTCTGACCGAAGCGCCGCTGACCGAGGCGAGCTACTCCATCGAGGCCAGCCTGCCCACGCCGGAGCAGGCCAGGCACCTGGGCATTTCCGTGCGCGAGCCCTGTCTGGTGCAGGTGCGGCGCACCGTCAGCGGCGCGCACGTGGCTAGCGTGGTGCGACTGGTCTACCCCGGCTCGCGCTACAGCTTTGCAGGGAGTTTTCAGGCATGAGCGCTACTCATTGCAAAGGCGGGATGGCGCTGCGTTTTGCGCAGGTAAAGGGGGAGCCCGCGCAGCGGGCGGAGGACACGGAGCAAAGCGCGGCGCCATCCCGCCGCGGTGGAGGTAAATGATGAGCTGGCATGTTGTTCACCTAGCTGACGTTCCCGCCACGCATTGGCGCAATGGCAGCGGCCTGACACGCGAGTTGGTCGCGCAGCCGGCCGGTGCCGACTGGCAGTGGCGCCTGTCCGTGGCCGAGGTGGAGGCGGATGGTCCGTTCTCCCGCTTTGAAGGCGTGACGCGCTGGTTTGCCGTGCTGCAGGGTGCCGGTGTGCTGTTGAACGTGGCCACGCCATCTGACGCCGGTGGCGCCACGGAGCATCGCCTCACCGTCCACGACGCGCCGTTGTGCTTTGACGGCGCCGCGTCCACTGCCTGCCGCCTGATCGACGGCCCCACGCAGGACTTCAACCTCATGCTGCGGGACAGCTGCCTGCCAGCGCGCATGGCACGCATCCATGGGAGCGCGCAGCAGCTGGCGCATGCTACCAAAACGATAGCTGTCTACGCAGTTTCTACGAGGGCTAGCATCGCTTTCAATGGTCAACGCCTGGACGTTCCACCGGCTACGCTGGTCTGGCGCACGCTCACCAAGGCCGCCACCGTGCGCATCCAGTGCGAGCACGCCCTGTGGATGGAGTGGTCGGCATGAGTGTGCAGCTGTGGACCCATTGCCGGGTTGCCACGATGGCAGCGCAGTCGGCACAGCCCTATGGCCTGATTGAGGACGCTGCCCTGATGGTGGATGGTGAAACGCTGGCCTGGGTCGGCCCGCGTGCCGAGCTGTCCGCCGACCTGCTGGCACGCTGCACGGAGCAGACAGACGCCGGTGGGGCACTCATCACCCCCGGCCTGATCGACTGCCACACGCATCTGGTGTATGGGGGCGACCGCGCCCATGAATTCGAGCTGCGCCTGAACGGTGCCAGCTATGAGGAGATTGCCCGCGCAGGTGGCGGCATTGCCTCCACCGTGCAGGCCACGCGTGCCGCCAATGCCGCGGAACTGCAATTGCGCAGTGGCCGGCGCTTGCAACAACTGGTGGACGAGGGCGTGACCACCATCGAAATCAAGTCCGGCTACGGCCTGGCTTTGGAGCACGAACGCAAGTGCCTGCAGGTCGCACGCGCGCTGGGCCAGCTGCATGCCGTGGACGTGCGCACCACCTTCCTCGGCGCCCACGCCGTCCCGCCCGAGTTTGCCGGCCGCACCGACGACTATGTGGAGGCCGTGCTGCAGATGCTGCCCGCACTCCACGCCGAGGGCCTGGTCGATGCGGTGGACGGCTTTTGCGAACGCATTGCTTTCAGCACCGCGCAGATGGAGCGTGTGTTTGCTGCAGCCAAAGCCTTGGGCCTGCCGGTCAAGTTGCATGCCGAGCAGCTCAGCGACAGCGGCGGCGCCCAACTGGCGGCACGCTGCGGGGCGCTGAGCTGCGACCACCTGGAGTGGCTTTCAACGCAGGGCGCGCAGGCCATGGCCGCCGCCGGCACGGTGGCCGTGCTGTTGCCGGGTGCCTTCTACTTCTTGCGCGAAACCCGGCTGCCGCCGATGGACTTGCTGCGCGAGCATGGCGTGCCGATGGCCATTTCCACCGACAGCAACCCGGGCAGCTCGCCCTGCACCTCGCTGCTGCTGATGCTCAACATGGCCTGCACGCTGTTCCGCCTGACGCCCGAGGAAGCCTTGGCCGGTGTCACCTGCCACGCCGCAGCGGCCCTGGGGTTGAACGACCGCGGTGTGCTGGCTGCGGGCAAGCGCGCGGACTTTGTGCTGTGGGATGTGCAACGCCCGGCCGAGCTGGCGTATGCGCTGGGCGCCAATCCGCGCCAGCAAACCATTTTCAAGGGACAGGTCGCATGAGCAACCACCCGGTCTGCACCCTGCAGCAGGGCTCCGTTCCCCTGTTGGTCAGCATGCCGCACATTGGCACCGACATTCCCGCCGACTTGCGCGCCCACTACGTGCCACGCGCCCTGCAGGTGGAGGACACCGACTGGCATCTGGCGCGGCTCTACAACTTTCTGGGTGAACTGGGCGCCAGCGTGCTGATGCCCACCACCTCGCGCTATGTCATCGACCTGAACCGCCCGCCGGACGATGCGCCCATGTACCCTGGGGCGTCGAACACCGAGCTGTGTCCGACCCGTTTCTTCACCGGCGAGCCGCTGTACCAGAGCGGGCAGGAGCCGGATGCAGCCGAACGCGCGCGGCGACGTGATGTGTACTGGCAGCCCTACCATGCCGCACTGCGGGCCGAGCTGGCACGCCTCAAGGCTCAGCACGGCTATGCCCTGCTGTGGGACGCACACAGCATCCGCTCCGAGATTCCGTGGTTGTTCGAGGGACGCCTGCCGGACCTGAGCATTGGCACGGCCAGTGGCGCCAGTGCCGACGACGCGCTGACCGCCGCCGTGGTGCAGGCCTGTGGCGCCTACCCGCAGTTCAGCTCGGCGGTGAACGGCCGCTTCAAGGGCGGCTACATCACCCGCCACTACGGCCAGCCGGACCAGCACATCCACGCCATCCAGCTGGAGATGTGCCAAAGCCTGTACATGCAGGAGGTGCCACCGTTCCGTTATGAGGAAGTACTGGCCAGCGCCATCCAGCCGTTGTTGAGGAAAATGGTCTCCAGCCCTCTTGAAATATGCAGGAGTTGCTATGAAAAGTGAAGCAAGTCTGTACTACGCCGAGCAGGCCTGGATTGCCGGAACCTGGGCGCCGGATGTGTTGCTGGGTGTCTCGGCCGAGGGCTACTGGAACCATGTGGAGACCCATTGCACGCTCGCGCAGCAGGGCCGTGCCACACGTCTGGCAGGGCCTGTGCTGCCGGGTGTGGTCAATGCCCACAGCCATGCCTTCCAGCGTGCCATCGCCGGCCTGACCGAACGCCGCAGCACCGGTGCCGGCGCGGCGGATGATTTCTGGAGCTGGCGCGACCGCATGTATTCCGCTGCCAACTGCATCACGCCCCAGCAACTGGAAACCATCGCCAGCCAGCTCTATGCCGAGTTGCTGGTCGGCGGCTACACCCAGGTCTGCGAATTCCACTACCTGCACAACGCCATGGCCGGCGCCCCCTACGCCCAGGTGGCCGAGATGTCGCTGGCCCTGGTGCGCGCCGCGCGGCGCACCGGCATCGGCCTGACGCTGCTGCCCACGCTGTACATGCGGGCCGGCTTTGCCGACAACACGCTGCGCGAGGACCAGCGCCGCTTTGCGTCCACGCCCGACAGCATTGTGCGTATCGTCGAGGAGCTGCAACGCCACACGGTGGACGATGCCAACATCAACGTCGGCGTGGCCATCCACTCGCTGCGGGCGGTCAGCCCCGGCGCACTCAAGGAACTGGCGGCCTATGCCCATGCGGCGGCGTTGCCGGTGCACATCCACATCGCCGAGCAGACGCAGGAGGTGGACGACTGCCTGGTTCACACCGGCCAGCGTCCCATCGAGTGGTTGCTCAACCATGTGGCAGTCGATCACCGCTGGAACCTGGTGCATGCCACGCACACCACGCGCGATGAGTTGGTCGCCGTGCAGGCGCGCGGTGCATCCATCGTCATCTGCCCGGCCACCGAGGCCAATCTGGGCGATGGCGTGTTCGATCTGCCGGGCTACGCCGTAGTCAAGGGCGCCTGGACCATCGGCTCCGACAGCCATGTGACCCGGCGTTGGAGTGAAGAGCTGCGCCTGCTGGAGTATTCGCAACGCCTGACGCAGCGCAAGCGCAATGTGGCAGCGCAGTTGCTGGGCCAGGCCAGCAGCGCGGCCGCATTGCTGCAAGGTGCGCTCGCCGGCGGCCACCATGCCACCGGCCTGGCGTTGGGCGGCATTGCCGTGGGTCAGCGTGCCGACTTCTGCGTACTCCATACCCAGTCAAGCGCGCTGCTGGGCATTCCGGCCGACCACCTGCTGGACGCGCTGGTGTTTTCCAGCCCGGATGCGCACTTCAGTTCCGTGCATGTGGCGGGCCAGCCAGCCAGCCAGCAGGGCGATCCCGACTTTGCCCCTGTCATGCGTTCGCTGTGGGGTGGGTGATGGTTGTGTGCTGACTTCGCTTCCCGACGAAACCGGTGCAGCAGGCGCAGGAGTCGATGCCGTGAGGGCATTTCATCGGGAATGATGTCCATCAAAGTCAGTCGCCCGAGCCTCCCAAACCAAACAGGCTCAGCAGGCTGGTGAACAAAGTGAACACCGATACATAGAGACTCACGGTAGCCATCACGTAGTTGGTCTCACCGCCGTTCACGATGCGGCTGGTCTCAAACAGGATCAGGCCGGCTGACAACAAGGCCACCATGGCCGACACGGCCAGTCCCAATGCGGGCATTTGGAGCAAAACAGCGGCAATGCCTGAGATCAGCGCAATCACCATGCCCACAAACAGAAAGCCGCCGATGAAGCTGAAATCCCGCCGGGTCAACAGCACGTAGCCCGATAGCGCCAGAAAGGTCATGCCGGTTGCGCCCAGGGCCAGGGTTACGGTTTGTGCGCCGCCGGGCAAGGACAGCGCGTGTGTGAGCAGCGGCCCCAGGGTGTATCCCATGAAGCCCGTGAGGGCAAACACTGCGGGCAAGGCCCAGCCACTGTTCTGCCATCTGTGGACGGCGAACAGCAGGCCAAAGTAGCCCGCCAGGGTCAAAACCAGTCCAGGCGCCGGCAGTTGCAGTGTGAGCGTGGCAACCGCCACGCCGGCACTGAACAGCAGGGTCATGGCGAGCAGCGCATAGGTGTTGCGCAGGACCCGTTTGACATCGGCGGAATGCAGCTCCCCGTGGGAGGTCGCATGGTCAGACAAATTGTCCGGGCACTGACCGGTGTTCTGGGGTGAGTAGGCGTTGTTCATGGTGAATTCCTCTGTGGCGTGACGGTTTTAGCTGTCCAGGGCCAGTTTTGCGGTTCGGCCCCGCGTCGGCTTTTGGTTGCGTTGCAGGCTGCGCGTCAGCACCCGGGTTGCGCGGCCCAGCGAGCGGTCCAGTGCGGTACGCCAGTCGCGGGCCAGCGAGGCGATGACCACCGTGCCGGCCGCATCGGTGCTGAGTTCGACCTGGCAGCGTTTGTCCACGCCGCCGCGCGGGCCGTTCACGTCCGAGAACTGCACCCTGGCGCGCGGCACCCAGGTGTTAAGGCGGCGCAGAGCGAAGCGAACGCGCTCAACAGACATGTCGCGCATCTGGGCGCCATCGGCATCGCGGGATTCAAAAATGACTTGCATGACCATCTCTCCTGTGGGTTAACGAAGACACAACGATAGGGATGTGTGCAATTCTTAAAAAGCAGATAATTTCGCATCAATGCTCCTGAAAAAACTGACCATGAGTACGCCCTTCAATTACAAGCATCTGTACTACTTTTGGGTCGTGGCCAAAGAGGGCGGCATTTCCCGGGCTGCCGACAAACTGGATATGGCCGTGCAGACCGTGAGTGCCCAGGTGCGAGAGCTGGAGCGCTCGCTGGGCTATGCGCTGCTCAAGCCGGCGGGACGCGGGTTGGTGCTCACCGAAGCCGGCCTGGCTGCCATGCAACAGGCCGACCAGATCTTCCAACTGGGCGAGGATCTGCCGGCGCGGGTACGCGATGCGGTGAGCACACCCGCTGTGCGACTGGCTGTCGGCATTTGTGATGGACTGCCCAAGCTGGTGGTGCACCGCCTCCTGCAGCCCGCACTGGCCGAACCCCATCTGCGCCTGCTGTGCCACGAAGGGACGCTGAACGATTTGCTGGGCGATCTGGCCTTGCACCGCCTAGATGTGGTGCTTGCAGACCGGCCTGCACCTGCCAATCCCAACATCAAGCTCTATAGCCATGCTTTGGGTTCATCAACCATCGGCTGGTATGGAACCGCCGCCCTGATCAAGGCAGCGGGCAAGGATTTTCCGCGCAGCCTGGGCGATGTGCCCGTACTGCTGCCCACCCCCTACACCGCATTGCGTGACCGAATGGACCAGTGGTTTGAGCAACGCGCGATTCGGCCTCGTGTGGTGGGCGAGTTTGCCGACACTGCGCTGCTCAAGACCTTTGGCGCCAGTGGCATGGGTGTGTTTCCGGCTGCCGAGTGGGCGCATGATGATTTGCTGGCACATTACGCGGTGCAACGCATAGGCCCGTGCGAGGGTGTTAACGAGCACTTCTTTGCCATCGGCACCGAAAAGAAAGTGCAGCACCCGCTGGTGCAACGTTTGCTGCAACCCGCGTTGTAACGCGCTGCGTCTCCGTGCGGGCTATCCTCGGGGTTGCGCTGTAGCACTGCGCACACTCAGCAGCATGGTGAGCGCCAGGATGCCCACCACCACAGCCAGCGAGAACAGTACCGGGATTTTGTAGATATCGATCAGGCACATCTTGGTTCCAATGAACACCAGAATCACCGCCAGCCCATAGTTGAGCAAGTGGAACTTGTTGGCCACGGCTGCCAGCAGGAAGTACATGGCCCGCAAACCCAGAATGGCGAAAACATTGCTGGTCAAGACGATAAAGGGGTCGGTGGTGATGGCAAAGATGGCAGGGATGGAGTCCACCGCAAAGATCACGTCGGTCAGCGCAATCAGGCAGATCACCATCAACAGCGGGGTGGCAATCTTCCTGCCGTCTTCCACCGTCCAGAATTTTTCACCATCGTAGTGCTTGCTCACTGGCAGCAGTTTGCGCAGCAACTTCAGCGCCGGGTTGTCGTTCAGGTCGGGCTCCTTGCCGGCAGCCCACCACATCTTTACGCCAGTCAGGATCAGGAATGCGCCGAACACGTACAAGATCCAGTGAAACTCGGCCAGCAACCAGCCACCCACCAGGATCATGGCGGTGCGAAGCACTATCGCCCCGATGATGCCGATCATCAACACCCGCTTCTGGAAGTGCGTGGGTACCGCGAAGTAGGTGAAGACCAGCAAGAAGACAAAAATGTTGTCCACTGCCAGCGACTTTTCAATCAGGTACCCCGTCAGAAATTCGAGCGATTTGGTGTTGGCAAGTTCGGTCGACCCGGTGGCGTCTTTGACCGCCCACCAGAACAGGCCGTTGAACAAGAAGCTCAAGCCTATCCAGATCAGCGACCAGTTCATCGCTTCCTTCACACCAATTTCGTGCGCGCCCTGCTTCTTGAGCACGACAAAGTCAACGAGCAGCGACACCAGCACGATGCCGGCGAAGGTGGCCCAGAGCCACAGTGGAGCAATGGTTTGCATAAATAGCCTTGCAGGTTGCACATCAGCCGCCTTCGCTGCGCTTGCATGGCTTGCGCGACGGCCATCACTGCCAGCGTCGATGTGTGGAGCAATTTTAGGAAGGTATGAGCGTGTTTATGTTGATATAAATGTTGAAATAGTTCGTAAAAACAGGAATGTCATGGCGAATTTCCATGCTGTCCACGCCCTGCAGGAGCGACCACCATCAAAGCCGGTCAGACCCGAATGACACAATGCCCGGAGGGCCATACCAGGCACCGCAGAGGGCGGGTGCAACAACCTGGGGTATGGTCATATGGCGGCTTGGTGTCGCCCATACGGAGAGCCTCACACCCATGATTGAACGATTCCCGATACCCCTGTGGTCGGCGGTTGGCCCCATTGCCGGGGTGATCGTTCTGGCTGCAAGCGGTTCTGGTTCGCAGGGTCCGGTATTGATCACTGTTTCTGTCGTGCTGTTGTTGACCACGGTGTTGCAGGGGGTCGTTCATCTGGTGATCCTGGCCACGTATCTGTTCATCACTATTGTTCCTTGAGCCAGGGCGCACTTGGCTGGCAACTACCTTATGCAATTCACCCGTCTGTACCAACCGCGCAATCCACTCTTTTGGATCATGCTGGCCCTCAACCTGCTGTCATTGGTGCTGGGTTGGATTACGCGCAGCTATGCCCTGACGATCACGGGCAGCATTGTGGTGACCGTCTTTGCTGTTGGCAACGGGCTGCTGGGTACCTATCTGGCATGGCGGCTGATACGCTCCTGACCAGCCGTCACAATCCTGGACTATGACACCGACACCTCCGCAACCCCGCAATCCCCTGCACGGCAAAACGCTGGAAGCCATCGTCACCGAATTGGCCGCGCACTACGGCTGGGAAGACTTGGGACAACGAATCCCCGTGCGCTGTTTCACGCACGACCCCAGCGTGGCATCCAGCCTGAAATTTTTACGCAAGACACCCTGGGCGCGTGAAAAGGTGGAGGGGCTTTACCTCTTCATGCTGCGCGAGGCCCGCCGCCAGGGACAATAGGCGCATGCAAGCCCCCGACACCACCGACCAGCGTCTGACCGATCTGGAGATCAAGCTCAGCTTCCAGGAAGACCTGCTGGATCAGCTCAACACCATCATCGTGCGCCAGCAGCAGGAGATCGATTTGCTGCTGCGCGAGGTGCGCCAACTGCGCCAGCAGATGCCCGAGGGCAGTGGCCCCACCTTCAGCCGCGCCAGTGAAGAACTGCCGCCGCACTACTGACCGCCGTGCAAGCCCTGTTGAACGCCATCGCGACGATGGACCTGCCCACCGACGCCCGGCGGATTTTTCATGGCCGGGGCGGGCTGTTTCCCGGCTGCGAGCACTGGGCGCTGGATGCCTACCCGCCGGTCTGGGTGCTGACCAGCTTTCAGGCGGTCACCGATGATGACCTGGCGGCCTTGCATGCGGCTCTGTTCGCACGCATGCAGCAACTGGCCCCCAATCAGCCGCTGAACTGGGTCTTCCAGTGCCGGCTGGAGGGGCGCAGCGAAACCCGCTTGATGGCCGGCAGCGTGCCCGAGCCGCATGTGGTGACCGAGAGCGGAGCGCGCTTTCGGGTGCACGTGCTCAAGGGGCAGAACCATGGCCTGTTTCTCGACATGGCGGAAGGCCGGCGCTGGGTGCGCGAGCATGTGGCTGCCCGTGCCCCGCGCAAGGTGCTCAACCTGTTTGCCTACACCTGCGCCTTCTCGGTGGTGGCGCGCCAGGCCGGTGCCCGGCATGTATTGAATGTGGACATGAGCCACGGTGCGCTGGCCACCGGGCAGCAGAACCACCAGCTCAACGGAATCACCACCGGGGCGGGCTTCATGCCGCACGACATCTTCTCCACCTGGGGCAAGATCTTGCGCGGCGGCCCCTATGACCTGATCATTCTCGACCCCCCGAGCTACCAGAAGGGCAGCTTCGTTGCCACCAAGGACTACGCACGCCTGATGCGCCGCCTGCCCGATCTGCTGGAAGCCGGCGGTTACGTGTTGCTGTGCCTGAATGCGCCCGAACTGGGTGTCGCCTTTCTGCAGGACCAGATGCAGGAGCTGGCTCCGGATCTGACCTTTGTGCAGCGCGTGGCCAACCCTGCTGTGTTTGCGGACGTGTCGGACGAGCGCTCGCTGAAGGTGCTGGTCTACAAGGGGCCGGATGGTCCAACGCCACAGGCGCACGGGCCCGGCACCTAACCTCAGCTACTTGCGCACAATCGTGTTGCCCGAATTGCGCACCCAGTCACCCACCTGCAGGCCGGGGTCGGTGGTGAATTCGAAGCTGGTCTTGCTGTCGTTGGGGTAGTGCACGGTCACCGTCCAGACGGTGTGGGTTTTCATCTTTTCCTCGATGATCTTGCCGGCATAGGCGCCGCCCGCTGCACCGGCCAGTGTGGCCAGGTCCTTGCCAAAGCCGCCGCCCACCTGGTTGCCCAGCACCGCACCGATGGCGCCGCCGGCAATCACGCCGACCGCACTGGCTTCGCCGGCCTTTTGCGTGACCGATACGGCCATGACACGGCCGCAATCCGGGCAGGCTGCGTCAGCAGCAGCCGATGCGGCGGGAGTGGCCGCCGCCGTAGCGGGTGTGGCGGCGGGCGGCGTCGCCGTGGCGGCCCTGCTCTTGGCGGCAGCGATGGCCTGGTCGTATTCGGCCTTGGCGTCACGCCGGCATTGCAGGCGCGCAGCGGATGTGGTTTCGTCGTTGCAGAGTTTCTTGTCGGATTCGTAACGCACTTGCGCCGCCTTGGTGTCTGCCGTGAGTTGGGCCTTGGCGCTGCCCGTGGGTGCGGGTGCCGCGGTGACGGGCGCGGTGATGGCCCAGGCGCTTCCGGCCTGCAGGGCGAGGGCACCGAAAAACGCCAGAACACGAAGGGATGGCTGCAAGGTAGGAGTGGGTTTCATGGCTGAAAATGGATCAGAGCAGATGAGGATTCCACTATAGGCCCGCTGCACCAAAGTGTCACCCACCATGGGGCAAGAGGCGTAAGATCGACCGTGACAAACTAACGCCAGGCGCAGGCCCGCATGCAGGGTTTTTTGCACAACAACAAGGGGTGAGTCACTATGTTGATACAGGGGAAGGCTGTACCGCGCAAACACCGAGCCGTGGTCTATGGCGCGGCAGGCCTGCTGGCCTGTCTGGTGGCGATGGTTCCACCCAGCGTGTCGGCGCAGGATGCAAAAATGGTGCGGGTGGGCGTGACCAAGATCGTCTCCCATGCCGCGCTGGATGCCGATGAAAAAGGCTTTGAGGCCGCTCTGGCCAGTGCCGGTTTCAAGGAGGGCGTCAATGTTGCCTACGATCGCCAGAATGCCCAGGGCGATCCGACCCGGGCGGCCGCCATCGCGCAAAAGTTCAGTGACGACAAGCTGGACCTGATCCACAGCATTGCCACCCCGTCCACCCAGGCGGTGCTCAAGCTGGTCAGCCGCACACCGGTGGTGTTTTCCTCGATCACCGATCCGGTGGGGGCCGGCATTGTTGGCAAGGACAGTGCGCCGGGCAAGAAGACGGGTAGCAATGTCACTGGCGTCAGTGACCTGTGGCCGGTGCATCTGCAGATGGAAACCTATGCCAAGTTTGTTCCGGCTGCCCGCAAGTGGGGCACCATCTTCAACCCCGCAGAGACCAACTCCGTCACCCATGTACGCGCCATGCGCGAGGCGGCCAAGTCACTGGGCCTGGAGCTGGTCGAAGTCACGGTAGCCAATGGCAGCGAAGTGGAGCGTGCGGCCCAATCCCTGGTGGGCAAGGTGCAGGCGATCACCATCACCTCGGACAACACCACGGTGGCCAATTTCGATGCCATTGCCCGTGTCTGCGACAAGCACAAGATTGCCCTGTTTGCGGGGGATGTGGACAGCGTTCCACGCGGTGCGATTGCGGCCTATGGCATGGACTACTTTCTGGTGGGTTACTCGGCGGGAAAGAAGGCCGCGCTGATTCTCAAGGGCGTCAAGCCGGGCGACATACCCTGGGGCCCGGTGGAGAAGTTCAGTCTGGTCATCAACCTGAAGGCCGCCAGGGCCCAGGGGGTGACGGTTGCGCCGGAACTGCTCAAGCGCGCGGACAAGGTGATTCAATGAGGTGTGGGCGGCATGCGCGCGCACACGGGGCAGGCTGAATCGATGCGATCTGCCAGCAGTATCTATGTGGCTGTTCTGATCCTGGTCCTGACCATGGGAGCCGGGGCCTATGTGGACATCGAAAGCGATGCCATGCACGCCCGCCACCTGGAGGTCAGCAAGGGGCTGGAGCGCATGGTCCGGTTGAACCAGGAACTGACCAATATGCTGGTCATCGCGGTGCTGGAGCAGAACACCTTGCGCACCGCCAGCTATGACACGCTGGACCAGGACCTGGAGGCCACCATCAAGTCGGTGAGCAATCTGACTCGCAAGCTGGCCCTGTCGGAAGATGTGTCTGCCCTGAGTGTGGAGCGGGACAAACTGCACGTGACCGAAGAGGCCGCACTGCGGCTGATGCGCCAGGACCGCTGGAAAGAAGCGCAGAAACTGCTGTTTGCCGATGCGTACGTGATGGCCAAGAAGATTTACGAGATCAACAGCGAAACGGCGGTTGGTGCGTTGACCGGCGAACTGTCGAAGAGCGCGGACTACTTCGACCGTATCCGCCTTGCCGCGCAGATCATGCGAGTTGGGGCCTTGTTGCTGTTGCTGTGGGTGGGGGCCATGTTCTCGCGCCGCCTGCGCGTTGAGATGGCCGAGCAGAACCGCCTGCAGAACGAAATCACGGCATCCAACCTGGCGCTGGAAGAAAAAGTCCTGCAGCGCACCGCCGAGCTGGAAACCGTCAACCGCCAGTTGCAGGCCCTGAGTGCCACCGATGGCCTGACCGGTCTGGCCAATCGCCGCAAGTTTGACCAGGAATGGGAGCTGGAGTGGGCTCGCGCTGTGCGCCAGGGCCTGCCGCTGGCCGTGGCCATGGTCGATGTGGACCAGTTCAAGGCCTACAACGACCACTACGGCCACCAGTCAGGCGATGTCTGCCTGAAGGTGGTGGCCCAGACCCTGAGCCACACTGTGCAGCGTTCCGGCGAATTGGCCGCACGCTATGGCGGTGAAGAATTTGTGGTCATCCTGCCCGGCCTGGATGCGGCCGAGGCCGCCGCGGTCATGGAGCGCGTGCGCGCTGCGGTGCAGGCGCTGGGCTTGCCGCATGCCAGAGCGGCGCTGGCCGGGGTGGTCACCATCAGCGCCGGCGTGGCTGCATGCGTGCCCGTGCCGGGAGCGGACTCCGCCAGCCTGGTGCAGGCAGCCGATGCGGCGATGTACCGCGCCAAGGCCGCCGGACGCAACCGTGTGGAGGTAGGATAGCCCTCGTCGCAGCGGTGTGAGCTGCTATCAAAATGAAAGCGAATCGTTTCTTGACATCCTCCTATTTCAGTCCCGTGGTGGAGCAGCTTGTGCCCTACGTGCCGGGTGAGCAACCCAAGATCGACAAACTGGTCAAGCTCAACACCAACGAAAACCCGTACCCGCCCTCGCCCCGTGTTGTGGCCGCCATCCACGCGGCGGCGCAGCAGGGCCTGCAGCTGTACCCCGATCCCGAGTCCACCGCGCTGCGCCAGGCCATTGCCGCACACCATGGGCTGGCCACCAGCCAGGTGTTCCTGGGCAACGGCTCCGACGAGGTGCTGGCCCACGCCTTCTTCGCCTTCTTCCAGCACGGCTGTCCGCTGCTGATGCCCGACATCAGCTACAGCTTCTACCAAGTGTATTGCGGCCTGTACGGCATCCCGGTCGAGCGCGTGCCGCTGACCGACGGCATGCGCATTGCGGTGGCCGACTATGCGCGCGCCGACGCTGCGGGTGTGGCCGGCGTCGTCATCGCCAACCCCAATGCGCCCACCGGCGTCGGTCTGCCCTTGCAGGACGTGGAGCAGTTGCTGCGCCAGCACCCCAACCGGGTGGTGTTGGTGGATGAGGCCTATGTGGACTTCGGTGGTGAGTGCACCATCCCGCTGATCGCCCAGTACCCCAATCTGCTGGTGGTGCACACGCTGTCTAAGTCGCGCAGTCTGGCTGGCCTGCGCATCGGTTTTGCCTGCGGCCAGCCGCATCTGATTGCCGCACTGGACCGCGTCAAGAACAGTTTCAACTCCTACCCGCTGGATCGCCTGGCCATCGCCGGTGGTGTGGCCGCGTTTGAAGACCACGACTATTTCGAGCAGACCCGCCACGCGGTGATGGGTAGCCGCGAAGGCCTGGTGCTGGCACTGGAAGACCTGGGCTTTGCGGTGCTGCCGTCACAGGCCAACTTCGTGTTCGCGTGCCATCCCCAGCATGACGCTGCCGCGCTGGCCGCCGCGTTGCGCGCGCAGGGCGTGCTGGTGCGGCACTTCCGCCTGCCGCGCATTGAGCAGTATTTGCGCATCAGCATCGGCACGCCGGCGCAGTGCGACGCCCTGCTGGAGGCGCTGGGGAGGCATTTGCGTGTCTGATGTGGAGCCCGCGCGCGCCATCTTCGAGGCCCGGGGACTGACCAAGGTCTACCAGATGGGCGAGGTGCAGGTGCAGGCCCTGCGCGGCGTGGACCTGGACCTGTATGAGGGCGAATTCGTGGTGCTGCTCGGCCCCTCGGGCAGTGGCAAGTCCACGCTGCTCAATATCCTGGGTGGGCTGGACACTCCCACCAGCGGCACGGTGCGCTATGCCGACCATGACCTGAGCCTGCAGGACGATGCGCTGATGACGCAGTACCGCCGTTCGCACGTCGGCTTTGTGTTCCAGTTCTATAACCTCATCCCTAGCCTGACGGCCCGCGAAAACGTGGCCCTGGTGACCGAGATTGCCGAGAACCCGATGACACCGGAAGAAGCACTGGCGCGCGTGGGCCTGGCCGAGCGTATGGACCACTTTCCGGCGCAGATGTCCGGCGGTGAGCAGCAGCGGGTGGCCATTGCGCGGGCGGTGGCCAAGCGCCCCCAGGTGCTGCTGTGTGACGAGCCCACCGGTGCGCTGGATGCCCAGACCGGTGTGCTGGTGCTGGACGTGATTGCGCGCGTCAACCAGGAGCTGGGCACCACCACGGTGGTCATCACCCACAACGCGGTGATTGCGGCCATGGCGGACCGGGTGCTGTACTTTGGCGATGGCCTGGTGGTGCGCTCCGAGCGCAATGCCCACAAAAAGGCCGCTACGGAGCTGAGCTGGTGAAGGCACTGGACCGCAAACTGCTGCGCGACCTGTGGCAAATGAAGAGCCAGGCGCTGGCGATTGCGCTGGTGGTGATGTGCGGCGTGGGCACCTACATCATGTTTCTGGCCACGCTGGGCGCACTGCGCACGACGCAGGACACCTATTACCGCGACTACCGTTTTGCCGAGGTGTTTGCCAGCCTCAAGCGCGCACCGCAGGCGCTGCAATTGCGTTTGCAGGACCTGCCCGGTGTGGACCAGGTGGAAACGCGGGTGCTGGCCCAGGTGCGGCTGGACATGCCCAATTTCTCCGAGCCGGTCTCGGCCCTGATGGTGTCGGTCTCGGACCAGGGTCGCCACGGGCTCAACGCGCTGCACCTGCGCACGGGCCGCCTGCCGCTGGCCGGACGCGCCGACGAGGTGGTGGCCAGTGCATCGTTTGCGCTGGCCCACAGTCTGCAACTGGGGGATCGCTTTCACGCCATCCTCAACGGGCGGCGCCAGGCCCTGACCCTGGTGGGCACGGCACTGTCGCCGGAGTTCATCCAGCAGATGCGCCCGGGCTCGGTGTTTCCCGATTTCAAGCGCTTTGGCGTGATGTGGATGGGCCGGCGCGCGCTGGGCCAGGCCTACGACATGGAGGGCGCCTTCAACGACATGGCCATGAGCCTGCAGCCGGGTGCAGACCCGCAGGCCGTGATCGACCGGGTCGATGCGCTGCTCAAGCCCTACGGCGGTCTAGGCAGTTATGCCCGCAAGGACCAGCTCTCGCACCGCTTCCTGAGCCAGGAGCTGGATCAGCTTGGCACGCTGGCCAGCCTGTTCCCGGTGATGTTCATGGGGGTGGCGGTGTTTCTGCTCAATGTGGTGATCGGGCGGCTGGTGGCCATGCAGCGCGAGCAGGTGGCCACGCTCAAGGCCTTTGGTTACAGCAACCTGGCCGTGCTCTGGCACTACCTGCGCATGGTCTCGGTGATCGTGGGGCTGGGCATAGCGGGCGGCACCGCGCTGGGCCTGTGGCTGGGCCGGGCCTTGTCCCACATCTACACGGAGTTCTACCACTTCCCCTACCTGCTGTTCAACCTGCAAGTGCAAACGGTGGTCGAGGCCGCACTGGCCAGCCTGCTGGCTGCGGGCGCAGGCACGGCGCTGGCTGTCTGGCGTGCCGCCAGCCTGCGACCGGCCCAGGCCATGCGCCCGGAGCCACCGGCGCGCTACCGGGAGACCTGGATTGAGCAGTGGGGCCTCAAGCGCTACCTGTCGCAGCCCACGCGCATGATCATCCGCAACATCCAGCGCCAGAGCCTGAAGGCCGCGCTCACGGTGCTGGGTATCTCCATGGCCTGCGGCATGATACTGACCGGCCTGTTTCAGAGTGACACGGTCAATTACATGGTCAACGTCCAGTTCGGCATGGCCCAGCGCGAGGATCTGTCGATCACCTTCATCGACCCCACCAGCGCCCGAGCCCGCTTCGATTTGATGGGCCTGCCCGGTGTGCAGCATGTGGAGGTGTTTCGTGCGGTGCCGGTGCGCCTGCGCAACGGGCCCTACAGCTACCGCACCGGCATTCGCGGCGTGGAGCCGGGGGGCGACATCTCGCGACTGCTCGATGCCGACCTGCGCCCGGTGGTCCTGCCCACCGAGGGCATTTTGCTGACCGATTACTTGGCTAAATTGTTGGGTGTGCGCGTGGGCGACCGTCTGACCGTCGAGGTGCTGGAAGGCAACCGGCCGGTGCGCGAGGTGACGGTGGCTGCGCTGGTGCGCGAATACCTGGGCGTGTCGGGTTATATGCACCTGGATGCGCTCAACCAGTTCATGCAGGAGGGGCCGACGATTTCCGGCGCCTACCTGAGCGTGGACCCGGCGCAGATGGCGTCGCTGTATGCGCGCCTGAAGGACATGCCGCGCGTGGCCGGTCTGGCCGAGCGCCGGCAGGAGATCCGCAATTTCAACCGGGTGATGGAGGAGACCATGCTGTTCTTCACCTACGTGGCCACCATTTTTGCCGTCATCATTGCCTTTGGCGTCATCTACAACAGCGCCCGCATCGCCCTGACCGAGCGTGGGCGTGAACTGGCCAGCCTGCGGGTGCTGGGTTTCACGCGCGGGGAGATTGCCTACATCCTGCTGGGGGAGCTGGCACTGTTGGCGCTGCTCGCCATCCCGCTGGGTTTGTGGCTGGGCGAGGGCATGTGCTACTACATTGCCCGAACCATGCAGAACGATTTGTTTCGTGTGCCGGTGGTGCTGGAGCCGCGGACCTACGCCTTTGCCTGCGTGGTGGTGGTGGTCTCGGCGCTGCTGTCCGGGCTGGCGGTGCGCCGCCGACTGGACCAACTGGATCTGATTGCCGTCCTGAAGGCGGCGGAGTAATGCTATGACTATTTCTGTGCAATGGCGTCGCCGCGCGGTGCTGGGCCTGGTACTGGTTGCGGGTGCCGCCGCGCTGATCTGGGGGCTGCGTCCGCAGCCGATTGCCGTCGACCTGGGCACTGCCAGCCGTGGTGCGCTGCGTGTCACCCTGGAGCAGGAGGGCCGCACCCGCGTGCTGGACCGCTTTGTGGTGGCCTCGCCGGTGACCGGCCATGCGCGGCGCATCCCGCTGGAGGTGGGGCAGGCCGTGGCAC
>JBAQDE010000007.1:0-21744 GCA_049294595.1 Rhodoferax sp. | reverse complement strand
CGTGCAGGCCATCACCATCGACGGCCACAGCGACTACTACCTGCCCGCCCTGGGCGAACTCAACTCCGCAGCCGCCAACGTGCCGGAGCTTTTCAACACAGACGGCTGGTACTGGACCAGCACGCAGGGCTCCCGCAGCTACGCCTTCGTCCAGGACTTCGAGGGCGGCAATTCGTACTGGAGCTACAAGTACGGCGAGCGCAGGGTTCGTGCCTTCCGCCGGATTCCACTTCAACTCTTGATCGCTTAACCCCTTAACCGGCGTAGCCGGTTCGCTAATTTTTTTGGAGCTAACCCTATGAAAAAAACACCAACACTACCAACCTTCGGGGCCATCGTGCCCGGCGAAGGGGGCCACCTGGCCGGCATCATGCGCGGCCCGGTTGTCAACGGCGAGCGCCAGCCTGACTACGCCCTGATCGTCGCCATCACCCCCGCAGTGCTGCTGCCGTGGGGCGAGTACGGCAAGGAAGTCGCCGGCGCCTGCAGCCTGACCGATGGCCTGGCCAACACGCAAGCAATGCTGAAAGCCAAGTGCCCGCCCGCCCTGCATGTGGCCGGCATCGAGATTGAAGGCCACAAGGACTACTACCTGCCAGCCCGGGCCGAACTGTGGGCAGCCCGCGCCAATGTTCCGGAGCTGTTCGACAAGGCCTGGCACTGGTCCAGCACGCAGCACTCCCGCCTCAACGCCTTCGTCCAGGTCTTCGAGTACGGCGGTTCGTTCTGGAACCGCAAGGACTACGAGCACAGGGTTCGTGCCTTCCGCCGGATTCCTCTTTACCACTTTCCCGCTTAAACCCTTTACCGGCGTAGCCGGTCGCGCAAAAAATGAGCCTCGCCAAAGACCTTGAGATTTACAAAGCCGCCGACGCGCTGCTGGCCCTGTCGCTGCGCCTGCAGACACAGGTGCCACGCGCCTACCGGCAGGCTGTGGGAATGCGCATCAGCAACGAGTGTGCCGACATCCTGCTCACCGTGGCCCGCGCCAACGCGGCGCGCGGCCCCAGCCGTGAGCAGCACATCCACACCCTGCTGGAGCGGCTGGAGGCCGCCACTGCCCTGCTGCGTGCCAGCCACGGCCTGCGGCTGATCTCCACCAAGGTCTGGGCCGAGTCCATTGAACTGACTGACAGCGTTGGCAAACAGGCCGGCGGATGGCTCAAGTCAGCGCGCAACTTTTCCGCAGCGCCTGCTGCTTGATGATCATGGTCACCAAGCCCGTGCGTTATATGAATCCGGTCGAGCCGCTGGGCCACAAGCCCACCGCCAGGCGCAATCAGGATACCGGCGAGCATGAGCAACTCGCGCTCTGGTCCGGCGCAGTTTCCCCGCTGATCGGCTGCACAAGCCTTCGGCCGGGCGATGTAGATAGCTCGTACACACGCAGAACTCCCGCAACAACGCCTTCGTCCAGGACTTCGAGAACGGCAATTCGAACTGGAACAACAAGGACAACGAGCACAGGGTTCGTGCCTTCCGCGGATTCATCGCCCCACCATAGCCTGGATGGGGCACCTTTTCAAATGCCAGACCTGGTGCAGGCCTGGCTCGACTGCCGCCAGCACAAGCGCAACACCGCCAGCGCCATCACCTTCGAGCGCGATGTGGAGCGCAACCTATGCGCCCTGCGCGATGCGCTGCTGGCCGGAACCTACCAGCCCGGGCAGTCAATCTGCTTTGTCGTCACCCGCCCGCGTGCGCGGGAGGTGTGGGCGGCCAAGTTTGAAGATCGCATCGTGCACCACCTGCTTTACAACCACATCGCGCCGCGCTTTCACGCCAGTTTCATAGCCAACAGCTGTGCCTGCATCCCCGGGCGCGGCACGCTGTACGCTGCCCAGCAGTTGGAGGCCAGCGTGCGCTCCATCACCCAGAACTGGAGCCGCCCGGCGTTCTACCTCAAGATGGATATTGCCAATTTCTTCGTGGCCATCAAGAAGCCCAAGCTCTTCGAGCAGCTGACCGCCCGTGTCACCGAGCCGTTCTGGTTGGAGCTGACCCGCACCATTCTGTTCCACGACCCGTGCCAGGACTTTGAATACCGCGGCGACCCCGCCCTGCTGCAGCGCGTGCCGCCGCACAAGCGCCTGACCGAGTCCCCTGCCGACACCGGCCTGCCCATCGGCAACCTGAGTAGCCAGTTCTTTGCCAACGTGCACCTGGACGCGCTGGACCAGTTTTGCAAGCACCAGCTCAAGGCCCGGCACTACGTGCGCTATGTGGACGACTTCATCATCCTGCACGAGTCGCCCCAGTCGCTGCACCAGGCGCTGCAGCGCATCGCCGCATGGCTGCCAGAGCACCTGGGCGCCCGCCTGAACCCCGCCAAGACCATCCTGCAGCCAGTGGATCGCGGCATTGACTTTGTGGGCCACGTCATCAAGCCGTGGCACCGCACCACCCGCACCAAGACCCTGGCCACCGCCGTGCAACGCCTGCGCACCATGCCAGACGCCGACACCTTCACCGCCGGCAACAGCTACCTGGGCCTGCTGCGCCAGGCCAGCCACAGCCACAAGGACCGCGCGGCCGTGGCCCGAGTGCTGATGGCGCGCGGGCACACCGTCAATGGCGACCTGACAAAGATTTATCGGAGAGCATCATGAACCAGGCAGACATTCCAATCTTCCCCACAGACCTGATGCGCCTGCTGGGCATCACGCACGCGAACACGCTGCGCCTCAAGATCAAGTCCGGCCAGGTGCCAGAGCCTGACGTTCGGCTCACGCAAAAGACACGCTACTGGCACCGCGCAACGCTGGTAAAGGCCGGGCTGCTGATGGATCAGAAACCAGAGCAGGTGGCTGCGTGAGCATGCAGAACGCAGAGGTGAGTGGCCCGTCCACTCGACCGCCCGGTTAAATGGAAAACTTTTGAACGGAGACAGATCATGGAATGGATACCAACCGCAGACCGTATGCCGCCGAACGGCACGCCGGTACTTGCAGACACCGGGCACAAGCACCCAATTCGCGCCTGCTGGGTTGCGAAGTTCAGCGAGGAAGTTGGAGCCTCTGACTTTGACGGCGACGAGGACTACGACGAAAAGACTGACACAAGCTACTGGCCCGAAGGCTGGTACGAGTGGAACCGCTACGAAGAAACACATTGGCGGGTGGACGTGCCGGTCACGCATTGGATGGCGCTGCCTTTGCCATTTAACGCTGGCGCTGAACCGCGAACAGCGTGAGTCGTATTCGGGCAACCTGTTAGATGGAGATTTGACATGACATGCATACGGATACCGGGCGGCGTGATGTGCGTGCAGCCAACGTTCAAACCCGGCGACCAAGCTCCCGAGGGCTATTTGGCGTGGCACGAGTGGGCGGAAACCCAGCACAAAGCTGGTCTGAGGCAGAAGGAATGCGGGCGGTGCGGGAAGTGGAAATACCCGCAGGAACTGAGCGCCAAAGTTGACGCCTGCGAGATGCAGAGCCGAAAAGGGCCGGTGACTTTGAAAACGCCCGTTTGCCATGCCTGTGCAGCGCCATCTAACGCAATATAGATGGGCGGATAAGCTGGAAACTCTGCCAATAAATCAACCCCTAGCCCTCGTTGAACATGGCTTGTTTGCTACATTAAAAATAGCGGCAAAGGTCGCAAATATCATAAACAAATGCCTTCAGGATGATGTATCCGGCATCAGCCAATCCGCCCACGCCTGCATCATGAGCCGGCGCTCTGGCAGGTACTCTGCCCGGTTGTACACCCCCCGCGTCTTGTCCTCCGGCACGTGCGAGAGCTGCCGCTCAATGGCATCCGCACTGTAGCCCGCTTCATTGGCCCAGGTGCTCAGCACCGTGCGCCACCCGTGCCCAGTCATCACCTTGCCGTAGCCCATGCGGCCCATCAGGTACAGCACCGCGTTCTCTGACATTGGCCGGTCCAACCTGCGGTCGTTGGGGAACACATACTCGCTTCCGGTGCTGCGCTGGCGCATGTTTGCAATGATCACAATAGCCTGCCGTGACAGCGGAACCAGGTGATCGTTCTCCTTCTTCATGCGGGCCTTTGGGATGCGCCACAGGTCGCCATCCACCTCATCAAAGCGCATCATGCGCAGCTCCTTGGTGCGCACGCCGGTCAGGGCCAGCAGCCGGCACGCCTGCGCTGACTGGATCAGACCTTCCATATCCAGCCGCTCCATGAAGGCACGCACCTGTGGAAGCTCCAGGGCAGCGAACGACACCACTTTGGCCTTCGCAAAAGCCTTTTTTGGGTTGATGGCCGCACATGGGTTGGTGTCGGCGTGCTCGTTTTCTATGGCCCAGTCGAATACCTGACTCAGCCACATGCGCACCCGGCGCACGTAGACCAGCCGGCCGGCAGCCTCCATGACCTTGAGCGCCTCCAGCACCATGGAGCGATCCACCGTGCGAATGACATCGCCGCCGATCTTGGGATAGATGTACTTGGCCAGCCCGTTGGTAGCGTTCATCTTGTAGCTGGCCGACAGATCGAGCCGCCCGGCCCAGTATTCCTCGCACGCCTTCTGCAGCGTGATGTCCTGCTTTTTCTTCGGCGCCTTGATCGGCTCGCCGTTGAGCAGCGCCAGGCGAAACACGTCGCGCTTCTCGCGGGCATCAGCCAGGCTGAGCAGCGGGTACGGCCCCAGGCTGTTGGTCTGGGCCTTGCCGCCAAGCCGGTAGGTCATGCGCCAGTGCTTGCTCCCGGTGGGCGCCACGAACAGGTACATGCCGTGGCCATCAAACAGCTTGTAGGGCTTTTCCTTTGGCTTGGCAGCCTTGCACTTGGTATCTGACAGGACGTTTGTAGGCATCGCGTTTCTCCGATGCCCCGCTGTGCCCACTCAGGTGCCCACTGCGCGGTGTGCGCAATAGGGTCAATGCAGTGGAAATGATTGCGAACGGTTGTTAATCAGCAGGGCCTAAGTGCTTGATTTTGCAGCGAAAAGACGTAAAAAAACGCGCAATCCGTGAAGATTGCGCGTTATGTCTGGCGGAAACGGAGGGATTCGAACCCTCGATGAGGCTCTACACCCCATACTCCCTTAGCAGGGGAGCACCTTCGGCCACTCGGTCACGTTTCCTGAACGACTCGTATTATCGCACGAGTCGGCGCGTTTTTTCAGCCGACTGGCTGGTCAAGGTCAAAAGCTTTGTGCAAAGCACGCACAGCCAGCTCCATGTACTTCTCGTCGATGACGACGGAGGTCTTGATTTCGGAGGTGGAAATCATCTGGATGTTGATGCCCTCTTCGCTCAGCACGCGGAACATGCGGCTGGCCACACCCACGTGGCTGCGCATGCCGATACCGACGATTGAGACTTTGCAAATCTTGGTATCGCCCACCACTTCAGCGGCACCCAGGGTCGGCAGAACCTTGTCCTTGAGCAGATCCACCGTCTTGGCATAGTCACCACGGTTGACCGTGAAGCTGAAGTCGGTCTTGCCGTCCTTGCTCAGGTTCTGGATGATCACATCCACTTCGATGTTGGCGTCGGCCACGGCACCCAGGATCTGGTAGGCAATTCCGGGCTTGTCAGGCACGCCCATCACCGAAATCTTGGCCTCATCGCGGTTGAATGCAATGCCGGAAACAATGGCTTGTTCCATTTTCTCGTCTTCCTCAAAAGTAATCAGCGTGCCGGATTTGGCTTCCTCAACGATGTCAATATCCCAGTTGGTGAAGCTGGAGAGCACCCGCAATGGCACCTTGTATTTGCCGGCAAATTCCACCGAGCGGATCTGCAGCACCTTGGAGCCCATGGAGGCCATTTCCAGCATTTCCTCGAAGCTGACCGTCGTCAGGCGACGCGCCTCGGGAACCACGCGGGGGTCGGTGGTGTAGACACCGTCCACATCGGTATAGATCAGGCACTCGTCCGCCTTCATGGCGGCCGCCACGGCCACGGCTGAGGTGTCGGAGCCGCCACGACCCAGCGTGGTGATATGACCCTGATCGTCGATGCCTTGGAAGCCGGTCACGATGACCACCTTGCCTGCATTCAAATCGGCACGCACGCGCTGGTCGTCGATGGATTCGATCCGCGCCTTGGTATAGGCGCTGTTGGTGCGGATGGGGACCTGCCAGCCCGCGTAGCTGACCGACTCCATGCCTTCGGCCTGCAGCGCAATCGCCAGCAGCGCGGAGGAGGCCTGCTCACCGGTGGCGGCGAGCATGTCGAGCTCGCGGCCATAGGCCTCGTCCTGTTTGGAGGGTGCCAGCTCCTTGGCCAGACCCAGCAGGCGATTGGTCTCGCCGCTCATGGCCGAGGGAACCACGACCAGCTGGTGACCCGCGCGCGCCCATTTGGCAACGCGCTTGGCGACATTGCGGATGCGGTCCGTGGAACCCATCGACGTGCCGCCGTATTTGTGAACGATCAGTGCCATGAAATGAAAATTTTTGGAAGCAAAACTTAGGGATTGTACCAAGTCAGTGCATCGCGACTGCGCTGCACAAACCCCGCACCCACCTTGATGTGGATGCGATGACCCCGCGTCGTGCAGTCAGCAATCTGGTCCAGCAGTTCGGTGAGTTGTGCAGCACTGGGAATCACGGCGTAAGCCGACTTGAGCCAGTAGCGCACGGCATTGGCCTGGCGCGCACGGCTGAGAGCCTGCAGGGCCTTGATCCGTGGTGCGCCGTCGCTGGCCCGCCCCGCCTGCTCCACGTCCTGCGCGGCCACCTCGTCGAGCACCTGCTGGGCCTGTACGGCATGCGTGGCGCTGCGGGCAAAGGTATCCAAGTAATGCGGAAAGGCGGCACGCAAGGCCGGCGTCACAAAGGCGCGGATGCGGTTGCGGGTAAAGGCTGCATTCTGGTTGGTCGGGTCTTCCACAAAGGGAATTCCACGCGCAGCCAGCCAGGTGCGGATGTCGGCCCCCGCGACTGCCAACAGCGGGCGGTAATAGTCCACTCCGTCGCGCTGCCAATGGGCCGGCATGGCGCTCAAGCCCGCCAGACCCGCGCCGCGGCTCAGGGCCAGCAACAGCGTCTCCGCCTGGTCATCGGCATGCTGCGCAATTGCTATTGATTTGATAGCTAATTTATCAGCATTCACGAGAGCTAGTGCCTCAAAAGCCTTGTAACGAGCCTGGCGCGCGGCATCTTCGGGACTTTGTCCGGTCTGCTTGCTGGCATCCACGCTTTGCACCCGCAGGGGCACATTCAACTGTTGGCAGAGGGCTCTGCAATGCGCTTCGAAATCGGTCGCCGCAGCTTGCAGGTTGTGGTTGATGTGCAGGGCCACCACCTGGCCGGGCCACTTATCGGTGCAGGCAAGGAGCAAGGCAACCGAATCGGCTCCCCCACTGAGCGCCACGGCCAATGGCAGCGCAGGGTTGAAACCCTGCATCGCCTGGTCAACCGACTGGGTCACAGTGGCCTAGCGGCCGGCAGCCTTGGTGTCGGTGAAGCGCCCGTAGCTTTGCAGACGCTCGTAACGGCGGTCCAGCAGTTCCTTGACCTTGAGGTCGCTGACCTGGCGGTAGGCGTCAGCCAGCGCGCGCTTGAGGAACACAGCGGCCTGCTTGACGTCGCGGTGCGCGCCGCCCACGGGTTCGTTGACGATCTTGTCGATGACGCCAACCGCCTTCAGACGGTGCGCGGTGATACCCATGGCCTCGGCAGCGTCGGAGGCCTTGTCCGAGGTCTTCCACAGGATGGAAGCACAACCCTCGGGGCTGATCACCGAGTAGATGGAGTATTGCAGCATGATGACCTGGTCGGCCACCGAGATGGCCAGCGCGCCGCCCGAGCCACCCTCGCCGATGATGGTGGTGATGATGGGTACTTCCAGCTGGGCCATCTCGAAAATGTTGCGCCCGATGGCTTCGGACTGGCCACGCTCTTCGGCATCGATACCGGGATAGGCGCCAGGGGTATCCACAAAGGTGAACACCGGCAGTTTGAATTTTTCGGCCAACTTCATCAGCCGCAGGGCCTTGCGGTAGCCCTCGGGCTTGCTCATGCCGAAGTTGCGCAGGCCCCGCTCCTTGGTGTCACGCCCCTTCTGGTGGCCCAGCACCATACAGGGCGTGCCATTGAAGCGGGCCAAGCCGCCGACGATGGAGAGGTCATCGGCAAAATGGCGATCGCCGTGCAGCTCGACAAAGTGCGTGAAAAGTTCGTTGATGTAATCCAGTGTGTAAGGACGCTCGGCGTGGCGCGCAATCTTGGTGATCTGCCAGGGTGTCAAGTCACTGTAGATGTCCTTGGTGAGCTGCTGGCTCTTCTTGCTGAGCTGATCGATTTCGGCCGAAATGTCCACTGCGGACTCGTTTTGCACGTAGCGCAGTTCCTCGATTTTGGTTTCCAGGTCCGCGATGGGCTGTTCAAAATCCAGAAATGTCTTCTTTGCCATGGTCATATCCTTATCATTTGCGTTCGGGCCAGCATGGGGTGCACGGCCTGCCCGGCAAGTTTCAATACTCAACCGGCACGGGATCCAGCGATCTCCAAATATACCAAGTTGCGACGGTGCAATACGGCGCCCAGGCTGCGGCCACCTCACGCGCATCGCTGCGGCTGACCACATCGCCCGAGAAATAGTTGTGGCTGATGCCACTGATCAGCCCCACGTCGTCCAGTGGCAGGACGTTGGGACGCATCAGGTGGAAGATCAGAAACATCTCGGCCGTCCAGCGGCCAATTCCACGGATGGCCACCAGTTCGGCGACGATTTCATCGTCGCTCATGGCATCCCAGGACTTGACGTGCAAGGCACCATTGTCAAAGTGCAGCGCCAGATCCACCAGGTATTCGACCTTGCGCGCGGACAGGCCAGCTGCGCGCATGTCGTCCACCTTGAGCTTGAGCACGTTGGCCGCCGTCATGCGCTTGGGCAACTGCACAAAGCGGTCCCACACGGTTTGTGCCGCCTTGACCGAAATCTGTTGTCCAACAATGCTGCGCGCCAGTGTGACAAAGGCGTCGCCCCGGGTTTCCAGGCAGGCATCGCCAAACTGGGGGATCAACCGCTTCATCACCCGGTCTTTTTTCATCAGGTGCTTGCAAGCCTCTTCCCAAAAGTACGGCGTGACGGGCGTTACCGCCGGCGTCTTGGCAACTGCCATCATTTGACGACTTCCCAGGTGGTACCGCCTGGAGAATCTTTCAGCACAATGCCCTGCGCCAGCAAGTCCTTGCGGATGCCGTCGGCCAGTGCAAAGTCCTTGGCCGCCTTGGCCGCCGCGCGCTGGGCAATGCGCTCCAGAATCGCGGTCTCGTCCAGCGTGGCACCCGCCTGCAGGAACACCTTGGGGTCGGCCTGCAACAGGCCCAGGCATGCACCCAGGGCACGCAGCAGGCCAGACGCCTGCGCAGATTGGCTGCGGTTGACCTCGGTAGCCAGGTCAAACAGCACGGCAATCGCCTCGGGCGTTCCGAAATCCTCGTCCATTGCAGCCTTGAATCGGGCGGCAAATGGCTCATTCCAGTCGATGCTGACCGAAACCTGCGGCGGCACCAGATCCAGCGCGGTGTACAGGCGCTTGAGCGCGGAGCGCGCGTCGTTCAAGTGCGCGTCACTGTAGTTCAGTGCGCTGCGGTAGTGGGTGCGAATCAGGAAGAAACGCACCGTCTCCGCATCGTACTGCGCCAGCACCTCGCGGATGGTGAAGAAGTTGCCCAGGGACTTGGACATCTTCTCGTTGTCCACCCGCACAAAGCCGTTGTGCACCCAGAAACGGGCCAGGGGCTTGCCGTTGGCGCCTTCGCTCTGGGCGATCTCGTTTTCATGGTGGGGGAATTGCAGATCGGCACCGCCGCCGTGGATGTCGAAGGTTTCGCCCAGCGTCTTGCAGCTCATCGCCGAGCACTCGATGTGCCAGCCCGGGCGGCCCTTGCCAAAACCGTAGCCCAGGGCCTGGGCATCCCACTTGGCGTCTTCGGGTTCGCTGTCTTTGGCAGATTTCCACAATACAAAGTCCAACGGATCTTCCTTGCCGTCCTGCACCGCCACGCGCTCGCCGGCGCGCAGTTCGTCCAGCGACTTGCCGGACAGCTTGCCGTAGCCGGGGAACTTGCGCACGGCGTAGTTCACATCGCCATTGCTGGCCTGGTAGGCCAGGCCCTTTTGCTCCAGCGTCTTGATGATGGCCAGCATTTCGGGCACGAATTCCGTGGCGCGCGGCTCCAGGCTGGGCGACTCGATGGCCAGCGCGCCGATGTCCTGGTGCATGGCGGCAATCATCTCGTCGGTCAGGGCGCGGATGGTGATGCCGCGCTCCACCGCCCGCTTGATGATCTTGTCGTCGATATCGGTGATGTTGCGCACATAGGTCACCTTCAGGCCGCTGGCCTTGAGCCAGCGCTGCACCACATCGAAGGCCATCATCATGCGGGCGTGGCCGATGTGGCACAGGTCATAAATGGTCATGCCGCACACATACATGCGCACATGACCGGCTTCGATGGGGGTGAACGGCTCAAGCGCACGCGACAGCGTGTTGTAAATGCGCAGACTCATGGGTATTTCAGTGCCGTTGCGCAGGGACACAATTTCCTGGCAAGGGCTTTCGCTCGTACAGATGTCGTAAGGGTAAATTCGGGGCTTTCACCAAAGGGCGCCTCCACCCCTCAGCTACAATTCAAGCAGTATAAAGCCCCTGCCAGAGGGCTCATCCAACGCCTGAGAATCTGAAAGCTTTATGACGCATACCCGCTTACCCGTACTTGGATCCTTGCGCCTGTTGACGCTTGCCGCAGCGATGGTGTTCTCCGTAGCGCATGCCGATGAGTACGCAGACGTGTCGCAACTGGTCCGCACCGGCAAGCTGGCTGAAGCCCTGAACAAGGCGGACCTGTACCTGGCGGCCAAACCCCGCGACCCGCAGATGCGTTTCCTCAAGGGCGTGATCCAACGTGATTCCGGCAAGACCACCGACGCGATCACCACCTTCACCAGGCTCACGGAAGATTTCCCGGAGTTGCCCGAGCCCTACAACAACCTGGCCGTGCTCTACGCCGGACAAAGCCAGTTTGACAAGGCTCGCACAGCGCTGGAAATGGCCATTCGCACCAACCCCAGCTACGCCACCGCGCACGAGAACCTGGGTGACGTGTACGCCAAGCTCGCCAGCCAGGCCTACAACAAAGCCCTGCAACTGGATGCCGCCAACGCGGGCGTTCCACCCAAGCTGGCCTTGATCCGAGAGCTCTTCAGCCCCACTGGCGCGAAGAACCAGAAACCGACTGCCACACTTGCCCCGGCACCGGCGCCCGCTCCGGTGGTTGCTGCAGCACCGACTCCCGCCCCGGTTGCGGCCAAGGCCCCTCCGACCTTGCCAAGCCCGGTTGCGGCGAAGACAGCGAGTACCCCCGCTCCGGTGGCAGCAGCCGCAACCACGGCGTCAAGTGCGGCCAACGTGAGCACGACGGCCGCCACGACACCACCAGTAGCCGCACCAGTCACCAGCACCTCCAGCGGCAACAGCCCCAAAGAGGCGGAGGCAGCCGTGCACGCCTGGGCCAGGGCCTGGGCAGCCAGAGACGTGAAGTCCTACCTGGCTTCCTACGGCAAGGAATTTGATCCACCCGGCAAAATGAGCCGCACGGCCTGGGAAGAAGAACGCCGCCAGCGCATCACCAGCAAGACCAAGATCAGCGTGAAGCTGGAAAACCTCACTGTCTCGGTCTCCGGCAACACTGCAGTCGCCAAGTTCCGGCAGGATTACAAAGCCAATGGACTGTCCGTTTCCAGCCGCAAGACACTGGACCTGGTGAAAAACGGGGACCGGTGGCAAATCATCAAAGAGTCCACGGGTACATGATGATTGACTGCTGACATGGTCAGGTCGATTCTGAACACCCTGCTGCTGGCCCTGGTTGTCACTGGTAGCCCTGCATCCTACGCAGCCACACCCAAACGCACGGACAAGCCCAAGCCCGCGCGCAAGGAAATACCCAAGGACACCGATGGTGTGGCCGAGGCCCGTCTGATTGAAATCTACAAGCTGGTCGGCCGCGCCCAGAACCGCGAAGCGCTGGCCAAGGCCGACAGCCTGGTCGCAGACTACCCGCATTTCCAGTTGGCCCAACTGGTGCACGGCGACCTGCTGGCCGGGCTGACGCGACCGATCAAGACCTTTGGCGATGTTCCCGATACCCAGGCCCGCAACGCCGGCACGGCACTGGCTGAGTTGCGCGAAGAGTCGCAACGGCGCGTGCGCGCGCTGCGCGAACGCCCCGAGCCCGGCACGATTCCCTCGCAATTCCTGGCCCTGTCGCAAAAAAGCAGGCACGCCATTGCGGTCGACGCCTCCCGCTCGCGCCTCTACCTGTTCGAGAACACACCCACCGGCCTGCATCTGGCGGCGGACTATTACATTTCAGTGGGCAAGGCCGGCACGGCCAAGTCGGCCGAAGGTGACCAGCGCACCCCCCTGGGCGTGTACTACATCACCAGTAACCTGGACCCCAAGTCGCTCAAGGACTTTTACGGCTCGGGCGCGCTGCCGATCAGCTACCCCAACATCCTGGACGCCAAACGTGGCAAGACCGGCAGCGGGATCTGGTTGCATGGCACTCCGCCCAACCAGTTTTCAAGACCACCCCAGGCAACAGATGGCTGCGTGGTGCTGGCCAACCCCGACCTGCAACACATCATCCGCACGGTGGAGGTTCGCACCACGCCGGTGGTGATTGCGTCCCAGCTGCAATGGGTGGCCCCGCAGAGCACGCGCTCGGTGAGCAAGCCCTTTGAGGAGGCATTGCATGGCTGGCGCAACGCCAAGACCTCGGGCAATCTGCAGCAGCTGCTGACCTACTACACGCCCGACTTCAGCAGCAATGGCAAGACATTGACCCAGTGGACGCCTACGCTGAAGACCGAACTCGACCAGACCCAGGGCCGAACCATCCAGCTCAAGGATGTGTCCTACCTGCGCTGGACCGACGCCAATGACACCATGGTCGTGACCTTCGGCGAAGTGGCCGACGGCACACGGGTGGGCTGGACCAAACGCCAGTACTGGATCCGCCAGGAAAACCAGTGGAAAATTTTCTTTGAAGGAGTGATTTGACAATGAAGCAATGGAACACATGGAGCCGCCGTGCTCTGATTGCCAGCCTGGCCATCGCTCTGGCCCCGGCCGCAGCGCTAGCCGAGGCCGCACCGCAGGTGAAGTTCCAGACCAGCATGGGCGACTTTGTGGTCGAGGTCTATCCCGACAAGGCACCCAAGACGGTCGACAACTTCCTGCAGTACGTCAAGGCCAAGCAGTATGACGGCACAATCTTCCACCGCGTGATCAACAACTTCATGGTTCAGGGTGGCGGCTACACCACGTCCATGAGCGAAAAGCCCACGCGCCCACCGGTGCCGCTGGAAGCGCAGAATGGCCTGAAGAATGATGTGGGCACCATTGCCATGGCCCGCACCAGCGACCCCAATTCCGCCACCGCGCAATTCTTTGTCAACGTCAAGAACAATGACTTCCTGAATGCCAAAGGCCCTGCTGACGGCTACACCGTTTTCGGCAAGGTGACCAGCGGCATGGACGTGATCCATAAAATCAAACTGGTACCCACCGGGCCAGGTGATGTCCCGCAAACACAAATTGTTATCAACTCCGCCACTTTGGTGAAATAAATCATGAGCAACCCCCAAGTCGAACTCCACATCACCAACTACGGCGTGATCACCCTGGAACTGGATCAGGACAAGGCCCCCCTGTCGGTGGCCAATTTCCTGTCCTACGTGAACAAGGGCCACTACAACAACACCATCTTCCACCGCGTCATTCCCGGATTCATGATCCAGGGCGGCGGCATGGAACCCGGCATGAACCAGAAGTCCTGCGATGCGCCGATCCAGAATGAAGCCAACAACGGCCTGAAGAATGCCAACTACACCGTGGCCATGGCGCGCACCGGCGACCCCCACTCCGCCACCGCCCAGTTCTTCATCAACGTGGCCGACAACGGCTTCCTGAACCATACCGCCCCCAGCGCACAGGGCTGGGGTTATGCCGTGTTCGGCAAGGTGGTATCCGGATCCGACGTGGTCGACAAGATCAAGGCCGTCAAGACCGGCCGCAAGGGCTTTCATGACGACGTGCCCAAGGATGACGTCGTGATCGAAAAAGCCGTCGCCCTCTAAGCCACGCCGGTTGCGGGATGGAACTCCACGCGCCATCCCGCTGGCGTTGCGTCGACTTCATCTCGGACCTGCATCTGCAGGCGTCCGAGCCCCAGACCTTTGCGGCCTGGCAGCGCTATCTCCAGACCAGCGTGGCCGACGCCGTCTTCCTGCTCGGCGATATCTTTGAAGTCTGGGTGGGCGACGATGTCCTGACCCAGGAACACGCCTTTGAAAGCCAGTGCGCTGCGGCGTTGCGCACTGCGAGCACCCGCATGGATGTGCACCTCATGCGCGGTAACCGTGACTTTTTGATGGGTCCGGCCCTCGCCGTCACCAGCAACTGCACGCTGCTCGAAGACCCCACCGTTCTAACATTTGCCGGTACACGCTGGCTGCTGACCCACGGTGATGCCCTGTGTGTGGACGACACCGACTACATGCAATTTCGCGCCCAAGTGCGCGGCGCCGAGTGGCAGACCAACTTCCTTGACCAACCACTGACAGAGCGTTTGGCGATTGCCATGTCTTTGCGAGCACAAAGCGAAGCCCGCAAGCGCAGTGAAACCATCTACGCCGACGTGGATTTCGCGGCCGCCAATGCCCTGCTGCAAACCCATGGTGCAGGCCACATGATCCATGGCCACACGCACAAAGCGGCCACGCATGCATTGGACGCCGGCAGGGAACGGCTGGTTTTGAGCGACTGGGACCTGGGGGCACGGCCACCGAGGGCCGACGTCCTGCGCCTGCGTCGCTGTGAAACGGGTTCAACCGAGTCCTTTACCGTGGAGCGCATCCCACCCAGCATGGCCGGTGGCCACAGCGCAGCCTAGGCCCAGGCCTTCGGGTCTACCGTGTCAATCTGCCAGGGGTCCAGAAACTGCTGGGCGTAACGCAGGTAGACACCTTCCTGAACGAAGATATCAAACAGGTCCGGGTCAATGTGACCACCCATGCGGAACTTGTGCATGATGCCCATGGCTTGGGACAGTTTCATGCCCTGCTTGTAAGGCCGGTCGCGCGCCGTCAGGGCCTCAAAGATATCGGCAATCCCCATGACCCGCGCCTGCACGGACATCTGGTCCCGTGTAAGGCCCTTGGGGTAGCCCTTGCCATCCATGCGTTCGTGATGGCCGCCGGCGTACTCGGGCACGTTTTTGAGGTGCTTGGGCCAGGGCAACTGCTCCAGCATCTTGATCGTGGCCACGATGTGGTTGTTGATGATGTCGCGTTCGGCAGCAGTCAAGGTGCCGGCACGGATCGTGAGGTTCTCGACCTCGTCGGTGGTCAGTGCCTCGGACTCCAGGCCCGTGACATTGCGCCACGTGTACCGTTGGGCTATGTCGCGCACGCGCTGCAGATCTCCGTCCTTCATGGACTCGGCACCCTGATTCACCGATCGCAGGAAATCACGATCCGCATCCAGGGCATTGATCCTCTCGCGGGCCTCGGTCCACAGGCGGGCCTCGCCGGTGGCATCCTTTTGCTCCCGCATGGCCAATTGCGCACGCAGTGCCGCAATTTCCTGGTCGCGCTTGAGCACCTCAAAGCGGGTGTCGATCAGGTCGATGCGGTCGAACAACGTCTGCAGTTTGGTGGCCTTGTCCACCACATGCACCGGCGTCGTCACCTTGCCGCAGTCGTGCAGCAGGCCGGCAATCTTGAGTTCGTAGCGATCGCGGTCATCCATTGAGAACGCCGCCAGCGGCCCCAACTTGTGGGCATTCACCGCCTCGGCCAGCATCATCGTCAGAGCCGGAACCCGCTGGCAGTGGCCACCGGTGTAGTGCGATTTTTCGTCAATCGCGAGATTGATCAGGCTGATGAAGGACTCGAACAACGTTTCCAGCTGCGACATCAGGTTGCGGTTGGTAATGGCAATGGCCGCCTGCGACGCGAGTGACTCCGCCAGACTCTGGTCCGACGTGGAAAACGGCACCACTCCGCGCTCCGGGTCGGGCGTGGCATTGAGCAGTTGCAACACACCGATCACATCGCCCTCGTGGTCCTTCATCGGTACGGATAGGAAGGACTGGGACCGGTAACCGGTTCGCGCATCGAACTGCCGCGTGCCGGAGAAATCGAAATTCGGCGCGGTGTAGGCGTCTGCGATATTGACCGTCTGGCTGTGGATGGCCGAATAGGCGGCCACCAGCGAATCGTTGGGCTTGCCCTGCGCGTCGTGTAGCGGCAGGTTGGGAAAATCGATGGGTCGCCCCGAGGTGCCGCCCATGGCAATCTTCAGCGAGTCGGTCTTCAGTATCTCGAAGCGCAGGGCCTTGCCGTCCTCGGTCACGCGGTAGAGCGTGCCGCCATCCGCATGGGTGATGGTCTTGGCGGCCACCAGAATGCTTTCCAGCAGACGGGTGATGTCGCGCTCCTTGGAGAGCGCGGCACCAATCGCATTGAGTTGCTCAAGCCGACGCAGCAGGTCTTCGATGGATTCCACAGATCCCCCTTGAAAAAGAAACCCGCCCGCTGCAGCGGGCAACCCATTCTTCCACAACCGACCGCACCGCGACGTCGTGTTGCTATTTCTTCAACAGGACCTTGAGCACGTTCTGCACACGCCGCGCTGCCGGCGCACTGAAGGGGCCGGCCAGCACGGATGCGGTGTCCTGCCCCCAAGTCTGCGCCGGTGGTGCATCGTTGCGACGGGTCAGCAATTGCAATTGCAGGCTGCGCCGTGCATCCAGGTCTTCAGCCGGGGTGGGCACTTCGGCGGCCATTTCCAGGCGCAGCAGCGCTACATGCGGATCGACGGGTTTGACCGCAGCCGCACCCTTGGCTTCGCCACCCAAGGCTTGTACCCAGGCAGCACGCGTGGCCGGTGTGGCCCGGTTGCCCAGTTCTTGTGCACCGGGAACCAGACTGGCATCGCGCTTTTCCCAGGCCGTCAACAACTGGGTCAAGGCCTCGCCGTGCGCCTGCACGGCCAGCTTCTTGAGCGCCTGCTGTGCGTGTTCCAGCGCGTCGCGCTGGGCACGGAATGCCGCGTCGCCAAGGCGGGGGGCATCCTGCCAACCTTCCGGGCGACCCCGTCCCTCGGCGCCAAAGCGCCCGCCGACAGACCGACCTGCATCACGGCTGTCGGGTCGGGCGGCTCCGCGGTCACGCGGACCCCGTGCAGCTTCACCACGATCCCCCCATTTGCCGGGGCGGGCTCCCGCCGGGGCCGGCGTGTCTTTGCGGGTTCCGGGGCGGTCATCACCCCGGGCAGCGACCACCCGTTTGGGCGCGGCCTTAGGTGCCACGGGTGGCTCTGCTGGTGCTTCAGCCGGAGCATCCACGCCATCGACAGCTGGCTCAGCTGCTACAGTTTCAATAGCATCCTGTTCAGATTCCACGAGGGCTGGAGTTACATTTTGTTCAGAATCACTTGCTGGTACAACTGCTTGGGCCTGGCTCTCCTGAGCACCTGCGGACTGCACATCCGCCTGGGCCTGGGCCTGCCCTTGCAGTGCCGCCTCCAGAGCAACCATGGCTGCACGAATGGTTTGCGCATCGCCACTGGCGTTCGCCGCATCCAATGCCTTGGCGGCCTGGAGCACGATGCGGTCACGGGCACCCAGCGCAGCCTCGGCCTTCTCGCGGTCGGCGGTCTTGCGGTTGAAGGCATCGTCAATCGGTTTGCGGAAGGCATCCCAAAGCTTTTGTTCCTGGCGGCGGTCAATCGGCACGCGGTGCGCCTGGGCCTGCCAGCGCTGTTGCAGGGCCTTGACGGCGTCGATCCGTAACTCGGCGGCGGCCCCCAAAACCTTGGCCTCTTCGATCATGGCGTGGCGCAGGGCCAGGCTTTCGGCCTGCAAAGCTTCCAGAGGAGCCGCAGCCTTGGCGATGGCGGCCTTCCACAAAGGCTGCAACTCCGCAAAAGCCTTCTCGCCCAGGTGGCCAGCCTCGCGCCAGCGGTCGGAAAACTGGTGCAGGATGCGGTTGAAGCCCTTCCAGTCGTCGTCCAGCGCGGTCTGGTTGGCCGCCGCCCAGGCATTGACCTCTTCGATCAACGCCAGACGCTGGGCCTTGTGTTCGGCGGATTCGGCGCGGACCTTGTCGAGCCAGGCTTCCACCACCTTGTGGGCCTCATTGCAGGCTTCGTCAAAGCGCTTCCACATCGCATGGTTGGGGACGCCGCCCTGGTCGGTCTGCTTCCATTGTTCACGCAAGGAACGCAGGGTTTCCTGCATCTTGCGACCACCGATGGCCTGACCCTCGGGACGCTTGAGCAGTCCTTCAGCCTGGGCCACCAGAGCCTCGCGCAACTGGTCAGCGCGCCAGCGTTGCCAGCCCTCCAGTTCTCCGGCAGCGGCCAGAGCGGCATGGGCCTGGTTTTCCAGCTTGTCGTCGATCAGACGGCCGTTTTCCTTCAAGGCCTGGCGCAGTGCATTGGCCGCACCAGCGCTGGCTTTTCCATGCCCTTCGGCCACTTCCAGCTCCAGCGTGGCAAGCGCCGCACGAACGGCAGCGGTCGCCTGCGCCCGAACCTGTGGATCAATTTTGGGCTTGGCCTGCTTCGGTGCCGCCTCAACGGGCACGCCGCGGGCGACGCGCAACTCATCGGCCCAGACTGGCACCGGTGGCAGAGGTGCTGCTGCGTCCTGTGCGGCAGTCACGGCCTGGGCCAGCGCTGCCTGGAATGCGTCCCACACCACCAGCAATTGCCCCTTGGAGGCGTCCAGCAGGGGCGGAAACTTGACGTCCACACTGGGCCAGCTCGTATCGGCAACCAGTTGGGTAGCCTGGGCCTGCCACTGATCCACATCCACACGCAGGGCGTCGAGTGCGGACTGGGCGTCCTGCCAGGATTTGGTGGACAGGACTTCAATACGCTGGGCCAGCAGCACTGCGGCCTCACGTTGCACCTGGACGCGGCGTTGCAGGTCTTCAATCACGCGCACGCGCTCAGCCAACTGGGTCTTGAGCGCTGCCAGGGGTTCCCGGCTCAGGGGAGCTCCTGCCTTGGCGGCATCACGCTGCCACGCCAGGGCGTCGGCAATATTGAGTTTGCCCATGTCCAGCAAGGCCTGGGCCTTGGTGGCCCACTCGGCGGCCAGTGCTTCCTGGCCCTTGATGCGACGGGCTTCGTCGATCTTTTCACGGACCAGCTTGGCAGCGCCCTTGTCCTTGACGCTGAGTTCCTTGAACACATCGGCCAGTTGTTCCGGCGCCGGGCTACCCAGCAGCCACTCCCGCACGCGGGCTGCACGCTCGCCGGAAGTGGGGGCTGAAAAAGCGCCACCGGTCAGACTGTCTAAATGGGCTATATCGTTGTTTTTGGCGGTGGAAGTCGACGTCACGGTGGGAGCTCGGAATGGGGTTGAAAAGAAATCTGCAACTGCGTATTTTCGCCGCGATTTGCGTGCTTGCCCACGGTTTTTGTCCCCGCCCCCGCAAACCCATGCCCATGCGACAGTGCGGCCGTAATGAAAAAAGACTAAATCAACGCATAGCCCTCATGGAATATAGCTAGTTAGCTACCAAAATAAGAGCAAATCGCGCAACTGTCGTTCGACACGCGAATGGCGTTTGCTGCGCACACTCCCCATGGATGCACCACAGCAGCACTATATATATAGAGCACACCGTACTACGCAGGGGTTCTCTGGGGGAAAAGCAAGAAAGCCCGGCATCCGAAGCACAGGCTCAGACACCGGGCTCGACGGCTGACCAGAGGTCCGTGCCGTCAGGGCTGGCACATGGGAGATTGACGTCCCACAGTGCACTAGAAGCAATAGATTGCCTCCGTGAGTTACCGGGGCCGCTTCGTCACTGATACCGTCACGGTACGGACTGGCTACTGCCGGAACAGAACCTGAATCAACAGGCAATCCCAGTCTAACGACTGCTCCTGTGCTTTGCAAATTCGGTTTTCAATGGATTTGGGGGCCACGATTGGGAGATTTTTGAGCACCTCGAAACCGCCGGAAAGCCGCACGCGTGCTGGAAATGGCCATTCATATGATCTTATTTAGAATAACAAACCTATTTAATATTGTTGACTAGATATATTCAAGCCCCCTAGAATCCGCCCATCCCAAGTTCCGCTAGGGATAAACCCGTAACCGCTGCCGAACCCGGCATATTCAAATCGCTGCACATGTCGAGACGACGCCGCAGGATATTGATAGCGTACCAACCCAAACGCGGCGGCCCAAGTCAACTGTTCTGTTTGCAGAACCTGACCCAGGCCCCACGCCTAAGAAGGAAGAGCTATGACAGCGACCGAAAAATTCACCAAGGGCTTGGCAACATTTGCCAGCGACATCGCCCAAGGATTCTTTGAAATCACACACAACGGTTTTGCCCTCCTGGGCTTGGCCGTCATGTTTGCCGTGATCACCCTGACCGCAAGGCCAGAAATTCGCCAGGCGGGCGAAGTCCAGTTGATGAGCTGGCTGCAAACCCGTCAGGCGGCCGTTTCCGGCATAGTGCCGGAGGTAGACGCCATTGAGCGTGCCACAGCCACCAATCCACAAAGCCTGCCCAAACAGCAAGCCGCCGTGGCCTACTGGCTGAGCAAGAAGTACAACGTTGCGCCCGAACCGCTGAGCGCACTGGTAGCCGAGGCGTTTGAGGTGGGAGCCCGTGCCAAGCTGGACCCGACCCTGATTCTGGCCGTCATGGCGGTTGAGTCGGGCTTCAATCCTTTTGCCCAAAGCTCGGTCGGCGCGCAGGGCCTGATGCAGGTCATGACCAAGATCCACAGCGACAAGTACGAAGGCTTTGGTGGCAAACATGCTGCGTTTGATCCCATCTCCAACCTGCGCGTCGGCGTCAAGGTGCTACAGGAGTGCGTCTCCCGTGCAGGCTCGGTGGAAGGTGGACTCAAGCTGTATGTAGGCGCTGGCAACATGGACGACGACAACGGCTACACCTCCAAAGTGCTGGCGGAGCATAGCCGTCTGCAACTGGTGTCCAACGGACGCTCGGTGCCCCTGTCTGCACCGCAGGTTGTTCCGGTGATTCACCCGGTCAAACCGCAAGAAACACCGGAAACCGTGGCTAGCTATATTTCCTCGTAAGCTGGCTCGGGTAAAATCTACACCGCACGCAACTGGCGATAGGCGCCCAACCGTTCCGGTTTGAGGCGCTGACGTGGGGATACCACTGGGAAGCGTGCCGCAGCATCTGCGCAGATGCTTGCGATCAGCCGTTCGCCTGGGCAGCCCTTGTCTCATTTTGTATGACCAAGGTTCATTGTCTTAAAGGACTGCCATGTACAACCGCAATATCCTCGTCGAACAGACCGATCCCGAACTGTGGGCCGCCATCCTGGCTGAGAACGCACGCCAGGAGCACCACATTGAGCTGATTGCCAGCGAAAACTACGCCTCGCCCGCCGTCATGGCGGCGCAAGGCAGCCAGCTGACCAACAAGTACGCCGAAGGCTACCCCGGCAAGCGCTACTACGGTGGCTGCGAGCACGTGGACGTGGCAGAGCAACTGGCCATTGACCGCATCAAACAAATCTTCGGCGCCGAAGCCGCCAACGTGCAGCCCCACTGCGGCGCCTCTGCCAACGAGGCCGTGTTCCTGGCCTTCCTCAAGCCCGGCGACACCATCATGGGCATGAGCCTGGCCGAAGGCGGCCACCTGACGCACGGCATGCCGCTGAACATGTCGGGCAAGTGGTTCAACGTGGTCTCCTATGGCCTCGATGCCAACGAAGTGCTGGACTACGACGCCATGGAGA
>JBAQDE010000006.1:0-26111 GCA_049294595.1 Rhodoferax sp. | reverse complement strand
GGCCTGCGCCCGCGCCGGCCGCATAGGCGTGGCGCAAGGCGTGCGTCGTCGCCATCTTGGCCAGCACAACCGCATCGGCCACGCAGTAGCCGCTGGCCAGTGCGGCGGCGGCACTCGATGCAAAGGTGCAGCCGGTGCCGTGGTGGTGCGGTGTATCCACACGCGGCAGGCTGAGCCAGCCCGTGGCCTGCGGGCTGCAGAACCAGTCACGCGCCAGTCCGTCGTCTTCTGATGCATCGCCACCGGTGATGACCACGGACACGCCATCGCACACCTGACCGACCGCCAGCCCCAGGCGCTGTGCCTCGGCCTGGTTGGGCGTGACCAGCGTGGCACGCGGCAGCAGCTCGCTGATATAGGCTTGCACCAGCGCGTCGTCGGCAAAACCGGCGCCGGTGGTGGAACCCAGCACCGGGTCCACCACCAGCGCCACGGTCTGGCCTTCAGAACGCAACCGATCCACCCAGCGGCAAACCACGCGCAGGTTGTCCACGCTGCCCAGCAGGCCGGTCTTGATGGCAGCGGGCGGCATGTCCTGCTCCAGCGCGGCCAGTTGGGCGTCCAGCAGTTCGGCGCTGACGGGCGCCACACGCGTGACCGCCAGCGAGTTCTGCGCGGTGATGGCGGCCACCGCCGTGCAGGCGTGCACGCCAAAGGCTTGCAGGGCATTGAGGTCAGCCTGCAGGCCGGCGCCGCCACCGCTGTCGGAGCCGGCGATGCTCCAGACAATCGGTCGCCGCACGTCCGGCTGGCCAGATGGTTTCGAGTCAAACAAGCCGCTAGCCCTCGTGAAATAAGCATTATCAGCTACTGAATTCATAGCAATATCGGGTAACCCGCCACCGGTGTGGATGCCACCGCCATGTCCTGCTGGGCCATGACACCCGATTCAAACGCCAGTCGCCCGGCTGCAATGCCGAGCCTGAAGGCGCGCGCCATGCGCACCGGGTCCAGCGCCTTGGCCACGGCGGTGTTGAGCAGCACACCGTCCAGCCCCAGCTCCATGGCCTGCACCGCGTCCGCTGGCGAGCCGATGCCGGCGTCTACGATCAGCGGCACGCCGGGCAAGCGCGCACGCAGGGTGCGCAGCGCGCCGGGGTTGACCAGGCCCTGGCCAGAGCCAATCGGCGCGCCCCAGGGCATCAAAATCTGGCAGCCCACGTCCAGCAGGCGCTGGCAACTGACCAGGTCGTCGGTGCAATAGGGGAAGACCTCAAAGCCGTCCTGCACCAGTTGGCGCGCGGCGTCCACCAGCTCAAACGGGTCGGGCTGCAGCGTGTGCTCGTCGCCCACCACTTCGAGCTTGATCCAGTGCGTGCCAAACAGCTCGCGCGCCATCTGCGCCAGCGTGACCGCCTCGCGCGCGGTGCGGCAGCCGGCGGTGTTGGGCAGCAGGTGCGCGCCGGTGGCCTGGACCATGGCAAAGAAATCGCTGGCTGCGGCACCATGCGCCAATTGGCGGCGCAGGCCCACGGTGACGACCTGCGCGCCGGATGCGGCGATGGCCTCTTGCAGCACCTGCGGAGAAGGGTAGCCGGCGGTGCCCAGAAGGAAGCGGCTCTTCAGGGTGCGTCCGCCAATCTGCAAGTCTTGGGGTTCGAGCCTGAGAGGCAGGGCATTCCGCTCCGTGTCCCCCGCCCGCTGCGCGGGCTCCTCCTTGACCTGCGCAGAATGCCCTGCCTCCCAGGCTCTTGGTGTTGTGGTCATGGCTTAGCCTCCTACGATTGGTTGAAAGGTCACAATCGCATCGCCGTCGGCCAGCACACACTGGTGGCGCAGGTCGCGCTGCACAAACTGGCCATTGACGGCGGTGGCCACGGCCTCGGGCGCCAGGCCCTGCTCCTGTACCCACTGGGCCAGCGTGCGCGCACTGGAACACTGCGCCGCACCATTGACCAGCAACTGGCGTGTGGGCTGCGCTGTCCCGGTGGTGCTCATGTCAACAACTCCTGCGCCAGCGCCTCTTCAACAATGGCCGGGGCAATGAGCCAGCCATGGCGGTACAGGCCGTTGATGCGGATGATGCCAGCCTCGCGCGACAGCAGCGGCAGGTTGTCGGGCAGGGTCGGGCGCAGATTGGATTCGGAATGCACGACGCGCGCCTCGGCCAGCGCGGGGATGACGCTGTGCGCGGCGCTGAGCAGTTCCAGCGTGCTGCGCAGGGACACGGGCGAGCGGTCTTCGCTCTCGATCTCGCTGGCGCCCACCACCACCAGGTCACCGGGGCGCGGCACGATGTAGACCGAATGGCGCGGGTGCATCAAGCGCAGTGCACGGTTCAGTGGCACGCCCGGCGCGTGCAGCCAGAACACCTCGCCGCGCACGCCGCGCACCGGCAGCTCGGGCCGCGCGCCGGTGCCACGCACATCAAACACATGGTCGAAACGGTGGCGCACCATGCCGTGTTCCGTCTCCACCTGCAAGCTGCCGGCCTCCACAGCCTCCACGTGGCTTTGCCAGTACCAGCGCACACCCTGGCGCGCGCCCTGGGCCGCCAGCGCCTGCATGGCCTGCACGGTATGGATTTCGCCTTCGCTGGGCAGCAGCCAGCTCAGCGCCGGGCCGTGGACGGACGGCTCCAGTGCGGCCAGGCGTTCGCCATCCAGCGGCTCGGGCTGGTAGGGCGCACCGGCCTTGGACTGCAACAGCCCCACCACGCGCTGCGCGGCACCTGCATCACTGCGGTGGGCCAGCAGCAGGCTGCCTTGCAGATTCAGTGCTACTGGACCCTCCATGGACTGCACAATGCCCGGCCACAGTTGCAGGGAGCGCAGCCCCCAACCAAACACCCGGGCATCCGCGCACTCCAGCTCGGCCACCGGACTCAACAGCCCCGCCGCGGTCCAGGCCGCCGCCTGGGTGTTTGAGGCGGCCTTGGGGCCGGGGCCGCTGGCGGGGTCAAACACCTCCACCCGGTTTCCCCTGCGACTCAACTCCAGCGCCAGCAGGCGCCCCAGCAGGCCCGCGCCCGCAATGCCAATATGCATGTCTGTTCTCCTGTCGTCGTCCGTCGTTGCGCGAATCAGCCCTGCGCCGGGGTGATGGGGATGTAGATCTCGCCGCCCACCTTTTTGAATTCATCCGACTTGGCCTGCATGCCGCTCTCCAGGGCCTGCTCGTCGCTGACACCCCTGTTCTTGGCGTATTCGCGCACCTCCTGCGTGATCTTCATGGAGCAGAACTTGGGGCCGCACATGCTGCAGAAATGCGCCACCTTGGCTGAATCCTTGGGCAGAGTCTCGTCGTGGAAATTGCGCGCGGTGTCGGGGTCCAGCGACAAGTTGAACTGGTCCATCCAGCGGAACTCGAAGCGTGCCTTGGACAAGGCGTCATCGCGCGCCCGCACACCGGGATGGCCCTTGGCCACATCGGCCACGTGGGCGGCAATCTTGTAGGTGATGATGCCGACCTTGACGTCCTCGCGGTCCGGCAGGCCCAGGTGCTCCTTGGGTGTCACGTAGCACAGCATGGCCGTGCCGAACCAGCCAATCAAGGCCGCGCCGATGCCACTGGTGATGTGGTCGTAGCCCGGCGCAATGTCGGTGGTCAGCGGGCCCAGCGTGTAGAACGGCGCCTCGTCGCAGTGCTTCAACTGCTCGGTCATATTCGCCTGCACCATGTGCAGGGGCACGTGGCCAGGGCCTTCGATCATGACCTGCACGTCCTGCGCCCAGGCCTTCTTGGTCAGCTCGCCCAGCGTGCGCAATTCGGCAAACTGGGCCTCGTCGTTGGCATCCGCACCGGAGCCGGGGCGCAGGCCGTCGCCCAGCGAGTAGCTGACGTCATAGGCGCGCATGATCTCGGTCATCTCGTCGAAGTGCGTGTAGAGGAAGTTCTCCTTGTGGTGGGCGATGCACCACTTGGCCATGATGGAGCCGCCGCGCGAGACGATGCCCGTCATGCGGTTCGCGGTCAGGTGGATAAAGGGCAGGCGCACGCCGGCGTGCACGGTGAAGTAGTCCACGCCCTGCTCGGCCTGCTCGATCAGCGTGTCGCGGAAGATGTCCCATGTCAGGTCCTCGGCAATGCCGCCCACTTTTTCCAGCGCCTGGTAGATCGGCACGGTGCCAATCGGCACCGGCGAGTTGCGTACGATCCAATCGCGCGTGGTGTGGATGGCCTTGCCGGTGGACAGGTCCATCACGGTGTCGGCGCCCCAACGGATGGACCAGACCAGTTTTTCCACTTCTTCCTCGATGCTGGACGTGACCGCCGAGTTGCCGATGTTGGCGTTGATCTTGACCAGGAAGTTGCGGCCGATGGCCATGGGTTCCAACTCGGTGTGGTTGATGTTGGCCGGGATGATGGCGCGGCCACGGGCGACCTCATCACGCACGAATTCGGGCGTCATGATCTTCGGAATGCTGGCGCCAAAGCTGTTGCCGGCCAGGCGTGCCTCGCGCTCGGCATTGGTCTGGTACTGCTCCATCCAGGCCTGCTTCTGGTTCTCGCGGATGGCCACGTATTCCATCTCGGGGGTGACGAGCCCCAAGCGCGCGTAGTGCATTTGCGTGACATTGGCGCCTGCCTTGGCACGGCGCGGCTGGCGCTGCAGGCCTGCGGCCTGCGCGCGCAGCGCGGCCAGGGCGTCCGTCTCGCCATGCTTCAGGCCATCGTCCCGCGCGAAGGGCTTGCGGCCTGCGTAGGCCTCAGAATCGCCCCGGTCGGCAATCCAGCCCTGGCGTACCAGAGGCAAACCCTGGCGCACGTCGATGTGGGCGGTGGGATCGGTGTAGGGGCCGGAGGTGTCGTAGACCGTGACCGCCTCGCCATTGCTCTGCAGGATTTCGCGCAGCGGCACCTGGATGTCGGCACGGCTGCCGGGCAGATAGATTTTGCGGGAGGCGGGAAGCGGCTCGCGGGTGAGCTGGATGAACTGGGCTAGCTTGTCGGGTGCGTTCAAGGTTTGTCTCCGGTTGAACCCGAAGACGAAAGGCACCAGCCCCGCAAACCTGAAAGATGCAGCCGACGGCCCGCAATGGGGCACAGAGTCAGCTGCTTGGCACTTCTTACGCTGGTATGAACCAGATCAAGTTCACGGGTTTGGAATCCATCTCAGCGCAACCACTGCGCACCCCGGGCAGCGCGGAGTGTACGACAAACGGCGGCTCGGCTGGCCTCAGCAGGCGTCGGCGGCTCTACTCACCCGTGGTGCGGCACAGGCGGTAGGACGCCAGAAACAGCGCCGCCAGCAGCAGGTCGATGGACGCGAACACCAGGACCAGCGCCTCCACGCGCCCCTGCGCATACAGCACGTAGGCGGCGATGCCGAAGGACAGCTTTTCCAGCACGGCCGGCAGCATCAACAGCCGGTAACGCTGCACATCCCGCGAGATCACCAGAAAGGCGAACTGCCACGCCAGCGCCACGCCAATAAACCCATAGAAATGCTCGGGGTGGTTCAGCGGTGGGACGAATGGCACACCCAGTCGGGTCTCCAGCACATACTGCGGCGCCAGCACCAGGATGCCGTAGATGGCCGCGAACAGGAACACGCGTTGTGCAAACCGATTTTGTTTCGTCATGTCAGCAGGAAAAAATCAAACGGGTCCGGACCTCGCCGGTTGAGAGCGCCATGTCTGCAGCGAGATCGCCTCGCCGGATTCGGGGTCCTGCACCAGTACCCGTTTGGCCTTGGGTTCCACGAAAAACACGTTCCACAGCTCCAGCCGCTCCGGCGTGTTGGCATAGACCGAGACCGACCAGTAGCAGCGCCCCTCCAGGGCAACCTGCTGGTCCAGGGATTCACCATAGGCGACCGGGAAGGTGTGGGAGCGGGACCATGCCACCAGCTCGGGCAGGCGGCGCACGGCGGCGATGGAGCGCCGGTAGTCGCTGGCATGCAGGGCCGGCGCATCACAACGCGGCTTGCGCTCGGGCACGGGCTGCATGGCCGCCTGGCCCGCAGCACCCAGACACAGCAGAATCATCAGACAGGCGAGGTTGCGCATGGGCGGCAGTGTAGCGATTCCGTCAAAGCCCCAAACGAAAAAAAGCAGCCAAAACCGGCCGCTTTCCTGCCCGCAGGACTGCCGTGTCAGGCCCGTGCGGGTGGTGGCTGGAAGCGCTTGTCCTTGTCATACGGGAACACGTCGTGCACGTGGCCAGCCTGGATGCGATCCTTGTGCGCGAGCCAGAAGGTCACATCCAGCAGATCGGCGTGGTGCTTCATGAAGATGCCGCGCACGGCCGGGTTGCCCAGCAGGAAGGGGCCGAAGGTCTCGGGGAACACGTCCTTGGGGCCTACCGTGTACCAGATCTCGCCGGACATCTCGTCCTCCTCGCTGCGCGGCGCAGGTACCTTGCGGAAATTGCAATCGGTGATGTATTCGATCTCGTCGTAGTCGTAGAAAACAACCTTGCCGTGGCGGGTGATGCCGAAGTTCTTCCACAGCATGTCCCCGGGGAAAATGTTGGCGGCCACCAGGTCCTTGATAGCGTTGCCATACTCCACCACGCCGCGCTCGATCTGCTCGCGGGCGCGCAGTGCCACGGGGCTCTGGTCGGCGGCATTGGCGCCACCGGCATCGAAGGCCTCCTGCAGGTAAATGTTGAGCGGGATCATGCGCCGCTCAATGTAGACGTGCTTGATGATGACTTCCAGCGTGCCGTCGCCATCGCGGTCGGTGATCTCCAGCTGGCTGGGTGCGAACTTCTCGATTTCGGCAATCAGCTCGTCGCTGAAACGGTCACGCGGAAAACCCACCTCGCTGTATTCCAGCGTGTCGGCCATGCGGCCCACCCGGTCGTGCTGCTTGACCAGCAGGTATTTGTCCTTGATCTGCTCGCGCGTGGTGTCCTTCTGCGGCGGGTAGTAGTCCTTGATGACCTTGAACACATAGGGAAAGCTGGGCAGGTCAAACACCAGCATGACCATGCCCTTGATACCGGGGGCGATGCGGAACTTGTCGGTGCTGTGGCGCAGGTGGTGCAGGAAGTCGCGGTAGAACAGCGTCTTGCCCTGCTTGGCCAGACCCAGTGCGTTGTAGATTTCGTTGCGCGGCTTGCGCGGCATCATGCTGCGCAGGAACTGCACATAGGCGCTGGGAATCTCCATGTCCACCATGAAGTAGGCGCGCGCAAAGCTGAACAGCATCAGCAGGTCGTCTTCGCCGAACAGCGCCGCGTCGATCACCAGTTTGGACTTGTACGCATGCGTGTCCTCGGCCGCATCACCGGCGGCGTTGCGGTCATTCGTCGCCAGGGTGCGGGGCGGCATCTTGGTGTGCAGGATGGGCAGCGCAAACGGGAATTCGTTGAAGCCGTTGATCAGCTTGCCGACGATGTAGCAGCCCTTGTTGCGGAAGAACAGGCCGGTGAGCACCTGGATCTGGAAGTTGGCACGCAGCTTGGCATCGCCCAGACGGCTCATCATGGCCTCCTGCACCAGGCCGCAGTAGTGCTCCAGGTTGTCAAACGGGCGCTGCAGGTCGAAGTCGTTGACCATGTTGACCAGCACCTCGCGCATGGTGTCGCGCGTGGGGTAGTAGGAGCGGTAGGTCGGGCGCTTTTCGGATTCGTCGTTCTCGATGTATTCGGTGCTGACGGCCGGACGCACGAAGATGAAATCGTTCTGGAAATAGCTGCGGTGCAGGATCTTGGTGGTGACCGAATTGAAGAAGGTCTCCGCCAGCTCCGGCTGGTGGTGGTTCACCAGCAGGCCGATGTAGTGCAGCTTGATCTGGTGCCAGATGTCCATCGGTTGCTCGCCTGCCTTGAACTCGCGCTCCAGCCGGCGCGAGCATTCCATGACCCGCAAATCGTAAAACTCGATCCGCTCGCGCTGGGCCCGTTGCTGGCCATGCCAGTCCGCCGTCTCGAAGCGGTGCTTGGCGCGTCCCGACTCGGTGCGAAACAACTGGTAGTGGCGGTTGAAGCCGTCCATCATCGCCTTGGCGATGTCGTAGGCAATGGAGGAGTCCAGGCGGGTTGGGAACATATTGCTACTGAATTTATAGCTGAGTGATCAGCATTGACGAGGGCTAGAGCACGATTTGACCAAAACCTATCCGTGACGGGGAATCAGGCGCACGCCCGTCAGGGCCTGGCGGTACAGGGCGTCCAGGTCATCGGTACCGCTGACCGTCATGTGCAGATCCTGGATCAGGCCGTCCTGCAGACCGTAAACCCAGCCATGCAGCGTCACGTCCTGGCCACGCGCCCAGGCGTCCTGCATCACCGTGGTCTGGGCCACGTTGACCACCTGCTCAATGGCGTTGAGCTCGCACAGCGCGTCGGCCCGGCCATGTTCGGGAATCACTTCCAGGATGTCACGGTGGCGGTCACGCACATCCTGGATGTGGCGCAGCCAGTTGTCGGCCAGGCCAATGCGCGCGCCTTCCAGCGCGGCCTGCACGCCCGAGCAGCCGTAGTGGCCAACCACCATGATGTGGGCCACGTTCAAGCGCTCCACCGCAAACTGGATGGTGGACAGCGCATTCAGGTCGGAATGCACGACCACGTTGGCCACGTTGCGGTGCACGAACACCTCGCCGGGCTCCAGCCCCGTGATCTGGTTGGCGGGCACGCGGCTGTCGGAGCAGCCGATCCACATGTACTTGGGCTTTTGCTGCGCCTTCAGGCTGGTGAAGAAACCGGGGCGCTCGGCCTCCATGCGGGCGGCCCAGGCGCGGTTGTGGGCAAAGAGATCGCTGAGTTTGCTTGACATGGTGAACCCTATTTTTTGAGAGAAATACGCACGTTCCAGTCGAGCAGGCCGTAGCGGGCCCGCTCCTGCTGGTCATCCAACGCGTTGAACTGGCAATCGGTACCCGCCGTCTTGACAGCCGCTGTGGGCGCCGAACTGCAGGCAAAGGAATTCGGGTTGCCCAGTTGCCACAGGCCCTGGGCATTGCGCGCCTCGCCGGTGAAGAACAGGATGCGCGGAGCGTCCAGCGGCGTGGCCTCCGGCGTGCGCAGCAGGTTGCGCCCGGCGTTGATGTAGGGGCCGTTCACGCCCACCAGCGGCAGCAGGGTGTTGAACATGTCGCGGTGGCTGGCCGGCAGGGCCTGCTGTGGGCCGCACTGCGGGCCACCCAGCCCCTCGCCCCAGATGACGAACGGCACCTGGCGCTGCAGGTAGCGCCGGGGCGCCTCGGCATACATGCCGAAGGAGCGCACATTGTGGTCTCCGGTGGCGGCGACGATGGTATGGGACTTGAGCGGGCCCTTTTGCACATCCTGCACAAAGCCGCCCAGCAGGTCGGCGGCGTAGTGGTAGGAATCCAGGTTCAGCAGCAGCGTGTCGGAGGTGGTCTCGCCCTTCCACTGCGCCATGTCGCGCGGCACGCGCTGGTAGTCGGCCGGCAGGTCGTAGGGCGGGTGGTTGGTGCTGGTCAACACAAAGACAAAGATGGGCTTGTCGGCCGGCTGGGCCGCCAGACGCTTGGCCAGGTACTTGAAGACGTAGCTGTCCCACACGCCCCAGATACCCAAGTTCGCGTCGGGGTACTGCTCCTTCAGCGTGTTGGCATCCACCACCTCGTCAAAGCCCTGCACCGCCAGCACGCGGTTCAGATCGCGCCAGCCGGAGCGGGCCGAGGTGACAAACAGGGTCTGGTAACCGGCATCCTTGACCACCTTGGGAATGGCCCAGGGGATGGGCTTGCGGCCGACATCGCCCAGGGTCAGCGGGGTGATCGGCGTGGAAAACAGAATCGCCTCCAGCGAGGGGTGCGTGCCGGCGTGGGCCGAGTCGAAATTGCTGAAGTGGCAGGCCTTGTCGAGAGTCGGTGCCAGGCGGCCCAGCACGTCGAACTTCGGGCCCTGGTACAGCATGGGCTCGGCACTCCACGACTCCATCAGGAAGAACACCAGGTTCTTCTTGGGCGTGCCAGCGGGCAAGGCCTCGTGGGCCGTGAGCGCGGCCTTGATTTCTGCATCGCTGCCATGGGGCAGGCCCAGCACCTGGGCTGCCGCCTGGGCCGAATCAAAGCCCATGGCCTTGAGCCCTGCCAGCGGGTTTTGCAGGTTCTGCGACGCGCCCCGGCTGTCCCACGCGTATTTCAGGGCGATGGGGCCGTTGGGCACCATGTCGTTGAGGAACTGCGAGGTGGTGACCGTGAGGTGCTGGCGTTGCAGCGCCATCTCACGGATCGTGCCCTTGCCAGCAAAGAGCAACGCAAAGAACACGACGATGGCCAGCACCAGCTTGATGGCAGCATGGTGGGTTTGCAGCACAGTGTCAGGCCGCAGACGACGCACCAGAACACGATGAAAAGCCACCGAGCCAACCGTCAACACTGCTGCCAACAGCAGGGTCCAGATGACGGGGAAGTCGCGCCAGATGGTTTGCAGCACGGCGGTGGTGTCATCTTCCACCAGGCCAAACACCAGGGAGTCAATCGGGGTCTTGTAAAAGCCGAAGTAATGCAGGTTGACCAGGGACAGCATCACATACAGAAACGCCACCCCGGCGGCGATGCGCCCCTGCACCTTGCCCGACACCCAGGGCAGCACCAGCAGCAGCAAAAAGCCCGCCACGGCGCTGACCTTCAGATCGAAGCGGAAACCCTGGACCAGGACGCTTGCCAGGTCCGTTGTGGAGACGTGGTAGCCGCTGGGCCAGAAGTACGCCAGTTGCCCGAGGCGAATCAAGGACAACGCCACCACCAAAGGCACGATCAGCACCCAGGCGCGCATCAGCCCGCGCAGGGTACCGTGAAGAATCGTGGTCAGTGTGTGGGTGGGGGCGAATTTCATCAGCCCTACATTGTCTCAGCGAACAGCTCCCGGCCAATCAGCATACGGCGAATCTCACTGGTGCCAGCCCCGATTTCGTACAGTTTGGCGTCGCGCCACAGGCGGCCCAGCGGGTATTCGTTGATATAGCCGTTGCCACCGAAGATCTGCACGCCCTCGCCGGCCATCCAGGTCGCCTTCTCGGCGGTCCACAAAATGACGGAAGCGCAGTCCTTGCGCACCTGACGCACGTGCTCGGCGCCCAGCAGATCCAGGTTCTTGGCCACCGTATAGGCAAAGCTGCGGCCGGCCTGCAACACGGTGTACATGTCGGCGACCTTGCCCTGGATCAGCTGGAATTCGCCAATGCTCTGGCCAAACTGCTTGCGGTCGTGGATGTAGGGGATGACGTTGTCCATCACGGACTGCATGATGCCCAGCGGACCACCGGTCAGCACGGCGCGCTCGTAGTCCAGGCCGCTCATCAACACCTTGGCGCCGCCATTGACCTGGCCCAGCACGTTGGCGTGCGGCACTTCCACATTGTTGAACACCAGCTCGCCGGTGTGACTGCCGCGCATGCCCAGCTTGTCGAGTTTCTGCGCGATGCTGAATCCGGGCATGCCCTTCTCGATCAGGAAGGCGGTGACGCCGCGTGCGCCGAGTTCGGGTTCGCTCTTGGCATAGACCACCAGCGTGTCGGCGTCGGGGCCGTTGGTGATCCACATCTTGGATCCGTTGAGCAGGTAGTAGCCGCCCTTGTCCTCGGCCTTGAGCTTCATGCTCAAGACGTCGGAGCCGGCGCCGGGCTCGCTCATGGCCAGCGCACCGACGTGCTCACCACTGATCAGCTTGGGCAGGTACTTGGCGCGCTGTGCGTCCGTCCCGTTGCGCTTGATCTGGTTGACGCACAGGTTGCTGTGGGCGCCGTAGCTCAGACCCACGGACGCAGACGCGCGGGAGATTTCTTCCATCGCAATCATGTGGGCCAGGTAGCCCATGTTGGCACCGCCGTATTCCTCACCCACGGTGATGCCCAGCACGCCCAGGTCGCCCATCTTGCGCCACAGGTCCATGGGAAACTGGTCGTTTTTGTCGATCTCGGCAGCGCGGGGCGCGATCTCGGCTTGCGCAAATTCACGCACCGCGTCGCGCAGGGCGTCGATGTCTTCACCGAGTTGGAAATTCAGTCCGGGCAGGTTATTCATGGGGGTCTCCTCGTTGGTTGGTTTGGTGGGGTTCGGTGGCCGTCAGGCCTTGGCTGCGCCGGGCGTCTTGCCGGTCTTGGCCAAGAGCGCGCGCGCTTCCTTTTCGTGGGTCTTGAGTTCGGCCAGGTTGGCTTGCATGTCGGCCATCTGGGCCTCCAATTGCTTGCGGTGGATGGCCAGCACGTCCAGAAATTTCTTCAGCTGCGCGCCGGTGTCGCGCGGGCTGTCATACATCTCAATGATCTCCTTGGCCTCGGTCAAGGTGAAGCCCAGACGCTTGGCGCGCAAGGTGAGCTTCAGCCGTGTGCGGTCGCGTCCGCTGTACACGCGCGAACGCCCACCGGGTCCGGCCCGCTTGGGCTCCAGCAGCCCCAGGTCTTCGTAAAACCGGATGGCACGCGTGGTCAGATCGAACTCGCGTGCCAGATCGCCAATGCTGTAGGTGATACTCATGAGGATGGTGCGAACATGGGAGACAGCGCTCCAAAGAGACGCCGCCTAGAATGCCCGTTCTGTTGACGTTTACGTAAACGTCAATTATGTAATAAAAATGAGGCAAGGCCATGAACGAATTGGAAATGCAGCTCCACTACCCGTTGGGCGACACCCTGGCCCCCGGTGGCGGCACGCTGGAAGTGGCCCCCGGTGTGCGCTGGATCCGCATGGCCCTGCCCTTTGCGCTGAACCACATCAACCTGTGGCTGCTGCGCGATTGCGTGGACGGTGTCGAGGGCTGGAGCATCGTCGATTGCTGCATCCACCGCGACGAGGCCAAGGCACAGTGGGAGTCGATTTTTTCCAATGAGCTGCAGGGCCTTCCCATCCTGCGCGTCATCGTCACGCACATGCACCCGGACCACATCGGCCTGGCCGCCTGGTTGTGCGAGCGCTGGAACGTGCGCCTGTGGATCAGCGCCACCGACTACCAGATCGCTCGCCTGGGTTGCATGGGCCCGACCGGTTTTGGCGGCGACCGCGCGGCGGAATACTTTGCCTCCCACGGACTGAACAGCCCCGAGGCCGTGGAGCAGATCAAGGCGCGCACCGGCTACTTTCCGTCGCTGGTGCCGTCCGTGCCACCCAACTACCGCCGCCTGATGGATGGCATGCTGCTGAGCATTGGCGGACGCGCATGGCGCTGCATCAGCGGCTACGGCCATGCGCCGGAGCACATCGCCCTGTATTGCGACGAACTGAGGGTGCTGATAGGCGGCGACATGATGCTGCCGCGCATCTCGACCAATGTCAGTGTGTACGAGCAGGAGCCCGAGGCCGACGCGCTGAAGCTGTTCCTGGACTCCATCGACAAGTTCCGCAGCCTGCCCGAAGATACGCTGGTGCTGCCCTCGCACGGGAAGCCCTTTACCGGCCTGCACACCCGCATCGGGCAACTGCACGACCACCACCGCGACCGCCTGGCCGAAGTCATTCAGGCCTGCAGCGAACGCCCCTGCAGCGCGGCCGACATCCTGCCGGTGCTGTTCAAGCGCCCCATGGACCTGCACCAGACCACCTTCGCCATGGGCGAATCGGTGGCGCATCTGCACGCGCTGTGGTTTGCCGGCAAGCTGCAACGCCGGCTGGAAGCCGATGGTGTCTACCGGTTTGGAACGGGCGCCAATTAACCGACATGCTGGCGTAAGCCAGTCGCATGAGAATCCCCGAAAACAACCCAGGGAGACACCCATGCAAGCACACACATTGACCCACAAGACCCTGCCACTGCTGCTGGCAGGCTCACTGGTCCTTTCGCACGGACTGGCAGGCGCTGCCCCAACCAGCACCCGGTTCGAGCCCACTGTGCAACTGCAGGGAACACCGTTGCAACTCAATGGTGCGGGAACCCGGTTCCGCGTTGTCTTCAAGGTCTATGACCTGGCGCTGTACACCCCGAAGAAAGTGAGCACGCCAGAGGAACTGCTGGCACTGCCCGGCCCCAAGCGCCTGAGTTTTGTGGCGCTGCGTGAAATTCCCGGGACCGACCTGGGCGTGGCCTTTATCAAGGGACTGCAGGCCAATGCGTCCAAGGAGCAGGTGCAAAAGCACACGGGGTCCTCGACACGATTGATCGATATTTTTTCCGGCCAATCCAAACTGATGCCCGGTGACACCTTTGCCATGGACTATGTCCCGGGCAACGGCACCACCTTTTATATCGCCGGAAAGCCCCAGGGCACGCCAGTTGGCGACGCCGAGTTCTTTGGCATGGTGCTGAAGATCTGGGTCGGCAGTTCACCCGCTGATTTCCAGCTCAAAGATGCCCTGCTGGGTCTGGACGGAAAACCAGGCCGCTGACACACTGGCGCCATGATCGATCTGTATTACTGGACCACGCCTAACGGCCACAAGATCACGATGTTTCTGGAGGAGGCGGGCCTGCCCTACCGCATTCACCCGGTGAACATCAGCAAGGGCGAGCAGTTTGATCCGGCCTTTTTGCAGATCGCACCGAACAACCGCATTCCCGCCATCGTCGACACGGCGCCCAACGATGGTGGTGCGGCCATTCCCCTCTTTGAATCCGGCGCCATCCTGCTGTACCTGGCGGACAAGACGCAGCGCTTCATTCCGCAGGACCTGCGCGGCCGCAACGAGGCACTGCAATGGCTGTTCTGGCAGATGGGTGGCCTGGGGCCTATGGCCGGGCAGAACCACCACTTTGTGCAGTACGCACCAGAGCGCATTCCCTACGCCATGGAGCGCTATGTCAAGGAAACGGCGCGCCTGTATGGCGTGCTGAACAAGCTCCTGAGCGATGGCCGCGACTACATCGCCGGCGACTACTCGATTGCCGATATGGCCTGTTACCCATGGATAGTTCCGCATGCGCGCCAGCAGCAAAACCTGGCGGATTTTGCGCACTTGGCACAGTGGTTTGAACGGGTGGCCCAGCGACCCGCCACAGTACGTGCCTACGAAATAGCCAAGACCATCAACACCGCGCCCACGGTGAACGCCGACTCGCGGTCCGTGCTGTTTGGGCAGGATGCGGGCACGGTGCGCTGAAGTGCCCTACCACTTCGGAATCGAATCGTCCTTGAGCTGCCCGCGCAGCTCGGCATAGTCGGGCACCACGCTGCGCACCGTGTCCCAGAAGCGGGCGCTGTGGTCCATGACGCGCAAATGGCTGAGTTCGTGGGCGACCACGTAGTCGATCACGGCGGGGCGGAAGTGGATCAGGCGCCAGTTCAGACGGATGGAGCCGTCGATGCGGGCGCTGCCCCAGCGGGTGCCGGCCGAACTCAGGCTGAGCTTGCGCCACTGCACCTGCAGCAGGGGCGCGAAGTGGTCCAGCCGCTGCACGAAATGCTCGCGCGCCTGGCGCATCAGCCAGGCCTGCACCGCATCACGGATCTGCTCGGGCGTGGCGTGCCTGGGCAAACCCACACGCAGGATGCGCGCCGCGTCGAGCTGGGCTCCGACTTCGCCAAAGGAGTGCCCCGGGTCCAGCAACAGACGTACCGGTTCGCCCAACAGCGGCAGTTCCGCGTCATCAGCCCAGTGGATGCGTGCCTCGTGCTGACGTGCCAAGCGCTCGCGCGACTCGCCCAGCTTGCGGGTGATCCACTGCGACTTTTCCCGCAGGGCGGCTTCCACCTCGGCGACTGGTGTCCAGCGGGGTGCGCGCACCACCAGGCCATCAGGGCCGACCACAAAACCAATGGTGCGCCGCTTGGCGCGCTGGAACAGGTAGCCGACCACCGCATCGCCCAGGCGCAACTCCCGGGTCGCCCGGGGGTGGCGAAACAGCGCAGGAACAATCGCCTGCTGCAATGGCTGCGCCAGACCATGGGGCACACCTGGCGCATCAATTGCTATACTTTCAGGAGCAATTCTCCCAGCATCCACGAGGGCTGGAGGCTCAAACAGATCCAGGGTGTATTGGAAAAAGCTACGCATGGTGGGCACGATGCGTGGCGCGCGCGCCTAGCGGTAGGCCTCGGGGTCGAGGCGACGCATTTCGGCCTCGATCCAGTCTTCCACTTCCTGCATCAGCTCCTTGTGGTGACGCCCGACGCTGGGAATGGGTTTGCCAATCGACACGTCCACAATGCCCGGCGTCTTGATGAAGGCCTTGCGTGGCCAGCATTTGGCCGAGGTCACGGCGATCGGAATCACGGGTGCACCGGTCTGCACGGCCAGGCGGGTGCCGCTGGTTTCGTACACACCCTTTTGTCCGCGTTCGACCCGGGTGCCTTCCGGAAACATGATGATCCAGATGCCCTGGGCCAGACGCTCCTTGCCCTGGGCCACGACCTTCTTGAAGGCCTGGGTGCGCAGGCTGCGATCGATGTGGATCATGTCCAGGAGACCAATGGACCAACCAAAGAACGGCACGTAGAGCAGCTCCTTCTTGAACACATAGGCCAGCGGGTGCGGCATGATGGCCGGCATCAGAAAGGTCTCAAAGGTGGACTGGTGCTTGACCAGCAGCACAGCCGGCGTGGTCTCGCCCACCGGCAGGTTCTCCATGCCGGTGATGCGCGTCTCGATGCCCAGAATTGCCCGTGCGCTGCCCACACTGCTCAGGCCCAGCCAGGCCGAGGCGATGCGGTAGCGGCTGGCGCGGCTCATGCCAAACAGTGCACCCAGCACGATAGCCATGGTGTAGGGCACCACGGTGAGTGCCATCCAGGCCATGTGCAGAACCGAACGTATAAAGGACATAGTTGACGAAATAGGCCTGTAGCCCTCGCGGATATTCAATGCAACGCTACCAAAACAGTAGCACTATAGATCGGCAGCCTGGGAGGGCCGGGCGTCCGGGCCGATCAGATATTCGGCAAATGCCGCCAGGTCCGCATGCACCACGGTGTTGGCCGGATAGCCCTCGGGCAAGGGCTGGTTGCGGTAGGCGGCGGCCTTGCCGGTCAGCACCAGATGCGGCTCGCAACCAGCGGTGACCGCGGCGACCAGATCGCGCTGCGAGTCGCCCACGGCGGGCACGCCGCGCAACTCGACACCATAGCGTTCGGCAATCTGCTCGAACAGGCCGGGCTCCGGCTTGCGGCAGTGGCAGCCCTCGTCCGGCGCATGGGGGCAGTAGAAGATGCCGTCCACCCGCCCGCCAACGGCCGCCAGCATGCTGTGCATCTTGGCGTGCATGGCGTTGAGCGAAGCCATGTCAAACAGACCGCGCCCCAGACCGGACTGGTTGGTGGCCACCACCACATGCCAGCCCGCGTGGTTCAGGCGTGCAATGGCTTCCAGCGCACCGGGCAGCGGCTGCCACTCGGACGGGGATTTGACGAACTCGGCACTGTCTTCGTTGATGGTGCCGTCGCGGTCGAGGATGACAAGCTTCATATCAGGCGGCCAGGCGGGACAGATCGGCCACGCGGTTCATGGCGTCGTGCAAGGTCTTGAGCAGGCCCTGGCGGTTCAGGCGCAGGTCCAGCTGTTCGGCATTGACCATGACACCGTCGAAGAAGGCATCGACCGGCGCGCGCAGCGCAGCGAGGGTTTGCAGCGAGGCGGTGTAGTCACCGGCAGCCAGCTGCGCCTGGGCCTTGGGCGCCACGTCCTGCATGGCGGCAAACAGGGCTTTTTCAGCCGGCTCCTGCAACAGGATCTCGCTGACATGGGCATCCACGTCGGGGGCCTTTTTGAGGATGTTGCTGATGCGCTTGTTGGCTGCAGCCAAGGCGGGCGCCTCCGGCAAAGCGGCAAAGGCGCGCACGGCCGCCAGGCGCTTGGGCACATCGCCCAGGCGCTGCGGGCGCAGGGCCAGCACGGCATCGACCTCTTGGGCGCTGTAGCCCTGCTCGCGCAGCGACCCAGCCAGGCGGTCATAGATGAAATCCTGCAGCTTGGGCTGGTTGGCGGCAAAGTCGGCCTGCTCCTTGTCGGACCACAGCTCCAGCATGGAGCCAAAGGCCTTGGCCGCGTTGGCCAGGATGGCATCGAGGTTCAGCGAGAAGTCGGCTTCCATCAGGATGCGGATCACGCCCAGTGCATGGCGGCGCAGGGCAAACGGGTCCTTGTCGCCGGTGGGCAGGTTGCCGATGCCGAACATGCCGACCAGGGTTTCCAGCTTGTCGGCCAGGGCCACCACGCTGCCGGTGTGGTTGCGCGGCAGGGCGTCGCCGGCGAAGCGCGGCTTGTAGTGGTCTTCGATGGCAATCGCCACGCCGTCACGCAGGCCGTCGTGGCGGGCGTAGTAGCCGCCCATGATGCCCTGCAGTTCTGGAAACTCGCCCACCATGTCGGTCAGCAGATCGGTCTTGGCCAACGTGGCGGCCTGCTGCACCTTGCTGGCCAGCACATCCATTTCATCCTTGGCCTGCACTGTGTACGGCACGGTGGCGTTGCGCAGTTGCTCGACGATGAGGGCTGCAATGTCGGCTACGCGCTGCGCGCGCTCGCCCTGGGTGCCGAGTTTGTTGTGATAGACGACTTTGGAGAGCCCGTCGACACGCGAAGCCAGCGTCTTTTTGCGGTCCTGGTCGAAGAAGAACTTGGCATCGGCCAGGCGCGGGCGCACCACGCGCTCGTTGCCGCCGATGACGGCACTGGCATCAAGCGGGCTGATGTTGCTGACCACCAGAAACTGGTTGGTCAGCTTGCCGTGGCTGTCCAGCAGCGGGAAGTATTTCTGATTGGCCTTCATGGTCAGGATCAGGCATTCCTGCGGCACATCCAGAAACTCTTTCTCGAACTGGCAGACCAGCACATTGGGGCGCTCGACCAGTGCGGTGACCTCGTCCAGCAGGGCGTCGTCGTCAATCGGCTTGCAACCGCCACCGACCTTCGCGGCAGCCGCGGCCAACTGACGGGCGATCTCGGCCTTGCGCTCGAAAAACGACGCGATGACAGCACCGTCATTGCGCAGGGTGTCGGCGTAGCTGTCGGCATCCAGAATCATCACGGGCGACAAGGCGGCTTCGAAGCGGTGGCCCTGCGTGGTGTGGCCAGCGGTCAGACCCAACACCTTGACCGGCACCACGGTCTTGCCGTGCAGCGCCACCAGGCCGTGTGCGGGGCGCACGAAGTTCACGCTGGTCCAGCCCGGCAGCGCACAGTCACGTTCCAACTGGTAGCTCATGACCTTGGGAATGGGCAGCTTGGCAATGGCTTCTTCCAGCGCCTTTTGCAGACCCGTGTCCAGCGTGGCACCGGTAACCAGGCTGTCGTAATACAGGGCCTCGGCCTTGCCGTCCGGCGCGCGCTTCAAGGCTGCCACGGCGGCAGCAGGATTGCTGACATCCGCTCCCAGAGCCTGCAGCTTTTTGATCAGCGCCGGTGTGGCGTTGCCGCTGGCATCCAGGCCCACGGTGACCGGCATCAGCTTTTGCTGCACGGCCTTGTCGGCGGCCTTTAGCCACACGTGGCTGATGTGCGCGGCCAGGCGGCGCGGAGAGGCAAAGGCGGTAGTCACCGAGTCGCCATTGATCAGACCCAGCGAACGAAGCTGGTCGGCCAGTTGCGTGGCAAAGGCATCACCCAGTTTCTTCAGCGCCTTGGGCGGCAGCTCTTCAACAAACAGTTCAACGAGAAGGTTCTTGGTCGTCATCATGCAGCTTTCTTCGTCGTCATCTGTTCCACCCATTCGCGCGGCGCCAGGGGGAAGCCCAGGCGTTCGCGGCTCTCGAAATAGCTTTGCGCAACAGAGCGCGCCAGGTTGCGGATGCGCCCGATGTAGGCGGCACGCTCGGTCACGCTGATGGCGCCGCGGGCGTCCAGCAGGTTGAAGCTGTGCGCGCATTTCAGCACCTGTTCGTACGCGGGCAGCGCCAGTTGCGCCTCCATCAGGTGCTTGGCCTGTTTCTCGTGCGCCGCAAAGGCGGTGAACAGGAAGTCGGCGTCGCTGTGCTCAAAGTTGTAGGTGGATTGCTCGACCTCGTTCTGCTTGTAGACGTCGCCGTAGCTCAGGCCGTCGGTCCACGTCAAGTTGTAGACGTTGTCCACGCCCTGCAGGTACATGGCCAGGCGCTCCAGGCCGTAGGTGATCTCGCCCGTGATGGGCTTGCAGTCGATGCCGCCGACCTGCTGGAAGTAGGTGAACTGCGTCACCTCCATGCCGTTGAGCCAGACCTCCCAGCCCAGGCCCCAGGCACCCAGCGTGGGGTTTTCCCAGTCGTCCTCGACAAAGCGGATATCGTTCTTCTTCAGATCAAATCCCAGTGCTTCGAGGCTGCCCAGGTACAGCTCCAGTATGTTGCTGGGGGCGGGCTTCAACACCACCTGGTACTGGTAGTAGTGTTGCAGGCGATTCGGGTTCTCGCCGTAGCGGCCATCCTTGGGGCGGCGGCTGGGCTGCACGTAAGCTGCCTTCCAGGGTTCGGGACCGAGGGCGCGCAGGAATGTGGCGGTGTGCGAGGTGCCGGCGCCGACTTCCATGTCATAGGGCTGCAGCAATGCGCAGCCCTGGTCGGCCCAGTAGGCCTGCAACTTCAGGATGATTTGTTGAAATGTGAGCATGCCCCGATTTTACAGGGGCGAAACCGTTAGCGTGCCCTCGCAGGCCTTGCGCGAGCAGCTATGAAAACAATAGCAATCGAGAGTACCCACAACGGCCACAGGCCAAAGCGCCCCACCCACCAGGCAAAGGGCGTGGTTCCGCTACGACCTTCGACGGTGCCGACCAGCGTGCCGCGGGTGTAGCGCGGCAAGGACTGAATGACCTGGCCGGTGTGGTCGATGATCACCGTAGCGCCCGTATTGGTGGCGCGCACCATCGGCCGTTCGAACTCGAGCGCACGCATGCGGCTGATCTGCAGATGCTGGTCAATGGCAACCGTGTCGCCAAACCAGCCGATATTGCTGACGTTGACAAAGACGGTTGGAGCGCGTGTCGGGTCCACAAAGCGCGCGCCCAGTTCCTCGCCAAACAGATCCTCGTAGCAGATATTGGCCGCCAGGCGCTGGCCCTTCCAGTCAAAGGACTCCTGCCCCACCGCGCCGCGGTTGAAGTCACCCAGCGGGATATTCATCATCCGCGTGAACCATTTGAAGAGCGGCGGGATGAATTCGCCAAACGGCACCAGATGGTGTTTGTCATAACGCCAAACTGCTTCCTGCTGCGGTGCAAAGCCGACGACGGAGTTGGTGTAACCCTCAGCCATGCTGCCCAGCGGCACGCCGATCAAAGCGGCCTGCCCCTTGCTGGCGAAACGATGCTTCAGGGCATCCCAGTAATCCTCGGGCAAATCCTGGGGCAACAGGGGAATGGCGGTTTCGGGCGCAACGATCAGGTCGGTGCTGCTGTGGTTGATCTGATCGCCGTACCAGCTGAGCGCCAACGGCACGCCGGAACCGCTCTGGAACTTCTCGTCCTGCGGAATATTGCCCTGCAGGAGCGTGACGGACAGGCTGCCGGTGGGCGTCGACCATATGGGCAGGACACCAGGCGCCATCAAGCCAAAGCCCAATACGGCGGCCAGCACAATTCGCAGCGCCCAACCGCTGTGCAAGATCGCGGCACCGGACGCGGCCATCCAGGCCGCCAGGAAGCCGACGCCATAGGAGCCCACCCAGGGAATCCACGGCGCCAGCGGGCCATTGGCATGGGCGTAGCCAATGGCGCCCCAGCCAAAACCGGTCAACCAGGTGCCACGCGCCATTTCTGCCATGGTCCACAGCGCGGCAAACGCAAGGGTACTGAACCACGGGCCGCGCCGGCGCAGTCGCCAGTAAAGGCCACAGGCAATGGCGTAATACACGCCCAGTGCCATGGCCAGCGCCACAATGGCCAGCACGGTCAACGCGGCGTTGAGCCCGGCGAAGATGTGCATGGAGACATACAACCACCAGAATGTGGCACACAGCCAAGCGGTGGCAAACAGCAGGCCCGCATAAACCGCCTGCCGGGCGCTGGTGCAGCGGTGCACCACTCCAATCAGCGCGGCCAGCGCCAGGCATTGCAGCCACCAGATCGGCTCCCCGCCGGCATGTCCAAAGGAAAATGGCCAGCTAGCCCCCGCTGAATTTGCGCAGGCAGCTATTAAAGCAATAGCAAATTGAAGACTGACCGATGCCGCAGAACGCCGTGGCGATGCCGGTTCGAACATGGGCTCAGAGGCCGGTTGCGTCAACAGGCGAAACCTTGAACCACTTCACGGCGCCGCCCTTGGTATGGAGCACGAAAAAATCCAGGCCGCCCAGCACATAGCGTTCCCCGCGCTTGGGAACATGGCCCATTTCGTGGGCGATCAGGCCGCCAATGGTGTCGAACTGGTCTTCCGGGTCGGATCCGATCAGAGTGACGGAAAATGCGTCATTGACCCGGTCGATGGGCGTGTCGCCGCTGACGCGGTAGGTGCGGTCAGCCAGGGCGAAGATGTCGCCCTCGTCTTCGGCGATGTCGAATTCATCCTCGATCTCACCGACGATCTGCTCCAGCACGTCCTCGATGGTGATCAGACCCGCCACGCGGCCGAACTCGTCGATGACGATGGCCAGGTGGTTGCGGTTGCCACGGAAGTCGCGCAGCAGGTCGTTCAGTCCCTTGGTTTCGGGTACGAATACAGCGGGGCGCAGCAACGCGCGTATGTTGAGTTCAGGTGCCCGCTGCAGCTTGAGTAGATCCTTGGCCATCAAGATACCGATGACGTTTTCGCGCTCGCCCTCAAACACCGGAAAGCGCGAGTGCGCCGTGTCGATCACCGTGTTGAGGAGGCTGTCCATGGGGGCCTGGATATTGATCAGGTCCATGCGCGTGGCAGGCACCATCACATCACCGGCGGTCATGTCGGCCATGCGAATCACGCCTTCGAGCATCACGCGGGACTCGGCACCGATGATGTTGTTGTCTTCCGCTTCGGCTAGCGTCTCGATGAGTTCGGCCGTCGAGTCTGGTCCGGGATGAAGGAACTCAGCGAGCTTGCGCAGGAAGGTGCGTTTATCTTCCTTGTCGGGCATGCGCGCGGGATGGGGGTCTGACACTGACGTGGGGGCAAAGTCTGCCGTTGTTGCGGACCCCCTAGGATAGCGGATTTGTGTGACGGCCCCGGCTGGCGCCGTCCTGCCTCAGTACGGCATGCGACTCTGGGCATCAATGGCGCCGCGGCGCACGGCCTGCACATCGGCCAGAAAGCTCCAGAATTGCTTGGCCTGCACCTTGAGGCGGTAGTCGGTCTGGGCCACCTGCTCCTCGATGATCTCTGTCACCCGGCTGTCCAGTGTGGACTCTGGCAGTTGCAGGTACGCCTCACTTTCGGTGCCATCCCGCTCGACGCGAGCACCGGCATTGCGGGCAATCTTCAGCATGGCGGTGTTTTCGCTCAGGGCATGAATGAACATCATGCTGACGCCGTCGTTGGTCGCATGCATGGCGGCCCGCTCAAACAGGCGGGCGCCATAACCCTTGCCTCGGGCAGACGGGAGCACCGACACGCCGAATTCGGCGCAGGAACCATGGCCCTCGTCCTTGGCGTAGGCCAAGTGGGCCATCGCAATCAGCTCCAGTTTGCGGTTGTAGATGCCAAAGATTTCATCCCGCTCGAAGTCCAGACTCTCAACGTAGCGCTGGATCTGGTGGTCCTGTGCCGTGTAGCCAAATCGCAGGTAGCGGTCTTGGGGCTCCAGCGACAACAAGTGGTTGGCAATGCGCTCGCGGTGGTTGGCACCGAGTGACCGAATCGGGACCAGCAACGGGGCAGGGCGCGAGGTTCCGCCATCGTCTTCGCCTTCGTGGGGCGGACGCAGCAGATCGAATCCCGCTTCGAGGGAGGCTTTGATCAGAGTGGTGGCATCAAGCATGGGCGAACTATACGGGTTTTCCCTAGTGTTTACTCACCAATCCAGTAACCAAGGTGACTACGAGCCTTTGCGGCGCAGACTGATTGATACCCGCCGTCTGAATATCACCATTTGGCATTGCATTAAGCGAGAGTGAGTACTATCACCGAATTGGCGGAACAAGCTTTTTTTCCGGTATTTTCCAATCGGCCGTCGCATATATGGGGGTGCCAGTTCGGTACACTGAACCCACATATGGAAGCAGCAGCGACGATTCGAGACGCCGTGGCACGGGTAGCGGCTTTGCGGCAGGACACAGTCAGATGCCCAGCGCTGCACGCTGCAACCCTTTCGGTCAAGGCATTTCAGGCACGGAGATTTGCGGGCACTTACGCGGATTTGCTTTCATCGAAGGAGTATGCGGGTGCTGCCCGGTTCTTTCTGGACGACTTGTACAGTGACAAGGACTATTCACTGCGCGATGCGCAGTTTGCGCGGATTGCGGGCGCCCTGCAGCGACTTTTTCCGAGCCAAGTCGTGGCAACAGCGGTCATGCTGGCCCAGTTGCATGTTCTGACAGAGGAGCTGGATCGCCAGATGGCGTCGGCCTGGCTGGGCGGCCCCACCGAGGTAGCAGATGACCCGGTGACCCGCTACATGGCCTGTTGGTCGGTCGTGGGGCGGGAGTTCGACAGAAATCGACAACTGAAGATGGTGCTGGAGGTTGGCGCTGAACTGGACCGGTTGACCCGCACTCCAGGCCTTCGGATGATGCTACGCATGATGCGCAGACCGGCTACGGCGGCGGGCCTGGGTTCCCTGCAGACTTTTTTGGAGTCCGGGTTTGATATCTTTGCGCAAATGGCAGGCAAGGAAGCCCGTTCCCAGAGATTCCTCGATACGATTCGGGAGAGGGAGTCCGCGTGGATTCGCCAACTCTCTGCGGCGGAGCCGGCTTCGGTCGAGACAGAGTTGCGGGCTTGTCTGGCCCGGTGTCCCTAGTGCTTTCCGCGCCGCGTTGGCAGGCTTACACCCTTTGTATTCCACTTTTCTCTAGGAACAACTGATGGCCCTTGCGTTTCCTCCTGGCTTGCACATGTTCGAACGGGGCTGGCTCTCGTCGAACAACATTTTGATTGTGGATGGGGACCATTCCGTTCTGATCGACAGCGGTTATTGCACACATGCCCATCAGACCTTGGCATTGGTTCGTTCGGTGCTGGGTGATCGGCCATTGGATTTGCTTCTCAATACCCATTTGCATAGCGACCATTGCGGTGGAAATGCTGTACTCCAGGCTGAATATCCCGGTCTCACAACACGCATCCCGCCCGGGAACGCGGAAGAAGTCGCTCGCTGGGATGAGTCGGTGTTGACCTATGCTGGAACCGGCCAGCAATGCCCCCGCTTCAGCTTTCAGGGCCTGTTAATCCCGGGCGAGGTGGTCGTGATCGGCAAGCAGGAATGGCAAATTCACGGTGCCGGGGGGCACGACCCACACTCAGTGGTTCTCTATGAACCGCAATCGGGGGTTTTGATATCAGCGGATGCACTCTGGGAGGAAGGCTTCGGAGTGGTGTTTCCAGAGCTCGAAGGGGTGAGTGCGTTTGCCGAAGTGGGGATGACGTTGGACCTGATTGAATCCCTGCGCCCCGAACTGGTGATTCCGGGCCATGGCCGGGCATTTACCGATGTCCAAAAGTCCTTGGGAATTGCGCGAGGGCGCCTCGATTTCTTTGTTCGCCATCCTGCTAAACACCAGCAGCATGCCGCGAAGGTACTACTGAAATTCAAATTGCTGGAACTGCAAGCCTGCTCCATGGCTGAGCTGCTGGATTGGGTAGGGGCCACGCCCTATTTAAACCGACTACAGCAAGAGCAGTACCCACAGCTGACGACGCCGGAAATGGCGGAACTGCTGGTTGCGGATCTCTGCAGGAGCGGAGCTGCCACCCGGGCGGGCAATCAAATCAAAAACAAAGGCTAAAAAAAAACGCCCCCTCACGCGAGGGGGCGTTTTCACTGTAATAGCCTGACGATGACCTACTTTCACACGGGAACCCGCACTATCATCGGCGCAGAAGCGTTTCACTGTCCTGTTCGGGATGGGAAGGAGTGGTACCACTTCGCTATGGTCGTCAGGCATAACTTTTTGTCATCTTGACTGGGTCAAGACAACCAATTTATAGAGCTAATCAGCTTCATCGATTTAACGAACCTATTTGCATAGGATTTTTGAATGCGTCAACTTGGCATAACTTCCTTGATCTAACGATCAAAGTTATAGGGTCAAGCCGCACGAGCAATTAGTATCGGTTAGCTTAACGCATTACTGCGCTTCCACACCCGACCTATCAACGTCCTGGTCTTGAACGACTCTTTAGGGGGCTCAAGGCCCCGGCAGATCTCATCTTGAAACGAGTTTCCCGCTTAGATGCTTTCAGCGGTTATCTCTTCCACACTTAGCTACTCGGCAATGCCACTGGCGTGACAACCGATACACCAGAGGTGTGTCCACTCCGGTCCTCTCGTACTAGGAGCAGG
>JBAQDE010000005.1:0-210155 GCA_049294595.1 Rhodoferax sp. | reverse complement strand
CGCACCTGACACTGAAAGACGCGTCGGTTCCAGTCAGCATCAACCTGGCCAAGTACGCCGGTCCCGAGGCGCGCTACTGCCCGGCCGGGGTATACGAGTTTGTGAAGAACGACGACAACACGGACCGCCTGCAGATCAATGCGCAGAACTGCGTGCACTGCAAGACCTGTGACATCAAGGACCCGACGCAGAACATCGTGTGGGTCACGCCCGAAGGGGGCGGTGGGCCCAATTACTCGGGGATGTAAGCCCCGCGGGGCCTAGCGCTTCATGCGCAGGGGTGAGTCTTGCGAAATGCCCCATCCGCTCTGGCCCGGTGCCTTGGGGCCGCCGTTGTCCAGGTCCTTGGCGTACCACAGCGCGGCGCCCACGCCGCCAATCAACACTGCTGCGCCAACGATCAATTTCAGTACGGTGACCCAGACTTTGGGTTCATCGTTTTTCCTCTTTTTGTTCATTCGGTTCTTTTCGGTTTAACTCTGGCGGCCCAACAGCAGGTATTCCATGAGTGCCTTCTGCACATGCATGCGGTTCTCCGCTTCATCCCACACCACGGATTGCGGGCCGTCGATGACGTCAGCCTCCACCTCTTCGCCGCGGTGGGCAGGCAGGCAGTGCATGAATAGCGCGTCGGGTTTGGCAGCAGCCATCATTTTTGAGTCTACACACCAGGCGGCAAAGGCCTTGCGGCGCGCCTCATTCTCGGCCTCATAGCCCATGCTGGTCCACACATCGGTGGTGACCAGGTCGGCGCCAGCACAGGCTTCCAATGGGTTGCCATAGGTTTTGTAGCTTCCTGTGCCCATGCCACGAGGGGTCACGGCCACTTTCTCATCCACCTCATAGCCGCTGGGGGTGCTCACCCGCAGGTGGAAGCCCAGCGTGGCGGCGGCCTGCAGCCAGGTGTTGGCCATGTTGTTGCCGTCGCCGACCCAGGTCACGGTCTTGCCGCGCAGGTAGTGGGGGTCGATCTGGCCATTGGTATCGGTGCCACGGTGCTCCAGCAGCGTGAACAGGTCAGCCAGGATCTGGCACGGGTGGAACTCGTTGGTCAGGCCGTTGATGACCGGCACGCGCGAGTTGGCGGCAAAGCGCTCGATCTTGGTCTGCTCGAAGGTGCGGATCATCACGATGTCGGTCATGCGGCTGATGACCTTGGCGCTGTCCTCAATCGGCTCGGAGCGGCCCAACTGGCTGTCGCCGGTGGTCAGGTGCACCACGCTGCCGCCCAGCTGGTACATGCCGGCCTCGAAGCTCACGCGGGTGCGGGTGCTGGCCTTTTCGAAGATCATGGCCAGCGTGCGGTCCACCAGGGTGTGGTGCTTGGTGAAGGTCTTGAACTTCTGCTTGATCAGCGCCGCGCGGGTGAACAGGTAGTGGTATTCGTCGGCCGTGAAGTCGGCAAACTGCAGGTAGTGCCGCACCGGCGGCGCGCCTTGGGGCAGGGTGCTGGGAATGGCATTGGCGCTCATGCAGCCTCCTTCAGTAGGGCAGTGATCAGCGGGCACAGGATGGCAATCACCTGATCGGCCTCGGCGGCGGTCAGGATCAGCGGCGGCACGATGCGCACCACGGTATCCGCGGTCACGCTGATGAGCAGCCCGGCGTCGGCCGCGCGCTGCACCAGGGCGGCGCAGGGCTTGGACAGGTCAATGCCCAGCATCAGGCCCTGGCCACGGATTTCCTTCACGGCGCCACTGGCCAGCTCAGTGGCCAGCGCTTTTTCCAGACCAGCCTTGAGATGAGCACCCACCGTCGCGGCATTGGCCAGCAGGCCCTCGGCTTCCATGGTGTGAATCGTTGTGACACCGGCGCGCATGGCCAGCGGGTTACCGCCGAAGGTGCTGCCGTGGTTGCCCGGGGCAAAGATGCTGGCCGCCCTGGGGCCGGCCACCACCGCGCCCACTGGCACGCCGGAGCCCAGGCCCTTGGCCAGCGGCATGACGTCGGGCTGGATGCCCGCCCATTGGTGCGCAAACCACTTGCCGGTGCGGCCCATGCCGCACTGCACCTCGTCGATCATCAGCAGCCAGTCGCGCTCGTCGCACAGGGCGCGCACGTCGCGTAGGTAGTCCATGTGCATGGGGTTCACGCCGCCTTCGCCCTGGATGGCTTCGAAGAACACGGCCACCACATTGGGGTTGTTGGCGGTAGCCGCCTTCAACTGCTCGATGTTGTTGATGGGCACCCGGATGAAGCCTTCCACCAGCGGGCCAAATCCGGCCTGCACCTTGGGGTTGCCGGTGGCGCTCAGCGTGGCAATCGAGCGGCCGTGGAAGGCCTTTTCGTACACCACGATCTCGGGGCGCTCTATGCCCTTGTCGTGGCCGAACTTGCGCGCCAGTTTCAGGGCAGCCTCGTTGGCCTCCAGGCCGGTGGAGCAGAAGAACACGTTGGTCATGCCCGAGCGTTCCACCAACAGCTTGGCCAGCTCTTCCTGCAGCGGCACGTGGTAGTAGTTGGAGGTGTGGATCAGCTTGGTCACCTGGTCCTGCAGGGCGGCCACCAGCTTGGGGTGGTTGTGGCCCAGGGTGTTGACGGCAATGCCACCGAGTGCGTCCAGGTACTCGCGACCGTTCACGTCCCACACGCGGCAGCCTTGGCCATGGCTCAGGGCGATCGGAAGGCGGCCATAGGTGTTCATCACATGGGGTGAAGAGGGCGTGGCGGGTACAGCAGTCATGTAAAAGCTCCAGGGTGCGTGGTTGGTGTGGGCCGTTGAACACCAATTTTAGGCGCTGCGATGCAGGCATTCATTGATGATTTGGCATCAGAGTGATGCACTCCGGTGCAATGTGCACGCCCTTGGTGCGGACTTGTTTTGCATGAGCCGACGCCTCGTGGGGAGATGAAGTGGCCTGTCAGCAAAATGGTGGACAGCCTCAGATAGAATCCGCGCGCGGCGCAAAAGCATTCGCGTACCCCCGCCGCCAACACCATGCCTTTCACGTCCTTTAAAGAAATCTACATCCTGGGAGTGACCCGAAGCGGCCGCACATTCCGCCCCAGCGACTGGGCCGAGCGCCTGGCCGGCGTGATGAGCCAGTTTCGCCCGGGTGGACCGCAGCCGGGCAGTCATCTGGGCTATTCGCCGTGGTGTATTCCGACGTCCATCGGATCCGTGAAGTGCGTGATTGTGCACAGCGACCTGCGCGAGTACGACGTGATGGCCTGGGACTTCTGCCTGAACTTTGCCAAGGACAACGAGTTGCAGGTCAGCGAAATCCGCCCCGAAGCACCACCGGCCACCGGTAAATCCTGATTTTTATTGCCCGCGCGGGCAACAAAAAAGCCGTTCAATGAACGGCTTTTTTGCTTTGCTGGCAGCGCACCCGGTACAAACGCAGATCCCGAAGGATCTGTGCGATGCGCCTAAATATTAGGCTGCGAGAGCCAAGGCTTTCACCTTGGAAGACAGGCGGCTCTTGTCGCGAGCTGCCTTGTTCTTGTGGAAGATGCCCTTGTCGGCCACGGTGTCAACCACGGCTTGCATCTTCGCAAACAGTTCAGTGGCCTTGGTCTTGTCACCGGCCAGAACTGCCTTCTCGACGTTCTTCACCGCGGTGCGGTATTTGGAACGCAGGGAAGTGTTTGCTGCATTGATTTTGACGTCCTGGCGGACGCGTTTACGGCCCGACGCCAGGCGCGGGTTCTTTTTCTTGGGTTTTCCAGATGCCATTGTTTAATTCCTTGTGTCTGAGGATGATGCCAGCAAAGCCCGCCATTATACCCATGAACACCCTCGCGGGTATTTCAGGCCCCAGCCGGCGGGGCGCCAGCCCTGGCTAGACTGCCTCCATGGAACTCAATCAGGTCACCCTTCCTGCGACCGACATGGCCGCTTCCGTTGCCTTTTTCAGGCGCATGGGTTTTGTGCAGATTGTGGATGCCCCGCACTATGCCCGCTTCCAGGCCACCCAGGGGCAGGCCACTTTCTCGTTGCATGCGGTGGAGTCGGTTGTGCGGCCGGCCGAAACGGTGGTGTATTTTGAATGCCAGGCGCTGGATCAGCAGGTCCAGGCCCTGCGGGACAGGGGTTTCGTGTTCACCCAGGAGCCCACGGACGAGCCCTGGCTGTGGCGCGAAGCACGTTTGCTCGACCCCGCCGGAAACACCATCTGCCTGTACCACGCGGGTGAAAATCGCCTCAATCCCCCATGGCGCATGGGAGCCTGACGTCGCGCGGGCACCGGGCTACACTCGCGCCGTGAGTCTCCTCAAATCTGCTTCCATTGTCTCGTTGCTGACGCTGGCGTCACGCATTACGGGGCTCGTGCGCGACCTGCTCATGGCCTCCACCTTTGGCGTCAGCGCCATGACCGATGCGTTCTGGGTGGCCTTTCGCATTCCCAACATGCTGCGCCGCATGTTTGCCGAAGGCGCCTTCAGCCAGGCCTTTGTGCCGGTGCTGGCCACCAGCAAGGCGCAGGACGGTGACGAGGCCACCCACGCCCTGATCAACGCGGTGGCCACCTTGTTGGCCCTGGTGCTGCTGGTGACCTGCGTGGTGGGTGTCATCGGCGCTCCCATTCTGGTCTACATGCTGGCCAGCGGACTCAACCCGCAAGGGTTTGAGGCGGCCACGGTCATGACGCGATGGATGTTTCCGTATATCGCCTGCATGTCGCTGGTGGCGCTGGGTGCCGGGGTGCTCAATACCTGGAAGCAGTTTGCCGTGCCGGCGGCTACCCCCGTGCTGCTGAACGTGGCCATGATTTCCGCCGCCTGGCTGGGCGCGCCGTGGTTTCAGCGACATGGCATCGAACCGATATATGCCATGGCCGGCGGCGTGATGCTGGGCGGCCTGCTGCAGCTTGGCGCGATTCTGATCGCGCTGCAGCGCTTGGGACTGGCGCCCAGGATTCGTCTCAGCCTGGGTGCGGCCCGCGCCGCCTGGGCGCAGCCCGCCACCCGCAAGATCGTGCACCTGATGGGGCCGGCGCTGCTGGGCGTCAGCGTGGCGCAGATATCGCTCTTGATCAACACCCAGATCGCATCCCACCTGGCCACCGGCTCGGTGACCTGGCTCAACAGCGCCAGCCTGTTGATGGAGTTTCCCACCGCCATGCTGGGCGTAGCCCTGGGCGTGGTGCTGATGCCCCAGTTGGCGGCGGCCAAGGCCGCACAGGACACCACCCGGTTTTCCGAGATGATTGACTGGGGTCTGCGCCTGGTGGTGTTGCTGGCCGTTCCCAGTGCCATTGCCTTGGTCACCTTTGCCCAGCCACTGGTGGCAACCATCTTCCACAACGGGCGCTTCAGTGACGCCGACGTGGTGCAGACCAGCGTGGCGCTGATGGGCTACGGTGCTGGGCTTCTGGGGCTGGTGGCCATCAAGGTGCTGACACCCGGCTACTTTGCCAGCCAGAACATCCGCACCCCGGCCCTGATTGGTGTGGCGGTGCTGTTGGTTACGCAAGGCCTGAATCTGGTTTTTGTGCCGCTGCTGTCGCACGCCGGCCTGGCCCTGTCCATCGGGGTGGGGGCCATGGTCAATGCGTTGTGGCTGCTGGTGGGCCTGGTGCGTGGCGGAACCTATGTGCCTCTGCCGGGCTGGGGGCGTTTTGCCCTGCAGGTGCTGGCCGCCAGTGCCTTGCTGGCCGTGTTCCTGATGTGGGCCAGCGGGTCGTTTCCCTGGCTGGCCCTGCAGACCGAGAAGTTGAAGCGAATTGGGCTTCTAGCCCTCGTCATATCTGGTGCGGTAGCTATTTATTTTGTAGCAATCTGGGCCGCCGGACTGAAGCTGCTGCAGTTCCTGCGGCGCTAGATCGGAAGGGGCGTGCCACCATGAACCTGTCTTTTGATCCGCCTAGCGCACTGGACTACTTCGGCTCCCTGGTGGAGAGCGATGGTGAGTTTGCGCTGTTTGAAGCCGCCGTCAGCCTGGGCCAGGACGAGTACCCGGACATGGACGTGCAGACCGTGCTGGGTGAGGTGGACCAGTTGCTGGCCCGTGTGCGGCGCCGCATTGCCGCCGACGCGGGGCCGGTGCAAAAGCTGCGCATCCTCAACCACTTCTTTTTCCACGACCTGGGTTTTGCCGGCAATTTCAACGACTACTACGACCCCGACAACAGCTTTGTCCACATCCTGCTACACACCCGCCGGGGCATTCCGATCGCCCTGGCTGTTCTGTGGATGGAGCTGGCCCAGGGCCTGGGGCTGGCGGTGCGCGGTGTCGGGTTTCCCGGACACTTCCTGGTCAAGGTGAATCTGCCCATGGGTCAGGTGGTCATAGACCCGATGAACGGCAAGTCCCTGAGTCGTGAGGAGCTGTCCGAACGGCTGGAGCCGTTTCGCCGGCGCAATGGACTGATGGATGAGTTTGAAACCCCATTGGGTCTGTACCTGCAGACCGCGCCGTCGCGTGACATCATTGCCCGCATGCTGCGCAACCTGAAGGAGATCCACAAGGTGCACAGCGACTGGACCCGGCTCCTGGCGGTGCAGGAGCGCCTGATCGTGCTGTTGCCCGAATCCTGGACCGAGTACCGCGACCGGGGCCTGGCCCATGCCGAGCTGGGCCACACCGAGCAGGCGCTGGCCGATCTGGAGTGCTATCTGGTCCACGCGGAAGACGAGGTCAACCTCGATGCCATTGTCGATTGGGTCGATGCCCTGCGCCGCTCATAATTTTTTTCCTTAACCTGATGACAGGATTGCCATGAAGTTTCAGCCCACATTCCTCGCGGCCATGACCGCATTGCTGATTGCACCCGCCATGGCGGCGCCGCAGGGAGCCATCAATCAGCCCGGTGCCAAGCAGATTCCCAAGCTGTGTGACCAGAGCATTGCGCAGGCCCGCTCCCGTATTGGGAAGCTCAAGGCCGTGCCTCTGGACAAGGTCAGCGCCCAAACCGTGCTGCATGCCTGGAACGCGCTGGACAGGGGTCTGCAGGACATCGGCGGCCCGATCGGCCTGCTCTCTGAGACCAGTCCCGACCCCAAGGTGCGCAAGGCCGCCGAGGCCTGTGACCTCAAGCTCTCGGCGCTGCCCAATGAATACCTGCAGAGCGAGGCGCTGTTCCAGCGCGTCAAGGCCCTGCAGGTGAGCGACCCCATCGACGTGATGGCTCGCCAGAGCATCCTGGATGACTTCGAGGAGCGCGGCGTGAGCCTGCCGGCGGCCAAACGGGAGCGGGCGAAAGTGATCTTCGAGCGGCTGGACAAGCTGTCGCAGGACTTCTCGCGCAATGTGCGCGACGCCACCACCAAACTGGCGTTTTCCGAGGCCGACCTGCAGGGCGTTCCGTCCGCAGCGCTGACCAAGCGGGCCAGGGACGACAAGGGCAACTACCTGTTCGGCCTGGACTATCCCGAATTCGATGCCATCATGAGCAACGCCGTGGTGGAGGGAACGCGCAAGGCCTTCTGGACGGCGTTTCAGCAGCGCGGCGGGCAAACCAATCTGGAGCTGCTCAAGGAAGCCGTCCAACTGCGCCTGGAACTGGCGCAACTGATGGGTGCGACCAACTTTGCGGACTGGGCGATTCAACGCAAGATGGCCGGCTCGGCCCAGGCGGTAAACCGCTTCCTGGACGATGTGCAGGGCCGTGTCGAGGCGCTGGAGCGCAAGGAACTGGAGGAGCTGCGCGTCGAAAAAGTGGCACTGACCGGTGACAAGGACGTGGTTCTGCAGCGCTGGGACGTGCCGTTCTACCAGCAGCGTCTCAAGAAGGCCCGCTACAGCGTGGACCAACGCGAGGTGCGCGCCCAGTTTCCCACCGACCCGACCATCGCCTGGATGATGGAAGTGACCAGCACCTTGTATGGCGTGCAGTTCAAACCCAACAAGGCGTTGCCGGTCTGGCAGGCCGATGTGCGCGGCTACGACGTGTTTGACAGCAAGAGCGGCCAGTACCTCTCCAGCTTCTATCTGGACCTGTTCCCGCGGGACGGAAAATACAAGCACGCCGCAGCCTTCCCGGTGCGCGGCGTGTCGACCTTGGCTGGTCGTACCCCGGTATCGGTGCTGGTGACCAATTTCAACCGCGAAGGCTTTGACCAGAACGAACTGGAAACCCTGTTCCATGAGTTTGGCCACATCATGCATGGTGTGCTGTCGAAGACGCGTTACGTGCTGAATGCCGGCACTGGTGTGAAGCGCGACTTTGTTGAGGCTCCGTCGCAGATGTACGAGGAATGGTCGCGTCGGCCCGAGTCGCTGGCGCTGTTTGCCAAAGTCTGCCCCACCTGCAAGCCGATTGATCCCCAACTGATCGCCCGCATGAACGCCTCCCGGGCCTTCGGCAAGGGCCTGTTCTACGCCCGCCAACGCCTGTATGCGGCCTGGGACATGGCCCTGCATACACCGACGCTGGTGGATCCGATGCAGACCTGGGCGGAGCTGGAGGGCAAGACACCACTGGGTCATGTGACCGGCACGCTGACGCCGGCTGCGTTCGGTCACGTCATGGGTGGCTATCAGGCCGGCTACTACGGCTACATGTGGTCCGAAGTGCTGGCGCTGGACATGCGTTCTGCCTTTGGCGCCAATGTGATGGACTCGGCGCAGGGAGCCCGTTACCGCCAGTTGATCCTGGAAAACGGCGGCCAGCGCGCACCGGCTGAACTGGTGGAAGCCTTCCTGCAGCGCAAACCCTCGCCGGACGCCTTCTTCAAGGAACTCTCCGGCCAGCAATAGTTGAGAAAAGGACTGATACCGTGATGCTTGCAACCCACCGCATTCCCGGCTTGGTGCTGCGGGAACACGCGTTCGAACTGCCGCTGGACTACCAGAACCCCGGCCCGACCATCAGCGTCTATGCGCGCGAGGTCGTTGCGCCGGGCAAGGAAAATGCGGATCTGCCGTATCTGGTGTTTTTCCAGGGCGGCCCCGGCTCGGGTGCCCCCCGACCCGTGTCGCCCACCGGCTGGCTGGGACGTGCATTGCAGGACTACCGGGTGCTGCTGCTGGACCAGCGCGGCACCGGCCGCTCCACACCGGCCACGGCGCAGACGCTGGCCGGCTTTGCCAGTGCCCAGGCGCAGGCCGATTACCTGATGCACTTCCGCGCCGACAACATCGTGCGCGATGCCGAGGCCATTCGCCGGCAGCTCATCGGCGACGCCACCTGGAGCATCCTCGGCCAGAGCTATGGCGGCTTCTGTGCCATGCGCTACCTGAGCGCCGCGCCCGAAGGGCTGCGCCACGTGCTGATCACCGGCGGCATTCCGTCGCTGTGGCGCCCGGCCGATGATGTGTACCGAGCCACGTTCCGGCGCGTGATCGACAAGAACCGCCAGTACTACCAGCGTTATCCCGGTGACGCGGTGCGGGTGCGTGCCATCGTGGACCATTTGCAGCAGGAGGCGGTGCGCCTGCCTGGCGGGGGGCTGCTGACCGCCCAGCGTTTTCTGCAACTGGGCCTGCAATTCGGCATGAGCGACGGCTTTGAGGCCGTCCACTATTTACTGGAAGACGCCTTTGTGGCCGGCCCCGGCGGCCAGGCGGTGCTGAACTGGAGTTTCCTCAATCGGGTGGAGCAAGCGTTGAACTTCGACACCAACCCCATCTATGCACTACTGCAGGAGGCCTGCTACACGCAGGCAAGCGCCAGCCAGTGGTCCGCCCAGCGGGTGATGGAGGAGTTCCCCGAGTTTGCATTGCACGGCACCGAGCCGGTGCTGTTCACCGGGGAGATGGTATTTCCATGGATGCTTGATGCCTATGCCCAGTTGCAGCCCCTGAAGGCCGCTGCCGAGATTCTGGCCCGGACCGATACCTGGCCGGCGTTGTATGACCTGGAGCGCCTGAGCCAGAACACCGTACCGGTGGCCGCTGCCGTCTACTACGACGACATGTATGTGCACCGGGAGTTCTCCGAGGAGACGGCGCGCATGGTGCCCAACATGCGTCTGTGGATTACCAATGAGTACGAGCACAACGGCCTGCGCGCCGACGGTGGCGCCGTGCTGGGCCGCCTGCTGGCCATGGTGCGCGGGGAAATCTGATCAGGCTGCAGGTGGTGCGCCGCCCAGAGAGCGGATGCGCCCCGAACCGATGACGCTGGCGCCCTGCAGGGCGCCTTCGCCGTAATAACGCACATCGCCCGAGCCAACGATGCTCACCGACAGCGATTTGCGCACCCAGACTGTCGCATTGCCGGATCCCGCAATGGAAACCTTGGCACTCTGGGTGGAAAAATTGGGAGCGCGCAAATGGCCCGACCCGGCTATGCTGACGTCTATCGCTTGACCCGCGCCGCGGGCTTCGAAGTCGCCACTGCCGGCAATCGACACGGACAGGCGCTCGCTTTGCAGATCTCGGATGGTGATGTTGCCCGACCCGGCAATGCTGGCCTCCAGCCGGGTGGTCTGCAGGCGGTTGGCCAGCAGGTTGGCTGAGCCGGCTACCGCCAGGCTGTCCACCGAAGCCGCGCGGACCGTTACCCGGATCCGGCTGCTTCCGGTTAGCTGAACACCTTGGGTGATCCGGATCTGCAACTCCCCGTTCTCGACGACGGTTTCGATGACCGGCAGCAGGTTGTCATCCGCTTCAAGCTGCAGGCTTTCACTGCCGCCCTGGATCAGTTCCACGCTGCCGGGAATGTTGACCGATACGGCGTGAAATGCATCCACCGTGCGTGCTTCCACTTTGACGCGGCCGGACGGGTTGACGGTCTTGCCGCCGAACATCTGCCAGGCCAACGCTGGAGCGCCGGTCAGCAACAGTGATCCGCCTACAGTGGCGGCCGTCAACACGGAGAGGGCGTGGCGTCGGGTGTGTAGGGTTGTGCGCATCGGTCGTTCAGGCCTGTGGAGCGCGGACGATGACCGTGGGCAGAGTCACCTGGCGCGCGGTGCTGGCCACGCGTACGGCGTTCTGGGCGCCTTCCTGGGCGATGGTGTCCAGGCGCCACAGCATGGAGCCCTCCACGGCCATGGTCATCAGCACCGAAAAGGACAGGGCTGCGAGCTTCAGCTTTGACAGGTTGGCGTTGGGCATTTTCTTCTCCGGTTCCGGGCCACAACGGCCCGATGCACGCACTGTAGGCACACGGGATGCACTTTTCACGCGGCGTGCGACGAATGGCAACCGGGTGCGAAAGACTGCTATTTCGGCGGATGAACGGGGGCTCTTTGTGCGGCCGATGGTGTTCCAGCCAGCGCAAACTGCTGCCAGGCCCGGCGCAACTGGGTGTCGGAGCTGAAGCCGGCGGCTTCGGCGGCGCGGCTCACGCTGTGGCCGGATTGCAGGGCCGTCTGGGCCACGGCCAGGCGGATGCGGCGCAGGTATTGCAGTGGTGCAATGCCGGTGTGTTCCAGGAACAGGCGCGTCAGATGGCGCGGTGACGTATGGGCCACCTTCGCCATGCCGGGCACCGTCCAACAAGAGGTCGGCATTTCGCTGACGGCGTCCTGCACGCGGTGCAGCGCCGGGTGCAGGTGGTTGCGGTAGGCCAGAAAGGGCGACAGCTCCGGGTCCTGCGGGCCACGGCGCAACGCCACCACCATGGTCTGCGCCACCTGGGCGGCCAGCGCAGGGCCGCACACCGCGCTGATGCGGTGCAGCATCAGGTCGATGCCGGTGGTCACGCCGGCGCTGCTGTAGACCGGTGCATCTTCCACAAACACCCGATTGGCCACCACGTCGCAGTGCGGTTCCACCTGGCGCAGCTCGTCCAGATGGTGGTGGTGCGTGGTGGCGCGCCGTCCGGCGAGCAGGCCGGCGTGCGCTGCCAGCACCGAGCCGGCGCAGATGCTGACCAGCTCCACCATGTCTGTAGCCAGTCGCAGGCCGCGCAGCCAGTGCAGTGCGGCGCGGGTGGCATCGTTACCCACACCGATGGTCTGGCCGGGTTGGCCGACCAGCACCACCCACAGCGGGCGGGTGTCGGGGGCGCCGGGCTGGTTGGGTGGTGTGGGCAGCGGTGCCAGGCCGCTGAGCAGCAGACCAATGGAACTCACGGTCTGCGGATCGGGTCCGACAAATTCCAGCGCAAAGCGCTCTGGCAGGCCTTGGCTGCAGAGCACCTGGTTGGCGATGCGCAGGGCCTCGGCCGGCCCCGCCCAGTCCAGCGCCAGGCTGTGCGGCAGCAGCACAAAGGCGACGCGGATCACGGGTTGCTGGTCCATGCAAAGTCCATCTGGCGGGCCGTGCGCGTGGCCAGCTCGGTGCCCGCGATCCGCGCCACCAGATGCAGGCACATGTCGATACCCGCGCTGATGCCGGCCGAGCTGACCGGGCCACCATCATCGACCCAGCGCATGCCCTCCACCACGTCCAGCTGCGGGTGGCGCTGGCGCAGGTCGGCCACGTCTTCCCAGTGCGTGGTTGCGCGCCCCTGTGTCAGCACGCTGCTGGCTGCCAGCAGGAAGGCACCGGTGCACACCGATGCGGTGATCTGGGCAGTGGCGCTGACCTGGCGAATCCAGGCCAGGGTGTCGGGGCAGGCCAGGGCGGCATCGACCTCGCCGCCGGGCACGATCAGCACGTCGGCCCGGGGACAGTCGGCAAAGGTCCGGTCAGGCAGCATCTGCAGCCCTGCGCGGGCGCGCACCGGTGTGCGTTGGCGTGCCACGCAGTGCACGCCGAACAGCGGAGCCCGTTCGGGCTGCGAGCGTGCCAGCACCCGGCTGGCGGTGGTGAAGACCTCAAAGGGGCCGGCAAAGTCCAGCGTCTCCACGTCGTCAAAGGCCAGGATGGCTACCTGCAGGCTGGCGGCGGTGGTCATGCGGCCGCGCCTTCTTTGGTGCGGTCCAGCGCCTGCGGGACGCTGCACAGCGTGGCAAAGCGGCCCTGCAACACGGTGGCGGTGCGGGTCACGATGTCGGCCGCCGCCAGCGTGTGGCCGTCGGGCTGCACCATGTCGAATGTCAGTGTGGCCTCGAGCACAAAGTCCACGCTCCAGCCCAGGTCCGAGGCGTGGCGGGTCGTGGTCTCACAGCACTGCTCGGTGCGGATGCCGCTGATGATGAGGCGCTGGATTCCATTGCGGGTCAGCCAGACATCCAGACCGGTGCCCACCAGTGCGCTGTGGCGGCTCTTGTGGAAGGTGGCGGTTGCATCAAAGTCGATCAGACCCTTGAGGGGCGCCACATGGCCGGACTCCATCGCAAAGGGGTTGCTGGCCACGGTGGGGCCGTCCACATGCAGCACCCGAATGACGGGGATGCCCTGGGCCACGCAGCCCGCAATCAGCGCGTTCTGTGCCGCCAGATAGGCGGGCAGATGGCCCTCGGAAAAGAACGGACGGTGCCGGAAGGATTCCTGCACGTCGATCACAATCAGACAGCTCTTTGTCATAAAGACTCCATGGTAGTTGGCTTTGGAGTCTTTATTCTGGCTGGGTCATTCTTCTGTGTCCCTCCGGTGCGGGACAGCTTTCGATCAATTTAGGACATCAGAATGGCGAGTGGCCCGCGCCGCGGGCCGGGGGCATCAGGCGACGATGACCTGGGCGCCGCTGCCCTGGGGTGCAATCACGCCGATGGTGTACACCGTCTCGCCGCTGGCGCGCAGGGTAGCAGCGGTGGCCTCTGCGTGGGCAGCGTCCACGACGACGACCATGCCGATGCCATTGTTGAAGGTGCGGTTCATCTCGATGTCGTCGATGCCCGCAGTCTTCTGCAGCCAGGCGAACAGCTCGGTCTGGGGCCAGCTGCCCTTGGTCAGGTGGGCGGCCATGCCTTCGGGCAGCACGCGGGGAATGTTTTCCAGCAGACCGCCGCCAGTGATGTGGGCCAGGGCCTTGATCGGATGGGCGGCCAGCGCGGCCAGCACGTTTTTCACGTACAGGCGGGTGGGTTCCATGATGGCTTGCTTGAATGGCTTGCCGTCCAGCGTCGCCGGGGTGTTGGCACCGGCGCGCTCGATGCACTTGCGCACCAGGCTGAAACCGTTGGAGTGCACGCCGGCGGAGGCCAGGCCCAGCACCACGTCGCCGGGCTTCACGTCGGCGCCGGTCAGGATCTTGGACTTTTCCACTGCGCCGACGGCAAAACCGGCCAGGTCGTATTCGCCGGCAGGGTACATGCCGGGCATCTCGGCCGTTTCTCCGCCAATCAGGGCGCAGCCAGAGAGCTCGCAGCCTTTGGCAATGCCGCCGACCACGGCGGCGGCGGTGTCCACGTCCAGCTTGCCGCAGGCAAAGTAATCCAGGAAGAACAGGGGCTCGGCGCCTTGCACCAGCACGTCGTTGACGCTCATGGCCACCAGGTCGATGCCCACGGTGTCGTGCATGTTCCACTCAAACGCCAGCTTGAGCTTGGTGCCCACGCCGTCGGTGCCGGAGACCAGCACCGGCTCCTTGTAGCGTTTGGGCACCTCGAACAAGGCGCCAAAGCCGCCAATGCCGGCCAGCACACCTTCGCGCATGGTCTTCTTGGCAAGGGGTTTGATGCGTTCGACCAGGGCGTCTCCGGCGTCAATATCAACGCCGGCATCTTTGTAGGACAGGGGGGTGGGGGTGCTGGATTGGGTCATGTGGATGGGGTTGCAAAGGCTGCTTGGACTGAGCCCGATAGAATTTGCCCAGATTTTAGCTTCGACATGACAAGTCCTTCGGACAATTGTCAGTCTCGGCTGAAACTGCGTTTTAAGGTTTCATCCCACGATATGCAATTGACCCCCACCCAAAAAAGTTTTGCCGCCTGGAGCCTGATCGTGGCCGCGTTGGGCTGCGCTTTGTGGCTGCTGGCGCCGGTCCTCACGCCCTTTGTGGTGGCGTGCGTGCTGGCCTATGCGCTGACGCCGGTGGTGGATTGGCTCGACAACGTCGGGCGCGGGCGCATTCCCCGCCTGTTGGCGGTTGCGGTGGTCGAGTTGCTGTTCATCCTGGCGGTGATCGGTATTCTGCTGCTGATGGTCCCCATCCTGGCCAAGGAGCTGCCGCTGATGCGCGAGCAGTTGCCAGCCCTGATGGACAGTGTGAATTCCGCCGCCAAGCCCTGGCTGGCGCAATGGGGCATTCATCTGACCCTGGATGGTGTCAGCGTGAAGGCTTTTGCCATGAAGTACCTCAACGCCAATGTTGAGGATGCGCTCAGTTCGGTGCTGACATCATTGAAGATGGGTGGTAGCGTGGCCTTTACCGTGGTGGGCAATGCCATCCTGATTCCCGTTGCACTGTTCTACCTGCTGATGGACTGGACGCGCTTCATGGGCCAGTTGCGCGATCTGATCCCGCCGCGCCTGCAGGCCAAGAGTGACAGCTTTCTGGCCGAGGCCGACTCGGTGCTGGGCCAATACCTGCGGGGACAATTGCTGGTGATGCTGTCCCTGGCGGTCTTCTACAGCGTGGGACTGTCGCTGTTTGGACTGGATCTGGCATTCCCGATTGGCATGTTCACCGGCCTGGCCATGTTTGTGCCCTATGTGGGTTTTGGCGTCGGTCTGGTGCTGGCCACTCTGGCTGGGCTCCTGCAGTTCTCGGCGACCGCGGGCATTGGCCATACCATGATGATGGTGGCGGTCGTTTATGGAGGCGGCCAATTGTTGGAGAGCTTCTTCCTGACACCGCGGCTGGTGGGTGAGCGCATTGGCCTGCACCCGCTGGCCGTCATTTTTGCCTTGCTGGCGTTTGGCCAATTGTTGGGCTTCGTCGGCGTGCTGGTGGCCTTGCCGGTGAGCGCGGTGCTGCTGGTGGCCATCCGCCGCATCCGCGCGGGCTATTTGTCCAGCAGTTTGTACCAGGGTTGATCGTCCCAGAATGAAACAGATAGCGCTGGACATTGGTCTGTCTGCAGGCCCGACATTGGTCAACTTCTGCGCCGGTCCGAACGCGGCGGCCCTGCGCCATATGGAGCTGTGGGTGGGCGCCAAATCGGCGGCCAACTCCAATGCACCGACCCGTTCCCCGGTGCCCACCTATTTGTGGGGCATTCCCGGTAGTGGCAAGAGCCATCTGCTCAAGGCTGCCCGTGAGGCCCTGCGGGAGCAGGGTGCCCGCGTGGGCTGGCTGGATGCGTCCGTCCACTCTGCACCGGAATTCAGCGAATCCTGGGCGGCGGTGGTGCTGGATGATGTGCACCTTTACACGGCGGCCCAGCAGCACACGGCCTTCAACTGGTTCGTGAATGCCCAGACCCACCAGCGCCCGGTGCTGGCCGCCGGCGATTGCGCGCCGGTGGACCTGAAACTGCGCGACGACCTGCGCACCCGCCTGGGTTGGGGCCACATCTTCCAGTTGCAACCCTTGAGTGAACCCGAGCGCCGCGCCGTGCTGCGCCAGGCTGCCGACGCACGCGGCGTGTTTCTGGGGGATGAGGTCATGGACTTCATGCTCACCCGCTTCAGCCGCGACCTGGGCAGCTTGATGGAGTTGCTGGAGCTGCTGGACGGCTACGCGTTGCAGACCAAACGCGCCATCACCATTCCCCTGATCAAATCCATGATGGACAACACATGACACCAACCCGAGTGGCCCTTTTTGACTTGGACCACACCCTGATTCCCATTGATTCCGACTACGCCTGGGGCGAGTTCACGATTCAACGGGGCTGGGTGGACCCGGTGGCTTTCAAGCGCCAGAACGATGCCTTCTACGCCCAATACCAGGATGGAACCCTGGATGTGCGGGACTATGTGCGCTTTGCCACGGCGGCCATTTGCCGCCAGGGTGCTACTGATTCAATAGCAGCTCATGCAGACTTCATGAGGGCTGTGGTCCAGAATGCCATCAAACCACAGGCGCTGGAATTGGTTCGCCAGCACCAGGCGGCGGGGGACGTGGTGGCCATCGTCACCGCCACCAACGAGTTCGTGACCCGCCCGATCGCCCAGGCCTTTGGCGTGGATGAGCTGATTGCGGTGGAGCTGGAGCGCGACGACCAACCGGGTGGCTCTGGCTGGTTCACCGGTGCTATCCGGGGTGTGCCGTCGTTTCGTGACGGCAAGGTCACCCGGGTGGATCAGTGGCTGCAGGCCCGCGGTCTGGGTTGGGCGACGGTGCACACCACCTTCTATTCCGACTCCATGAACGACCTGCCGCTGCTGGAGAAAGCCACCGTGCCTGTGGCGACCAACCCGGACGCGCGCCTGCGGGCGTTGGCGCAAGAGCGTGGATGGCGCATACTAGACCTGTTTAGCTAAAGAAGAAATGATCAAAAAATTTATCGACAAATTGCTGGGCAAAGCATCCGGCACGGCAGCGGGCAAGAAGCCCAAATTCGGCAAACGGGTGGAGTTGCCAGTAGAAACCCATGGCATCGATCCAAGCCTGGTGGACGAGCGGGCCATCAACGTGGTGCGCACACTGCACGACGCGGGCTTTGAGGCCTATGTGGTGGGTGGTGCGGTGCGCGATCTGCTGGTCGGCCTGCGCCCCAAGGACTTTGATGTGGCCACCAACGCCACGCCCGAGCAGGTCAAGGGGCTGTTCCGCCGCGCCTTCATCATCGGCCGGCGCTTTCGCATCGTCCACGTGGTCTATGGCCGTGGCCGCGAGCACGAGGTGATCGAGGTCTCCACCTTCCGCGCCTATCTGGACAATGCCGCCGCCGAGCAGGTCAAGGGCAACGAGAAGACCAGCCGCAACGAACTGGCCGGCATGCAGCATGCCGTCGATTCGACTGGCCGCGTGTTGCGCGACAACGTCTGGGGCCCGCAGGAGGAAGACGCGGTGCGCCGCGACTTCACCATCAACGCCATGTACTACGACCCGCAGACGCAGATCGTGGTGGACTACCACAACGGCTTCAAGGACGTGAAGAACCGCGTCATCCGCATGATTGGCGACCCGGCCACGCGCTACCGCGAAGACCCGGTGCGCATCATCCGCGCCGTGCGCTTTGCCGCTAAGCTCAGTGGCCTGGGATTTGCGTTGGAGTCCAAGACGGCGGCGCCGCTGATCAAGTCACAGGAACTGCTGGCCGACGTGCCGCAAAGCCGCCTGTTTGACGAAATGCTCAAGCTGCTGCAGACCGGCCACGCGCTGGCCTCCATCGAGCAGTTGAAGAAGCTGGGCATGGCACGCGGCATCTACCCGCTCTTGGATGTGGTGGTGGAGCGCTCCGACCAGCCCTTTGTCAACGCTGCGCTGCGCGACACCGACCGCCGTGTCGGTGAAGGCAAACCGGTGGCGCCGAGCTTCCTGCTGGCCTGCGTGCTGTGGGCCGATGTGCGCGACGGCTGGGCTGCCCGCCAGGCGCAACAACAGCATTCGCACCCGGCGCTGATGGATGCGATTGACGATGTGTTCCGCTCCCGCATCGGTGATGTGTCCGGCGGCGGCAAGTTGGCCGGCGACATGCGCGAGATCTGGGTCATGCAGCCACGCTTCGAGAAGCGCGTGGGAAGTGGCCCGTTTGGCATGGTGGAGCAGGCGCGCTTCCGCGCCGCCTTCGACTTCATGCGCCTGCGTGCCGATATTGGCGAGGTTGAAGAAGTGCTGGCCGACTGGTGGCAGGAGTTCAGCATGGCCAGCGACAGCTTGCGCCAGGATCTGGTCGACCAGGTCCGTGAAGAACAGCAAAAACAGCGCCGCGCACCACGCGTGCACCGCGCCCCCCGCGCGGATGCTCCGGCTGGCATTTCGGGGACAGGTGTGCAGGAGGCTGCTGCGCCCCACGCTTCGCCAGCCGATGCTCCGGCTGACGGTGCACCGGCCCGCAAGCGCCGCCGTCGCCGCCGCCCCGGTGGCGGCGGTGGTGCCCCCGGTGCAGGCAACACCGATGGTGGAGCCGGCGCCAGCGACTGATTGCAAATCATGCGTGAGCCGGTGACCGCCTACCTGGGATTGGGTGCCAATCTGGGGGATGCCCGTGCGGCGGTGGCACAGGCCATTGCCGACATCGCCGGCAGTGAGGGGGTGGCACTGACGGCCCAGTCAGCGCTATACCGCACGGCGCCCGTTGACTCCAGCGGGCCTGACTACATCAACGCGGCGGTGGAGGTGCGCACGGTGCTGACCGCACCGGCCCTGCTGCAGTGCCTGCACGGCATCGAGGCCGCAGCCGGTCGCGCAAGGCCCTACCGCAACGCCCCACGCACACTCGATCTGGACATCCTGCTGTTCGGCGACGGCCAGATCGCCAGCCCACACCTGTCGGTGCCACATCCGCGCATGGAGCAGCGCGCCTTTGTGCTCGTTCCGCTGGCAGAGATCGCGCCGCACCGGGTTGGCGCCCAGTTCCTGCGAGCCGTTTCGGAGCAGGCCATTGAACGCCTTGACTGATACCACCCCGCCAAGCACCTCGCCCACCGCCCCCCATGTGGCCGGCGACATCTGGGGCGGCGTTGCTGCCATGCTGGTGGCGCTGCCATCGGCCATTGCCTTTGGTGTGGCCATCGTGGCGCCGCTGGGCGGCTCGCTGGGTGCCCAGGGTGCGGTGGCCGGCATTCTGGGGGCCACGGCCCTGGGTCTGGTGGCGCCCCTGCTGGGCGACCGCACCCGGCTGATCACCGCACCCTGTGCGCCAGCTGCGGCGGTGCTGTCGGCATTGGCGGTCGGTTTTTCCCACGGCGGCATGCCTGCCGAGAAGGCCTTGCTGCTGCTGGGCCTGATCGGCCTGTTTGCCGGTGTGATCCAGATCGCGCTGGGCCTGGCCGGCATTGGCAAGCTGATCAAGTTCATTCCGTTTCCGGTGGTCAGTGGCTACCTCAGTGGCGTGGGGCTGATCATCATCGGCAGCCAGATTCCGAAGCTGCTGGGCGTGACCGGTGCGGGTGGCCTGCTGACCGCGCTGGGACATCCCGCGCTGTGGGTCTGGCAGAGCATGGTGGTGGGTGGCGTGGTGATTGCCGCGATGCTGCTCATGCCCCTGGTCACTAACGTGATTCCGGCCACCATCCTGGCACTGGTGTGCGGCGTGGCCAGTTACGGCGTGCTCGGCTGGCTGGACCCGGCGCTGCTGTCGGTGCAGCACAACCCGCTGCTGGTCGGGCCGCTGACCGACAGCGGCGTGCGGCTGATGGACACCCTGGGCATTCGCCTGCCCAGCGCGGACCTGTTGTCATGGGAGACCCTGGTGCAGGTTGCCGTGCCGGCGCTGACGCTGGCGGTGCTGTTGTCCATCGACACATTGAAGACCTGTCTGGTCATTGATGCGATGACCAACACCAGCCACGACGCCAACCGCGAGCTGATCGGGCAGGGCGTTGGCAACATGGCCTCGTCGCTGGCCGGCGGCATTCCGGGCGCGGGCACCATGGGGGCCTCGCTGATCAACATTTCCAGTGGCGGCACGACCCGGTTGTCCGGCTTTGTGACCGGTGTGGCATCCCTGCTGGCCCTGGTGTTTCTGGCGCCGCTGATCGCCTGGGTGCCGGTGGCGGCCCTGGCAGGCATCCTGATCGTGACCGGCTTTCGCATGATTGACCGGCACAGCCTGGCTTTCTTCTTTACACCGGCCACGCGGCTGGACTTCATGGTGATTCTGGCGGTGATTCTGGTGGCCATTTTTGGCAATCTGATTGCGGCTTCGGGCGTGGGCGTGGCGCTGGCCATCATGCTGTTTATCCGCGAGCAGACGCGCAGCTCCATCGTACGCAAGCGCATTGAAGGGACCGACGTGTTCGCCCGGCGTCACCATGCCCCCGGAGGGCCCGAATGGCCCGATACCAAAGGACACGAAGCAGTGGTGTTTGAACTGCAGGGCAGCCTGTTCTTTGGCACGGCCAACCAGTTGCACGCTGCCCTGGAGCCGGAGACTGGCTCACGCAAGTACGTGATCCTGAATATGCACCGGGTCCAGTCGCTGGACGTCACCGCCACCCATGTTCTGGAGCAGATCAAGGACCAACTGGAGAAGAACGGTGCCTATCTGGTGTTCTGTGACATCCCCAAGGACCTGCCCAGCGGCCTGAAGATGAAACGTTTCCTCAAGGACACCGGGGTGGTTCGCCCCACCAGCAAGGCCTTTGCCTTTCGCCAGTTGGAAGACGCTTTGAAGTGGGTGGAGGCGCGGGAACTGCCGCAACACGCGGGGGATGCCCTGGCTGCCGTGGTTGAGCTGGACCTGTCTGCCATGCCGCTGCTGGCCCAAGCGACTGAACCGGCCATGGCGGCGCTGCACCAGGCCGCGCAGTTACGCCATGTACGGGCTGGCAAGAAAATCTTCAAAGCCGCCAGCGATGACGATTGTCTGTACCTGGTTCGCAGCGGCACTGTGCGCCTGTCTGTCATCACGCCGAAGAAAGAGCCCCGGGAACTGGCGCAGTTGGGGCTGGGGGATGCGTTGTGCAGCAACGGCTTTCTGCAGTGCGACACACCGGCGCTGGAGGCATTGGCTGTGACCGATGTGGAGGTCTATGCCTTGCCGCGTGCTGCCTTTGATGCGCTGGCCCAAACACACGGCGCACTGGCCACCACGCTCCAGGGCGCCGTCACCCGGGGATTGGCCAGCCAATTGGCCCATTCATTGGACAGCCTGGCCACTTCCGAGGCGCAGTAGCAGCGGTGCGCGCGCCTGGGGCGACGGCGCGACTGGTAGTTGGCGGCAAAGACTTGACCAATTTCTTGATTTGTATCAGGCTGATGGTGCTAATCTTGACGCAAAGTCTGAAACGAATAACAAGGTCTGAACAAGGAGCACAAGCATGGGATTCAACCGACTCAAGATCGCCACCAAGTTGTGGGTGTTTATTGTCATTGTTCTGGCCCTATTGACCACCGTGGCCGGCGTTGGGCTAATGCGCAGTGCTTCCATCCTGGCAGAGGGGCGGGCCCAGCAGCAGGTCGCCTACAAGATGGTGCAGGTGGCCACGCGCTGGAACGGGCTGACCGAGACCAATGCCGCGCGCAATCTGGCCATGATCGTCAGCAGCGACCCTGAAATCTCGGCAACCTTCAAGGGGCCAGTGGATGCCACCACCAAAGAAATTTCGGAAATGCAAAAACAGTTGGATGCCCTGCCGCTGACCGAGGCGGACAAGGCCCAGTTGCAGAAAATCGGTGAGTTCCGAAAAGCGGTGATTTCCACCCGCGAGAAGGCCCGCGCGGCCCGCGCCGAAGGCAAGGCCGACGAGGCCATCCAGATACGCAACGCGCAGTTTCTACCGGCCCTGGCCAGCTACATCAACGCCCAGAAGGAGCTGGTGCGGATGCAGGAGAAGCGCGTAGAGGACGTCCAGGAGTTGACCGAAAGCCGCCGCCAGGCCAACAGCATCGGTATTCTGGTGGGTCTGGTCACTATCGTGGCCTTGATTGCGTTTGGCACCATCTGGCTGGTGGGCTCCATCCGGGACCCGCTGGACCAGGCCAATGAGCTGGCCGCCCGCATTGCCCAGGGTGACCTGAGCACCAGCATCAGCACCACGCGTGAGGACGAGTTTGGCAGCCTGCTGCGCTCGCTGGCGACGATGAATGATTCCCTGGGGCGCATGGTGGCGCAGGTGCGTTTGAGCACGGACAGCATTGCCACCGCCAGCGCGGAGATTGCCCAAGGCAACAACGACCTGGCACAGCGCACCGAGCAGACGTCGAGCAACCTGCAGGCCACGGCCTCCAGCATGGACGCGCTGACGGCCACCGTGCAGCACAGCACCGACAACTCGCGCCAGGCCAGCGCGCTGGCCGCCAGTGCCTCATCGGTGGCGCAACGCGGTGGTTCGGTGGTGACCCAGGTGGTTTCCACCATGCAGGAGATCGACACCAGCAGCAAGAAGATTTCCGACATCATTGGCGTCATCGACGGCATTGCCTTCCAGACCAATATCCTGGCGCTCAACGCCGCGGTGGAAGCCGCGCGGGCCGGCGAGCAGGGCCGCGGCTTTGCCGTGGTGGCCAGCGAGGTGCGCAGCCTGGCGCAGCGCAGCGCCGAAGCCGCCAAGGAGATCAAGGGGCTGATCAATACCTCCGTGGAAAAGGTCGAGTCCGGCACCCGTCTGGTCACCGACGCCGGCGCCACCATGGAAGAAATCGTGCAGTCCGTGCGGCGCGTGGCCGATGTCATCAGCGAAATCACCGCCGCCGCCAACGAGCAGAGCAGCGGCATTGCCGGGGTGAATGTGGCCATTGGCAATCTGGACCAGATGACGCAGCAGAACGCCGCCCTGGTGGAAGAAAGTGCCGCCGCCGCCGAGAGCCTGCGCGAGCAGGCCGACCGCATGAAGGAAGCGGTGTCGGTGTTCCGGGTGTCGGAACAGCACCACGCCTGAGCGCAGCGGTTATGCCAGGGTGGCGGGGCGCACGCAGTTGCGCCCGGCGCCCTTGGCCTCGTACAGCGCGCGGTCGGCTGCGGCCAGAAACTCCTGAGCGGTCGCCGGTGGCCGCGGTATGGCCGAGACCACGCCAAAGCTGGCGGTGACGTGCAGCACGGTGGCGCCGAAGGCTATGCTGAGATGCTCAACGGCTGAGCGGAATTCCTCCGCCAGCGCCAGCGCCCTGTCCAGATCGACGTCCATCAGGGCAATCACGAACTCTTCGCCCCCATAGCGCGCCAGGATGTCGCCGGCACGGTGGATGCGCGGACGCAACAGGTCGGCCAGGGCCTGCAGGCAGGCATCCCCGGCCAGGTGGCCGTGGGTGTCGTTGATGCGCTTGAAGTGGTCGATGTCGAACAGGATGATGGCCACCGCCGTGCCTTGCCGCTCCGCGCGGCGCAGCTCGTCGGCGACTGTGCTGTCGAAGAAGGCGCGGTTCCCGATCTGGGTCAGGCCGTCGGTGGTAGAGAGCAGTTGCAGCCGCTCATTGGCAATGCGCAGTTGCTCCATGGCGGCGTTCAGGTCGGTGGTGCGTGACAGCACGCGCTGCTCCAGCTCGCGGTTGGCGCTCTCGGTGGCCTTGATCAGCGCGTGTTGGCTGGCACGGGCCTGGCGCTCGTGGCCCAGTGCCACCGCCTGCGCATTCAGGCGCAGCGTGCGGTCGTTGTTGATCTGGTCGGCCAGCGTGAAGGACAGCAGCACCACCAGCATCACGATGCCGATCTGCGAGGCGTTTTCGGTCCACACATTGAGCGGAATCCAGCCCTGCTTGCTGGCACTCAGAATGGCCAGCCCGATCAGGATGGCCGTCCAGGCCAGGCAGTAGAAGCGTGCAAACGTGGCGCCACGCCACCAGCGCCAGTAGCCCAGGAACAGGGCCGTGCCAGTGACTGGCAGGACAATGGCGGCGCCCACGCGGATGGTCCAGCTGTAGGGCAGCACAAAGGTCACCGCCAACAGCACAGCGCAGAAGACGCTCAGGCCGCGCACCAGGTAGAACGCCGGCTTGGAGAATCGGCGCAGCCGCAAGAAACTCTCAGTGAACAGGCAGGTAAAAAGGGCCGAGCTGGCCGCAAAGGTCGATATCGCAAAGCTGTTCCAGCGCACGGCGTTCGGCCAGACGTAGGCGAAGGTGTAGCCGGTCAGTGTCAGGTGAAAGAGCAGGTAGCTGGTGACGAAGCCGATGTAGTAGACGTAGTTGATGTCCCGCGTGGAGAAGAACACGAACAGGTTGTAGACGATCATGATCAGCAGCACGCCAATCACCGCGCCCTGGACCAGGTTCTCGTCGTTGCTGGCGGCGTGGAACTGCACCGGGTCCCAGATGCGCAGTGGCGCCTCGATGGTGCCGGCCGAAGCCAGGCGCATATAGATATCGTTGTCACCAGGTGCCAACTGCACCGGCATGATGAAGTTGCGGTGCTGCACCACCCGCTGTGCAAACGGCAGTTCGTCGCCCAGCACATAGCGCTGCTGCAGCGTGCCGTTCACGAAGTGGTAGAGCTGCACATCGTCCAGGAACGGAATTGGCAGCTCGATGAAGCGGGGCAGAACCTGGGCGTTGCGGTTGTGGAGTCGGAAACGGAACCAGTAGGCATCCTGGGTGAAGCCGAAGTTGGGCGATTGTCGGTCGATGGCCTGCCAGGGCAGGTCGGTGCCGCGCACCTGGGCTATCGTCAATGTGCCGCTGGCGTCCACCAGCACGCCCATGCGGGCACCGACCTCGGTGCGCGCCGCTGCATCACTGGACAGTTCCAGCACCGGAAAGCGCGCGTCTGACGTCGCCTGGCCGAAAGCGGCCAGCGGCGCCCACAGCGCAGCCAGCAGCATCCAGACCCAGAGGCTCCAGGGGCTCCGGTGGCGCAGGCGCATGGCGAGCGGCTTCAGGCGAGTTCGGCGATCAGCTCGATCTCGACGCAGGCGCCCATCGGGATTTGCGCCACGCCAAAGGCGCTGCGGGCGTGCGCGCCCTTGTCGCCAAACACCTGGCCGAACAGTTCGCTGGCACCATTGGTCACCAGGTGCTGCTCGGTAAACTCACCGGTGGAGTTGACCAGGCTCATCAGCTTGACGATGCGCTTGACGCGGTTCAGGTCACCCACGGCGGCGTGCAGCGTGCCCATCAGGTCGATGGCAATGGCGCGCGCGGCGGCCTTGCCTTCCTCGGTGGTCATGTTCTTGCCCAACTGGCCGACCCAGGGCTTGCCGTCCTTCTTGGCGATGTGGCCGGAGAGGAACACCAGGTTTCCGGTCTGCACAAAGGGCACATAGGCGGCGGCGGGAATTGCCACGGGCGGCAGGGTGATGTTCAGGCTGGTCAGGGTGTCGTAAATGCTCATGGTCATGCTCTGCGAAATGGTTAAGAGGTAAATATGCCACCAGCCCTCGTGGAATGGACATCGACAGCTATCTAAATGATAGCGCCTTGCGTCTGGGACTGCGATGCCGATTGCGACGGGGAGGATGGCAGAGACTGGGATTGTGACTGATGCGCCTCCTCATGGGGCTCCACCGTCACGCCCACGGTCAGCGTGTGGTTGGCGCCCCCATGGATGACGCCGCGGATCGGTGACACATCGGCATAGTCGCGGCCAATGGCCAGCGTGACGTAGTCCTCGCCCGGGGTGCCGCAGCCGTCGCGGTCGTTGGTGGGGTCAAAGTCCCACCAGCGCGTGACACCAAAACCCTCCGGCAGATCGGGCAGGTAGACCGACACCCAGGCGTGCGAGGCGTCGCTGCCGATCAGGCGCGGCTGGCCCGGCTCTGGCTGGGTCAGCAGGTAGCCGCTGACATAGCGCGCCGGCAGCCCATAGGCGCGCAGGCAGGCCACCATGATGTGGGCAAAGTCCTGGCATACCCCCTTGCGCTGGGCCAGCGCTTCCAGCGCCGGTGTGTTGACCTGGGTGCTCTGGCTCTCGTAGGTGAAATCGCGGTGAATGCGCTGCATCAGGTCGCGCGCGGCCAGCAGCAGCGGCACACCGGCACCCAGGCTGGGGCGGGCATAGGCGGCAAAGTCGCCGTGGCGCGGCACATAGGGCGAGGCAAACACAAATTCGCCGGCGGCATCGAACGGGTGCTTGGCGCTGTAGCGAAAGCGCTCGCGCACGGCCTCCCATGCCACCGTGCTGTCGGCGGGCACCGCCCCCAGGGTGGATACCAGGCTGCGGGCGATGACCCGGAGCTGGGTGTGTGCGGTCTGCAGCGCAAAGAAATGGCGGGTGTTGCCATACACGTCCACCGTGTCCAGCTGCTGGGCCGGCTCGGGCGTGATCTGCAGGCTGTGGCCCAGCAACTGCTGGCAGGTAGTGTTGAGCGGCTGCAGATACGCCATGTGCTGGGCGATGTCCACCGGCGGCGCATAGTCGTAGCGGGTCTCGTGGGTGATGTGCAGTTGCATGGCGATGCGTGCTTATGCGCCCAGGCTCAGACCCGCTTCACCGGAATGGGTGAAGTAGGTGGCACCAATCTCTTCCGACACCTGGTAGGCCGCGCCACTGCAGTCGCGCAGCAACTGGATCAGCTCGGCAAAGTCGGCATCGGCGCCGGCTTCGCACAGCAGCTCCAGGTGCCACTGGGCCGGATCGGGCACGCTGTGCGACAGCAGGCTCAACTGATCGGGCTCGCTGCCGGCCAGTTTGGCCAGGCGCCCGCGCAGCGTGTGCACCACCCAGGCCAGCGAGCGTGGGTTGTCGCGGTCCAGCACCACCAGGTCGAGCAGGGCCGCAATGTCGCGGCTTTGCTGGTACTGCGCGTGGAAAGTGATGGTGCTGTCAAACAGCGCCACCATGGCCTCGAAACCACCCCCCTCGTGCACGGAGCCGGTTTCAAACCCGATGCGCAGCGCGTTGGAGAGAAAGCCCAGCCGCTCGATATGGCGGCCAATGCTGAGCAGGCGCCAGCCATCGTCGCGGGTCATGCGGTCGGTCTGCAGGCCGGTGATGGCGGCCAGGTGGTCGCTGGTGGCCTTGAGCGTTGCCAGGGCTTGCACGGCGGAGTAGTCGGCGCTGGCCAGGTGCCGGGCACAGCTCTGGAAAAACGCCTCTTCGGTGCGCTGCATCAGGCCCCAGTGTTCCTGCGACAGGCGCTCGCGCACGGCCGCGCCGGCCAGGCGCAGGGCGCGCAGGTTGTAGCCCACGCTGGTGGCTTGGCTGTTGCTGCCCAGGCTGGCGATCAGCGAGCGTTCGAACACGCGCCGCGCCTGCGACACCGGTGTCGGCAGGGGCACGCCTGGCAGCACCAGCGTGTTGTTGATGGCCATGCGGCCCAGCCAGGTCATCAGGGGTTCCGACGACTGGTCTTCGCCGCCCAGGGCGTCCAGGGTCAGGCGCGCCAGGCGCACCGAGTTCTCGGCACGCTCGGTATAGCGGCCCAGCCAGTAAAGGTTTTCTGCGGCCCGGCTGGTGACCAGGCGCTTGCGCTGGGCCAGGGCCGAGGGCGTGAGCGTGGGTTGCAGCAGCGTGGTCTTGTCCACCGTGCCGGTGGTGATGGCCCAAACGTCGGCACTGCTGCCACCATGCTGCATGGAGGCCACATCGTTGCTGCCTCCGGCCACCCGCGCCAGGCCGCCGGGCAGTACCCGCCAGGACTGTGGCCCGTTGGACACCGCAAACACGCGCAGCATGACGGAGCGCGGAACCACAGTGCCGCTGCCCTGGGTTTGCCAGGTCGGCATCTGCGACAACGGCATATAGGCCTGCACCGTGTGGTCGTCGCTCTGGCGCAGGATGCGTCCGGCCCATTCGTCCAGCTCGCGCGGTGGCAGGTTGTGACCCAGCACCGCGTCAAAGTTGCCGTGGATGCTGGAGCCCGGGTAGGTGGGCTTGATGGCGCACTCATGCAGGCGTGGCAGCACATCTTCCAGCGCCGAACGCTCGCCGCACCACCAGGTGGGCAGGGCCGGCAGTTGCAGCTCTTCGTCCAGCAGGTGTTTGGACAGGGCCGGCAGAAAGCCCAGCAGCGCGGGGGATTCCAGAAAGGCCGAGCCCGGTGTGTTGGCCACCAGCACATTGCCGGCGCGGATCACCTGCAGCAGCCCGGGCACGCCCAGCGTGGAATCGGCGCGCAGCTCCAGCGGGTCGAGGAACTGATCGTCCAGGCGCTTGAGCAGGCCATGCACGGGCACCAGGCCGCGCAGGGTCTTGAGGAACAGGTGCTGGTCGCGCACGATCAGGTCACTGCCTTCGACCAGCGTCAGGCCCAGGTAGCGCGCCAGGTAGGCGTGCTCAAAATAGGTTTCGTTGTACGGGCCGGGTGTCAGCAGGGCGATGTGGGCATCCTGTCCGGCAGGGCTCATGGCTTTCAGGCTGTCCATCAGCGCGCGGTAGGTGCCGGCCAGGCGCTGCACCTGCAGGCTCTCAAATGCCTGGGGAAACAGGCGCGAGACCGCCAGCCGGTTCTCCAGCAGATAGCCCAGTCCCGAGGGCGCCTGGGTGCGCTGCGACACCACCCACCAGTTGCCGTCCGGCCCACGCGCCAAGTCGAATGCGGCAATGTGCAGGTGCGTGCCGCCCACCGGCTGCACGCCATGCATGGCGCGCAGGTAGCCCGGGTGGCCCTGCACCAGTGCCGGCGGCAGCAGGCCCTGGGCCAGCAGGTCCTGCGGGCCGTAGACATCGGCCATCACGCGGTCCAGCAGGCGTGCACGCTGGGTGACGCCGGCCTCGATCTGTTGCCAGCTCTGGGCCGACACAATCAGCGGGAACAGGCCCAGCGACCATGGACGCTGTGGCCCGCCTTCGTCGGCATAGACGTTGTAGGTGACGCCGTTGTCGCGGATCTGGCGCTCCAGGTTGGCCGCGCGCTGGTTCATGTCACCCAGGCCGTCGGTTTCGCATTCCTCAAAAAATTGGCGCCAAGCCCTCGCCATTTCTGGGTCTTCTGCTATGGATCTGCTAGCATTTTGGGATTGGCTCTGGCTCTGGCCAGACGCCGGCGGAACGCGACCGCGCAGTTCGTCGAAGTGGCCGCTGGCGGCTGGCGGTGAGACTGCTGCGCGCGCCATGGCCGTTACCGTGTCAGGAAGCGGGAATGCGGGGTCGGGGCTGGCATGGTTCACCCGTGGGAGTATGCCGTAAACCGTTTACACGCCAGGGCCGGATGGTCAGGCCAGCGGCAGCGTGTCCAGCGTCGCATAGGCGTGCTTCAGCCAGGTCTTGACGCGCTGGCGCTCCAGCATGCCCAGCGCGTCCGGTCCACTGGTGGTGTGGGTGGCGGCCCAGAAGCTGGCGTTTTGCCGGTCGATCTTGCGCATGCTGGCCTCGTGCAGTTGTGCCAGGCTCAGCACCCGGGCCCCCAGTGCCTGTGCCTTCTTCAGCGCGGCGGACTGTTCCAGCTGCGAGAAATCGCTGCCACGGCCCAGGTTTTTGACAACGAAGTAGTTGGGCCCGGCGCCATAGGTGTTGAGCAGGCGGTCCAGCAGGTCGATGGAGTCCTTGCCGGCGTCGGCCATGTGCCAGAAGTTGACCGTGACGCCCATCTCGGCCAGCAGGGACAGCAGGTCCGAGTCGCGCACCCAGCGCGACAGGGGCGCGGCGGTCTGGGCGGCCAGATCGACGATGACGTTCTTGGGCTTGCCGTCCACGGGCGGCTCTTCAAACACGGCGGCGATCTGGTCCAGGCCTTCGTAGGTGTCCACAATCACCGGCGCGGCATAGTCCGCATAGAAACGGGTGAACGAGGTGTGCGAGCGGTCGGTGTCAAAGCCGGTGAAGGGCTGACCCCGGTCGATGAAGTACTGCGCCAGCAGGCGCGCTGCAACCGATTTGCCCACCCCGCCTTTTTCGCCGCCGATGAAGTTGAGTGATGGCATGCTGTGTTTTCCTGGTTGTATTGAATGGTGCATGGTATCAAGCAAGATGGGTGCCACGGGCCGGTGCGGCGCCCGCGTAGACTGGACAGCCTGCGAGCAAAGTGATTGCCGCCAGGAGACTGCCCGATGTTGAAATCCCCGTGTGTTGCCCTATTGGCTGTCAGCCTGCTGCTGGCGGGTTGTGCCGGCGCGCCAGCCACCCCCACGGGGCCTGCGCAGCCAGCCCACACCAGTGAACTGGCCGCCACCTATGCCGCACTGCAGGCCACGGGCGGGGGCACGTGGGCGCTGAACCCGGCGCGTTCAGATGTTCGCATCTACGCCTTTCGCGCCGGACGCGCCGCTGCCATGGGGCACAACCATGTGCTGACGGCTCCAGAGTTTGTGGGCTACTTCCATCGTGGCACCCAGGCGATGGGGGCGATGCGCTTTGATCTGCAGTTCCGTCTGGACCAACTGATCCTGGACGATGCGCGATTGCGCGCCACGCTGGGCCAGGGCTTTGCCTCTGAAATGTCGGACGATGCCATTGCCAGCACGCGCAAGAACATGCTGGGTACCAATGGCTTGCAGGCCCAGCAGTTTCCATGGGTGCGTATCCGCTCGCTCCAGATCGTGGGCGAAGCGCCCAAATTTGCCGCCCAGGTGGCGGTGGAATTGCATGGACAGACGCGTGCGATGTGGGTTGCGCTGACCACCACCGGCTGGCCCGAGCGCCTGCAGGTGACGGGCTCGCTCGTGTTGCGCCAGACTGACTTTGGCCTGCAACCGTTCTCGGTGCTGGGCGGGCTGCTGGCGGTGGAGGATGCGGTCGTGGTGGATTTTGCGCTGGAGGGCTCCCGTTGGTCTCCTGTCAGGTGATTGGAGCAAAATCCTGCTTTTCGAATGAATATTTAGATGCGAGTCGTTGGCAGCTTGGGTTCCCTCATGGGCATGGTGGTGTTGCTATTGGCGCTGCCCGCCCGTGGCGTCGAGCCGATGGTGGTTCGGCACAACCTGTTCGCTGATGCCAATAACAAGACCCTGAACTACAAGGGCGAGGTTCTGGCCCTGATTCTGGAAAAGTCCAAGGCCAAGTACGGCCCCTATGTGATGCTGCCGGGTTCACAGCAGGCCTGGAGCCAGCGGCGTGCCTACAACGAACTGGAGCACGGCGATCTGGATTTGATGACCTCACAAACCAGCATTGCGCGCGAAAAGTCCAGCCTGCCGATTCGGTATTGCCTCTACAAGGGTCTGCTTGGCATTCGCATTGGCATGGGGGCGCCAGCCATCGTCGAGAAGATGAACCGCGTGACCAGCCGGGAGCAACTCAACCAGGTGAAACTGGGGCAGGTGTCCGACTGGCCTGACTACGCCATTCAGACCGCCGCGGGTCTGCAGGTGACCAGCCTGACCAGCGTGGAGTCTTCCCTACCGCGCCTGCTGCTGGGCACGTTTGAACTGCTGCCCCTGGGTGTGGTGGAGGTCGAGCCGATTGCCAAACGGTACAACCTGAAGACCGTTTCAACCTGGGCCATTGCCTATCCAACGGCCTACTACTTCTTTGTGAACCGCAAGCGCCCGGAACTGGCGCAACGACTGGAGTATGGCTTTGAGCAGGCCATCAAGGACCACAGTTTTGATCGGCTCTTTGCCCGGCGGATCGAGCCCCTTATCGCATCCAGCAAGCTGGAGAATCGCCAACTGTTCCGGATCGCCAATCCCCTGTTGCCGCCAGAAACACCACTGCACCGCAAGGAGTTGTGGCATCCGCTGATCGCCGGAGGACTTTAGTGGCTTGAGTGCCTATCGGCGTTCCACGCGCCTGCGGCTGGGCATCTGATTGGGAGGCACCAGCCCGCGAAACATCTCGGTCATCGCTTCCAGTTTGTCGCGCGCCAGTTGCTCGCCATGAAAGTCGGAAAGCAGGCGCAGAACGTCGCTTCGCAAGTACCACAGGGTCTGCGTATCGGCGGCGCGGGCAATATCGGTCCATGCCTTGGATGATCCCATGTCCTCATTCGGCTCGATGCACGCCAACGCATCAAGCATGGCCGTGCGGATGCTCTCGACTTGCGCGCTGGCGTCGATGATGGTCTTCTGGTCGCTCACGAGCGACGCGAAACTGGATTTGATGCGTGAAATGGCCTTCCGCATGGAAGCTACCTCGTGTGGATGCGGTCCGATGCGCACAAGAATAGCACTGGATCCTTAACGAATTCTTGTGCCTGCGCATTGCACCTTCAAATCCGGCGAAAGGCACGTGCAGAGGTGCCATACTGGCCCCCCCGGAGAACGGAGCCCCCGTTCCGCTTGCCAGCCTGTCTTCCCATCCCGAGGTGTTCATTGTGAAATCGTTGCTCCGCCCCTTTCTCCCGCCCATCGGCCCATTGAGCCTCTGTTTGGCGGTGTCCGTCGCTGCGTTGTTCACAACCGCCTGTGACAACCAGCGCATCGCCGAACTGGAAGAAGGCACCGCCACCGAGGGCGACGTCAGGATGAAGTTCGGCGAACCCGAAAAGGTGTGGGACGGCGAAGACGGGGCCCGTATTTTTGAATACAACCGCCAACCCGCTGGCGCCAAGAACTACATGATCACCATTGGTCCGGATGGAAAAATGAGTGCATTGCGCCAGGTGTTGGCGCCCCATGTCTTTGCCAAGATAGTACCCGGCATGCCCATGGAAACGGTGCGAAGAATGCTCGGCAAACCCATGAAGATCACGCCGTTTGAGCTGAAGAAAGTCTGGCACTACGACTGGCGCTACATGGATGGCCCCAACACGTCAGACGCCAGGATATTCACCGTGGTGTTTGACAGTGACCTGCGTGTGGTGTCGACCGGTTCAGTGGCGGACCCGGCGCTCTCGCCCAATTGATAGCCTATGCCGAAACTCAACTGGAAAAACAAGTCTTTGGCCGTTGCTATCGTTGTGCTGCTCGTCGTGGCGGGCAATCCGGAGCTGCGGGCCTTCCTGCTTGTCCTCGATTTTCCAGGTGTTGATTTGCTGCTGCTGCTTTTGGGCGGCTACCTTCACCACTATTGGCCCACAGTCATTTACCACCTGAAGCCATTGTTTGCGCTGATCAAATCAAGTGCAAGTTCGGTTTTCTCATCGTTGTGCTGGATTGCGAATGGACTCCACCCGCGGGATGTACTTTGGGTGCAACTGGACCATATTGTTATCGCGGGTGGCACGGTAGGCTGCATTGCGGCTGGACGCCTGCGCGCATAGGTGGCGGGTAGGAGGGACTTTACAAGGCCACATGCAGTTGCTTAAATTTCTGGAAAGACGCGTTGCGGTCATTGAAGTGGTACGGGCGCAAGTCGGGTGCACGGCTGGAGCAGTCGGTCACGATTTGCCGCCATGTGAAAGCCCGGTTCCTGTTCCTCCAACCGGTGTTCCTTCGCGTTGGTCCGCTGCCATGTCCGGTACGCGATGGACGGATGCGACTGTTCGTGTTCACTGCCCACGGCGACAAGACCACAAAATGGCTAGCCGGCGCATTTGTCCAGTCGGATTTTCGGCGTAGGTAAGGAATGCGCGGACGATCAGTTCCCTCTAGTGGGGTGCAAGCTGCTTCAGTACATCCTTGCACGCATCCGATCCAGCTTCGACGGTGTTGGCGCTGCAATGCTCTACCAGCATCTTCAGAAAACCGGTTGACTTTAAGCCGTCGATGGCTTCCTGGTGGCTCTTCCTGGCCTTGTCGTGCCAACGCAGTGCGGCGGCGGCATTCTTCTCAACCCCAATGCCGGCTTCATAGGCCTTTGCCAGATCAGTTTGTGCTTCGTCATCACCCTTTTCTGCTGCTTGTTGCAACCAATCCGTCGCTATCGCCAGGTCTTTTGCAACGCCGCGTCCATCGGCGTACATCTTGTATAGGTTGTACATAGCGGACGGCAATTTTTGCTGGGCTGCCAACCGGTACCATTTCACCGCCTCGGTGTCATTCTGCGGAACACCTTGCCCCTTTTGGTATGCATCTGCAAGAGCATTTTGACCATTCGGATTGCCCCGCGCCGCAGATTTTCTAAACCATTTGCTGGCCTCGGTCAGGTCCAACGGAGCGCCGAGGCCCAAGGTATGGACGAGACCCAATCCGTACTGGCCTTCCGAATTGCCTGACTCTGCAGAACGTTTGATCCAGGTTGCATAGAGCTTGGCGTCCTGCTGCGTCCCTTGGCCTGTTGCGTGGGCTTTTGCCAAATTCAACTGAGCCAACGCATGGTTTTTCTTCGCTGCCAGTTCGTACAGGCTCACTGCCTTCACCAAATCCTTCTCCACGCCGAGTCCGTGTTGATAGGCCCAACCGAGATTGTTTTGGCCGCCGGCATACCCTTGAGCCGCGGATTTTTGGTACCACTGGACACTGCCAGGCAGGTCAACGGGAACACCACGGCCATGTGCCAGCATGTAGCCATAGTTGCTTTGGGCTGGCGCGTAACTCTGCTCCGCGCTTTTGCGGTACCAGTCCGCCGCCTCGGTCAAATTCTTATCTACGCCACGGCCCGCTTCGTAGCTGCGCCCCAGGTTGTTTTGTCCGCTTGCGAATCCCTGGTTGGCCGACTCCCGGTACCACTTGATGGCCTGCGCCATATCCCTGTTGACGCCACGTCCGTATTCGTAACGTTCGCCCAGATCATTCTGCGCACGGAGGTCTCCGCTCTCTGCAGCGCTGCGCAGCATGTCGAGTGCCTTGGCATCCTTGAACCGCGATCCGGGCTTTAAGGCCGTGATGACAATGTCTACGGGCAGGCTCATCGCGCAGGGATTTCCCGCGCAAACAGCCGGCTTGTAGCTTGCACGAAAAGCAACGGCGGCTGCGTACTGGCCCAGTTCCGGGCTCGGGGTTTTGAGGATGTTGACGGTCTCCACTTCGCCATTGGCATCAACGCGAACATCCATATACAAGCCCCCTGCAACACCCAAGTGTTGTGCCGTCAACCGGATGTCCTCAACCAAGGCACCCATGCCTTCGGAAGGGTAAGGTGGTTCATCGTCCGCCAATAAATTGGCATATTGTGCCCGCACAGCCAACTTGTGTTCTGGGCTCAATCCGAGCCAGCTGGCGTTGAAGGGGGGCGGTGCCGTCCAAAATACCGGCGCACGCTGTGCGACTGAGTAAACTGGTTTTTTGATCGGCCCGTTGTCAATAACAAAGTTGAACTCCTGGGTGGCCAATCCTGTGTATTTTTTTCCCGGGCAGTCATATTGCAACATGGCCCACCGCACCTCGTTCTGAAATCCCCTGGGACCGGACTCAATGATGACGTCTTCGACGTCGCCGTCGACCATGAAGGCGTGCGCCACGACATTGCCGCCAACATTGTGTTGTAGGGCGAGTGCGGGCATTTTCGGAGGCTCTTGCCGGCATTCTGTGCTGAGTTCCTTTGCCGTGGCCAATCGCTTCGCCGCATCCTCGTCCATATCGGCCGCTGGTTGTGGCGAGGACGCTTTCGCTTTCGCGCGGCGGAACCATACGGTGGCCTCGCGCAAATCCTGTTCCAGGCCTCTGCCCTGGACATACAAGCGTCCCATGGCCTTCATGGCTACCGCGTTGCCTTGATCAGCCGATAACCGAAACCATTTGGCGGCGTCGGCGTCGTTCCTGGCAACGCCTGCGCCGTGAAGGTACATATTGCCGACCATCTGCTGCGCCTGGGCATTGCCCTCTTGTGCGACAGGTAGCAGCTCTTGAAATGCCGCCGCGTAATCCTTGCGCTGGTAGGCCGCAGTGCCCTCTTCAAGTTTGGCGAATGCCAGGTTTGGGACCGTGGTGAGCGAAAGCGCGAGAGCGATGATCTGGATAGTGGTCTTCATAGGGCGTTTGGATTTTGTGGGCTTGCTGCGTTGCGGGTAGGCATTTCGACGGTGCGAACCTTAGCATGGCGCTCGAAGCGGTTTTCTTGGGCTGACCCCACAACTGCGTAATTTATAAGAGAGCGACTTCTGGCGCGGCCTCAACATCCTCCCCCAACTGTGCTCACAGTCGTCCTTGTTGGAGGCCAGCGTGCCGGGGAGATGTCAGCCCCCAAATCGAGTTGTAACGAGGCAGATCTCATATGTCTACTTTGGCAACTGGCTCAATCCCTGCAGCGCTCATCAAAAAGGCTCTGAATCGGATGGTGGTTTACGAGCCTAGTTACTATAAAAATAGTAGCTACTTATTAAGACTCCGCGAGGGCTGGTGGCTTTTTGTGGTGATCATCACTCCGAGAAAAGCAAGCAAATGGGGTCGGAGCTCACGTTCGCTGGGCGAACGGTGATCCGACCCCATCTACCCTCACGTGTTGCGCCGCAAATCCAGCGTGAACGGAAACTCCTTGCTGCCCGGCACGTTGATGGTGGCCGGTGGGATGTGCATCACGCCCGGTGTGTGGCCGGTGGAGGTGAAGCGGGTCAGGCGGCGGCTTTCGGCTTCGAAGGAGTTGACCGGGAAGCTCTCGTAGGCCAGGCCACCGGGGTGGGTAACGTGGTACTGGCAGCCGCCTAGTGAACGCTTCATCCAGGTGTCCACGATGTCGAAGGTCAGCGGGGCATGCACGCCAATGGTGGGGTGCAGGCTGCTGGGTGGGTTCCAGGCCTTGTAGCGCACGCCGGCCACAAACTCGCCGACCGTTCCGGTGTTGTGCAGCGGCAGGGCCTGGCCGTTGCAGGTGATGACGTAGCGGCTCTGGTTCAGGCCCTTGACGTGGACCTCCATGCGCTCCAGTGACGAGTCCACATAGCGGGCGGTGCCGCCGGGTGCACCTTCTTCGCCCATCACATGCCAGGGCTCCAGCGCGCAACGCAGCGTCAGCTCCACGCCAGCGGACTGGACGGAGCCGACCAACGGGAAGCGGAACTCCATGTGCGGAGCAAACCAGCTGGGGTCAAACGGGTAGCCGGCCGCGCGCATGTCTTGCATCACGTCATCGAAGTCCATCTTGATGAAGGTGGGCAGCATGAAGCGGTCATGCAGTTCGGTGCCCCAGCGGGTCACGGGAGCCTTGTACGGCGTCTTCCAGAAGCGGGCCACGAGTGCGCGCAGCAGCAACTGCTGCACGCTGCTCATGTGGGGGTGCGGCGGCATTTCAAAGGCGCGCAGTTCCAGCAGACCCAGACGACCCGTGGCCGAGTCGGGCGAGTACATCTTGTCGATGGAAAACTCGCTGCGGTGGGTGTTGCCGGTGGCGTCGATCAGGATGTTGCGCAGCGTGCGGTCCACCAGCCACGGCGGCATGGACTGGCCATAGAGTTCGCGGTTCTTGTAGATCTGCTCAATCGCAATTTCCAGCTCATACAACTGGTCGTTGCGCGCCTCGTCCACGCGTGGGGCCTGGCTGGTAGGCCCGACGAACATGCCGCTGAACAGATAGCTCAAGCTGGGGTGGTTGTGCCAGTACAGCAGCAGGCTGGCCAGCAGTTCGGGTTTGCGCAGGAAGGGGCTGTCTGCCGGTGTGGCGCCACCCATCACAAAGTGGTTGCCACCACCGGTGCCGGTGTGGCGGCCATCGGTCATGAACTTCTCGGCCGACAGGCGCGACTCGAATGCGGCGTTGTACAAAAACTCGGTGTTGGCAACGAGTTCCTTCCAGTTGTTGACCGGGTGGATGTTGACCTCGATGACGCCCGGGTCGGGGGTCACTTGCAAGAGCTTCAGGCGTGGGTCGCGGGGCGGCGGGTAGCCTTCCAGCACCAGCTTGACTTTCTCCTCTTTGGCCGTGGCCTCGATGGCGGCGAGCAGGTCCAGGTAGTCTTCCAGACGCTCCAGCGGTGGCATGAAGATGTAGAGCACGCCGGACTTTTCACCAACCGCTTCAGCCTTGGGGCCACTGGCGCGGCGTGGGTCGCGCACTTCGACGCACAGCGCCGTGCGGGTGATCCAGTGGGCGGACTGGTGGCGTTGTGGCGGCTGGTTGTATTCGGCGGGCTCGGGCTGCGTGGCGCTTTGCGCGTTGGCGCTGGCAGTGCCTGCCACGTTGGCGCTGCTGCTGGATTGGAACCTGCGCTTGACTTCGGTCTCCGGCAACTGGCCGGCCAGGAAGGGCAGCTCGCCGGGGGCTGCCGCAGTGGTTGCGTAGCGCGCGGCCATGGTGCCATGCGCGGGCAGGGCGCTGCGGCCCTCGGTGGGGTCGCGCTCGATCATGTAGGGGTAGTCGCTCTGGCTGACCCAGGGCAGCGAGTCCAGCGGCAGGCGCAGGCCCATCGGCGAGTCACCGGGCATCAGGTACATGCGTTCGTCGCGGAAGAACCAGGGGCCGGTGGTCCAGCGCGCACCGGTTTTGGCCAGCGGGTCGTTGGCCTTGATGGGCAGCACGTAGCCCACCGGGGTGTCCAGCTTTTGTTCGAACACCCGGCGCAGACGGGCGCGTTCCATTTCATCGTCGAGTTTGGAATTGAACGGGTCCACGTTGACCGGCAGGCGGCGTTCGCGCCACAGGTAGTACCAGCTGTCCTCATAGCCGGCCTGGATGTACTGGTCGGTCAGGGACAACCTGCGCGCCAGCGCATGGCTGAAGCGTTGGGCATCAGCGGCGGTGTAGTGCGTGGGGTCGCGCTCGTCGGTGAAAAGTGCAGGGTCGGACCATACCGGCTGCTGGTCGGCACGCCAGTAGATGTTGAGCGCCCAGCGCGGCAGCTGTTCGCCGGGGTACCACTTGCCCTGGCCAAAGTGCAGGAAGCCGCCCTGGCCGTATTCGTTGCGCAGCTTGTGCACCAGCGCCGTGGCAAAGCCGCGCTTGGTGGGGCCCAGGGCATCGGTGTTCCACTCGGCGGCGTCGCGGTCGTCCACGGCCACAAAGGTGGGCTCGCCGCCCATGGTCAGGCGCACGTCGCCTTCCAGCAACTCCTTGTCCACGGCGGTGCCCAGCGTCATCACATCGGCCCACTGTTCCTCGGTATAGGGCTTGGTCACGCGGGGCGATTCGTAGATCCGGGTCACCTGCATGTGGTGGCTGAATTCCACCTCGCATTCGTCCACACCGCCTTCAATCGGCGCCGCGCCGGACGGCTGTGGTGTGCAGGCCAGGGGCACGTGGCCTTCGCCGGCCAGCAGGCCGGAGGTGGCGTCCAGGCCGATCCAGCCGGCGCCGGGCAGGTAGACCTCGCACCAGGCGTGCAGGTCGGTGAAGTCCACCTCGGTGCCGCTGGGGCCGTCCAGCGCCTTGACGTCGGACTTCAGCTGGATCAGGTAGCCCGACACGAAGCGCGCTGCCAGCCCGCAGTGGCGCAGCAGTTGCACCAGTAGCCAGCCAGAATCGCGGCACGAGCCTGAACCCTTGGTCAGCGTCTCTTCCGGCGTCTGCACACCGGGCTCCATGCGGATGGTGTAGTTGATGTCCTGGTGCACCATCTGGTTCAGGTCCACCAGGAAGTCGATGGTGCGGCGCTTGGTGTAGTCGATCTTGGCCAGGTACTGGTCCACCAGCGGTGTGCGCTCATCGGCCAGCAGGTAGGGCAGCAACTCTTCCTGCAGCATTTTTTCGTACTGGAACGGAAATTCCTCGGCGGACGGTTCCAGGAAGAAGTCAAACGGGTTGTAGACCGCCATCTCCACCACCACGTCCACGGTGACCTTGAACTCGCGTGTCTTGTTGGGGAATACCAACCGTGCCTGGTAGTTGGCAAACGGGTCCTGCTGCCAGTTCAGGAAGTGGCCCTCGGATGGCTCGACCTTCAGCGAATACGAAATGATCTTGCTGCGGCAGTGCGGTGCGGGGCGCAGGCGCACCACCTGGGGCCCCAAGGCGACCAGCCGGTCATAGGTGTAGTGGGTGACGTGGTTCAGCGCTGCGTGGATGGACATGGCGGGTCTCGGTTGGACGCTTTTTTTAAAAAGGGGTACGGCATGCGAGTGCAGCCGTGTTGGCATGGTAGCAAGCAATTCCCGCGCCACCTGTTTGGGCAGGTAGCATGCACGGGTGCGTAGCGATCCATTCACCCTCCACGGCCTGGCCCGCGTGTTGTTTGCGGCCTTGCTTGGCTTCGTGCTGGGCACTGCGGTGCAGTTGCAGCAGGCTGCACTGTTTGGCGCTAGTGCTTATGCGCCTTTTGTGCTGCTAGCCCTCGTGGTTTATGGGCTTGGTGCTATCGATAGGGTAGCAATTGGCTGGCGCATGGCGCTTGTGGCGCTGGCCCTGGGTCTGCTGGGCTTTGGTGTGACGGGCTTGCGGGCCATGGTGTACCAGACGGATGTGCTGGACCCGGCACTGGAGGGTCGCGATGTGCGCGTGACCGGCGTGGTGGCCAGCATGCCGCAGCGCAATGAGTCGGGTCTGCGCTTCCGTTTGGCGCTGGAATCCGCCACGCTGGACGGGGAAGCCGTGCGCCTGCCACCGCGCATCGATGTGGGTTGGTACGGCGGGGCGTTTTCGGACGAGGCGGCGGTGCCGGTGGTGGGCCTGAACCGCCTGCCAGCCGATGTGCGTGCAGGCGAACGCTGGGAGATGACGCTGCGCCTGAAGGCGCCGCATGGCAGCCGCAACCCCCACGGCTTTGACTACGAGCTCTGGCTGTGGGAGCAGGGCGTACAGGCCACCGGCTACGTGCGTGCCAGTGCCCGCGACCCGGTGCCGCAGCGACTGGGGCAGACCTGGCACCACCCGGTGGCGCTGGCCCGCCAGACTGTGCGCGAGCGCATCTATGCCCGAGTGCCGGACAGGCAGGCTGCCGGCATGCTGGCTGCGCTGGTGGTGGGCGACCAGGGCGCCATCGACCGGGCGGACTGGGATGTGTTCCGCGCAACCGGCGTGGCCCACCTGGTCTCCATCTCCGGCCTGCACATCACCATGTTCGCCTGGGGCGCGGCGCTGCTGGTGGGCTGGCTGTGGCGCCGCTCGGGGGCACTGTGCCTGGCGCTTCCGGCGCCCAGCGCTGCGCTGATCGGCGGCGTGCTGCTGGCAACGGCCTATGCGTTGTTCTCCGGCTGGGGTGTGCCGGCGCAGCGCACCTGCCTGATGCTGGGCACGGTGGCGCTGCTGCGTCTGTCGGGCGCGCGCTGGCCCTGGCCCCTGGTGTGGATGCTGGCCTGTGCCGTGGTCGTGGCGAGTGACCCGTGGGCGCTGCTGCAGCCAGGATTCTGGTTGAGTTTTGTCGCGGTGGGCGTGCTGTTTGCTAGCAATTCAGGAGCTACTCACGCAGATTTCACGAGGGCTAGCGGCCTAAAAGGCAAGATAGTGTCCGGCTTGCGTGAACAATGGGTGATCACCGTGGCGCTGACACCGCTCACGCTGCTGCTGTTTGGCCAGATGTCGGTGGTCGGGTTGGTGGCCAACGCGCTGGCCATTCCGTGGGTGACGCTGGTCATCACACCGCTGGCGATGCTGGGCGCGGTGGTGCCTGCGTTGTGGGACGTGGCCGCGCTGGCCCTGGGCGCTTTGCTGGCGTATCTGCAATGGCTGGCGGCGTGGCCGTGGGCGGCGATTTCGGTGGCGGTGCCGCCCCTGTGGGCCGCGCTGGCGGGTGTGCTGGGCGGTTTGCTGTTGGCCTTGCCCTGGCCGTGGAGCCTGCGCGTGCTGGGTGTGCCTTTGCTGTTGCCGGTGCTGCTGTGGCGCGCACCCTTGCCACCGCCGGGCCAGTTTGAACTGCTGGCCGCCGACATCGGCCAGGGCAATGCCGTGCTGGTGCGCACGGCCAGCCACGCACTGCTGTATGACGCCGGGCCGCGCTTCAGCCTGGAGAGCGACGCCGGCCACCGCGTACTGGTGCCACTGTTGCAGGCCCTGCATACGCAGTTGGACACGGTGGTGCTGAGCCACCGCGACATGGACCATGTGGGCGGCGCGCCTGCCGTGCTGACCATGCAGCCACAGGCTGCGCTGCTCAGTTCCATCGAGGATGGCAATGTGCTGCAGACCCTGCGCCCGGCCCAGCGCTGCGTGGCCGGCCAGCACTGGGAGTGGGACGGCGTGCAGTTCGACATCCTGCACCCGCAGACCTCGGACTATGACGCCCCGGCCAAGCCCAATGCCCTGTCCTGCGTGTTGCGCATTGCCAATGGCGCGCAGACCGCCCTGCTGGTGGGGGATATCGAGCAGGCGCAAGAAGCCCGCCTGGTGGCGGCAGGAACCCATCTCAAGGCGGATGTCTTGTTGCTGCCCCACCATGGCAGCAAGACCTCCAGCAGCCCGGCTTTTCTGGATGCGGTGGCACCGCGCATCGCCATCGTGCAGGCGGGTTACCGCAACCGTTTTGGACACCCGGCCCCGGTGGTGCGGCAGCGTTTGCAGGAGCGGGGAATGCAGGTGCCGGATTCACCCCATTGTGGTGCGTACACCTGGCAGTCGTGGCAATCCCAAGTTGGTGCGTGCATGCGGGAACAGGGGCTTCGCTATTGGCACCACCGTGTGCCATAGTGGTGCCTGGCACTGTCGTTATTGGTGCCCATGGTTTGCGAGTGGCGTGGCCCGATCCTTGCTTGATAGGCTGGGAGGGCAGCGCTACGCGAGGGTTTGTCCCACAAGGTTTCAGGAGAGTGTTTGATGCAGAAATTCGACGAGATGTACACCAGCCTGCCGTACGATTTTTTCAGCAAGGGCGAGCAGGTCCGGGACCACTACAAGATTTACGACGAATGGCTGGCACGCCAACCCGGCGACATGATGGCCCAGCGCCGGGAAGAGGCCGAGATGATCTTCCGCCGTGTCGGCATCACCTTTGCCGTCTATGGCGAGAAGGACGAGGACGGAGCCGGCACCGAGCGGCTGATTCCGTTTGACCTGATTCCGCGCATCATCCCCGCGCACGAGTGGGCCAGCATGGAGAAGGGGCTGGTGCAGCGTGTCACTGCGTTGAACCGCTTCATCCACGACGTCTACCACGACCAGGACATCCTCAAGGCCGGCGTGATTCCGCGCGACCAGATCGAGAACAACGCGCAGTTCCGCCCCGAGATGGTGGGTGTGGATGTACCCAACCAGATCTACTCGCACATCTCCGGCATTGACATCGTGCGTGCACCCGATGCAAACGGCAACGGCGAGTACTACGTGCTGGAAGACAACCTGCGCGTGCCCTCGGGTGTCTCCTACATGCTGGAAGACCGCAAGATGATGATGCGGCTCTTCCCCGAGCTGTTCAACGCCCACCGCGTGGCGCCGATTGCCCATTACCCCGACCTGCTGCTCGAAACCCTGCGCGCCAGCAGTCCGTCGACCACGGCAGAGCCCACGGTGGTGGTGCTCACACCCGGCATGTACAACAGTGCCTACTTCGAACACGCCTTCCTGGCCCAGCAGATGGGCGTGGAACTGGTGGAGGGGCAGGACCTGTTCGTCAGGGACAACTTCGTGTACATGCGCACCACGCGCGGCCCGCGCCGGGTGGACGTGATCTACCGCCGTGTGGATGATGACTTTCTGGACCCCACCGCATTCAGGCCGACGTCCACGCTGGGTTGCGCCGGACTGCTGGGCGCCTACCGCGCCGGCAACGTGGCGATCTGCAACGCCGTGGGCACCGGCGTGGCGGACGACAAGTCCATCTACCCGTATGTGCCCAAGATGATCGAGTTCTACCTGGGCGAGAAGCCCATCCTGAACAACGTGCCCACCTACATGTGCCGCAACAAGGATGACCTGGCGTACACACTGGCCAATCTGAAGGACCTGGTCGTCAAGGAAGTGCACGGTGCTGGCGGCTACGGCATGCTGGTGGGGCCTGCTGCCACCACCGCCGAGATTGAAGACTTCCGCAAGGCCATCCTGGCCAACCCCAGTGGTTACATCGCCCAGCCCACGCTGAGCCTGTCGAGCTGCCCCACGTTTGTGGAGAGCGGCATCGCACCGCGCCACATCGACCTGCGCCCCTATGTGCTGAGTGGCAAGTCCGTGCAAATGGTGCCCGGCGGCCTGACGCGCGTGGCGCTGAAGGAAGGCTCGCTGGTGGTGAATTCGTCCCAGGGTGGTGGCACCAAGGACACGTGGATCTTGGAAGTTTAGGAGAACGAAATGCTGTCACGCACCGCCGACCATCTATTCTGGATGTCCCGCTACACCGAGCGGGCCGAAAACACCGCACGCATGCTGGACGTGAACTACCAGACCGCGCTGCTGCCGCAATCCGACGCGGTGGCACAGGTCGGCTGGCAGGGGCTGTTGTCCATCAGCGAACTGCTCCACACCTACACCGAAAAATATGGCGCCATCCAGGCCCGCGAGGTGATGGACTTCATGGTCAAGGATGAGAGCAATCCGTCCTCCATCCTGTCCTGCCTGGGTGCCGCCCGGGAGAACGCCCGCGCAGTGCGCGGCACGCTGACCACCGAGGTCTGGGAGACCCAGAACCAGACCTGGCTGGAGGTCAAGCGCATGCTCAAGAGCGGTGAGTTCGAGCGCGACCCGGCGCAGTTCTTCGAGTGGGTGAAGTTCCGCTCGCACCTGTCGCGCGGCGTGACCGTGGGCACGATGCTGATCGACGAGGCCTTGCACTTCATGCGCCTGGGCACTTTCCTGGAGCGGGCCGACAACACGGCGCGCCTGGTGGATGTGAAATTCCATGCGCTGCAAAGCGACTTCTTTGGCACGGCCAGCGAGAAGGACCAGGAGTACGACTTCTACCACTGGTCAGCGATCCTGCGCAGCGTGTCCGGCTTCGAGGTGTATCGCAAGGTCTACCGCGACGTCATCAAGCCCGAGCGGGTGGGTGAGCTGCTGATCCTGCGCCCGGACATGCCTCGCTCGCTGCATGCCAGCCTGAACGAGGTTGTGAACAACCTGGCATTGGTCGCCAGTGATGCGTCGAGTGAGACCCTGCGCCGCGCCGGCAAGCTGCGCGCCGAGCTGCAATATGGCCGCATCGACGAGATTCTGGCAACCGGATTGCATGCATTCCTGACACAGTTTCTGGACCGCGTCAATGACCTGGGAGCCCACATCAGCCGCGAATTTTTGGTGCCGGTCAGCGTTTGATGCGCAAGTCTTGGCCGGCGTCAGGAAATGCGTAAAAGAACGGGGCAATAATGGTGCTCAGCCCATTTTTTGACCGGATCCGGAATGCAGACCCAGCTCGCCCCAGGCGCCTCCCCAACCGATACAGACCGTGAACTGGACAGAGCGCTGGCCTCCGGGCCGCTGCGCGACATCACCATTCCGCCGTGCCCCGAACTTCTTCTGGCCTTGCGTGCAGAAGTCGACAAGGCCGACCCCGATCCGCTGGTCATCGCCGATATCGCCGGGCGCGATGTGGCCATGGCGGCCTCGTTGATCCGTACGGCCAACAGCCCGTATTACGCGCGATCGCGCCCCGTCACATCCGCCTCCGAGGCGGTGGGACTGCTGGGCATGCGCATGTCGGAAAAACTGCTGACAGCATTCCTGATGCGCAACGCGATTCGCGTCAGTTCGCCCCTGCTGGAGCACTTCTGGGATTCGTCCACGCGGCGCGCGCTGGCCATGGCCCATATCGCCCGCCAGTTGTATGGCGTGGACCCGGAGTTGGCCTACAGCTGCGGGCTGTTTGGGCACGTGGGCATCCCGATCCTGATGCAGGGTGTGCGTGGTTACGCGGGCACGCTGACCGAAGCCCTGGCGCGCCAGGACCGCAGCTTTACCGAAACCGAGAACGCCGCCCACAAGACCGACCATGCGGTGGTGGGTGCCCTGGTGGCGCGCACCTGGCGTTTGCCGTCACCCATCTACCTGGCGGTGCGTCTGCACCACGACTTCACCATCCTGCAGGACAGCCAGGTCCAGCCTATCGTGCGCACGCTGGTGGCCATGGCCTTGGTGGCCGAGCATCTGGTGACCCTGCACGAGGGCGCGAAGGAGCAGCGCGAATGGGCCGCCTACGGCCCGGCGTGTCTGGCCTATCTGGATGTTGGTGAGGCCGAACTGGAACTGTGGATTGATGCGCTGCATCCCATTCTTGAGAGCGTGACCCCCGGTTGACTTGTGCAAAGTCAAACACGGCCGCCCGCACAGGCGTAGTATCAAGGCATAGACCTCGGTCACATTTGGAGAGACATCATGACGGGCAATACTGCGGTTCCCATGGCAGACGATACATCGCTGGACGATGGCGACGATTCGATCACCGAGGTGGACATGGGGCATGTCATGCTGCGCCCCGACGGCTACCACTGGCAGACCCCCGACGGCAATCAGGAATTCGGCCCGTTCGATACGCTGGAAGCCGCGCTGGCGGATATGGAGTCGGCCGGTGAAGATGGTGCAGAACCTGGCGAGACGCTGCAGGAGGCAGAAGACGAACTGGGCGTTGCCGACTGGATCGATCCCGACACGGGCGAGCTGGCTGAAGGCTTGAGCACGCCGCACCTCAGCGACGAGTAAGCCCGCCAGAGCGGTCTCAGGGCTGCACGATGATGGCGTCGAGTTGCAGCGCCTTGATCTTCTCGACGGCTGCCTGAGCTTCCTGCTGCGTACTGAAGGGGCCGACCCGCACACGGGTCAATGACGGCATCTTGGACGACTTGAGTTCCTTGGCGACAGAGGGCAACTGGGCCTCCAGCAGCTTGGCATGCGCGTTGGCCGCGTTCTCCGGTTTGGCAAACAGTCCCACGTTGATGAAATACGGCTTGTCGCTGCTGGCTGCACTTGCCTTCGCGGTGGCTGCCGAAGCCTTGCGCTTGGGCGCTGTTGCGGTGTCGGTGAGCGCCGCCTTGGCCCGCTTCTCTTCGGCCTTCGTGGCCTTGGCGGCTTTCGCGGCTTTTTCCGCCTTCTCAGCCTCCTTGGTCACTGCACTCTTGCCAGCCGGCTTGGAAGCCGCAGGGGCGGCTCTGGCGGGCGTTGCACTGGCCTTGGCTGCTACTGCGGGGGCTGTTGCTATCGGTGTGGAGGGAGCCGGTGCAGGCACGGCAGCTGCCAGCGGAGCGGACACGGGCGCAGAAGCGGGCTGCGCCGCTGACGTGCTGGCAGCAGGGCTGGAAGCCACTGTTCCGGGTGCAACTGCTGCAGGAGCAGACGCTGCAGACGCCGGCGCCACCGGAGTGGGCGCACTGCCAGCCTGCGACGCCGGTGTGGCAGGCGCGGAGGCCATTGCCATCGGGGCCGATGCGGATGCGCTGGCATCCACCGCACGCCCAACCGCTACATTGCCAGGTTCCAGTGCGCCCTGCGGCATGACGGCCAGGTTGCCCAGCGCGGAAAACTGCAGGTAGGAATACAGCACCAGCATCCAGAACGCGGCGTTGGCCACGGCCAGGGAGATGGCGCGCCGGCGGGTGCTGGCCTGGCGGGTCAGTTGGGCACAGGCATCCTGGAGTTCGGTATGTGCGGCGATGGCTGCGGCCATGCGCTTGCGGCATTCGGTGTGCAGCAGGGCATTGCCAAACAGGCCGGGCAGCACAAAGGCAGCCAGCCCGAAGCCCAGTGCCAGCGCCATCATCAGTGTGTCGGAAAACTGGAACACCAGCCGCCCGATGCCGAACACCAGCAGCAGCACCGCCACGATGGCGCCCACATAGGCCAGCGCCGCCGGCCAGAGCTGGCGGAACACCAGCCAGTTGAAGGTGTTCAGGGCGGCAGCGGTGTTCCAGCTGATGCCTGCATGGTCTGCGGCTTCAAAGCGGGTGAAGACTGGCAGGTAATACGCGCCGCTGACCGGGCCGATGGCCGCCCGATACAACGTGGTGGTGACGTCTTCTTCCGGGGCTTGGGGGGCGGGGGAATGGTCGGCGGCGGTGGTCATGGTTTATTTTGACATGGCGGCCGCCACTTCCTGACCCAATTCAATGACTGCCAGCGCGTAGTAGCTGCTCCAGTTGTAGCGGGTGATGGCGTAGAAGTTCTCGGTGCCGGCAATGTAGAGCGGGGCGGCATCGCCGTTCTGCAATTCCACCAGCGCCAAAGGCCCGGTGTGCTGCAGGGCCGTGGCGTCCAGTTCGCCACCCTTGGCGGCCATGGCCGCGGGTGCAAAGGTGGGCCGAATGTCGGGCGCCAGCAGTTCGGTATGGTCCGCGCCTTCGGCCACCAGGCGCACGGGGTAGTGCGTGGGCATGCCCGGCTTCCAGCCGTGTGCCTTGAAGTAGTTGGCCACCGAGCCGATCACGTCGGCGGCGCTGTGGAACAGATCGGTGCGGCCGTCGCTGTCGAAGTCCACCGCAAACTTGCTCCAGCTCGACGGCATGAATTGGGGCAGGCCCATGGCACCGGCATAACTGCCGCGCAGCGCCAGCGGGTCGGTGCCGGTGCGGTGGGTCAGCGCCAGAAAGGCCTCCAGTTCCGACAGAAAGAATGCCGCACGCTCGGTGGAGCGGGGGTGTTCCTTCGGGAAGTCAAAGGCCAGCGTGGTCAGCGCATCCATCACGCGGTAGGTGCCGGTCTGCTGGCCGTAAATGGTCTCCACGCCGATGATGCCGACGATGATGGCGGCGGGCACGCCGGTCTGCGCCTCAGCGCGTTCCAGGGTTTCGCGGTTGTCCTGCCAGAACTTCACGCCGGCACGGATGCGCATCGGTTCCACAAAGCGGCTGCGGTACACCGCCCAGTTCTTGGCCGTGCCTACGGGCGGCGGTGTTATGGCGCGGGCAATTCCAGGCACGTAGCGCGATTGACCCATGGCGTTGCGAACCCACTCGGGCTCCAGGCCCAGGCGCGCCGCAATGGCGTTGGCGGCGCTGAGCACCTCGGGGCGCGTGGCGTAGAGCGGCCCGCTGCTGTCGGCCTTGCGCTTGAAGTGGGTCGCGTGGCGGGCACGCGTGCCCGCCGTAGTCTGCGCCCGGGTCGGCTTCGCGCCTGGTCCCTTCAAGGTTTTTTCGGTGCTAGCCCTCGTGGATATTGAACATAATGCTATAGAAAATATAGCTATTTGCAGCAGTGCGCGGACGGAGATGGGTGGGGATTTCACGGGAGCTTTTGGGGCCAGGGCAGTTGTCGGAACTCGCGTTGCAGTGTAGCCAGTTGCTGGGCGTGGGCATGCGCAGCGTAGCGCCAGGCCTCCATGCGCAGCAGCCAGTCGCCAATGGGTTGCAGCGTGGGACTGTGGGTCTGTAGCAGCCTGGCCATCTGGCGCGGCGGCGTGGCGTCGCTGACGTCCAGCCCCGCCTTGCGCAGGCGCTGCGCGGCCCGGTGCAGCAGGCGCAGCCAGGGGTCCTGGCGGTGGCGCTCCCACAGGGTCCAGGCGGCCCCGGTCAGGCTGGCTGCTACCACCAGACCGATCAGCAGGTAGCTCAGGTCCTCCCAGCTGGGCGACTCGAACCCCAGGTTGCGCAGCAGGTTGAGCTGGCGGCTTTGCGTGTAGTTCAGCACCCACTGGTTCCAGCTGTTGTTGGCGGCGTCCCATAGTGCCCGCAGGTTGATGGTGAACTGCGGGCTGACGCGGCTGAGCGCGGTGGTGATGATGTTGCGCGGTGCCTCCAGCCGCACAAAGCTGCCGGTGCGCGCGGGTGACACGGCCGAGGTCGGGTCCACCCGCAGCCAGCCCTGTCCCTCCACCCAGACCTCGGCCCAGGCATGGGCGTCACTCTGGCGAACCGTCCAGTAGCCGTCGATGCCGTTGAAGGCGCCGCCCTGGTAGCCAGTGACGATGCGTGCCGGTATGCCCATGGCGCGCATCAGGACCACGAAGCTCGACGCGATGTGCTCGCAAAACCCCATCTTGCGGTCGAACCAGAACTCGTCTGCGGTGTGCGTGCCGAACACGCCGGGCTCCAGCGTGTAGGTGTAGCCGCCGGTGCGCAGGCGGTCCATGACAACACCGATCAGCGCGGGTGTGTCGGCGCCGGCGTTGCCGGGGGCATTGCGGATGTCATTGGCGAGCTGTTGGGTGCGCGGGTTGAAGTTGGCCGGCAGCACCAGGAAGTCCTGCAGGCCTACGCCCATGCGCAGAGGACCGTGGCGAAAGCTGGTGTGGCTTTGCGCCGAGTAGCGAATCAGCTCGGTCACCGGGCGGTTGGCGACCCATTGCAGGTCGGGCGTCATGACGGCGCGCATATTGGGCAGGTCGGGCTTGGCCGGGGTGGCGTCCAGCACCAGAATCCAGGGCCGGTTGTTGGGCTCCAGCGTCACCTGGTAGGACACTGGCTTCCCCTGCACCTCCAGATCGTCGACGAGTTGCACACGCGCGGTGAACTGCGACTGCAGCGGCACCCAGTCGCGCCCATTGAAGGTGGAGAGCACGGGGCCGCGGAAGTACATGTCGTTCATCCGTGGGGGCTGTCCGTCAAACCGGATGCGCATGGCCACGCTGTCGTCCAGCGCCAGGCTGGCAATGGTTCCCACCTGCATGGTGCCCGAGAGGCCGCTGCGCCCGGCGGGCGTGTCACCCGGCATGCCCCACAACGGCGCAATCCGGGGAAACAGCACAAACAGCACCACCATGATGGGCGCGCCCAGCAGTGCCATCCAGGCGGCGGTCTTGGCGGCCTGCATCAGCGGCGGGCGTCCCACCGGCATGTGGCTGTTGACCAGGGCGGTGAGCAGGCCCATCAGACCGATCAGCATGGCCAAGGCGGTGAGCAGGCTCTGCGAGAAGAAGAAGTTGGCCAGGAGGGTGAAAAAGCCCAGGAAGAAGATCACGAACGCATCCCGCCGGGTGCGCATCTCCAGCGTCTTGAGTGTGAGCAGCACCACGATGTAGGTCACGCCCGGGTCACGCCCCATCAGGGTTCGGTGGGTGTAGAACGTAGCGCCAGTGGCCAGCAGCAGCAGGCCCAGCAACCACCAACGGGACGGAAGGACAAAGCCCCGCACCGCCAGGTAGGCACGCCACATCAGGATGCCCGCAGCCATGGCGCTGCACCAGACGGGCAGGTTGTTGACTTGCGGGGCGATGATCCAGGCGATCACGGTTAGCAGGAACAGCGTGTCGCGGGCCTCGCGTGGCAGGGTCTTGAGCACGTTGAGCATGCCAGCGGGGGCGGATGTCATGGTGCACCGTCCATCGGGTTGGGGTAGGCCAGCGCCAGGGCCTGCAGGCAGTTCTTGCGGTGCGCCTCGCCGCTGCCGGGGGCAATCTCCTGCCCCCCCAGGCGAAGGCCATACTGCAGCCCCTGTTTGTCGGCCTGCAACACCCAGGCACACAGACGCGAGAGGGCCTGCTCCAGCTTGTCCCCACCCGCGCTGGCGCCAGCCAGACCGGTGTGCGCCAGATCCAGCCACAACTCGAAACGCTGCACCTGCTGGGCATCGCGGCTGACCAGTTCGTCGCTCTTGGCGGCCTTTTTCCAGACCACCAATTTCAGCGGGTCGCCGCGGCGGTAGGCGCGCACACCGTCGAACTCGCCGGTGCTCTGGCGTTGCACAGTGGCCGCGCCACCGGGGCGTGGCTCACCGGGTGGCAGCGGCGGTGGATGCTGTTCGGGTGCCGGGTAGACCAGCACCTTGGCAGCCGGGCGCCACACGGTCCAGACGCGGAAGGTGCCCAGCGGAAAACGGGTTTCGGCGGTCAGGGCTGGCACCGGGTGCAGTCCCCGGCGCGGTGGCTGGAAGGCAATCTGCACCTTCGCACTGCCCTGGGCTGGCACATCGGTCCAGCTCCAGTGGTCGGTGCCCAGCACGGCCAGGCCGATGCCGTAGCGCGGGGTGCGCCGCTGGCTCAGGAGGTTGATGCCAATGGTGACGTTGGCCCCCGCAAACTGGGCGTCAGGTGCTACCAAATTCATAGTGATGCCGCGCAGCGTGCCGTGGCACACGTGCATGCCCACGACGGCACTGCCGGTCAGCAGAAAGGTCAGTACATAGCCCAGGTTGAGCTGGTAGTTGATGGACGCCACCAGCAGCACCAGCAGGGTCAGGCCCAGCATGAAGCCTGGTGCAGTGGGCAGGATGTAGACGTTGCGCTGGGTAAGCGTGGTGCTATCGCGCAAAGGCAGCCGCGCCTGCCACCAGCGCTGAAATCGCCCCCTGACGTGGGCCAGCGGGTGCAGTACCGGATTGGGCAAGGCCGCTTGCATGGAGATGGTGCGGTGAGGTCAGGGCAGGGGCACGGCGGCGAGCATGGCACGCACTTGCTCCACAGAACCACGCCCGGAGTCTCCCACCGGGATCAGGCGGTGGGCAATGGTTTGCGGCAGCACGGCCTGCACGTCATCCGGGGCTACGTAGTCCCGTCCGCTCAGGAGTGCCTGCGCCTTGGCGGCCCGCACCACGGCAATGCCGGCGCGCGGGCTGAGGCCCTGCAGAAACCACTGGCCGGAGCGGGTGGCGGCAATCAGGTCCTGCACATAGTCCAACAGGGGTGCTGCGGCATGCACTGCCAGCACCTGGTTTTGCAACTGCTGAAGCTCGGGGAGTGATAGCAGCGAAGGCAGGCGCTCGACGATGTCGCGCCGGTCGTGGCCGGACAGCAGTTCGCGCTCGGCCAGGCGGTCGGGGTAGCCCAGCGAGATGCGCATCAAGAAGCGGTCCATCTGCGATTCCGGCAGCGCATAGGTTCCCAACTGGTCCAGCGGGTTCTGTGTGGCAATCACGAAGAAGGGCTGGGGCAGGGCGCGCGTTTCGCCTTCGATGGTGACCTGCTTCTCTTCCATGGCTTCCAGCAGCGCGCTTTGCGTCTTGGGGCTGGCGCGGTTGATTTCATCGGCCAGCAGCACCTGGGCAAAGATGGGACCGGGGTGGAACACAAAAGCTTCCTTGCCGCGCTCATAAATGGAGACACCGGAGAGGTCGCTGGGCATCAGGTCGGAGGTGAATTGCACCCGTGAGAACTGCAGGCCGAAGGTGCGTGCCAGGGCGTGGGCCAGCGTGGTCTTGCCCACGCCGGGCACGTCGTCTATCAACAGGTGGCCGCCGGCCAGCAGGCAGGCGACACAATCCTGGATCTGCGTCGGTTTACCCACGATCACCGTGTTAAGCTGGTCCAGCAGGGATTTGAGTTTGTGTTGTGCGTCCATGACAGGACGTTACCCGAAAATTTTGATAGGCGAGTGCTGTGGTGAACAAGACCGGTTACTTTACCCACCCCGATTGTTGGAAACATGAAATGGGCGCAGGGCATCCCGAATGCCCCGAGCGGCTCTCCGCCATTGAGGACCGACTGCTGGCCAGCGGTCTGGCCGACGTGCTGGACCGGCGCGAAGCACCGCCGGCTTCCCTTACCGATATTGAACTGGCCCATGGCCGCATGCATGTGGCCGCGCTGCGGGGCCTGACCGATGGCCTGCGCGAGGAAATCGAGGCCGGCGGCCCGACCCATGCCCAGATCGACCCTGATACCTCGTTGAATGTGCATACCTGGGACGCCGCTCTGCGGGCTGCCGGCGCCGCGATTGCGGCCACGGATGCCGTGATGGCCGGTGAGCTGGAGAATGCCTTCTGCTCCGTGCGCCCACCCGGCCACCATGCCTGCCGTGACAAGGCCATGGGGTTTTGCTTCTTCAACAACGTGGCGGTTGCTGCACGCTATGCGCTGGAGCGCCATGGCTTGAAGCGCGTGGCCATCGTGGACTTTGACGTGCACCACGGCAATGGCACGGAAGACATCATTGCCGGTGACCAGCGCATCCTGATGGTGAGTTTTTTCCAGCACCCGTTCTACCCCGAGGGCGGCGCCCGCTCCCACGCCAGCAACCTGGTCAACCTGCCGGTGCCGGCCTACACCAAGGGGCCACAGGTGCGCGAACTGGTGGAGGCGCACTGGCTGCCGCGGCTGGAAGCCTACAAGCCCGAACTGGTCTTCATCAGCGCCGGCTTTGATGCGCACCGCGAGGATGACATGGGCCAGATGGGGCTGGTGGAAGAAGATTACGCCTGGATGACCCAGCGCATCAAGGACATCGCTGTGCGCCATGCCCAGGGTCGTATCGTCTCCTGCCTGGAGGGCGGCTACTGCCTGGACGCGCTGGGGCGCAGCGTGGAGGCCCATTTGCGCGTATTGGCGGATGTTTGACCATGGCCGGTAGTATGCGAATTCCCGCGCCGCAACCGATTGACGACCTGAATGGCTGGTTGAACGCCTTCGTCCAGCCCACGGTGCTGGTGGAATTGCTGGTGCTGGCGGTGTGCGTGGCCTTTTCCTGGGGGCTGGTGGTGGCGCTGCGACGGGCCGTCGGGCCGCGTGATGACAGCTCCATCTGGTTTGGCAAGCGCGATGTGGACGGTGTGCTGTTCCCGCTGTTGCTGCTGTGCCTGGGCTATGTGGCCCGCGCTGTGCTGGATACGCTGGTGACCCCGGCAGTGTTCAAGGTGGCACTGCCCGTGCTGATCGCCTTGGTTGTCATCCGTATCGGCGTCAAGGTGCTGCGGGTGGCTTTTGCCGAGGCGCGCTGGGCGCGTTCGCTGGAGCACACGATTTCCTGGGTGGCCTGGCTCGCGATGGTGTTGTGGGTCAGTGGCCTGCTGCCGGTGGTGCTCAATGAGCTGGACCAGATCACCTGGAAGGTGGGCGGGGCCACGCTGTCGGTGCGCAACATGATCGAGGGCCTGCTGACTGCGGGTGCCGTGCTAATCATCACACTGTGGATTTCATCGGCACTGGAGACGCGCTTGCTGCGTTCGGCCACCGGTGGTGAGTTGTCGCTGCGCAAGGCCGTGAGCAATGCCACACGCGCCTTGTTGATGTTTGTCGGACTGATGCTGGCGCTGTCGGCCGTCGGCATTGACCTGACGGCCTTGTCGGTGCTGGGCGGTGCGGTGGGCGTGGGCATTGGTTTTGGCCTGCAGAAGCTGGCTGCCAACTACATCAGTGGTTTCGTGATCCTGGCCGAGCGCAGCATGCGCATTGGCGACAGCGTGCGGGTGGACAACTTCGAAGGCATCATCACCCAGATCAATGCCCGCTACACCGTGGTGCGCTCCCAGTCCGGGCGTGAGTCCATCGTGCCCAATGAAATGCTGATCACCAGCCGGGTCGAAAACCTGTCGCTGGCCGACTCGCACCTGCACCAGACGACCACGGTGTCGGTAGCCTACGACTGCAATGTGGAGCAGGTCTCGGAGCTGTTGCTGCAGGCGGCATTGGCCCAGGAGAGGGTGCTCAAGGACCCGGCACCGGCCGTGTATTTATCGTCCTTTGGTGCCGATGGCCTCGAATTTACCGTCGGCTACTGGCTGCGGGATGTGCAGAACGGCCAGATGAACCTGCGTTCGGACGTCAACCGGGCCATCCTCGCAGCACTGCGGACCCACAATATCGAGATTCCTTTCCCGCAGCGGGTGATCCACAACCGCTGATTCCCATGGGCGACAGATTCTCCTTGCAGCCCCCGGATGTGGGGCTATAATCAGAAAAAGCACGATCGTTCTATTTTGTGTTTTATGCAGTTTGGGTCATCTGGGCGACGCCTTGGTGGGTGGCTCGGCATAGAATCGAAGAGTTGACGTGTACGTCAAGTCCAACCAATCTCTAACCATCTGGAGCGGCAGCAATGAAAGTCCTGGTAAGCGTAAAACGCGTGGTCGATTACAACGTCAAGGTACGGGTCAAGTCCGACGGCACCGGCGTTGACATCGCCAACGTCAAGATGAGCATGAACCCCTTTGACGAAATCGCTGTCGAAGAGGCCGTGCGCCTGAAGGAAAAGGGCGTGGTGACCGAAGTCATCGCTGTCTCCTGCGGTGTGGCCCAGTGCCAGGAAACCCTGCGCACCGCCATGGCCATCGGCGCCGACCGTGCCATCCTGGTTGAGACCAATGAAGAACTGCAACCCCTGGCTGTGGCCAAGCTGCTCAAGGCGTTGGTTGACAAGGAACAACCCGGTCTCATCATCCTGGGCAAGCAGGCCATTGACGACGACTGCAACCAGACCGGCCAGATGCTGGCCGCACTGGCCGATCTGCCCCAGGGCACGTTCGCCAGCAAGGTTGAAATCGCTGACGGCAAGGCCAGCATCACCCGCGAAATCGATGGCGGTTCAGAAACCGTGTCTTTGAGCCTGCCAGCCGTGGTCACCACCGACCTGCGCCTGAACGAGCCGCGCTACGTGACCCTGCCCAACATCATGAAGGCCAAGAAAAAGCCGCTGGAGACCCTGACTCCCGAGGCCCTGGGCGTCAATGTCGCTCCCCGCATCAAAACCCTCAAGGTGGTCGAGCCCGCCAAGCGCAGCGCCGGCATCAAGGTGCCCGATGTCGCCACGCTGGTTGCCAAACTGAAGACTGAAGCCAAGGTTATCTAAGGAACACGAAAAATGACTTCTCTCGTTATTGCCGAACACGACAACGCATCCATCAAGGGTGCCACCCTCAACACCGTGACCGCTGCCCTGCAATGCGGTGGTGATGTCCACGTCCTGGTGGCTGGCAGCAATGCCGGTGCCGCCGCCGCTGCTGCTGCCCAGATCGCCGGTGTAGCCAAGGTGCTGCACGCTGACGGCGAAGCCCTGGCCCATGGCCTGGCCGAGAATGTCACCGCGCAAGTCGTGGCAATCGCTGGAAACTACAGCCACATCCTGTTCGCTGCCACCGCTACTGGCAAGAACGTGGCTCCCCGCGTGGCCGCCAAGCTGGATGTGGGTCAGATCTCTGACATCACCAAGGTCGACAGCCCCGACACCTTCGAGCGCCCGATCTACGCCGGTAACGCGATTGCCACCGTCCAAAGCACCGACGCAACCAAGGTCATGACCGTGCGCGCCACCAACTTCGACCCCGCTGCCGCCACCGGTGGCAGTGCCGCGGTGGAAACTGTGGCTGCCGTGGCCGCCAGCGCCCAGTCTGCCTATGTGGGTAGCGAAATCGCCAAGAACGACCGCCCCGAACTGACAGCCGCCAAGATCATCGTCTCCGGTGGACGCGCCCTGGGCTCCTCCGAAAAGTTCAATGAAGTCCTGACCCCGCTGGCCGACAAGCTGGGTGCTGCCATCGGTGCCAGCCGCGCCGCCGTGGATGCCGGCTACGCTGCCAACGACCTGCAAGTGGGCCAGACCGGCAAGATCGTCGCCCCCCAGCTGTACATTGCCGCCGGTATCTCCGGTGCCATCCAGCACCTGGCCGGCATGAAGGACAGCAAGGTGATTGTTGCCATCAACAAGGACCCCGAAGCGCCCATCTTCAGCGTGGCTGACTATGGTCTGGAGGCCGACCTGTTTGTGGCCGTGCCCGAACTGATTGCTGCGCTCTAAGAGCGACCCCTGAAAGGGCATCGCTTGCGATGCCCTTTTTTTTCGTGTGTTGTTGAATTTTTGGTTTTTTTGCACTTCCCGGAGTACCCCATGAGCTACGTCGCCCCCATCAAAGACATGCTGTTCAATATCGAGCACCTGGCCAAGATCGACCAGATTGCACAGATCCCCGGCTTTGAAGATGCCGGCCTGGACACGGCGCAGGCCGTGCTGGAAGAGGCGGCCAAGTTCACCGAAGGCGTGCTGGCACCGCTGAACTGGGAAGGTGACAAGAACCCCACGAGCTGGAAAGACGGTGTCGTCACCGCCACACCGGGCTTCAAGGAAGCCTTCAAGCAATTCACCGACGGTGGCTGGCAAGGGCTGCAGCATCCGGTCGACTTTGGCGGCCAGGGCCTGCCCAAGACCATCGGCTCGGTTTGCGGCGAAATGGTCAACAGTGCCAACATGAGCTTTGCACTGTGCCCGTTGCTGTCGGACGGTGCCATCGAAGCCCTGCTGACCGCTGGTTCCGATGAACTCAAGGCCATCTACCTGGAGAACCTGGTCGCCGGCAAGTGGACCGGCACCATGAACCTGACCGAGCCCCAGGCCGGCTCCGACCTGGCTGCCGTGCGCACCCGTGCCGAGCCCCTGCCCGATGGCAGCTTCAAGATCTTCGGTACCAAGATCTTCATCACCTGGGGTGAGCATGACATGGCCGAGAACATCATCCATCTGGTGCTGGCCCGCGTGCAGGGTGCACCCGAAGGTGTCAAGGGCATCAGCCTGTTCGTCGTGCCCAAGTTCATGGTCAACCAGGATGGTTCCCTGGGTGCGCGCAACGATGTGCACTGCGTCTCCATCGAACACAAGATGGGCATCAAGGCCAGCCCGACTGCCGTGCTGCAGTTTGGTGACCACGGCGGTGCCGTGGGCTACCTGGTGGGTCAGGAAAACCGCGGCCTGGAATACATGTTCATCATGATGAACGCCGCCCGTTACGGCGTGGGCGTGCAGGGCATCGCGATTGCCGAGCGCGCCTACCAGAAGGCCGTCACCTTCTCGCGTGAGCGCGTGCAAAGCCGCCCTGTGGACGGTTCGCTGCCGGCAGCAGCTCCCATCATCCACCACCCCGATGTGCGCCGCATGCTGATGACCATGCGCGCCTACACCGAGGGCTGCCGTGCCATGGCCAGCGTGGCTGCATCGGCCTACGACGCCGCCCATAACCACCCGGACGCCGAAGTGCGCAAGGTCAACCAGACCTTCTACGAATTCATGGTGCCGCTGGTCAAGGGCTACAGCACCGAGATGAGCCTGGAAGTCACCTCGTTGGCCGTGCAGGTGCATGGCGGCATGGGCTTCATCGAGGAAACCGGCGTGGCACAGTACTACCGCGATGCCAAGATCCTGACCATCTACGAAGGCACGACCGCCATCCAGGCCAATGACCTGGTGGGCCGCAAGACCTCGCGCGATGGTGGCCAGAACGCCAAGGCGCTGGCTGCGCAGATCGAAGGCACCGAAGCCGAACTGATCAAGAGCGGCACACCCGATGCACTGGCCGTGGCCAAGCGCCTGAAGGCCGCGCGCGAAGCCTTCATCGACGTGGTGAACTTTGTCGCTGGCAACACCAAGGCCAGCCCGAACGCCGTGTTCGCCGGCAGCGTGCCCTATCTGATGCTGGCAGGCAATGTGATGGCTGGCTGGCAGATGGCGCGTGCCCTGCTGGTGGCGCAGGAACAGATCGCCGCCGGCAAGGACGTGCCCTTCATGCAGGCCAAGATCACTACCGCGCGTTTCTACGCCGACCACCTGCTGGTCAAGGCGCCCGGCGTGCGTGACAGTATTGTGGAAGGCGCTGAATGCGTGACCGCCCTGGCCCTGGACGCGTTCTGAGCATGTCCCGGCTGCCTGGCGCGTTGGCGCACATTCCGTTCCCGGTCATCGGTTCGCCGCTGTTCATCATCAGCAACCCCAAGCTGGTCATTGCCCAGTGCATTGCCGGCGTGGTGGGCTCCATGCCCGCGCTCAATGCGCGCCCGGCCGAACAGTTGGAAGAATGGCTGATCGAAATCACGGAAGGGCTGGCCGCCTACAACGCGGCCCATCCGGACAAGCCGGCGGCTCCGTTTGCGATCAACCAGATCGTGCACAAGAGCAATGACCGGCTCGAACACGATATGGCCCTGTGCGTGAAGTACAAGGTGCCGATCATCATCACGTCCCTGGGTGCACGGGAGGACATCAACGCCGCTGCCCACAGCTACGGTGGTGTGGTGCTGCATGACGTGATCAACAACAAGCACGCCCGCAAAGCCATCGAGAAGGGCGCCGATGGCCTGATCGCGGTGGCGGCCGGTGCCGGTGGCCACGCGGGTACCAAGAGCCCGTTTGCGCTGGTGCAGGAAATTCGCCAGTGGTTTGACGGCCCCTTGGCATTGAGCGGCTCCATTTCCACGGGCGATGCCGTGCTGGCCGCCCAGGCGCTGGGTGCGGACTTCGCCTACATCGGCTCGGCCTTCATCGCCACCGAAGAAGCGCGTGCTGCGGAGGCCTACAAGCAGGCCATCGTGCAGGGCAATTCGGACGACATCGTCTACAGCAACCTGTTCACCGGCGTGCACGGCAACTACCTGGCGCCCAGCATCCGCGCAGCCGGTCTGGACCCGGAGAACCTGCCGGTCAGCGACCCCAGCAAGATGAGCTTCGGCAGTGGCGGCGCGGCCAAGGCCTGGAAAGAAATCTGGGGCTGCGGCCAAGGCATTGGCGTCATCAACAAGGTGCAGGGTGCGGCCGAGTTTGTGGCCCAGTTGAAGCGCGAATACGCGCAGGCGCGCCAGCGTCTGGCGCTCTAAAGCCGCAGCGGCTGGCCTTCAAACTCGGTGTTGAGCACCACCGTGCTGGTGGTGCGGGCCACGCCGGGGATGGACTTGATCTGGTACAGCACCCCCTCCAGGTCACGCGCATGGCGGGTGCGCACCTTGGCCAGGAAGTCGTATTCGCCGGCCACGCTGTGCAGCTCCTGCACGGCGGTAATCTCGCGCAGGCGCGGGGCAATCTCACGGCAATGGGCACCGCCATCGTTGCGGATGGCGACAAAAGCGGTGAAGTTCAACCCCACGGCTTCGTGGTCCACCTGCAGCGCAAAGCGCTGGATCACGCCGCGTTCCAGCATCTTCTTCACCCTCTCGTGCACGGCCGCCGTGGACAGTCCCACCTCCGCACCCACGTCGGCGTAAGAACGCCGGCTATCAGCACCCAAGGCAGAAATAATTCTGGCATCCATGTCATCGATATGGATAATTTCTTGATTTGGTGGCATTTTTAGGTATTATTCCGTTGCAACTGCTGTTGGCAGTAAATTTTACGGAAGGTTATCAAGAATGCCTACGAATATTCAGAATTTGTCATCGAAGCCCCGTCTGGCTGACTTGGTGACGGCATTGCTGCTGGTCTATATCGTCTGGGGCACGACCTACTTTGCCATCGGGGTCGCGTTGCAAAGCATGCCGCCCCTGTGGATGAATGGCACGCGCTTCGTGCTGGCTGGCGTCGTGATGTTGGCTTGGGCGTTGTGGCGGGGCGAGCACCTGCCCACAGCACGACAGTGGCGCAATGCCGGTCTGGTGGGTGGGTTGATGGTGTTTGGCGCGATGACGCTGGTCATGGTGGCGCAAAGCCACGGCATTGGCTCGGGCCTGATGGCCACCGTGGTGACAACCATGCCCATGTGGCTGGCGCTGTGGACGCGCATCGGTGGGGAGCGGGTGCCGTTGACCAGCTGGATCGGCCTCGGTCTGGGCTTTGCAGGGGCCGCGTTGCTGTCGCTGGAAGGGGATTTTTCCGCCAACTGGATTGGGGCATTGGCCGCCTTCGGCGCGCCGTTGTGCTGGAGTCTGGGATCGTACGCATCACGCCGGCTGGACCTGCCCGGTCCGGCCATGGCCTCGGCTGCCGAGTGGCTGCTGGGTGGAGCGCTGGGGCTGGTGGTGGCCGCCTGGCGCGAGCCGGTGGCCGGCATGTTCAACGCCAGCGCCACAGCCTGGATGGCATGGACCTACCTGCTGGTGTTTGGCACGCTGATCGCGCTCAATGCCTATCTGTGGCTGCTGCAGAACACCACCGCCGCGCTGGCGGGCAGTTACTCGTTCGTGAACCCGGCAGTGGCCCTGTTGGTGGGCGCTGGCATGGGCCACGAACAGTTGAATGGTTGGGTATTCGCGGCTCTGCCGCTGATCGCGGCGGCCCTGGGCATGATCCTGTACGGACCGGCCGTGGTACGCGTCTTGCAAGGCCTGTTGCCAGGCAGACGCCCTGCGTGTGAACAGACGCCTTGAGCAAAAGGTGCTATTCAATTGATAGCTATAAAGGCTTGTTTGACGAGGGCTAGTGCCGTATTCTGTTAAAAACGTTTCCGCCAGCCACCATGCATATCGAAATCGACGACCTCACCCGCCCGCAGGTGCATGACCTGCTCGACGAGCACTTGCAGAACATGTATGCGCTCTCGCCACCCGAGTGCGTATTTGCGCTGGACCTGGAGAGGTTGCGCCAGCCGGGCATCGTGTTCTGGTCGGCCTGGGAAGGCACGGCGCTGCTGGGGTGCGGCGCGCTCAAGGAACTCGATGCCCGCCACGGCGAAATCAAGTCCATGCGCACGCCAGCAGCTCTGCGGCGCAAGGGTGCTGGGCGTGCCATCCTGGCCCACATCATTGCGGTAGCCCGGTCCCGCGGTTACGAGCGGTTGAGCCTGGAGACCGGATCCGTGGAGGCGTTTCACCCGGCGCAAAAGCTGTACGCCAGCTTTGGCTTCATCCCCTGCGGCCCGTTTGCGGACTACGTGGAAGACCCGCACAGCGTGTTCATGACACTTCGCCTCTGAGGAGGCTCGACCGATTCAGGAAGCCAACGCCTCCCGGACAAAGTCCAGCCGGTCCTGGCCGAAGAACATGGCGTCGCCCACAAACACCGTGGGTGCGCCAAACACGCCACGTGCCACGGCTTCCTCGGTATTGGCCTTCAGTGCCGCCTTGATGTCGGCGTCGTTGACCAGCGCGAACACTTCCGTCGGGTCAAACCCTGCCTCGACCAGCGTGGCCGTCGTGACGGCCGGGTCATTCAGGTTGGCGCCTTTCACCCACAGTGCCGTAAACACTGCAGTGAGGAAGGCTTCAAAGCGCGCCGACTGGCGCAACTGCATGCCGATCACGCCGCGCATCAACTGCAGGGTGTTGATGGGGAAATGTGGGTTCATCTTGAAGTCCACGCCATAGCGCTTGGCGAAGCGGCCCAGGTCCACCGTCATGTAACGACCCTTGGCCGCCACCATGGCCGGTGAGGCATTGCCGGTCGCCTGGAACACGCCGCCCAGCAGCATGGGCTTGTAGACCAGACTGGCACCGGCCTGTACGCACAGCGCGGGCATCTGCGTCCAGGCCAGATAGCTGGCCGGGCTGCCTACATCAAAGAAAAATTCCGCTGTATTTGGCATTGTTGGTTCCATGGGTAAATGATCGTTTGGTAAACGTACGTTATGCTATTGATCTGTGACTTGTCAACCGGATAAACCCAAGGACCGCCATGCGCTACGCCAAGACCCACAAGGAAGAGACCCGCCAGAAGCTGCTGGACAGCAGCCGTGCCATCGCCAAGAAGGGCGGCTTCAAGGCCACCGGTGTCGATGCGCTGATGGCTTCCATCGGCCTGACCGGTGGGGCGTTCTACAGCCACTTCCCGTCCAAGCAGGCGCTGTTCGAGGCACTGGTGCAGGAGGAAATGTCCAACAGCAGTGCCATGCTGGCTGGTGACCAGGACTCGCCCGACAACCACGTGGCCAAGTGCCTGCGCGACTACCTGAGCAGCTTCCACGCGATGAACCCGGAAGTGGGTTGCGTGCTGCCCACGCTGGGCCCCGAGATCGCCCAGGCCGGACCCGAAGTGCGCAGCACGGTGGAGGCGGCCCTGAAGCGCACGCAAAAGAGCTGGAGCCAGCGCACCGGTGACGCGGACGCCGGCTGGGCGCTGATCGCGCAGTGCGTGGGGGCCGTGGTGCTGGCGCGCGCGGTGGAGAGCGAGCGCACCCGCAAAGAAATCCTCGCGGCCAGCCGCCGCTTTCTCGACAAGGCGCTGGCCGCCAACGCCCCCAAGGCTACCGCCACGCGGTAGGCCGTCATCCATTTCTTTCAACCCAGGAGCCCAGCATGACATCCATTACCGAACAACAACCCAAGGTCGCACTGGTCATCGGCGCTGGTGACTCCACCGGTGGTGCCATCGCCAGGCGCTTTGCCCGCGAAGGTTTCATCGCCTGCATGACGCGCCGCTCCGCCGACAAGCTGCAGCCGCTGGTGGACAGCATCCGCGCCGAGGGCGGCAAGGCTTTCGGCTACGCCAGCGACGCGCGCAAGGAGGAGGATGTGAAGGCGCTGTTCGAGCAGATCGAGGCAGAGCACGGCCCCGTCGAGGTGCTGGTGTTCAACATCGGCGCCAATGTGCCCTGCAGCATTCTGGACGAGACGGCGCGCAAGTATTTCAAGATCTGGGAGATGGCCTGCTTCAGCGGCTTCCTGAACGCGCAGGCCGCCGCCCAACGCATGGTGGCGCGCGGACGCGGCACGATTCTGTTCACCGGTGCCACCGCGGGGCTGCGCGGCTCCGCCAACTTTGCGGCCTTTGCCGGTGCCAAGCACGCGCTGCGGGCGCTGGCGCAAAGCATGGCACGCGAACTGGGTCCCAGGAATATTCACGTTGCCCACGTGGTGGTGGACGGCGCCATCGACACCGATTTCATCCGCACCACGTTCCCGGATCGCTATGTGCTGAAGGACCAGGACGGTATCCTCAACCCCGACCACATCGCCGAGAACTACTGGCACTTGGCACAACAGCCGCGCGATGCCTGGACCTTTGAGCTGGACCTGCGGCCGTATATGGAGCGCTGGTAGGCGGCGGGGCGCGCTCGCTAGGGCGATGGCTGCGCCATGTCTGGCGCCATTGCAACCTGGTTGCGTCCGCCCGCCTTGGCCGCGTACACCGCGTGATCGGCACGGCGCAACAAGCTGTCATAGGACGTGTCGTCCGCTCGGTAAACTGCTACGCCCACTGATATGGTCAAAGGGATAGTCTGAGCGTTGAGTTGCAGCGGAGATGACTCCACTGCCAAGCGCAGACGTTCCGCAGCGGCCTGGGCTTCGACCGCATTGCTTACCACCAGCAGCGCTACAAACTCTTCACCACCTTGCCGCCCTACCATGTGTGGCCCCCGACAGTGATGGGCCAGCGCCGTCGCTACATGCTTGAGAGCAACATCACCCGCATCGTGACCCAGGCGGTCGTTGACCTGCTTGAAGTGATCAATGTCTATGACCGCGACCGCCAGACCCGAGCCGTTGCGGCTGGCGTGGTTGAAGCAGGCCACTCCTGATCCGGTGATGGTGCGGCGATTGGGTAACTCCGTGAGGTAGTCGGTCGCGGCAGCGTGCTGCCACTGGTTACGGATGCGTTCCGAGCACATCACCAGAAATGCCGTCGTGCCAATGACTGGCAGCACCGTGACGACCAGTGGTGCCATCAGGTTGAAGACATTTCGGGATTCGAGCATGGTGATGTATTGATCGGGCTGCAGTATGAAGCTGATGCTGCGCAACAGCATGAACCCCCCCACAATCGCGAATGTGGACGCCAGCACCTTGCGACTACGCAGGTCCTGGTGAGGAGGGCTGCCGCGCAACGTCCAGGCGGCGGCGAACAGACCCAGTACCCACACGACGGTGGCAAAATAAACTCGGGCAGCCTGATCCGGCACTTGGGCCGCAAACCAGTAGATTCCCAAGACGGCCAACGGAATGGGCGCAAACAGCCATCGCGTGTCGGGTAATCCGACAAATCGGCGGGTCGCCCGCCAGTACAGCACGACACCTACCATGAGGAAGCCGTTGGCCAGCGGCAGCACCAGACCCAGGGGCATCATGTCCTGAACCGAAAGCAGAATGGTGCCGCTGGCAAAAAGCAGGGTGCCAATCCGCCAATCTGCCGCACTTGGCTGCACATCGGCAGAGAGATTCTTGTGCATCAAGCCCAGTACTCCGCCATTGAGCAGCATCATCAGGGTAGCAATCACCAGTCCAGTGCGAGTATCCATGCTGCAAGGTTGGGTGGAGTATCCCTAGATTGTAGGGACGTGTCCGGACGCGCGTGTTGACTTCAGGCTTCTTCCCAGTTACTTTTCAATTAAATGCTCCTCTAGGTCTCGCGAAATGGACATAGTTTGCTATCAAGAAGATAGCATATTTGGCTAGGGAAACTGCTGGCCGATCTTCTCAGGAAGCCCTGCCGGGAGCTTGACCATGGCGTGCAGGTAGTGCGGCGATGTTTCAAACTTGGTGAGCCAGGCTTGCAGGGCAGCCCAGGGCAGGCTGGCAAACCACGCCGGGTCGGTGTGGGCGAATTGGCGCACAAACGGGGCGATGGCAGCGTCCGTCAGGCCAAAGTGGTTGCCATGCAGAAACGCCTGCGTTTCCAGGAGGGTGTTGAGAGTCTGCAGAAATTGCGCACCCTGGCTGCGGTGCGCCAGCCCATCCGGCAGGGAGTAGCGGTTGGGGTATTTGTAGCGGTCCAGGTGGGCTTTGAAGTCGCCATCGCATTGCGCAATCAAGGCCAGCGCAGTATCCATCTCTTGGTGTTCAGTGGGCAGCCAGCGCAGCGGGTCGTGCCGGCTCAGCGCCCACTGCATGATGTCCAGGCTTTGCTCCAGCACGGTGCAATCCCACAGCACGAGAACCGGAACCGTGCCCTTGGGGGAGGCCAGCAGCAGTTCAGGCGGCTTGTGTGCAAGGGCCACCTCGCGCAGTTCGCACACCGTGCCGCTGGCCAGCAGTGCCAGGCGTGCCCGCATTGCATACGGGCAGCGTCGGAACGAATAGAGAACGGGCAGGGCGGTGGTGCTCACTGGGTGGGGTCGGCGGCCTTTTGCGTGCGCGCCTTGGCCAGTTCCCACTGGCGCTGGCGTTCGCGGGCACGGGCCTTCTGCGTATCACTGGTGGTTGCGTGGCAACGCGGGCAGCTAACCCCGGTCTCATACAAGGGCGACTCCAGCGCGCCTTCTTCCAGTGGCATGCGGCAACCCCGGCACAGCTTATGGGTGCCGGGCACCACGCCATGGTCCACCGAGACGCGTTCGTCAAACACAAAGCAGGTGCCGGCCCACAGGCTTTGTTCGGGCGGAATGGTCTCCAGGTATTTCAGGATGCCGCCGTTCAGGTGGTAGACCTCGTCATAGCCCTTGGCGCGCATCAGTGCAGTGGATTTTTCGCAGCGGATGCCGCCGGTGCAGAACATGGCGACCTTGGGTTTTTTGCCGCCGCGTGCCTGCAGCGCCTCGGCCTGGTCCACCCAGGCCGGCAGTTCGCCAAAGGTGCGGATGTGCGGATCGATGGCGCCCTGGAAGGTGCCAATGGCCACCTCGTAGTCGTTGCGCGTGTCCACGACCACCACGTCGGGGTCGGAGATCAGCGCATTCCAGTCTTCGGGCGTGACGTAGGTGCCCACCAGCCGCGTTGGGTCTACGCCGGGCACGCCCATGGTGACGATCTCGCGCTTGAGGTGCACCTTCATGCGGCGAAACGGCGCCACTTCGGCCCAGGACTCCTTGTGCTGCAGCTTGGCCAGCAACGGGTCGCTGCGCAGGTAGGCCAACAGGGCACGCACGTCGTCCGGCGCGCCGGCAACCGTGCTGTTGATCCCCTCGCGGGCCAGCAGGATGGTGCCCTTGATGTGGTGCTGCTCACAGAAGGCCAGCAGCGGTGCCTTGCGGTCGGCGTAGTCGGCCAGCTCGACAAATTGGTAGAAGGCAGCGGTCAGAAACGGGCGATTTTGCATGCCCGGATTGTGCCTTGACCTGCAGTTTTACGTCGGCCAGGTCGATCCGTGTTCGGGCACCATGGCGCTCCAGCCCAGGTGTGTTGCTTTCGATCGCGTGTTGTGTCTGAGATATGCTCTTGCTGGGCATGTCTGCAAGGTACGGTCTCTTGGTATTTGCAGCTGTTCCGTTGCGGCAGGGATGATTCCCTGCGGTTGTATCCAACTCAAACAGGGAATGAATATGGGTCAGTTTGGTAGACAGGTTGGGATGGCAGCGGTTACTTTGGCAATGGCGCTGCTATCTGCATGTACGACATTTGTTTCTAACGAGGCAGTAGAAAATCCCAAAGGGAAGGCCTTCCAGAAAATGCACGTTGACTATGTTGACGAGGTTCCTAGGGGGGCTGCCGTATACGATACAGGCGGGGTTTCCAGGGAGAAGAGCAAAGTTCCTGAAAAGGTTCTCGCGCTTGGCAAACGGGATGTCCCGGTTATCCTGGCTTTGTCAAAAGAGGGAGTTGGCAAATACCTGGTCCCGCAATTGCGAGAGAAGGGTGTTGATGCCACCGCACCTGCAGTTTCTGATGACGCACCATGGTTACAGATCCGACCTGTTTCTTACGTTGTTGAGTGCGGGGCAGGAAATCTCATTTGCCAGACGTCCGTTTCATACCAGGTGTCCTTAACCACACTTATCCAGGATGAGGCTCCTTTGTGGAGTGCGAGTTTCAAGGTGGGTGCACCGATGGGTGGCACTCAAGACGAAGCTGTTTCTCAGGCGTTCTATACCGCAGTAGCTGATCGACTTGGATCGAACAAGCTTCTCAGGGCCGGCAAATAGAGAAGGTCAAAGCAGCAGGCAGGTGGCCCGATCGACTCTGTCTGCCGGCATGTTGATCCATTAAGTCGGCCAGGTCGATCCGTGTTCGGGCACCATGGCGCGCCAGCCCAAGTCGTGCTCGATACGCCCGCGCAAGGCGTCCGATGCCTGCATGTCGCCATGGACCACGTACACCTGGTCCGGGCGGCTGGGCATGCTGCGCAGCCACTGCATGAGCTGGTTGGCGTCGGCGTGGGCGGATGCCGATTGCAGTTGCACGATCTCGGCCTGCACCGCGACATCACGGCCATGGATGCGCACCGTTTTGGCACCGCTGGCCAGCGTGGCACCCCGGGTGCCGGGTGCCTGGTAGCCGGTCAGGATGATCATGTTGCGGTGGTTTCCGGCGCGGTGCTCCAGGTGGTGCAGCACGCGCCCGCCAGTGGCCATGCCGCTGGCCGACAGGATGACCATGGGGCCGTGGCGCGCGGACAGGGCCTTGGATTCGTCTGTGCTGTTGATCATGGTGGCTGCGTGGGTCAGCGCGTGCGCTTCCTTGGCGCTGAGCCGGTGTTCGCCCTGGTGCTGTTCAAACAGGTGGGTGGTGTGGACGGCCATGGGGGAGTCCAGAAACACGGGCAGCGAGTGTTGCACCTTGCCACTGGCCTTGAGCTGCGCGATTGCCAGCAGCACGGCCTGCGCCCGCCCCACGGCAAACACAGGCACCACGGCCACACCGCCGCGTGCAGCCAGCCGGTGCAGGGCCGGTCCGAGTTCGGACAGAAGGTTTTCGGCAGGGTGCAGCCGGTCGCCGTAGGTGGATTCGATCAACACCGTGTCGGCCGCTGGCGGCGGTTCGGGTGGGTACATCAGCGAATCATCCGGGCGACCGAGATCACCCGAGAACAGGATGCGACGGCCCGCCACTTCGAGCAGCACGCTGGCGGCGCCCAAAATATGGCCGGCTGAGCTGAATGTGACCTTCCACCCGGGAATGGGCTCAAAGGTCTTGCCCAACTGGACCGCCTTGATGCAGTGCAGGCAATCCAGCGCATCCTGGCGGGTGTACAGGGGCATGGCGGGTGCATGTTTGGATAGGCCATGGCGGTTGGCAAAGGCGGCGTCTTCCTCCTGGATGTGACCGCTGTCGGGCAGCAGGATCTTGCACAGGGCCTGGGTGCCGGCGGTGGCGTAGACCTTGCCGACAAAGCCCTCCTTGACCAGCAGCGGCAGGTAGCCACTGTGGTCCAGGTGGGCGTGGCTCAGGACCACGGCATCCACGGCATCGGGGGCCACCGGCAGGGGTGTCCAGTTGCGCAGACGCAGTTGCTTGTAGCCCTGGAACAGCCCGCAGTCCAGCAGCAGGCTGTGACCGCCGTGGCGCACCAGGTACTTGGAGCCGGTGACCGTATCGGCACCGCCCAGGAATGTGATGTTGACACCCATGGAAAACCATCCTCAAAAAAAAAGAATGCCGCCCAGTCGTTTATAGACCGGGCGGCATGGTTTTGGGGCGACTACGCGCTTTTTTTGTTGTGCATCAACTGAAGAAGTTCTTCAGCCTGTCGGTCCAACTGTCGCCGGATGGCGAGTGCTTGTTGCCATCCTTCTTGAATGACTCATCCAGTTCACGCAGCAGACGGCGCTGGTGCTCGGTGAGCTTGACCGGCGTTTCTACGGCGATGTGGCAGTACAGGTCGCCGGGGTAGCTGGCGCGCACGCCCTTGATGCCCTTGCCGCGCAGGCGGAACTGCTTGCCGGTCTGGGTGCCTTCGGGGATGTCGATAGCGGCCTTGCCGGACAGCGTGGGCACGTCGATCTCTCCACCCAGTGCGGCGGTCACCATGCTGATGGGGACCGAGCAGTGCAGGTCGTCGCCATCGCGCTCGAAGATGTCGTGCTTCTTGAGGCGAATTTCGATGTAGAGATCACCCGCCGGGCCACCGTTGGTGCCGGGCTCGCCATTGCCGGTGCTGCGGATGCGCATCCCACCGTCGATGCCGGCTGGAATCTTGACTTCCAGCGTCTTCTGCTTCTTGACCTTGCCCTGGCCATGGCAGGCATGGCAAGGCTCGGGAATGACCTTGCCGGTGCCGCGGCAGGTAGGGCAGGTTTGCTGCACACTGAAGAAACCCTGGCGCATCTGCACAGCACCGGAGCCGCTGCAGGTGCCGCAGGTCTTGACCTGGGTGCCCGGCTTGGCGCCGCTGCCCTTGCAGACTTCGCAGGAGTCCCAGCTGGGTATGCGAATTTGTGCGTCCTTGCCGCGGGCCGCTTCTTCCAGCGTGACTTCCATGGCGTAGCTCAGGTCGCTGCCACGGAATACCTGGCGGCCACCGCCGCCACCGGCGCGTCCACGCTGCTGGCCGAACATGTCGCCAAAAATGTCGCCAAAGGCTTCGGCAAAGCCGCCGTAGCCATCGCCGCCCGGGCCGCGCATATTGGGGTCCACGCCGGCGTGGCCATGCTGGTCATAGGCCGCGCGTTTCTGCGGGTCCGACAGCATCTCGTAGGCTTCCTTGGCTTCCTTGAATTTTTCCTCGGCCACCTTGCCGGAATCACCCTGGTTGCGGTCCGGGTGATGCTTCATTGCCAGCTTGCGATAAGCCTTCTTGATGTCCTCGTCAGAGGCATTCTTGGGGACACCCAGAATTTCGTAAAAGTCTCTTTTAGCCATGGTTGCCAGACTGTGTTGGTCTTTGATTCGTTGCGCAAACTTGATGCAAAACGCCGCGCCGACGATTCCTGAAGAATCATTCGGGCGCGGCGCGCCAATTCAACACGCGAGGAGCGTGCCAACCAGCTGATTTAGCCCTTCTTGACTTCCTTGACTTCGGCGTCCACCACGTTGTCGTCGGCCGCCTGGCCTGCGGAGGATGCGCCGCCGGCATGCGCCTGGTCACCGCCGGTGGGTTGTGCACCACCTTCGGCAGCCTGCTTGGCCTGCATGTCAGCGTACATCTTCTCGCCCAGTTTCTGGCTGGCGGTCATCAGAGCCGTGTTCTTTTCATCAATGGCGGCCTTGTCGTCACCCTTGATGGCTTCTTCCAGGTCCTTGATGGCGGCTTCAATCTTTTCCTTTTCGCCGGCTTCGAGCTTGTCGCCGTACTCGGTCAGGCTCTTCTTCACGCTGTGCACGCTGGAGTCGGCCTGGTTCTTGGACTGCACCAGTTCCAGCTTACGCTTGTCGTCGGCGGCATTCAGTTCGGCATCCTTCACCATCTGCTGGATTTCGGCTTCCGACAGACCGGAGTTGGCCTTGATTGTGATCTTGTTTTCCTTGCCAGTGCCCTTGTCCTTGGCGCCGACGTGCAGGATGCCGTTGGCGTCGATGTCGAACGACACTTCGATCTGGGGCGTGCCGCGGGCTGCGGGTGGAATGCCTTCGAGGTTGAACTCGCCCAGCATCTTGTTGCCGGCAGCGATTTCGCGCTCACCCTGGAACACCTTGATCGTCACGGCCGGCTGGTTGTCTTCAGCAGTCGAGAAGGTCTGCGCGAACTTGGTAGGGATCGTGGTGTTCTTGCTGATCATCTTGGTCATGACTCCGCCCATGGTCTCAATACCCAGGCTCAGAGGCGTCACGTCCAGCAGCAGCACGTCCTTACGGTCGCCGGACAGCACCTGGCCCTGAATGGCGGCGCCAACGGCCACGGCTTCGTCGGGGTTCACGTCCTTGCGGGGTTCCTTGCCGAACAGCTCCTTGACCTTTTCCTGCACCTTGGGCATGCGGGTCATGCCGCCGACCAGGATCACGTCATGGATGTCGGAGGCGGAAACGCCTGCGTCCTTCAGTGCGGTGCGGATCGGGGCAATGGTGCGCTCGATCAGCTCTTCAACCAGGCTTTCCAGCTTGGCGCGGGTCAGCTTGATGTTCAGGTGCTTGGGACCGGACGCATCGGCTGTCACATAGGGCAGGTTGATGTCGGTCTGAGCGCTGCTGGACAGCTCAATCTTGGCCTTCTCAGCGGCTTCCTTCAGGCGTTGCAGGGCCAGTACGTCCTTGCCCAGGTCCACGCCCTGTTCCTTCTTGAACTCGGAGATGATGAAGTCGATGATGCGCTGGTCAAAGTCTTCGCCACCCAGGAAGGTGTCACCGTTGGTGGACAGCACTTCGAACTGCTTTTCGCCATCGACATCGGCAATCTCGATGATGGACACGTCGAACGTGCCGCCACCCAGGTCATACACGGCGATTTTGCGGTCGCCCTTTTCGTTCTTGTCCAGGCCAAAGGCCAGGGCTGCAGCGGTAGGTTCATTGATGATGCGCTTGACATCCAGACCGGCAATGCGGCCGGCATCCTTGGTAGCCTGGCGCTGTGCGTCGTTGAAGTAGGCAGGTACCGTGATCACGGCTTCGGTCACTTCTTCGCCGAGGTAGTCTTCGGCGGTTTTCTTCATCTTGCGCAGCACATCGGCGCTGACCTGTTGGGGTGCCAGCTTGTTCCCGCGCACTTCGACCCAGGCGTCACCGTTGTCGGCAGCGGCAATCTTGTAGGGCATAAGGTCGATGTCCTTTTGCACTTCCTTTTCGGTGAACTTGCGACCGATCAGGCGCTTGACCGCGTAGAGCGTGTTCTTGGGGTTGGTGACGGCTTGGCGCTTGGCGGATGCGCCCACCAGCACTTCTCCGTCTTCCTGGTAGGCGATGATGGAAGGCGTGGTGCGTGCGCCTTCGGCGTTCTCGATCACCTTGGCGGTGTTGCCTTCCATGATGGCAACGCACGAATTGGTGGTGCCGAGGTCAATGCCGATAATTCTTCCCATGGTTTACTCCTGCTATTTTGAAAATTCAGATGGGGGTCACTTGAAGCCGGTTTTCCTATTTTCAAGTCCCGCGTAGGGTTTTTGGCTGCGTTACAGGCAGCCTTTCTTTATTTGGGTGCCGAAACGGTAACCAGGGCCGGGCGCAGCACGCGGTCTGCGATCGAATAGCCCTTCTGCAGCAGGCCAACGACAGTATTGGCTTCCTGCTCCGAGGGCACCACGCTGATGGCCTGGTGCTGGTGCGGATCGAACTTGGTGCCTGGTGTCGGTGCAATGGCGACAACCTTGTTGCGCTCCAGTGCGGCGACCAACTGGCGCAGGGTGGCCTGGGCGCCTTCCCGGATCTGCTCAGCCGTGGCGTCCTTGATCACCAGGCCGGCTTCCAGGCTGTCGGCTACAGGCAGCAGGCTTTCGGCAAAGCTCTCCACCGCGAACTTGCGGGCCTTGGAGATTTCATCCTCGGCACGGCGACGGGCGTTCTCGGCGTCGGCCTTGGCGCGCAGGTACTGGTCGGCCAGATCGGCACTCTTGGCTTGCAAGGCAGCCAGGTCGGCTTGCACCTGGGCCAGCGACTCTGCGTCGGAAACCGGGGGGGATGCGTTCATGTCTTCTGTGCTTTGGTAGGCCGCGTCAAGGGCTTCGGATGGAGGGGTAGAGGGCTTGTCGGACATGCAAGTGGGTGAAGTCGATACTTCTGGTTCAAAGGGATGAGCCCAGTATTTGGGGCTCATCCAGGCAATTCAAGAGTGCAGGCCGCCTTTTTTTGGCAGCCATCGGACTTACTTGACAGGTATCAACCCGAAGTGCCCAGCAGTTCGACGTCGAACTTCAGGGTCGCGTTGGGTGGAATCACACCGCCGGCGCCCCGGGCACCGTAGCCCAGCTCGGCGGGGATGATGAGCGTGCGAGCGCCACCGACCTTCATGCCGGCCACGCCCTCGTCCCAACCACGGATCACCATGCCGGCACCCAGGTGAAACACGAACGGATCATTGCGATCCTTGGAAGAGTCAAACTTGGCGCCCTGGGTACCATTGTTGAAGAGCCAGCCGGTGTAGTGCACGGTGACGCTTTGGCCCTTGGCGGCAACGGCGCCGGTTCCTTCGGTCGTGTCTTCGTATTGCAGTCCGGTAGCAGTGGTGATCATGGGAGTCCTTTTTGGAATGAGGTGGTGTATGGAGCCCGGTATGGGAGTGGTGGCGTCCAACGCGGTTGCACGAAGGAGGTAAAGCCGCCTGCAAAGGGTGGAATTATGCCGCAGGCAAAAAAAAGACAGGCTCGGCCTGTCTCGTTTTGTGGGCCAAATGGCCGCTGCAATCGGGGCTAGCTGGCCTTTTTGGCCTGGCTGCTGGCCCACTTGCCGGCAAATGCCTGCAAGTCGCCCAGTCGTTTCAGCAAATCGGCTCCGGTGGACGTCACGGCATAGCCTTCGCTGCCATGGGTCATCAGGCCGGCTTCGCGCAATTCCTTGATGCGGGTGTTCAAGGTGTTGGGCGTGATGCTTCCAACGCTGTCCTGCAGCAGCCGAAATGTCTGGGCATGACCGTCACGCAGGGCCCACAGCACGCGCATCGCATAGCGGGACTCCAGCAGACTGAGCAACTGGCCGATGGCGACCGATTCTTTCGAACTCATTGATTACCTCTCCTCGATTCGGTTTTTCTGGACGACCAACTGCTAGTCCCCACTGGCCGCCAGCGGGATCCCGCGCACGGCATATTACATCAGGCGAAACTATATCGCAGTTTTCCCCATGCTACAAGTTTCATAGCTAGTTTCATTGCCGGTAGGGCGACCCTGTGGTTGCTTGTCAGTCGGGGGGTGAGGTGTTAAGGTTGCGCGAAGCATTATTGACGGTGCAGTGTTTTGGAGATTTCCATGGTGTTTAACTTTGAACAGGTTCACAACTATTTCGAGCGCCTCGTTTTTGAGGAAGTTGCCCGCCGCTCGGAAGCGCACCCGGAGTTCACATCCGACATGTTGGGCGACGTGGCCTGCGTGGCGTTGAACCGGTTGCCGGCCCGCTATGTGCGCCATGATGTGGACATGATGTTCTATCTGACCGAGCAGGAGCGTCACGCCATTGAAACGGCGCTGGACGATGCACTGAAGTTCGGCTTCGACTTTGTGTTGGAGCGCAGCACCCGCTTGGTGCCCCGCTAGATCGCCAGGGTCGCTTCCACCTTGGCCCGAAGGGATGCGTCGGCCTCTGGGAGTACACCAAACCAGGCCTCGAAAGCCGGTCGCGCCTGGTGCAGCAGCATACCCAAGCCATTGATCGTGGGGTTGCCGAGCCGGCGTGCAGACGCCAGCAGCGGTGTTTCCATCGGCACATAGATGATGTCCGACACCAGCGCATCCACGGGCAACAGGTCCAGGCGCAGGTCCAGTTCCGGCTCGCCATGCATGCCCTGGTTGGTAGTATTGACCAGCAGGGCGGCGCCTTCGAGCGCTGTGTGGCGCTCTTCCCAGGGGATGGCACGTACCGGTCCACCAAATTCAGCCGCCATGTCTTGCGCCTTGACAGCACTGCGGTTGGACAGGCGGATCTCCGGTACACCCTGATCAATCAGGCCAGCGAGGACTGCGCGCGCGGCACCTCCAGCACCAATCACCACCGCCGGGCCGCCAGCAGGGCGCCAGCCGGGTTGCTCCTGCATCAGGCTTTGGATATAGCCAAAGCCATCGGTGTTGCGACCAGTGAGTGACCCGTCCGCTTCCACCACGATGGTGTTGATCGCGCCAATGCGTGCGGCCATCGGCTCCACCCGGTCCACCAGCTTCAGTGCTTCAACCTTGTGTGGAATGGTCAAGTTGCAACCGGCGAAGCCCAGTACGGGCAACGCGCGCAGGGCCTGTTCCAGTTTGTCGGGCTGCACCGGCAACAGCACGTAGGCGCCACGCAGGCCGTGTTCGGCGATCCAGTGGTTGTGGATGACCGGTGAGCGCGAATGCGCCACCGGCCAGCCCATGACCCCGGCCAGCTTGTAATGGCGGTCGTTTGCCATCGGCGCGCGGGCTTACAGGTTGTCGGTGAAGCTGCGCAGCTTGTCCGAACGGCTGGGGTGCTTGAGCTTGCGCAGTGCCTTGGCTTCGATCTGGCGGATGCGCTCGCGCGTCACGTCAAACTGCTTGCCCACTTCTTCCAGGGTGTGGTCGGAGGTCATCTCGATGCCGAAGCGCATGCGCAGCACCTTGGCTTCGCGCGGCGTCAGGCTGTCCAGGATGTCCTTGACTACATCGCGCAGGCCGGCCTGCATCGCGGCTTCCATGGGAGCGGTGTTGGCCGCATCCTCGATGAAATCGCCCAGGTGGCTGTCGTCGTCGTCGCCGATGGGTGTTTCCATGGAGATCGGCTCCTTGGCGATCTTCATGATCTTGCGGATCTTGTCTTCCGGAATCTCCATGCGCTCGGCCAGCACGGAGGCGTCCGGCTCGAAACCAAACTCCTGCAGGTGCTGGCGGCTGATGCGGTTCATCTTGTTGATGGTCTCGATCATGTGCACCGGAATCCGGATAGTGCGTGCCTGATCCGCGATGGAGCGGGTGATGGCCTGGCGAATCCACCAGGTTGCATAGGTCGAGAACTTGTAGCCGCGGCGGTATTCGAACTTGTCCACCGCCTTCATCAGGCCGATGTTGCCTTCCTGGATCAGGTCCAGAAACTGCAGGCCGCGGTTGGTGTATTTCTTGGCAATGGAAATCACCAGGCGCAGATTGGCCTCGATCATTTCCTTCTTGGCGGCACGGGATGCGTACTCCCCGGCGTTCATGCGCTTGTTGATGTCCTTCAGCTGGTCCAGCGGTACCACGACCTTGGCTTGCAGGTCAGTCAGTTTTTGCTGCAGGTCCTGCACGGGAGGGATGTTGCGGCCCATGACCGCGCTCCAGGACTTGCCGGCGGCGGCCTGCTTTTCGATCCACTTCAGGTTCAGCAACTGGCTGGCGACGCGGTTGCCGTTCTTGTCGCGGCCACTGAATTCAGCAATGAACTGTTCCTGCGGGTAGCCGCACTTGTCCACAATGATGCGGCGCAGCTCACGCTCTTTCTTGCGGATGTCATCGACCTGGCCACGCACCATGTCGCACAGCTTTTCGATCGCCTTGGCGGTGAAGCGGATGGACATCAGCTCTTCGCTCAGCGCTTTCTGGGCGGTGATGTAGTGCGGTGTGCCGTAGCCTTCCTTGTCATAGACCTTGTGCACCTTCTCGAACAACTCACGCAGACGGTCGAAGCGGGACAGGGCCTCCTTCTTGAGTTCTTCCAGCTTCTTGGTCAGCGCCTTGGAGCCACCCTTGCCGTCGTCGTCATCGTCGGCGTCGAATTCGTCGAAGTCTTCCTCGGCCACATAGTCGTCGGCCTCGTTGGGGTTGGAGAAGCCGTCCACGATGGTGGTGATGACCACCTTGCCTTCGCGGATGTCTTCACCCAGGCGCAGGATTTCAGCGATGGTGGCGGGAGAGGCCGAGATCGCCTCCATCATGGCCATCAGGCCGCCTTCAATGCGCTTAGCGATCTCGATTTCGCCTTCGCGGGTCAGCAGTTCCACCGTGCCCATTTCGCGCATGTACATGCGCACGGGGTCAGTGGTGCGGCCGAATTCGCTGTCCACGGTAGACAGGGCAGCTTCGGCTTCTTCCTCGGCTTCTTCCGGGGTAGCTGCCGTGGACACATTGTTGTTGAGCAACAGCGTCTCAGCATCCGGCGTTTGTTCGTACACCGCCACGCCCATGTCGTTCAACATGGAAATCACCACTTCCAGCGTTTCCGCGTCGACCAACTTGTCGGGCAGGTGGTCGGAAATTTCGCCGTGCGTCAGGTAGCCGCGGGTCTTGCCCAGCGTGATCAGGGCCTTCAGGCGCTGGCGACGCTTGGCAATGTCTTCTTCGGACAGGACAGTTTCGTCCAGTCCAAATTCCTTCATCAAAGCCCGTTCCTTGGCCTTGCTGATCTTCATGCGCAGAGGCTTGACCTTCTCGCCAGGGGCTGCGGCCGCTTCCGGTTCACCCACCAGATCGGCTTCGATGTCCGCCATGTCCAGATCGTCACCGCTGGACTCCGTGGCATTCTTGGGTTTGCGTCCCCGCTTGGCGCCGGTCTTGGCTGGCGCGCTGGATTCTGCAGCTGCCGCCTTGGGGGGGCGTCCGGGCTTTTTCTTCGTGGCGGCTGCCGCGTTGAGCAGGGCGTCAGCCGATTCCTTCAGGAGTTGGGCCTTGGATTTGGTGACGGGTGGTTTCGAGGCTGGCACGGGCTTGGCTTTCTTATCGGACTTGGACGGGGACTGAACAGCTTTGACAGATTTTTGAGCAGGCATGCGAGAACCTCAGATCATCAAAAAAACGGGCGAACAGAGCGGGTGCCGTCTACACCGCGGAGCGCGGGCGAAGTTGGCATGGCGGGAAATGGAATCGATGCCGTTCCCCAAGCTGGCAAGATGGGAGGGCGAACATTTGGAATGCAGTCCTTGCGGTAAGGTGGCCGGTTGTGATCTTGTCAACGCTTGGCCTGGCCCGGAGGTGCTGCTGTCGCTCTTGCCGAAACAACCTAGTAGTATAACGTGAAATTGCAATATTTCCAGCTTTCTATCGCCGAAATGTGCTATGCAGCAAATGCCCCGCGATTGCCACTTTCGGGCTGCGATAGGCGAACTAGAGTTATGCACGAAGGTGGTACTCCATGCTTGCTGTAGTTCGTTTCGCGTGTGCCCGACTGGTCGCCGGGATGGGCATGGCCCTTCTGTGGCTGTTGGGGGGCGTATCGGCACAGGCACTGGAGGTAACGGCCCTGACGGAGTCTCTGCCGCCGCTCAATTACGAGCAGGATGGCCGGGTGGTCGGATTTTCCAGCGAACTGCTGGACCTGATGGCCCGGGAGGCCGACATCACCGTCCACAAGCAGGTGCTGCCATGGTCGCGGGCCTACGACATGGTAGGCCGCCAGGCCAACACGCTCATTTATTCGTTGGCCCGCTCACCGGAGCGTGAGGCACTGTTCCAGTGGGTGGGGCCTATCAGTGAGCGGCGCATCCTGCTGTACCGGCACCGTGATCGCCCCGACATTGCCCTCAAGACACTGGACGACGCGCGGCCCTATCGCATTGGCGTGGCGCGCGATTCGGCATCGGCCAAGGCGTTGACCAAGCAGGGCTTTGTCATCAACGGCCTGCAAGACACGCCGGGACCCGGTCTGGATCTGGGCTCCAACGACGAACTGAACATGAAGAAGTTCATCGCCCGGCGTTTTGAGTTGCTGGTTTCGCTGGATTGGGCCGCCGCCTACAACGCAAGGAATGCAGGGCTCTCGCCGGATGACTTGCAGCCCGTGTTGGTGCTGGATGACAGCCTTTCCTACTGGTATGGCGTGAACTTGGCCACCGACCCGGACGTGGCCAAAAGGCTCAATGCTGCTCTGCATCGGCTCAAGGCTGACGGGCGCTATCTGCAGCTGAAGCAGAAATACCTGCCCCGGGTCACCAAATAACTCTGCTGCTGCCCGCTTCAACCGGCTGGGCGGATGGCGAGTTCGAGTTGCAGGCGCCGGTTGTGCAGTTCGCGGTAGCGCCCCAGGGCCGCTGGGTCTTCGGTTGAGTCTGCAATCGCCTGCGTCTCCTGCTCCTTGATGCGGTCTATCAGCATGCGGTTGAGCAGGTCGCGCAGTTCCGGAGCGGATTCGCCAGCAGCATCGTCCAAGGTTCCGGCCACCACGGTGGGATCGGCCATCAGGCGCAAGGCCAGGTCTTCGGCATCGTGGCCACGCAGCTCGTCGCGCAGTGCACCCCAGGCCAGCGGGCCGTGTTCGTGCAACTGAGCCTCCAACCATGCCAACAGTGGGCCATGCGGCGCCGGCAGCTCGCACAGCAGCGCATGGTCCTCGTTGGACAGTCCCTCCCACAACTCGCTGTGGCCCAGCAGGATGCGGGTGGCGTGGTCGGCGCGCGTGGCCAGCGGGCCGCGCAGTGGCGGGCGGAACGGACGATCCCGCTCCCATTTGCCTTTGCCTTCCCACTTGCCCTTTCCCTTCCACTCCCCCTTGCCCTCCCACTTGCGTTGGGTCTTCCAGGCGTCCGGGTCCTTGCCGTCCAACGGATGGTTCCATGTGCCTTCCGTGGCGCTGTAGTCGCTGAAATCCTCCGGTCGCCAATCGCCGTGCGGGCCAGCGGATGGCGCGTGAGCCTGGCCCTGTCCCTGGTTGTGGCCCTTGGGGCCGGCATGGGCCCACAGGTCGCCCAACTTCTGGCTGTCGATTTGCACCTGGGTGGCTATCTCGCCCAGCAACTGCAGTTTCAAGGCGCCTTCGGGCAGCAGGCTCCAAAGGGGCTTGGCGTTGCTGGACATGTGGGCGCGGCCTTCGGCGCTGTCCAGGTCGCAGCCTTCGCGCGCGGCCTCGAGCAGGAAGCGCGACAGCGGCGTGGCTTCGCTCACATACTGGGCAAAGGCCTCCTTGCCATGGGCGCGGATGAAGCTGTCGGGGTCGTGCTCATCGGGCAGGAACAGGAACTTGATGGAGCGCACATCGGTGGCGTAGGGCAGGGCGGCATCCAGCGCCTTGCGTGCGGCGCGCCGGCCGGCGGCATCTCCGTCAAAGCTGAACACCACCGAGTCGGTGAAGCGGAAGAGCTTGTGCACATGGTCGGCGGTGCAGGCCGTGCCCAGCGTGGCCACCGCGTTGGGAAAACCCAGCTGCGCCAGTGCCACCACGTCCATATAGCCCTCGGTGACCAGCACGTAGCCATGCTCGCGCAGCGCGTTGCGCGCCTCGAACAGACCGTACAGCTCACGCCCCTTGCTGAATACCGGTGTCTCGGGCGAATTCAGGTACTTGGGTTTGTCGTCCCCCAGCACGCGCCCACCAAAGCCGATGCACTCGCCCTTGATATTGCGGATGGGGAACATCACCCGGTCGCGGAAGCGGTCGTAGCGCTTTTCTTCCGTGCTGCCTTCTTCCTGGTTCGAAATCACGAGGCCGCTTTCCACCAGCAGCGGGTCGTCGTAATGCGGGAACACGCTGGCCAGGCTGCGCCAGCCCTCGGGCGCGTAGCCCAGGCCGAACTGCTTGGCGATCTGGCCCGACAGGCCGCGGCCCTTGAAATACGCAATGGCGCGCGGGGACTCCTTGAGGTGCTTGCGGTAGGCATCGCCAGCCTTCTCCAGCACGTCGGTCAGGGTGGTCTGCTTTTGCTTCTGCTCCTGGGCGCGGGCCCGGTCCTCGGGCGAAGCCTCGTCCTCGGGGATCTGCATGCCGTATTGCTGAGCCAGGTCTTTGACCGCCTCGATGAAGGTCATTCCGGCGTGGTCCATCAGGAAGCTGATGGCGTTGCCGTTCTTGCCGCAGCCAAAGCAGTGGTAGAACTGCTTGGTCGGGCTGACCGAGAACGACGGCGATTTTTCCCCGTGGAACGGGCACAGGCCCATGAAGTTGGCGCCGCCCTTCTTCAGCTGCACATAGCGGCCCACGATCTCCACCACGTCGGCACGGGCGAGCAGTTCCTGCAGAAAACTTTGGGGGATGGCCATGCAGGGATTGTAGGAAGATAGCGCCGGACATTGACGGCCGGAGCATGTCACCTTTGGTGCACTGGTCGTCTGGCCCGCCGCCTAAACTGGCGCCATGAACTACACCACGCTTTCCACCCAGCTTGATGACGGCATTTTGACGCTGACCCTGAACCGTCCCGAGCAGATGAATTCCTTCACGGTCGACATGGCCCATGAGCTGGTCGACTTCTACCGCTCCGCCAGCGCCAATGATGCGGTGCGCGCCATTGTGGTCACCGGTGCCGGCAAGGCCTTCTGCGCCGGCATGGACCTGAGCCGGCCCGGCAACGTGTTCGGCCTGAACGAAGACCTGCAGCCAACGATGGACGACATGCAGCAGCGCCTGGAAGACCCGGAAATCCTGCAGGGCGTGCGCGACACCGGCGGCATGATCTCGCTGGCGGTATACGACTGCACCAAACCGGTCATTGGCGCGATCAATGGCGCGGCAGTCGGCATTGGCGCCACGATGACCCTGCCCATGGATGTGCGACTGGCATCGGACAAGGCTCGCATCGGCTTTGTGTTTGGCCGCATCGGCATCGTGCCCGAAGCCTGCTCCAGCTGGTTCTTGCCACGCATCGTCGGCATCTCGCAGGCGCTGGAATGGGTCTACACCGCCGACATCCTGGAGCCAGAAGAAGCCCTGCGTGGCGGCCTGATCAAGGCCATCGTGCCGCACGACCAGTTGCTGGCCGAGGCCCACAAGCTGGCCCATCGCATGACGGACAAGCGCTCACCGGTGGCCACGGCGCTGGCGCGCCAGATGCTGTACCGCAACTCCGCCCAGCCGCACCCGCTGGCCGCGCACCAGGTGGACTCGCTGGCCATGTTCTACACCAGCGTGGGTGATGGCAAGGAAGGCGTCAAGGCCTTTCTAGAAAAGCGCAGCGCCGAATTCCAAGGCAAGACCTCGACCGACATGCCGCCGTTCTACCCTTGGTGGTAGCCCTCAGTCCCCCAGCACCACACCCTCGCGCCTGGGATCGGCACCACCAAAGTAGCCGGTGGTCGTGCGCTGGATCGCCTGCAGCCCGCTGGGCATGGGCGCTTCTACGAGCGTGTGGCCGCGCGCGCGCAGGGCCTGCACGGTCGCTGGGGCAAAGCGCTTGTCTTCCAGCAGCAGCGGACCGCCCAGCGAACCGAAGTTGGGCAGGTCAATGGCCTTCTGGGCATTCAAATTCCAGTTGAGGGCGCCGTACAGCGTCTTGGCCGTGAAGTGGATGATCATCGCGCCACCGGGGCTGCCGGCGCTAAGGACCATTTGACCAGTAGCCTTGTCGAACACCAGCGTGGGTGACATGCTGGAGCGTGGCCGCTTGCCTGGCTCCACGCGGTTGGCCACCGGCCTGCCACTGGCGTCCACGGGGCTGAGGCTGAAGTCGGTCAGCTCGTTGTTCAGCAGGAAGCCACCGGGCAGGCCGACACCGCGGTTGACCATCAAGCGCGAGCCCCAGCCGTCTTCGATGGTGGTGGTCATGGCCAGCGCATTGCCATAGGCATCGACGACCGAGATGTGTGAGGTGCCGTATTCAGGCTGCAGCGGCATGGGCGCGTAGCCGAGTTGCACGGTGCCGGGCTGGCCAGCGGGTGCGGCTGGCATGGCCTTGCTGCCCGGGTTGGTGTCGATCAGCCTGGCGCGTTGTGCAAGGTATTCCGGCGCCAGCAGACTGCTCCAGTCGCCAGCCGGTGGCTGCACAAAGACCGGATCGGCCACGTATTGCGCACGGTCGGCGAAAGCCAGGCGCGATGCTTCCGTATAGACGTGCAGCCAGTCGCTGGAGGGCAGGCCGTTTTCCAGCGGCAAGGTGGCAGCCGGTGTGCAGTTCAGCAGGCCCAGGATCTGGCCGATCGCCAACATGCCGGAGCTGGGCGGTGGCATGCCGCACAAGCGGTAGTCGCGTTGGGTGGTGGCACGGTAGTCAACGCACAGCGGCTCGCGCACCACGGCGGCGTAGGCGGCCAGGTCCTGCTCGGTCAGTGTGCCGGGGTTGGTGGGGTGTCGTTGCACCTTGGTGGCGATGGCGTGGGCGATGTCACCGCGCATCAGCGCATCCGGTCCTTCGACCGCAATGCGCTGCAGCACGGCCGCCAGTTCCGGGTTGCGCAGCACGTGGCCCGCGGGCCAGGGTTGGCCTTGCGGGCCGTAAAAATAGGTGGCGGCGACTGGGTCTTGTTTGAGCGACTGTTCACTGGCCAGCAGTGTGGCCATGCGCGGGCTGATGGCAAAGCCATCGGTGGCCAGGCGGATGGCCGGCGCAAACAACTGCGCCCAGGGCAGGCGCCCGTGCTGCCGGTGGGCCAGGGCCAACATGGCCACGGTGCCGGGCACGCCGACCGAGCGGCCGCCAGCAGCGGCGTCCTTGAACGGCAGGGGCTTGCCGTCCGGTTTGAGGAACAGGGTCGGCGTGGCACCGGCGGGCGCCGTTTCCCGCCCGTCAAAGGCCTGGGTGTGCTGGCCGTCAAAGTGCAGCAGGAAGGCGCCGCCGCCGATGCCGCTGCTTTGGGGCTCCACCAGCGCCAGCACCATTTGCACGGCGATGGCAGCATCCACTGCGCTGCCACCCTGCTGCAATATGTGCTGTCCTGCCTGCGTGGCCAGCGGGTTGGCGGCGGCCACGGCATAGGTGCGGGTGGCCCAGCCGGGTTTGGCCGTCCAGCCGCTGGCCGCTTCGGGTTGGGGGGGTGTCGGTGGCGATGCGGAAGGCGTCGAGCAAGCGACCAGCCACAGCACGGTTGCGCAGGCAAGCCCGCCTCGTCTCACCACCGCAGGCAGCGCCATCGCGGGTGGCTTACTTCTGCTTGGGCACGCGGCCCATCAGATAGAACTCGGGGTTGGGCAGCATGCCCGACAGGTTGGCCATGCGGTTGGACAGGCCAAAGAAGGCGGTGATGGCGCCAATGTCCCAGATGTCCTCATCGCTGAACCCGTGGGCGTGCAGGGCGGTGAAGTCGCTTTCCTCCAGCTCGGCGGATTGCAGGCAGACCTTCATCGCAAAGTCCAGCATGGCGCGCTGGCGTGGCGAGATGTCGGCCTTCCGATAGTTCACCGCCACCTGGTCGGCCACCAGGGGTTTCTTCTCGTAGATGCGCAGGATGGCACCGTGCGCTACCACGCAATACAGGCAGCTGTTGGCCGCGCTGGTGGTGGTGACGATCATCTCGCGCTCACCCTTGGTCAGGCCGCTGGTGCGACCCACCGAATCGGGCGCCATCAGCGCGTCGTGGTAGGCGAAGAAGGCGCGCCATTCGGCCGGGCGGCGCGCCAGCGCCAGGAACACATTGGGCACAAAGCCGGATTTCTCCTGCACTTCCAAGATCTTGGCCTGCAGATCGGCGGGCAGGGTGTTGAGGTCGGGCAGGGGGTAGCGGGGTGTGTTGCTGGACATTGGACTGCTCTATAGAAGGAATTAATAAAACAAACTGGATTGATAGGAATCTGAAACCTACACTGGCCAAGTCAGTTTATTGCATATGAACCCAGGAGTAAGCACTATGTCCAGTCAAACCCAATGTCCGTTCGCGGGCGGCACCCGCAAAAACACCGTTGCCGGCGGTGCCCCCGGCAACGCCGACTGGTGGCCCAACCAGCTCAAGCTGGGCATCCTGCACCAGCACTCGGCCCTGTCCAACCCACTGGATCCGGACTTCGACTACGCCGAGGCCTTCAAGACGCTGGACCTGGATGCCGTGGTCAAGGACCTGCATGCGCTGATGACCGATTCGCAGGACTGGTGGCCCGCCGACTGGGGCCACTACGGGGGCCTCTTCATTCGCATGGCCTGGCACAGTGCCGGCACCTACCGCATCCACGACGGCCGTGGCGGAGCCGGCACCGGGAACCAGCGCTTTGCGCCACTCAACAGTTGGCCCGACAACGTCAACCTGGACAAGGCGCGCCGCCTGCTGTGGCCCATCAAGCAGAAATATGGGCAAAAACTCTCCTGGGCCGACCTGATCGTCCTGACCGGCAACGTGGCGCTGGAATCCATGGGCCTCAAGACCTTGGGTTTTGCCGGTGGCCGCGCTGACATCTGGGAGCCCGAGGAAGACACCTACTGGGGCTCGGAGTCCACCTGGCTGGGTGACCAGCGCTACAGCGGCGAGCACACGCTGGAAAACCCGCTGGCCGCCGTGCAGATGGGACTGATCTATGTGAACCCCGAAGGCCCCAACGGCAATCCCGATCCGGTGGGCTCCGGGCGGGACGTGCGCGAGACCTTTGCCCGCATGGCCATGGACGACGAAGAGACCGTGGCCCTGGTGGCCGGCGGCCACACCTTTGGCAAGGCCCATGGTGCGGGTGACGCCAAGCTGGTGGGCCCCGAGCCGGAAGGCGCCCCGATTGAAGCGCAAGGCCTGGGCTGGATCAATGCCTTCGGTTCGGGTCATGGCGTGCACACCACCTCCAGCGGCATCGAAGGCGCCTGGAAGCCCAACCCCACGACTTGGGACAACGGCTACTTCGACATGCTGTTTGGCTACGAATGGGAACTGTCCAAGAGCCCGGCGGGCGCCCACCAGTGGGGGCCCAAAAACGTCAAGCCTGAGCACCTGATCCCCGATGCGCACGACCCCGCCAAGAAGCACCCGCCGATGATGACCACGGCCGACCTGTCGCTGCGCATGGACCCGGCTTACGAGAAGATTGCCCGCCGATTCCACCAGGACCCGGCTGCGTTTGCCGACGCCTTTGCCCGCGCCTGGTTCAAGCTCACCCACCGCGACATGGGGCCACGTGCGCGCTACCTGGGCAAGCTGGTGCCGCAGGAAGTGCTGATCTGGCAGGACCCGGTTCCCGCGCTGGACCACCCGGTGATCGACGCGCAGGACATTGCCACGCTCAAGGCGCAAGTGCTGGCCAGTGGCCTGTCCACCGCGCAGCTGGTGCGCACGGCCTGGGCCTCGGCATCCACTTTCCGTGGCAGCGACAAGCGGGGCGGCGCCAACGGTGCGCGCATCCGCCTGGCGCCGCAAAAGGACTGGGCGGCCAACCAGAGCGTCGACCTGGCCCAGGTGCTGGCCGCGCTGCAAGCCATCCAGCAGCAGTTCAATGGCGCACAGACCGGTGGCAAAAAAGTCTCGCTGGCCGACCTGATCGTGCTCGCCGGCAGTGCCGCCGTGGAAGCCGCCGCCCAGAAGGCGGGCGTGGCGGTCACCGTGCCCTTCACGCCGGGCCGCATGGATGCGACCCAGGCGCAGACCGATGTGGAATCGTTCGCCGTGCTGGAGCCGCAGGCCGATGGGTTTCGCAATTACGCCCGCCCAGGGATGGAAGACGCGGCGGCCGAGCTGCTGGTGGACAAGGCCCAGTTGCTGACGCTGACCGCGCCCGAGATGACCGTGCTCATCGGCGGCCTGCGCGCGCTGGACGCCAACACGGATGGGGTGCAGCACGGCGTCTTCACCAAGCGGCCGGGAACACTCAGCAACGACTTCTTTGTGAACCTGCTCGACATGGGCACGCAGTGGCACAAGTCCGCCACCACGCCGGGCGTGCTGGAAGGGCGCGAGCGCAAGACCGGTGACCTGAAGTGGACCGGCACGGTGGTGGACCTGGTCTTTGGCTCCAACGCGCAGCTGCGGGCGCTGGCCGAGGTCTATGCCGCCAGCGATGCCAAGGCCAAATTTGTGCAGGACTTTGTTGCCGCCTGGGTCAAGGTCATGCAGCTGGATCGCTTCGACCTGAAGTAGTCGGCAGTTGGTCATAGTCGGGGCGCGCTATGCTCGGGGTCTTTTTTTGGAGACCCCGCCATGGATTCCCAGTACGAGGCCGGTCTGGCCACCCGCAAGCAGGTCATGGGTGAAGACTTTGTGGCCACGGCCATTACCAACACCACGCCCTTCACCCAGCCGATCCAGGATCACATCAACCGCGCTGCCTGGGGCGATGTCTGGCAGCGCCCGGGGCTGGAGTTGAAGACCCGCAGCCTGATCACCGTGGCCATGCTCACCGCCCTGGGCAAGCAGAACGAGTTGAAGGGCCATGTGCGCGGTGCACTGAACAACGGCGCCACGGTGGAGGAACTGCAGGAGGTGCTGCTGCACGCCAGCATCTACTGTGGCGTGCCCACGGCCGTCGAGGCGTTTCGCACCGCCAACGAGGTCGTAGCGGCAATGGCTAATAGCTAAATCGATCTCTAGCCCTCGTGGTTATTGGTGTTTTTGCTATTGATTGAATAGCAAAATCAGGGGGTCAATCCCGAGCGTCGTGGATCTGCGTGGGCGCAAAACCTTGGTCATCGTCGTCGTCCGGTTCGCCAATCGGCAGATCAAAGGGAATGCTGGCCGCGGTCAACGGCGGCGGTGGGCTGGCCACGGCGGCGACGGTGGTTGCCGCTGCCGTGATCGGGGCCGCATGCACGGCGGCGCTGGCGGGCGCGTTCCAGAAACCGGGCTCCGGCAACTCGGTGTGGGGGCAACCGCAGTCGGGCGAGAACTTCCAGGTGAACAGGTAGCGCGTGCCACTGGTGGCCGGGTCAAAGCGGCGCAGACCGTTGAGCAGCTCCTGCTGCAGCGCCGGGGCATGCAGCACCAGGCTGTCGTGCCAGTGCATGATTTCCAGCTGCAGCAGGGACGCATCGCCCTGGCCAGGGATGTGGATGGGCACCAGCTCGCCGGCAATCCAGTGCGCCGGAATGCCGTGGTGCTTGAGGATGTGGTGCAGCGTCAGGCGGGCCATGTCGCGCTGGGTTGAATTGGTCTGCACCGTCTGGGGCATGGTCGACGGACCGTGGTCCGTCTTGTCGGCCTTGGCCCGGCCGCGATGGAGAAATTCAAACATGCGCAACTCCCCGTGTCAGGTCTGGTTGACCAGCTAACAGGCCAGCCACAGATATATCCTCGTTGAGCGCCTCCCAATGCAAACCACCCTTGCTCAGTTCGACCTGGGCACGCTGCGTGGGTGACGCCTCAAGCAGACGCGGAAACCAGGCAAGGGGTGCGGCAATGGTGCGGCCGTCGGACAGGCTGACCCACAAGGTGTCCTCATCGAAGCGAACGGCTTTAGGCGAAGTGGTCATTCCAGGTCCTTTCAATCAACTCCTGATTGGCGACGACTGTGTCGCGCAGCTCACGCAGGGTTGCGGCATCAAAACCATCACTGTCTGCCAAGTACACCGATGGAGTCAACCAGAATTTTGCCTCACCTTCCGCATTGCGCACGTGGACATGCATCGCCTCGCGTGGGTTTCCTTCATTGGAACAGTAGAAAAACCGGAACGATTTGTAGCGGAAGACGACTGGCATGGATGGAGTTTAGCGGGGCAAGCTGGATGTGGCCCAGCAGTGCGCAAGCCCCCCCATTCCCGAGGACTCAGGAATGCGCGAACTGGTGGAGCGGGCGTGGGCCATGTACCAACAAGAAGGGGGTGACGGAGCATCGAAAGATCCAAGTCAAAAAAAAGCCGCTACGTTTTCAGTAGCGGCTTACGCAATACCCGCGAGGGCCAGGGCTTGATTTGGCTCCGAGTCAAGCGCTCTTGGTCACCTTGCGCTGCACCAGCCCCATGACCCAGTTCCGGGCGCGCCCCACAAAGTGTTCGATGTCGTCCACGATGGAGAAGAAGCTCGGGGTCACCAGCAGGCTCAGGATGGTCGAGGTGATCAGGCCACCGATCACGGCCGCCGCCATGGGTGCGCGGAAGCTGTTGTCGGCATTGCCCAGGCCCAGCACCAGCGGCAGCATGCCCGCCACCATGGCAATGGTGGTCATGATGATGGGGCGTGAGCGCTTGTGGCAGGCGTCAATCAGCGCCTCGAAGCGGTTCATGCCAAAGTCACGGCGGGCCATGATGGCGTAGTCCACCAGCAGGATGGAGTTCTTGGTGGACACGCCAATCAGCATCACCAAGCCGATGAAGGACGGCATGGACAGCATCTTGCCGCTGACCAGGAGGCCAATGAAGGCGCCACCAAAGGACAGGATCACCGCCGGCAGGATGGAGATCGGGTGCATGAAATCCTTGAACAACAGCACCAGCACGATGTAGATGCAGAGGACACCGGTCATCATGGCCATGCCAAAACCGGCCACCATCTCGGCCTGCACTTCGGCATCGCCAATTTCCACCTGCTGCACGCCCGCCGGCAGATTCTGGATGCTGGGCAGCTTGGTCACGGCATCGGTCACCTCGCCCAGCGGCACGCCGGACAACTCCACCTCGAAGTTGACATTGCGCACGCGGTTCAGGCGGCTGACCATGGCCGGTCCGCTGGACATTTCAAACGTGGCCACCTGGCTCAGCATGACCGGGCCCTTGACGCCTGGCACCATCAGGCGGCCCAGCAGGTCCAGGTCCTGGCGCGCGTCGGTGGCCAGCTTGACGACGATGGGCACCTGGCGCTGGCTCAGGTTGAGCTTGGGCAGGGCCGCTTCGTAGTCGCCCACGGTGGCAATGCGCAGCGTTTCCGCAATGGCGGCGCTGGTGACGCCCATGTCGGCGGCGCGCGCAAAGTCCGGGTGAATGGCGACCTCGGATCGCGTCAGGCTGGCGCTGGATGAAATATTGCCCAGGCCGGGGATCTTGCGCAGGTCCTTCTCCACGGCCGCTGCCGCCTGGGCCAGGGCCACCGGGTCTTCGCCCTTCAGGGCCAGCATGTATTTCTCGCCCGAGCCGCCCAGGCCGACCTTGAAGCGCGCGCCCGGCAGTTCGGACAACGCGGTGCGCATGTCGCTCTCGATCACCTGCTTGCGGGGGCGCTGGCCGCGTTCGGCCAGCAACACGGTCAGCGTGGCCTTGCGCACCTCGGTGCTGGCGCCGCCCATGAAGGGGTCCGAGCCCACGCTGCCACCACCGGCGGTGGTGTAGACGCTTTCCACGTGCTTCACTTTGCCAATCAGGGCGCGTGCCTGTTCGGCCGCCGCGCGGGTCTGTGCCAGCGTGGTGCCCGGGGGCAGCTCCAGATAGACCTGGGTCTGGGAGTTGTCGTCCGGCGGGATGAAGCCACTGGGAATCAGCGGCACCAGGAACAGCGAGCCAATGAAGAAGCCAATGGCCGAGAACATGGTGATCCAGCGGTGGTGCAGCGTCCAGCGCGTGACCTTCAGGTACAGCGGCATCCACACCGGTTCCTCGTGCACGTGGGTGGATGGCTTCATGATGTAGGCCGCCATCATCGGGGTCAGCAGACGTGCCACCATCAGTGAGGCAAACACGGCGAACACGGCGGTCCAGCCAAACTGCTTGAAGAACTTGCCGACCACGCCGCTCATGAAGGCGGTGGGCAGGAACACGGCAATCAGCGCAAAGGTGGTGGCGATCACGGCCAGGCCGATTTCATCCGCCGCCTCCATGGCCGCCTGGTAGGGCGTCTTGCCCATGCGCAGGTGGCGCTCGATGTTTTCCACTTCCACAATCGCGTCGTCCACCAGAATACCGATGACCAGTGAGAGTGCCAGCAGCGTCACCACGTTGGTGGTGAAGCCCATGTAGTGCATGCCGATGAAGGCCGGAATGGCCGACAACGGCAGCGCTACCGCCGACACAAAGGTGGCACGCGCGTTGCGCAAGAAAAACCACACCACGATCACCGCCAGGATGGCGCCTTCATACAACATGGTCATGGAGGCATCGAATTCCTCCTGCACCGGGGTCACGAAGTCAAAGGCCTGGGTCAGCTCCAGATCGGGGTGGGCGGCTTTGAGGTCGGCCAGTGCCTTCTGCACGGCTGCGCCCACTTCCACCTCGCTGGCACCCTTGCTGCGGGTGATTTCGAAACCCACCACCGGTTTGCCGTTCAGCGTGGCAAAGCTGCGTTGCTCGGCCACGGTGTCCTTCACACTGGCGACCTCGTCCAGGCGCACGCGCTTGCCGCTGGAAAGGCTCAGCTCCAGGCGTGACAACTCCTCCACCGTGGCCACGGTGGCCAGCGTGCGCATGGGCTGCTCGGAGCCGCCCAGGTCGGCGCGGCCACCGGCGCTCTCGGTCTGCACCTGCTTGAGCTGGCGCGAAATGTCGGCCGCCGTGGCGCCCAGGCTTTGCAGCTTGAGCGGGTCCAGCGCAACCTGCACCTCGCGGGTCACGCCGCCCACGCGGGCCACCGAGCCCACGCCGCGCACGCCCAGCAGGGCGCGGGTGATGGTGTTGTCGACAAACCAGCTCAGGGCCTCATCGTCCATCTGCCCGGAGCGGATGGTGAAGGCCAGGATGGGCGCGCCCGACAGGTTCATCTTGCTGACCACCGGGTCGCGCAAATCGCCGGGCAGGTCGCTGCGCACCTGCTGCACCGCGCTGCGCACATCGTCCACCGCTTCCTGCGTGGGCTTTTCCAGGCGGAACTCTGCCGTCACCGTGACGTTGCCGTCCTGCACGTTGGTGTAGATGTTTTTCAGCCCCTGCAGGGACGCAATGGCGTTCTCCAGCTTGCGGGCGACTTCGGTTTCCAGCTGTGCCGGTGCGGCACCGGGAAGGCTTGCGGACACGGTGACAGTGGGCAGTTCCATGTCGGGGAACTGCTGCACCTTCATCGCATTGAAGGACATGAGCCCGGCCAGCGTCATCAGCACGAACAGCATGACCGCGGGAATCGGGTTCTTGATAGACCAGGCGGAGACATTCATCAGATTTGCTCCTTATTTGCTAGCAGCAGAAGCAGGCTTTGCGAGGGCTGGAGCATCTTTTTGCATGGAACCACCGGGCGTGGCGGCTTCCACCACTTTCACCAGATCGCCGTCGCTCAAGAAGCTGCCGCCGCTGACCACCAGCTTGTCCTCGGGCTTGACGCCGCTCTGGATCTCGATCTGGTCGCCCACGATGCGGCCGGTCTGCACCTTGACCTGGGCCACCCGGTTGTCGGCGCCGACACGCGCCACGTAGCTGAAGCCGTCACGGACGACGACCGCGGTCTGCGGCACGGTCAGGCCGCCGGAACTGCCTAGCTCGAATTCACCCCGCGCATACATGCCCGGCTTGAAGCTGGCGGCTACGGCGGGCGTTGCGCCTTTATCCGCGCTGGGCAAGTCCACATAGACCAGGCCATTGCGGGTGGCGGCGTCCACGGTGGGGGCCAGGCTGCGCACCTTGCCCTTGAGCTGTGCTCCGCTGGGTGCGGTGACCAGCACACCGGTGCCGGGGGTGATGCGGCCGATCTCGGCAGAGGTGACTTCGCCACGCCACTCCAGACGGCCCTGGCGGATCAGTTTGAACATCTCGGTGCCGGCGCCCACCACCGAGCCCACGGTGGCCATGCGGGCGGAGATGACGCCGCTGTCCGGTGCCAGCAGCTGGGTGTTCTTCAGGCGCAGCAGTTGGGAATCGAGTTGCGCCTTGGCGGACTCGACGCGCGCCTTGGCGGTTTGCTCCTGCGTCAGGTACTGGTTGACCTGTTGGGCACTGATGGCGCCGCTGCCCTGCACCGCGCGGGCGCGGTCGGCGTTGGCGGCGGCTTCTGCGGCATTGGCCTGGGCCTCGGCCACGGCAGCGCGCGCCAGGGCCACATCGGCATTCACGCTCTCGGCGGCAAAGCTGGCCAGCAGCTGTCCGCGCGTGACGCGGTCACCCACCTGGGCGTGCAGCTCGGCCACGCGCAGGCCGTTCGCTTCGGCACCGACGCTGGCCTCCTGCCAGGCGGCCACGCTGCCATTGGCGGAGAGCTTGATGGTCAGCATGCTGCTCTTGGGTTGGGCCAGGGCCACGGTCAGCGCGGGTTTGCCGGCCGCAGGCTTGGCGGCATCGGCAGCCAGGCTGCGGGTGGCAAACAGGCCCAGGGCGGCCAGCGTCACCACGCTGGCAAGAACCAGACCCAGGGTCAGGGGTTTGACGGTGAGGGTGCGGGCAAGGGGGGTGGATGGAGTGTTCATGGTGGTATGGCGTCGTATCAATAAGGGGATATCAGTTCGCTGCGGCATGGGTGCTGGCTTGGGGCTCGAAGCCACCGCCCAGGGCCCGGTAAAGGGCAACCCAGGCGCGGTTGCGCTCCAGGGCCAGGCCCAGTTGGGCGGATTCGGACGCCAGCGCATTGCGGCGCGCGTCTTCCAGTTCCACCAGGCTGGCCAGGCCCTGGCCGAAGCGGGCCTGGGTGGCGGCCAGCGTCTCGGCGTAGCCCTGGGTGGAGACCTTGGCGTCCTGCGTGCGGACCTCGGTGCTCTGCAGGTTCACCAGAGCCTCTTCCACCTCGCGCACGGCCTGGCGCACCTTGGCGCGATAGGCCATGACCACGGCGGCATAGTTGGCTTCAGACGCCGTCACGGCTGCGGCGCGCTGGCCGCCGTCGAACAGCGGCAGGTTGATTGCCAGCGGGCCGAAGGACCAGGTGGTGCCATCGGTGTCCACGCCGTTGGTGGTCATGCGGGTGCCGGCAATCGAGCCCGCCAGCGTCAGGCGCGGCAGGCGCTGCGCCTTGGCATTGCCGACCTGGGCGCTGGCCACCATCACGTCGCGCTCGGCGCTGAACACGTCGGGCCGCTGGGCAATGGTCTGCGCCGGCACACTTGCTATGGAAATAGAAGCGCCCTGCGCAGGTTTCACGAGGGCCGCGGCCAGTTTTTGCTTGAGATCGGGTTCGGGAATGGCGGTCAGGGCGACCAGCGCCTTGGTGTCGAGTTCGCACAGCGCGTTCTGCTGTGTGGCACGGCTGCTGCCGTCGGCGGCGCTGGCGCGGGCCATGGCGGCCATGGACGGAGCCAGGAAGCCAGCCTTGGCGTTGATCTCGGTCAGCCGTGCGGTCTCCTGGCGCGACGCCGCGTCACGCCGGGCCAGGGCCAGCTGCTGCTGGCAGGTGGAGAGGCTCCAGTAGAGGCTGGCCACCTCGGCAGCCACCGACACGCGGGCGTCATGCCATTGGGCCTGGCTACCTTCCACGTTGGCCTGTGCGGCGCGGCTGACCGCACGGTTGGCACCCACCAGGTCGATTTCCCAGGCAGCCTGCAGTCCCACCTGTTGTGTGTTGGTCACCGGCAGGTTGGGTTGGGCGACGCCGCGGCTGCCGGCCACTTGGGCCCCCACGTTGGGCACCAGGGCGCCAAACGCGGCGGCCTGCTGGGCCCGCGCGGTCTCTACCCGTGCCAGCGCCTGCGAGATGGTCGGGCTGACGGCTTGCGCGGCGGTGATCAGCTCCACCAGCAGCGGGTCACCCTGCTGCTGCCACCAGTCGGTGAGTGCGCCCACGCTGCCGTGGTGGGGCAGGGGTGCGTGCCACTGGGCGGGCGTGACCGCATCCACCTGGGTGGGGGGCATGAAGCTGGAGCAGGCCGACAGCGCCAGGACCGCTGCCAGGGAAATCGTGTGTCGAAGGAATTGCGAAGTCATGTGGGTGTCTTGCGTTTGGAACGGGTGGTGGCGGATGCGGTGGGTTGCCGGGTGGGCTTGGCTGCCTTGGGATCCTTGGGAGCCTTGGTGTTTGCCGCATTGGCTGCCGCGCGGCGGGCCCCTTCGGCATCGGCCATGGCGACCGCGTAGCCCATCAGGCGCTCGCTGTAGAGGTCCAGCGCGGCGTGGGTGGCCAGGAGCTCGGGGCGGATGGTGGTGATGATGTCATGGCCGATGTGCAGCATCACACCCAGGCCCGAAATCGAAAAAGCCAGCCGGTGGATGTCGTCGTCCGGCTCGGCCACGCCCAGATGCTGGCACAGCGCGGCAACCAGGGCGTGGTGGGCGGGTTTGATGTTGGTCTCCACCTCTTCCTGCCAGACGCCGGTGGGCTCCAGCATTTCACGGAAGTGCAGTTTCATGCACTGCTGGATCAGCTGGTCCTGCTTCAGCGGTCCGATGAACCGCTGCAGCATCAGGTCCAGTGACGCCTGCAACGCCATTGGCACATCGGGGCCGGGGTGGGGAATGATGTGCTGCTTGCTGCGCGGGTCGGTGAACACGGCGCGGTACAGGCCGGCCTTGTCGCCAAAGTAATAGCTGATGGAGGCGATATTCACCTGTGCGGCCTGGGCGATGTCGCGGATCGAGGTCTTGGCGAATCCCTTGTCCGCGAACAGCGTCAAGGCGGCGTCGAGCAGCCGTGAGTGCGCGTCGGCGCCGTCGCTGCGCAGACTCTTGGGCGGGGTAGGTTTGGGGGTACTGGATTTGGGCACCCGCGGATTCTAGTGCAAATCAAACAAACGTTTGATTTAGTTAACCCGCGCCCACAGTGGGGTTATGGGGCGGGATCTGTTCACCCGGCGGTGAGCTTGTGGATCAGGTCGCCGGCGTTGGAGGCCTTGTACTTGCGCATCAGGCGGGCGCGGTAGATTTCCACGGTGCGGTGGCTGATGTCCAGCGTCTTGCCGATCTGCTTGGAGGTCAGCCCCTGCATCAGGTGGGCGGCCACTTCCCGCTCGCGCGCAGTCAGCTCGGCCTTGACCGGGCGGCGTTCGCTCAGGTCCTCGAAGCACCAGATGCCGGCCTCGTGCGGGGCGTCACGGTTCAGGGCACGGCCGGTCACGTGGCACCAGAAGGGCTCCCCCTTGAAGCGGCCATCCATGCGGCGCATGATGCGGTCATCGGCATAGGTGCCATTGCGGTTCAGGATCGGGGTGATGCGCGCGCCGGTGCGTTCAAACTCGTCGGCGCTGGGGTAGAGCACCAGAAAGGATTGGCCGATCAGCTGTTCCTGCGTGGTGCCAAACATGTCGCACAGACGCTGGTTACAGTCCATGATGGTGCGGTTGCGCGAAAGCGCCAGGCCGACCGGGGCCATTTCGAAAGCGAGGCGGTAGTCGATATTCATAGAGCTTGCGGGTCAGACCACTCGTGTAGCGATGTGCTCTGACCCCAACTGGCTGATAGGGCTTTACGGAAAACTACGTACATTGTTAGGTAGTATCGTACGGGAACAGATTCTTCACAGGAGACAGGTGCAATGAACAAGGTATATCCCAGCGCGCAAGCCGCGCTTGACGGTATTGTCAAAGACGGCCAGTTGCTGGCGGTCGGCGGTTTCGGCTTATGCGGCATTCCCGAGGCGCTGATCGACGCGTTGCGCGACAGCGGCGTCAAGGGCCTGACCGTGATTTCCAACAACGCAGGGGTCGATGGTTTCGGCCTGGGCAAGCTGCTGGAAACGCGCCAGATCAAGAAGATGATTTCTTCCTATGTGGGAGAGAACAAGGAGTTCGAGCGCCAGTACCTGGCCGGTGAACTGGAGCTGGAATTCACGCCCCAGGGCACGCTGGCCGAGAAGCTGCGTGCCGGCGGTGCTGGCATCCCCGCCTTCTTCACCAAGACCGGTGTGGGCACCATCGTGGCCGACGGCAAGGAACTGCGTGAGTTCGACGGCGAGATCTATGTCATGGAGCGCGCCCTGGTGCCCGAGGTGGCCCTGGTCAAGGCGCATCGTGCCGACAAGTCCGGCAACCTGCAGTTCCGCCTGACGGCACGCAACTTCAACCCCGCTGCGGCCATGGCCGGCAAGATTTGCGTGGTGGAAGTGGAAGAGGTTGTGGAGGTGGGCGACATGGTGCCCGACGAAGTGCATCTACCCGGCATTTATGTGCACCGCATCGTGCACAACCCGAACCCCGAAAAGCGCATCGAAAAGCGCACCATCACTGTGAAAGAAGGAGCCTGATCATGGCGTGGACACAAGACCAAATGGCAGCGCGTGCTGCGCAGGAACTGCAGGACGGCTTCTACGTCAACCTCGGTATCGGTATTCCCACCCTGGTGGCCAACTTTGTGCCGGCGGACAAGGAAGTCTGGCTGCAGTCCGAGAACGGCATGCTGGGCATTGGCCCGTTCCCGACCGAAGACGAAGTGGACGCCGACCTGATCAACGCCGGCAAGCAGACCGTGACCACGCTCAAGGGCTCCAGCATCTTCGGCAGCCACGAGAGCTTTGCCATGATCCGTGGCGGCAAGATCAACCTGTCCATCCTGGGCGCCATGCAGGTCAGCGAGCAGGGCGACCTGGCCAACTGGATGATCCCCGGCAAGATGGTCAAGGGCATGGGCGGCGCCATGGACCTGGTGGCGGGCGTGAAGCGCGTCATCGTGCTGATGGAACACGTGGCCAAGAAGAAGGACGGCAGCACCGACCTGAAGATACTGCCCCAGTGCACCTTGCCACTGACCGGCGTGGGCGTGGTGGACCGCATCATCACCGACCTGGCGGTGATGGATGTGACCCCGCTGGGCCTGAAGCTGGTGGAGTTGGCACCCGGCGTGACACGCGAAGAGGTGCAGTCCAAGACCGGAGTCACTTTGGTCTGATGGTGACGCAATACCCCGGGTAAGATAGCGCGAATCTTTTCCCGGGGGAACTATGTCCAGAGCGCTGAAATTTCTGATGTTCATCTACTTCGTGGTGTTCATCTCCACGGGAGCGTTCATGGTTCTCATCGTGAATGCCGATGAGAATTCCGTGCCCTGGATTGGCCTCCTGGCCCGCAACCATGCCATTGTGTTTGCGTGGCATCTGGCCTGCTGGATGGTGTTGGGCATGTTCACCAATTACTACTGGGATCTGTTCAACCAGGGCAAGGGCATGGAACACATGGAGGTGCCCAGGCTGGTGATTCCCATGCTGGTTTCGCCCTTTGTCTTCATGCCAACCTACAACCTGTGGCTGGCATCCAGTTCACAGAGTTTTCTGCTGTTCCTCGTGATTTCCATCCAGGCCGGTTTTTTCTGGCATGCGCTGTTTACCAAGGCAGACCAGACGCTGGCCCGGACTTCGGCCATTCCCTGGTCGGTCAACAACGGTGGACGTGGCGCACCGGCCAAGCCCGCCGGCACCCCGCCGCCCATGGGCTGAGTCAGTCCGGGGTCTGGCAGCGCGCAGGGTTGCGGCGCTGCGCTTAACGCCATGGACCTTTCATGAAATTTCCCCGTCACAGTGGCGTGCTGCTGCACCCCACTTCCTTGCCCGGCCCACACGGCAGCGGTGACCTGGGCGCGGCGGCCTACCACTTCGTGGACTGGCTGCAGTCGGCCGGCCAGCAGTTGTGGCAAATCCTGCCGCTGGGCGGCATTGGCCCCGGCAATTCACCGTACATGAGCAGTTCGGCCTTTGCCGGCAACCTGCTGCTGATTGACCTGTTTGATTTGCAGCGTGAAGGCTGGTTGCAGGACGTCGATCTGGTGCCCGACGCTGCCTTCACCAGCCGCCGCCAGGACTTTGCCGTGGTTTGGCCGTGGCGCATGGAGCGCCTGGCCCGCGCCGCCCGCACGTTTGCAGAAGCCCCCCAATCCGCCCAACACCAGCAGGACTTTGCCGACTTCTGCGCGGCGCAGGACTGGCTGGACAACTACGCGCTGTTCATGGCGCTGGCCGAACACCATGCGGGCCTGGACTGGTGCGATTGGCCCGGTGGCCTGGCACAACGCGAGGCGTCAGCCATGGCACAAGCCCGGGCGCAGCATGCCCCGCGCATCGCCTTTTGGAAGTTCTGCCAGTGGCGCTTCTTCACGCAGTGGGAGCGCCTGCGTGCCTATGCCCATGCACGCGGCGTGCGCATCGTCGGTGATGCGCCCATCTTCATCGCGCTGCAGAGCGCCGAGGTCTGGGCCCGCCAGGACCTGTTTGATCTGAATCCGGATGGCCGCCCACGCGTGGTCGCCGGTGTGCCGCCGGACTATTTCAGCGCCACCGGCCAACGCTGGGGCAATCCGCTGTACCGATGGTCAGCCCATGCCGCAGAGGGCTATGCCTGGTGGATTGAGCGCATCCGCCGCACCTTTGAACTGGTGGACATCGTGCGCATTGACCACTTCCGCGGCTTTGCCAGCTACTGGGAAATTCCCGCCGAAGCCCCCACGGCGATCCAAGGGCAGTGGCTGCCCGGCCCCGGAGCGGCGCTGTTCAGCGCCATCCAGGCGGCGCTGGGGCCGCTGGCCATCATTGCCGAAGACCTGGGCGTGGTCACGCCCGATGTGGAGGCGTTGCGCAGCGCGTTTGCCTTCCCCGGCATGCGCGTGCTGCAGTTTGCATTTGGCGGTGACAGCACCAACAGCTTTCTCCCGCACCGCCATGCGCGCGACACGGTGGTCTACACCGGCACGCATGACAACGACACCACGGTTGGCTGGTGGGCCAGCGCGCCAGAGCCGCTGCGCCAGCATGTGTGCGACTATCTGGGCGTGGACGGCCACGAGATCCACTGGGACCTGATCCGCACCGCCTGCGCCAGCGTGGCCGACACTGCCATCCACCCCATGCAGGACATCCTGGGCCTGGGCACCGAGCACCGCATGAATTTTCCCGGCAAGGCCGAGGGCTACTGGGAGTGGCGCTTTGACTGGTCCGAGGTGAACCCAGGCCACGCTGCGCGGCTGCGCCAGTTGTGCCGCCTCTACGGGCGCGATGGTAGCAACGACGCGTTGCCCTAGGCCGTGAAGCGCAGCGTTGTCTACGCGTTGGGCGCCGCAGCGCTGTTTGGTGCCAGCACGCCGCTGGCCAAACTGCTGGTCGGTGACCTGCCACCGGTGCTGTTGGCGGGACTTCTCTATCTGGGCAGCGGTTTGGGGTTAAGCCTTTTCCGTGTGCTGCGTGACGGTGGCTGGAAGCCATCCGGCCTGCAGCCTTCCGAGTGGCCCTGGCTGTTGGGTGCCATCCTGTTTGGTGGCGTGATCGGCCCGGTGGTGTTGATGGTGGGTCTGGTCTCCACGAGCGGGGCCACCACTTCGCTGCTGCTCAACCTGGAGGCCGTGCTGACTGCGCTGATCGCCTGGCTGGTGTTCAAGGAAAACGCCGACCGGCGCATCGTCTGGGGCATGCTGGCCATCGTGGCCGGTGGCGTGGTGCTGGCCTGGCCGCAAACCGGTGACACCGCGTCCCGTGGATTGGGGCCGTTGTGGGTGGCGGTGGCCTGCCTGTGCTGGGCCATCGACAACAACCTGACCCGGCGCGTGTCGGCGTCGGATGCCGTATTCATTGCCGCGACCAAGGGGCTGGTAGCCGGCGTGGTGAACACGCTGCTGGGTTTTGGCCTGGGCGCCAGCCTGCCGGCCTGGCACACGCTGGCCGGCACGCTGGCGGTGGGGCTGCTGGGCTACGGCGTCAGCCTGGTGCTGTTCGTGCTGGCCCTGCGCGGCCTGGGCACGGCGCGCACCGGGGCGTATTTTTCGACCGCACCCTTCATCGGTGCGGCGCTCGCACTGGGCGTGCTGGGCGAGGGCGCCTCACCGGGCCTGTGGCTGGCCGCCGCTTTGATGGGTGCGGGCGTCTGGCTGCACCTGACCGAGCACCACGCGCATGCCCACACCCACGAGCCGCTGGTGCACTCGCACCGGCATACGCACGACGCGCACCACCAGCATGCGCACGATGGCGAGCCGGTCGGTGAGGAGCCGCATGAGCACTTACACACGCATGCGCCGCTGTACCACAGCCATCCGCACTACCCGGATACACACCACCGACACAGCCATTGACGCACGGTCTGCCGTGAAGCGTGCAAACCAGACAGCAGCGTGCTGCGTTACATTCGGTCGCAACAACCCACAACGCACGGAAAGAAGAATGAAAAGTCAGTTTGCACGCTGTGCAGCCGCTCTGGCCCTGGTGGTGAGCGCAACCGTGGCCCAAGCCCAGAGTCCGATACTGCCCTTGTGGGAATTGGGGGCATTTGGCGGCACCGCCAGTACGCCGGCCTACCCGGGATCGGCGGACCGGGCTTCGCGCACACTGGTGCTGCCCATTCTGGTGTACCGCGGGGAGGTGTTTCGGGCCGAGCGGGGCGACGTGGGCGCCCGACTGTTCAGCAGCGACGATGCCGAGCTGGATCTGGGGTTCGCGGCCTCGCTGCCAGCCACTTCAGACGATCTCACGGCCCGCAAGGGCATGAGCGACCTGGGCACGCTGGTGGAGTTTGGCCCGCGCGTCAAGATTACGCTGGCACGCCCTGCGCCGGGTACGCGTGTTCGGCTGGAACTGCCGCTGCGCGCAGTACTGGAATTCAACAGCGGGGTGCGGCAGCAAGGCTATGCCTTTGAGCCCGAACTGTCTCTGGAGGTGCGCGACATGGGGGCGGGCTGGAACCTGGGCGCCACGGCTAGCCTGGTGTTTGGTGACAAGAACCTCAACAACTATTTCTATGGCGTTTCAGCCCCCTTCGCGACGCCCTCGCGCCCGACATTTGATGCGCAGGCGGGGTTGATCACGACCCGATTGGGGCTGAACGTGGCAAAAAGCCTCACACCGGATGTCCGCGTGTTCGGCTTCTTGCGCCATGAGTTGATGGATGGCGCGGCCAACATGGCCAGCCCGCTGTTCCAGCAGACCACCGGCACGTCCGTCGGCGTCGGATTGCTGTGGACCTTGGCGCGGTCGGAACAACGCGCGGCCGCGCGCTGAGGTGATTGAGGGTCCAGCCAAGTGTTCCCCCTGCACCAGCGACTCACCCGCTACGCACCGCACCTGGTCGCGTGGTTGGTGCTGTCCACGGCGGGTTGTGTGTTGCTGGCCCGCCTGGAGTTGGGTCAACTGCGCGACGCCTTCGAGACCGATGCCCGCATCAGCCACCGCCTGCTCAGTCAGCGCGCCGTGCAGCACGACGCCGTGCTGGCCACGCTGGGGCTTCTGCAGCCGGGGGGTGCCGAAGCTGCGGAGCAGCGTTTGTCGTCCGTCTACCCGCAAATATTCGGTGTGCAACGGCGCGATCCGGGTGCTGCCTGGCCCAACCCCGCTCTGGATGCGGCCGAGCAAGCTTCGCGCCTGGCGCGCAGTGCAGCGCTGGCCAACCTGGATTTCACTGGTGAGCGTGCGCGCTACCAGCTGGTGCTGGCGGCGCAGCCGGCCAGTTTCGCCCTGCTGATCGACGTGCAGGCCAGCGTGCCATGGAACGACTGGTCCATGCCCGTGCAAACCAGCCCGGTGCGGGTGACGCTGGAACACGCCGGACAGGCCTTTGTGGTGCAACCGGGCCGCATTGGTGATGGGGGGTGGCGGTTCGAATTTCACAAGCATCTGGCCAGCACCAGCCAGCCGTTTGATGTCGTGGCCATCCGCCAGGTCGGTTGGCACGAGTTGCCCTGGGCGTTCATGTTGCTGTGGGTGGTGAGTGTGGGGTTGGGAGTGACCGCCTGGTCTGCCTGGCGGGGCCAACGCAGTGCGCGGCGTCGCGCCGAAGAACTGTTGCGCGTGGGGCAGGTGGCGCGCCTGAATACCCTGGGCGAACTCGCCGCGGGCATGGCCCATGAACTCAACCAGCCCCTCACGGCCATACTGGCCAACACGCAGGCGGCCAAGCGCCTGTTGCAGGACGATCCGCCAGAGCTTTCCACCGCGTGTCAGGCCATGGACCAGGCGGTCGCCCAGGCGCGCCGCGCGGCCGAGGTGCTGGCGCGCCTGCGCCGAACCGTCGAGCAACCCAGTTCAGCGCAACCCGAAGAAGCCGTCGATCTGGAGGCGGTGGTGCGCAACGCGCTGGACCTGCTGGAGCCCGAACTCCGGCGCCGTGACGTGACGGCCACCGTGAGGGCGGCGCAGTCCGTCCGCGTGCATGCGGAGCGCGTAGCGCTTGAACAGATCGTGCATAACCTGCTGACCAACGCGTTGCAGGCGCTGGACCAGGTCCCCGCCAGCGAGCGCCAGCTCACCATTCACATCGCCGTGGAAGAGGGCGCCGGCGTAATGCGTGTGGTGGACAGCGGCCCGGGCATAGCGCCTGACATCCTGCCCCGCGTGTTCGAGCCCTTTTTCACCACCCGGGAGGGCGGCCTGGGTCTGGGCTTGAGCCTGTGTGAGACCCTGGCCATGGGCATGGGCGGGCAGTTGCTGGCACAGGCCCATGCACCGCGTGGTGCGCAATTCATTCTCTCGCTGCCCCTGGCACCCGCTCCATGACCGCGCCGCTCTCGCCCCTGATCCATTTGATTGACGACGACGCGGCCGTGCGCGATGGCCTGTCCATGCTCATAGGCACCGTGGGCCTGCGCGTTCAGGCCTGGGCGGACCCGCAGGCGTTCATGCAGGGTTTTGACCGTCAAAGCATCGGCGCCATTGTGCTGGACGTGCGCATGCCAGGCACCAGTGGCCTGACCGTGCTGGATGCGTTGGTGGCACAAGGGGTGGACCAGCCCGTGATCATGCTCACCGGTCACGGCACGGTGGAACTGTGCCGGCGCGCATTCAAATCGGGTGCCACCGAGTTCCTGGAGAAGCCGGTGGACGACGAGGTATTGCTGGAGGCCCTGCAAAACGCCGTGCGCCAGCATGTGCGCTCACGCGAGCGGCATCAGGCCAATCAGCAGGCGCGCGAGCACTATGCGCAGCTGTCCGAGCGGGAGCGCGAGGTGCTGGGCCTGATTGTGGAAGGGCTCACCAACAAGGAAATAGGGCGTGCACTGGGCCTGTCGCCACGCACGGTGGAAACCCACCGTGCGAACCTGTTTGCCAAGCTGCAGGTCGAATCCCTGGCGCACCTGATTCGCCATTACGCCACTCTGGCTTCCCAGCCCGAAACCTGAAGGGCTGCGTAGTTATACGGAGCCGGGTGCGTAGCCGCACGAATGGCCGTCATGCGGGTATCCAACTACATTTTCTCCAGGGGTGAATGTTTGATTCACACCCACCATATCACTGGAGAAAACCCATGCGTTCTTTGCACTGCGCCACTGCCCTCGTCTTGTCTCTTGCCACACTGGGCGCCAGCGCCCAGGCTGTGCGTGCCGAGAAGAATATGTCGCTGGAGCTGGCCACCAAAATTGCATCTGCAACCGTGGCGGCCTGCAGCGCCGACAAGTACAACGTGACCGCCACCGTGGTGGACCGGGCCGGCGGCGTTCGCGCCGTGCACCGTGCCGACAACGCCGGCCCGCACACCCTGGCGGCCAGCCAGGCCAAGGCGTTTACTTCGGCCTCCGCCAAGAATTCCACGCTGGCCATGTGGGAAGGCGTGCAGAAGAACCCGGCCTCCACCCATGTCGCTTCCATCCCCGGTTTCCTGCTGCTGGGCGGGGGCGTGCCGGTCAAGGTGGGCGATGAGGTGATTGGTGCCGTGGGCGTGGGGGGTGCACCCGGTGGTCATCTGGACGAAAAGTGCGCCCTGGCGGGCATTGCCGCTGTGCAGGACCTGCTGAAGTAAACACGTCGCCAGTCATCCGAGGAGTCGCTATGTCCCCAACCCGGAACCGACTGCTGGCTTGGCCGGTGGCGGCCTGTATGGCACTGGCTGGCCTGGGCTTTGCAGCCCAGGCCCAGGTTGCACCCAGTGCCGCCGAAGTGGTCCGTTATAGCGGTCTGCATGCGGCAGCCCATCGGGGCGAGCTTGCGCAGGTCCGGAAACTGCTGGCCAGCGGAGATCCAGTCGACGCGCGGGACCCGTATGGCCGCACCGCGTTGCATGTGGCGACTTTTGCCCGGCAGCGCGCGGTGATCAAGGCCCTGGCGCAAGCCGGTGCCAATCTGGGCTTGCTGGAAAACGACCGTTACGACGCGGTGACGATTGCGGCGGTGGCGGATGACGAAGCCACCCTGCGTCTGCTGTTGCAACTGGGTGCCAGCGCAGCGCTCACCACCAGCCGCTATGACGGCACCGCGCTGATTGCCGCTGCACACCTGGGACATGATGGCGTGGTCAGGCAGCTCATTGCGGCCGGTGCCCCGCTGGACCATGTGAACAACCTGCACTGGACTGCCGTGATTGAATCCATCGTGCTGGGTGACGGTGGTGCGCGACACCAGGCGGTGCTTCAGGCGCTCCTGGATGCCGGGGCCAGCACACAGTTGGCTGACCGGGAAGGCAACACACCGCTGGCATTGGCCAAAGCCCGCGGGTATGCGGCCATGGTGGCCATGCTGCTGAAGGTGGGCGCCCGGTAGGGCATAGCCTCCGCGCGCAGAAGCCTTCTGGCGGAATGGTTTTTGGTCAAATTGGCTTCTGGCCCTCGTGAAATAAACGCGAACAGCTATAAAAACAGTAGCAATTCCGGTTCCGCCGGCTGCCCGGACCCATCCGCTACTTGCCGCTGCCCGCGTCCCGGTCGATGCCCAGCTTGCGCATCTTTTCCCACAGGTTCTTGCGGCTGATGCCCAGGGTGTCGGCGCAGGACTGGATTTGCCACTGCTGGGCGTCCAGCGCACGCACGATGAAGTCGCGCTCGCATTCGCTCAAGTAGTCGCGCAGGCTGCCGGCCACGTCCTGCTGTTCGCCCAGCGGCGGGGCGGGGCGGTCGAACAGGATGTCGTGGGAGATGGTGCGGCTGTCGCTCATCAGGCTGGCGCGCTCCAGTGCGTTCTTGAGTTCGCGGATGTTGCCCGGCCAGCGGTAATGGCGGATGGCGTGCTCGGCTGCCGGTGTCAGCGCCGGGGTGGCCTTGCCGCAGGCGGCCGCCATGTCGGCCAGCAAGTGGCGCGCAATCGGCAGGATGTCTTCGGCGCGCTCGCGCAGCGGGGGAATGCGCAGCTCCACCACGTTGATGCGGTAGTACAGGTCTTCGCGGAACTCGCCGCTGGCGACACGCTCCGCCAGCGCCTGGTGGGTGGCGCAGACCAGGCGGATGTTGACCGCAATCGGTGTCTCGCCGCCCACCCGAACGATGCTGCGCTCCTGCAAGGCGCGCAGCAGCCGCACCTGCATGGACAGCGGCATGTCGCCAATTTCGTCGAGGAACAGCGTGCCCCCATCGGCCTGCTCGAACACGCCTTTCTTGGTGCGCCCCGCGCCGGTGAAGGCGCCTTTCTCGTAGCCAAACAGCTCGGCTTCCAACAGGCTTTCGGTCAGCGCCCCACAGTTGACGGCAATGAAGGGGCGGCTGGCGCCGGTCAACTGGTGCAGCGCCTGCGCCACGCGCTCCTTGCCCACGCCGGACTCGCCGGTGATCAGCACCGAGGCCTCGCTGGCCGCCAGCCGGTGCAGCATGGATTCGATCTGGCGCATGGCTGGCGACTGACCCAACTGGCTGGGGCCTAGGTCGTCGTCGGTGCCGACCAGGGCCTGGATCTTGTCGATCAGGGCGTCCAGGTCGAACGGTTTGGTGATGTAGTCCTGTGCGCCTTTCTTGAGCAGGCGCACGGCACTGTCGATGTCGCCATGGCCGGTGATGAAGATGAAGGGCGGCAGGCCCAGGTGCTCGTCCAGCAGGGTTTCAAACAGCCGGTCGCCGGTGATGTCGGGCAGGCGGATGTCGCTGATGACCAGGGCATAGGGCTGGCGGCGCAGGGCCTCCAGCGCGGCGGTGCCGGTGCGGTGCCAGTCGCAGTCCAGGCCTTCGAGCTCAAAGCGGTCGCACAGCGACTCGCCCATGATCTCGTCGTCTTCAATCAGGCAGATGCGGCGCTGTGCTGGGGGCATGAACGGGTTCCAGGGGGATGATGACGGTGAAGCGGGTCAGCTCCGGGTTGGATTCAGCACCTATCGTACCGCCGAGCTGGGTCACGATCTGGTAGCAGATCCACAGACCCAGGCCGTTGCCGCCCTCCGAGAAGCTGGTGAAGGGCTCGAACAGGCGCGCCAGTTGCTCGGGCAGCAGCGGGTGCCCGGTGTTCTCGACCACCAGCACAAAGCGCTCGCTGCCCGCCAGCGCGCGCACGGCGACCTGGCCCCCGCGCCCGGCGGCCGTGATGGCATTGAGCAGCAGGTTGATCAGCACCTGGCGCACCAGGGTGGAGGGCAGTGCAATGGTGTCGGCCAGCGCCACCGTCCACGCCAGCTGCGTGCCCTGCTTGTGCGCGGCCGGGGTCACCAGGATGCGCACATCCTCCAGATCGGGCGCGCCCAGTGGGCGGCTCTTGACCTTGGCCTCCACCAGCAGGGCTGCCACCGTCTCGCGGATTTGCGAGAGGCCACGCTCCAGCAGCGAAATGGTCTTTTGGGTGATGGGGTCGGGACTGCCGTGGCGCTTGAGGGTGCTGATGGCATTGAGCATGCCGCCCAGCGGGTTGTTGATCTCGTGCGCAATGCTGGCGGTCAGTCGCCCCACGGCGGCCATGCGTTCGCTCTTGACCATCTCCTTCTCAAACTCGGCCTTTTCCCGCAGCTTGACCAGCACGGCCTCATAGGCCTGAAAGAGTTGGCCCACCTCGTCGCCATAGGGGTAGAGCGCGGGGTCCAGGTCCTGCAGCTCCCCGTTGCCGATGCGGTTGATGCGCTCGGTGACCATGCGCATGGGCAGCATCATGCGCCGGCCCCAATAGGCGGTGATGGGCAGCAGGATGGCCAGCACCAACAGGCTGATCCACGCCGAGCGGCTCAGGATCAGCGAGAAACGCTGCCACAGCAGCGACTTGTTGTAGGTCACGATCAGGGTGCCCAGTCGCACACCGTCGCTGGCAATCGGCAAGGCCACGTAGATGTGCTCCGCCGAACGCTCGCTGTGCACAAACACGCCGGCGTCGGCGGCCAATGGAAGGTCCCGGCTGATGGCGGCGAAGTCGGGGCCCAAGGCCACCAGCGGGGTGAGCATGGGGTGCTCCTGCGGGCGCGACGACACGTAGACGCGCTGGCTGTTGTCCAGCACCAGAATGCTCTCGGTCAGTGCCGTTCCGGGTGTCACCGTGAACGGCAGCGAGACCACCTCAAAGGCTTCCCACACCTCGTCATGCAGCATCACCGGAAACAGCGCGTGCGCGGTGGTGCGGCCAATGTCCTCGGCGTTTTGCAGCAGGTCGCGGTTCAGGTTGTCCCATGCCTGGATGACGTAGGACGTGGACAGCGCCAAGGCCGTGGCCACGATCAGCCCGCCGCCCCACAGCGGCAGCTTGAAGCGCAGGCTGAGGTTGAACAGCCACATCAGATTTCGCCAAACACGCGCATCATCTCGGCAACGCCGTTGTAGAGCGTGGGCGAGCCGGGGGTGAAGCTGTCGAGCTTCAGGCGCGCCAGCAGCGCGCGGCCTTGCGGGTCGTCCTTCATGCCCATCAGCACACGCTGCATCTGGGCAAAGTCGGTCTCGTTCACGCTGGTGCTGGCCACCATCGGCGGGAAGCCATACTCCTCGGACTTCCAGACGATGCGGGTCTTGGCCGTGATCTCGGGCCTGACCTTGTTGAGCACATCCCAGACGTAGCTGTCCACCGCGCCGCCCTGTACCAGGCCCGCCGCCACCGCGTCAATCACCTTGCGGTGCGACCAGGTGAAGAAGGTCCGCTTGAAGAACACAGCGGGGTCCGCGCCGCTGCGCTTGATCTCAAAACGCGGAACCAGGTAGCCGGTGTTGGAGTAGGGGTCCGCGTAGGCGAAGATGCCGCCTTTGAGGTCGCCCATGCTACGGGTCTGCGTGTCCTGCGCCGGCACGATCAGGTAGGAGCGGTAGGTCGGCTTGCCTTCGTTCACCGCCACGGCCATCAGTCGCACGTCGTTCTTCAGCATCACATACGGGTAGTCGCAAATCCACGCGAAGTCGATCTTGCGCTGCTGCAGCAGATCCATGGTGTCGCGGTAGCGGTCGCGCTGCACAAACTCCACCGGGCGCTTCAACCGGGTCTCCAGGTAACGGCGCCACTCGGCCAGCAGGGCATGCTGGTCGTGCAGGAAAGCCGGTGTCATCGCAAAGCGAATGGGGTTGGCGGCATCGCCCGCGTGGGCACCCATGCAGGCGAAGGCCATGCAGAGCGTGGCGAGCAGGGTCTTGAACAGCGTCGGCATCCTGATTCCTTGTTACCGGACGGTGACATCCGCCGGATTGCGGGCATGGGGGGTTACGGATCGGTAACACGCACCGGCCACCACTGCGCGTGCAGCCCATGCCGGGAATTCTAGCCACGTGGTGGGGCTGCAGGGAGGCCTCAGGCTTCCTGTTCTGCGGTGTTTGCAGAGACTGCGTTACCAATGGGTAACCCCTGCGTGGCGCTGAAAGTGCGGTCTTGCCCAGCGTCAAGACATGGTGCGTGCAGTGGCCCAAAGGTTGCTATCCAAAGGGTGTCAGGTTGCACAGACCCTGCGCGTGGGCGATGGGATGCAACCACCAATCAGGAGCACAACATGAAGCTGACACGACGGGTTTTCATCATGGCGTCTGGCATCACCGCCGGATCATTGGTAACAGGGTGTGCAGGCCTGCAGTCAGCACCGCTGCACAGTGCGTTGATCCCGCGCAAGGCCAAGCCCTGCAGCCCCGCCACCGGCGAGTGGGTGGCCAGCACCTGCCAGGGCTGCACCCAGTGGTGTGCCATCCAGATCCATGTGCAGGGCGGCCGCGCCACCCGCGTGCGCGGCAACCCGCTGTCCAAGACCAACCATGGCTATTGCTGCCCGCGTGGTCACCTGATTCCGCAGCAGATGTATGACCCGGACCGCATCAAGACGCCCATGAAGCGCACCAACCCGCAGAAGGGCCGTGGCATTGATCCGAAGTTCGTTCCCATCAGCTGGGATGAGGCGCTCAACACCGTGGCCGACAAGATGATCGCGTTGCGCATGGCCGGTGAAACCCACAAGCTGACCTATATGCGCGGCCGCTACTCACCGACCTCCACCGAGTTGCTGTACGGCACGCTGCCCAAGATCTTTGGCACCGGCAACTACTTCTCGCACAGCGCGATCTGTGCCGAGGCCGAGAAGATGGGCCCGGGCCTGACCCAGGGCTTTTTTGGCTACCGCGATTACGACCTGACCCACACCAACTGCCTGGTGTGCTGGGGCACCGACCCGCTGGCATCCAACCGCATGGTGCCCAACATGATGAACCAGTTCCCCGCCATCGTGAAGCGTGGAACGGTGATTGCAGTCGATCCGCGACTCTCCAACGTGGCCGCCAAGGCCCATGAGTGGCTGCCCATCAATCCCGGAACCGACGGTGCACTGGCTGGAGCCATTGCCCACGTGCTGCTGACCGAAGGCCTGTGGAACCGCGAATTTGTGGGCGACTTCAAGGACGGCAAGAACCTGTTCGTGGCCGGGCAGGCCGTGGACGAAGCAGCCTTCGCCGAAAAGGAAACCCATGGCCTGGTGAAGTGGTGGAACCTGGAGTTGAAGAACCAGACCCCCGCCTGGGCTGAAAACGAAACGCTGATCCCGGCAGCGCAAATCCTGCGTGTGGCCCGAGCCATGGGCAAGGCCGCGCCGAAGACCGCGGTCTGGATGGGCCCGGGCGTGGCCATGACGCCGCGAGGCACGTATGCCGCCATGGCGGTGCACGCACTCAATGGCCTGCTGGGCTCGGTGGATGTGGAGGGCGGTGTCTGGCAAAGCCCCAGCGGCCCACCGTTGGCCGCATTCCCCAAGACCGACGCTTATGTGGATGACATCGCCAAGAACGGCAGCAAGGGCAAGAAGCTCGACGGGCGCGGTGCCAAGGACATGCCCGCCATGATGGGCGCCAAGCCCGGCAGCGGCGTGGTCACCAACAACGTGGCCAACGGCATGCTGAAGGATCCCGGTGCCTGCAAGGTGCTGGTGTCCAGCTGGTCGAACTTCGCGTTCTCGGCCACGGGTGCCCAGCGCTGGGAAAAGGCCCTGGCCGCGATTCCGTTCTTCGTGCACATGGTGCCCAACGCGTCCGAGATGACGATGTTTGCCGACATCGTCTTGCCCTCGACCTTCAATTCCGCCGAAGGCTGGTCCATCGTCACCAACATGGGCAACGGCCATGCCTATGCATCCATCCAGCAGGGTGCCGTCAAGCGCCTGTGGGATGTGAAGCAGGAAGAGACCGAAGTTATGTGGCTGCTGGCCGAGAAGCTCAAGGCCAAGGGCTTTGCCAACCTGTTCGACTACTACTCCAAGGAGTTCAAGGACCCCGAGACCGGCAAGGCACCCACCACGGCACTGGAGTTCAGCGAGATTGCCGCCAAGATGACCAGCGCACCGATCTGGAAAGCCAAGGAGCCGCTCAAGGGGGATGCGCCGATCAATGGCTGGGCCGAGTTCAAGAAGAAGGGCATGTTCAGCGGCCCGAAATACACCCTGAAGAAGGGCTGGGGCGGCAAGTTCGCCACGGCCACCAAGAAGTTCGAGTTCTACAGCGAGACGCTGAAGAAGGGCTTGCTGGAGCACGCCAAGAAATACGAGACCACGGTGGACGACATCCTCACGGTCAGCGGCTACACGGCGCGCGGCGAGCAGGCCTTTGTGCCGCACTATGAGCCGGTCAAGCGCCACGGCAGCGTGGCCGACTACCCGCTGACCTTCATCGACTACAAGTCGCGCCTGAACCGCGAGGGCCGCTCGCAGAACGTGCCCTGGTACCAGGAGTTCAAGAAGGTCGATCCGGGTGATGTGTCCTGGGCCGACGTGGTCAAGATGAACCCGGTGGATGGAGCCAAGCTGGGCCTGAAGACCGGCGACACGGTGAAGATCACGTCGATGAGCGGCACGATTTCCTGCCAGCTCAAGCTGTGGGAAGGCGTGCGCCCCGGCACGGTGGCCAAGTGCTATGGCCAGGGCCACTGGGCCTATGGCCGCGTGGCCGCCAAGGACTTCGCCAAGGCGATTCCGCGCGGTGGCAACAACAACGAAATCCTGGTGGACGACTACGACCGCCTGAGCGGTGCCACGGCGCGCAACGGTGGCTTCACCGGTGTCCGCATCCAGAAGGCCTGATCGCCCACAACCCAGAATAGGAGAAAGAATCATGGCACGACTTGGAATGGTCATTGACCTCGCAAAATGCAATGGTTGTGGCGCTTGCGCATTCGCCTGCAAGGCCGAAAACAACACCCGCGACCGGGCAGACGGACAAAGCTTCAACTGGGCCGACTTCCTGATGCACACCGAAGGCACCTTCCCCCACACCACGCACTCGGTGATTCCGGTGCTGTGCAACCACTGCTCGGATGCACCGTGCATCAAGGTGTGCCCCGGCAACCCCGAGAAGGCCGGCAATCCCACCAAGGATCCGAACGGAAAACCCTACAAGGCGCTGTTCAAGACGCCCGAGGGCATCACCCTGCACGACCCCGAGCTGTGTGTGGGCTGTGGCGACTGCCAGAAGAAGTGCCCCTACAGCCACGAGAAGCTCGACGATTCCGCCTTTGACGGCAAGAGCTACAGCGTCATCAGCCTGAACACCATGGATGAAGACCCGCAACCGCGCTGGTCCGACAAGACCTCGGCCATTCCCGGCTGCACCGCATCGGGCGCCGAAGTGGCGGCCCTGGCCGGCGCCGTGCCACCCATGCTGAACGCCTGGAAGGGCGGCGACCTGCAGCCGGTGCGCAAGGACGATGTGGTGGAGAAATGCACGTTCTGCTACCACCGCGTGCTCAACGGCCTGCAACCCGCCTGCGTGGAAGTGTGCCCGGCACAGGCCCGCATCTTTGGCGACCAGGACGACCCGAACACGCCGATCGCCCAGATCCTGAAGAAGGAACACTCCTTCCGGCTGCAGGAAGACAAGGGCACCAAGCCCAACGTGCATTACATTGGAAAGTACAGCCCCCGCGCCTGACTATCCAAGGAACCACGATGTCCGACTACACACCCGATGCGGCTACCGCGCGCGAAGACCTGTGCCGCTTTCTCTCCGCTTGCTATTACGAGCCGGGTGTGGAGTTTGCCGAGGAGCGGCTGTTTGACTCGCTGTTGAATGCAGCCACGGTGCTGCACCCCGATCTGGCGGAGCACGCCCGCAGGCTCGGGGCGGCTTTTGCCGCTGAAGACCTGCAGACCCTGTTGGTGGACTACACGCGGCTGTTTCTCGGTCCCCTGGAGGCGCGCGCCAAGCCCTACGAATCATCCTGGCTGCCCCCTGCGGCCAACCAGGAAGACAACCCGCCACCGGCGGTGCTGGAGCGGTACGCAGAAGGCGGCATGGAAATCGATGCCGAGTTCATGGAGCTGCCGGACCACATCGCAGTCGAACTGGAATTTCTGTACCTGCTGAACTTCAACGCCCACCAGGCCAGCCTGGGTGGCGATGGGGAGGCGGCCACCAGCATTGCGTTGCTGAAGCAGCGTTTTCTGGACGAACACCTGGGGGCCTGGGTGGCACCCTTTGCCGTGGCGGTTTCCACCCACGCGCAGACGGCGTTCTACCGGGAACTGGCCGCGCTGACCGAGCGCTTTGTGCGCATGGAGCAGGGCGTGGCGGCACCGCACTGACGCCCTCTGGCGGAATGGTTTTTGGCCAAATCGGCCTCTAGCCCTCGCCGATATTGGTTGATTAGCTCCTGATTTGATAGCTGTTTTTGAAGCGGCCCCGGTGGTCGCGCCGGATGCAGCAACTTTTTTCATCTATATTTCAATAACTGTTGTAATATCAAAGCATGGAAAAAGAAACTGCCACCTCCGTCTTTGAGTCCCTGTCCTCCGGCGCCCGGCTGGACATCTTCCGGCTGCTGGTCAAGGCCGCGCCCGACGGCTTGGTGGCGGGCGAACTGTCCTCCGCCATCGGCATGGCACCCAGCAATGTGTCCTTCCATCTCAAGACCCTGACCCACTCCAAACTGGTCACCGTGGTGCAGGAGGGGCGCTTCCAGCGTTACCGCGCCAATCTGGCGCTGATGCAGGAAGTCATTGCTTACATGACCGAAGAGTGCTGCGCCGGCCACCCCGAGCACTGCGCTGAAACCTGTAACCCCCGAACTGGAGAATTGCCATGAAAACCATTGAAATCTTTGACCCCGCCCTGTGCTGCAGCTCGGGCGTGTGCGGTGTGGACGTTGACCAGAAGCTGGTGGACTTTGCCGCCGATGTGGACTGGGCCAAAAAGAGTGGCGCCCAGATCGAGCGCTTCAACCTGTCGCAGCAGCCCATGGTGTTTGCCGAACGCGCCGTCGTCAAGGGCATGCTGGAGCGCACCGGTGAAGACGCGCTGCCGCTGACCCTGGTGGATGGCGAGGTCGCCCTGGCCGGCCGCTACCCGACCCGTGCTGATCTGGCCCGCTGGGCTGGCATCGCGCTGCCGCTGGAGCCCGTCAGCATCGCCAGCGCCACCAGTGCCACCAGCAATTGCTGCTCCGGCGGCAAGTGCTGCTGAACAACCCATCAAGGACCCCATGCAATTCCTGACCAACGCACCGCGCTTTCTGTTCTTCACCGGCAAGGGTGGCGTGGGCAAGACCTCCATCGCCTGCGCCACGGCCATCCAGTTGGCTGATGCAGGCCAGCGCGTGCTGCTGGTCAGCACCGACCCGGCCTCCAACGTCGGCCAGGTGTTTGGCATCACCATTGGCAACCACATCACCGCCGTGGCGGCGGTGGCGAACCTGAGCGCGCTGGAGATCGACCCGCAGGGCGCGGCCCAGGCCTACCGCGACCGCATCGTCGGCCCGGTGCGCGGCGTGCTGCCCGACAGCGTGGTCAAGGGCATTGAAGAGCAGCTCTCCGGCGCCTGCACGACCGAGATTGCCGCATTCGACGAGTTCACCAACCTGCTGACCGATGCCAGTCTGGAAGGGCAGTACGACCACATCATTTTCGACACGGCGCCCACCGGCCACACCATCCGCTTGCTGCAGTTGCCCGGCGCATGGAGCGGCTTTCTGGAAGAAGGCAAGGGTGACGCGTCGTGTCTTGGCCCCCTGGCCGGGTTGGAGAAACAGCGCACCCAATACAAGGCCGCCGTGGACGCGCTGGCCAATCCCGCGCGAACCCGCCTGGTGCTGGTGGCGCGCGCCCAGGCCGCCACGCTGCGCGAGGCCGACCGCACCCACCGCGAACTGGCCGCCATCGGGCTGACGCAGCAATACCTGGTGGTCAACGGCGTGTTCCCCGCGGCGGAAGTGGCCGGCGACCCGCTGGCGCAGGCCATCTGCGCGCGGGAGGCGCAGGCAATAGAGGCCATGCCCGCAGCGCTTCAACAATTGCCCACTGACCAGATCGCACTCAAGCCCTTCAACCTGGTGGGGCTGGACGCCCTGCGCCAACTGCTCAGCCGCACGCCGGCTGCCTACAACCACGCCGCTTCGGATGAGGGCAGCCCGGCCGCGCCCAGCCTGTCGGCGCTGGTGGACTCCATCGCGCTTGATGGCCATGGTCTGGTCATGCTGATGGGCAAGGGCGGCGTTGGCAAGACCACGCTGGCCGCCGCCGTGGCGGTGGAGCTGGCGCACCGCGGCTTGCCGGTGCACCTGACCACGTCCGACCCGGCCGCGCATCTGATGGAGACGCTGGACGGCACGCTGGAGAACCTGACCATCAGCCGCATCGATCCGCAGACGGTGACCGAGCACTACCGCGCCCAGGTGCTGGCCACCAAGGGCGCCAAGCTGGACGCACAGGGCCGCGCGCTGCTGGAAGAGGATTTGCGCTCGCCCTGCACGGAAGAGATTGCCGTGTTCCAGGCGTTCTCGCGCGTGATCCGCGAGGCCGGCAAGAAGTTTGTGGTGATGGACACCGCGCCCACCGGCCACACCCTGTTGCTGCTGGATGCCACCGGCGCCTACCACCGCGACATCGTGCGCCAGATGGGCAGCACTGGGGTGCACTTCACCACGCCCATGATGCAGCTGCAGGACCCCAGGCAGACCAAGGTGCTGATCGTCACCCTGGCCGAGACCACGCCCGTGCTGGAGGCCGCCAACCTGCAAGCCGACCTGCGCCGCGCCGGCATCGAGCCCTGGGCCTGGGTCATCAACAACAGCGTGGCCGCCGTGCCGGTTACGTCGCCCTTGCTGCGCGAGCGTGCCCACAAGGAACACGCCGAAATCGACGCCGTGGCCCGGCGCCACGCCACCCGCTACGCGCTGGTTCCGCTGCTGGCGGTGGAGCCGGTGGGCGTGCAGCGGCTGTTGCAGCTGTCCCGCCATTCCACTACTCCCTGAAACTCCCTGAAAGCCTGTTTGTATGACTGCCAAAGTTCTCAACGTCCTGTTCCTGTGCACCCACAATTCGGCGCGCAGCATTCTGGCCGAGGCCATCCTGAACCACATTGGCCGCGGCCGCTTCAAGGCCTATTCGGCCGGCAGCAGCCCACGCGACAACCAGCAGCCCAATCCGCTGGGCTTGCAGGTTTTGCAGGCTGCGGGCATTTCCATTGAAGGTTTGCGCAGCAAGAGCTGGGACGAGTTCGCGCTGCCCGATGCGCCGCACATGGACCTGGTCGTCACCGTGTGCGACAACGCCGCCGGCGAGGTCTGCCCCTATTGGCCCGGCCAACCCGCCACCGCCCACTGGGGCTACCCCGACCCATCCGCCGGGGACGGCACCGACGCGCAAAAGCTGGAAGCCTTCCGCCAGACTCTGCACGCGCTCAAGCGCCGCCTGGAACTGCTGGTCAGCCTGCCGGCGGACAAGCTGGAGAAGACGCTGATCCAAACCACCGCGCGCAGCTTGGCGCAGGAGTAGACCATGGGTGCCGCATCCAACTTGGCCGCCACCGACACCGCAGCCATAGCACCCATGAGCGTGTTCGAGCGCTACCTCACGGTCTGGGTGTTCCTGTGCATCGTGGCCGGCATTGCGCTGGGCCGCGTGGCGCCGGGCCTGTTCCAGGCCATCAGCGCCATGGAGGTGGCCAAGGTCAACCTGCCGGTGGGCGTGCTGATCTGGGTGATGATCATCCCGATGCTCGTCAAGGTGGACTTTGGTGCCCTGCACGAGGTGCGCCAGCATGTGAAGGGCATTGGCGTCACGCTGTTTGTGAACTGGCTGGTCAAGCCGTTCAGCATGGCCTTTCTGGGCTGGCTGTTCATCCGCAACCTGTTTGCCCCCCTGCTGCCGCCCGACCAGATCGACAGCTACATCGCCGGCCTGATCCTGCTGGCCGCCGCACCCTGCACCGCCATGGTGTTTGTGTGGAGCCGCCTCACCAAGGGCGACCCGCTGTTCACGCTGTCGCAGGTGGCCCTGAACGACAGCATCATGGTGGTGGCCTTCGCGCCCCTGGTGGCCTTTCTGCTGGGCATCTCGGCCATCACCGTGCCGTGGGACACGCTGCTGATTTCGGTGGTGCTCTACATCGTGATCCCGGTCATCCTGGCGCAGCTGTGGCGCAAGCGTTTGCTGAAACGTGGGCAGGCCGCGTTCGATACCGCCATGCAACGCATCGGCCCCTGGTCCATTGGCGCGCTGCTGGCCACGCTGGTACTGCTGTTTGCGTTCCAGGGCGAAGCCATCCTTCAGCAGCCACTGGTGATTGCGCTGCTGGCCGTGCCCATTCTGATCCAGGTGGCGTTCAACTCCGCGCTGGCCTATTGGCTGAACCGCGCGCTGGGCGAGAAGCACAACGTGGCCTGCCCCTCCGCGTTGATCGGCGCGTCCAACTTTTTCGAACTGGCCGTGGCCGCCGCCATCAGCCTGTTCGGCGTCCACTCCGGCGCCGCACTGGCGACCGTGGTGGGGGTGCTGATTGAGGTGCCGGTGATGCTGCTGGTGGTGCATTTGGTGAACCGGTCGAAAGGGTGGTACGAGCGGGGGTAGGTAGGCCGCTTGCTGGTTGGGTGGGCCAAGAGCTAAGTCTGTCGTGACAAAATTCAAATCAAGCCCACTACTGACTTAGGACACACAATGTTGTTTGACCCTGCGCGCCACGAGTCACTTAAGGCCATCCCTTGGGACGAAGACCGAGTTCGGGCCTGCATCGGACAGATAGTGGAGGATGCAGAGTCACGATTCACGCCGCAACATTGGTGGCCGCCACACCCTCGTGATGTGCATCCAGGTGAAGATGCAAATCAGCCGGCGACTCCTTTGTATTACGGCGCCTGCGGCGTGGTCTGGGCATTGCACTACCTCCAAGACGTTGGCGCTGTGCGCTTGAAGCGCAACTATCGCGAATCCGCACTGCTGGCCGATCTGCTGGCGCGGAACAACACTTGGCTAGGCGACGATGCGGCTGAGCAAGCAGGCTCTTTCATGATGGGTGAGCTGCCAATAGGCCTACTTGAGCACTCAGCGCGGCCGGGGCCAACCACGGCTGACAGGTTGGCCGAGTTGATTTCCCGTAACCTAGCGCACCCGGCGCGCGAGTTGATGTGGGGTTCGCCTGGCACGCTGTTGGCAGCGCTCTTCTTGCACCAGCGCACCGGCGAGACACGCTGGGCTGAGCTGTTCCGCACCACGGCCACGATGCTGTGGTCGCAGCTGTTGTGGTCCGAGGAGTTTGGCTGCCACTACTGGACCCAGGACTTGTATGGCGATAGGTCAACCTACATCGATGCGATCCACGGCTTTGTGGCTACTGCAGCGCCCTTGATCCATGGTCGTAACCTGTTGGCCGAAGCAGACTGGGCCGCCTGGCAGGCCTGCATTGAAAATACCGTGCTGCGCACTGCCACGTGGGATGGGACGCAAGCCAACTGGCGCGCCCGGCTTGCGCCGCCACCTACCAAGCCTCTATTGATGCAATACTGCCATGGTGCACCGGGCTTCGTGATCTGTTTGGCAGACATGCCGGGCTATGCTTTGAACAAGGTGCTCATCGCTGCGGGTGATGCGATTTGGGCCGCTGGCCCTTTGATGAAGGGCTCCAACCTATGCCACGGAACCGGTGGTAACGGATATGCTTTTCTCAAGCTCTTCCAACGTACAGGCGACTCTTTGTGGCTTCAGCGCGCGCAGTCATTTGCCATGCACGGCATTGCACAGACCGAAGCGGACGCGATGCAGTACGGCCAGATGCGCTATTCCCTGTGGACTGGTGACCCCGGATTTGCCATCTATTTGTGGGACTGCCTGCGCGGTCGTGCGGACTTTCCAACCTTAGATGTGTTCTATGGCGAGACCGACTCCTGACTACGCAGCTCATAAGACTGAAACCTGGAACGCAGTCGAGTCCGCATTGCTTCGCTGATCGCTGGATTCTTGGTTGCTTGCGAATCTGCAGAGGCTATGCGTCGGTCCCTCGAATGCAACCGCCGCGGGTTCGGACCAGTTGCTGTAGGTGGAAAACAACCGCTGTCGGGCTCCTAGTGAATGACTCTGCCGCTTCCGATAGTCGTCCAGTCGGGATTTAGTGACCGATCCATTCGATCAGGTCGCACCTTCAGGGGGGCAGAGGGTCGTTCGAGCGTGAAGATGAAATTGACGAGCTTCGGTTTCCTTGGTGAGTACGGCAATTTCCTTCAACCCAGCTTCAAGATACTGACGTCGCTGGTCCACCATACCCCGTCGGGATCCGAAAGCGACATTCGTAAACCACCATGCCTCGCTCAACCAATCCTGAACCGTCTGCAAGAACGCAGCTCTCATCTCCTCCGAGACCCCTTGTCGCAACCAGTAATCGGCGCAGACATCAAAGTGTTTCAGATAGGCTGCAGTGATCGAATCGACTTGGTAATTCTCAACAATAGAGGCGACCTGGCTCAGATAGAGGGACCCGAGCAATGTGTTTTCGGTCAGGTCAAATATGCTGAACCCGTAGGCCTCGTTACGCTCGTGTTCGCCGATGTGCATATCGAGGTCCGCTGCATTCTCATCGATCGTGAATTCATCTTGGGGCCAGTCGCTGTCGCTCCATACCCGCAGCTCCAGACGGGAGGACATGACAGCCTGAAAATCGGGAATATTGTCAGTAAGCATCTGACGTCTTAAGACAAACAGATCCGTCGAGTAGATTTCAGGGACCGGTAGGCAGTCCGGATTGAGCGTCAATGTTTTGTCTCCTTGATCCTGCTCCTGGGTCGACCGCCGGTAAGGCGCAAGACTATGTGGCAAATATGAATTCGATTCCACCAACAACAAGCCCCGACAAAAATGCCGGGGCTAATCCGTTGCGGGATTGGTCCAGAAAACCGACCCGTGTGACCCGAATCACGGTATGAACGGGTGGGTTGTAGTGCAAATCACACGCCAGTGCGTGGAGCGGGCGATGGGAATCGAACCCACGTTATTTGCTTGGGAAGCAAGAGTCCTACCATTGAACGACGCCCGCGCGATGGGCAAATTATAGGGCTGCCTATTTGCGCAGCGGGGAGTCCTTGGCGATGCCCCAAGAGGAGTCGGATGACGACGAGGGACGGGACGATTTGCTGCGCACTTCCTCCTGGGCTTGCTCCAGCGCCGGTGAGCGCACCGGCCCTTGCGCCGCGATCCACAGTGCCAGACCCACGCCGCCGATCAACATCGCCGCGCCGATCACCAGCTTCACTACCGTGACCCAGACCTTGGGTTCGTCGTCGTCAGTTTGTTTCATCGCAATTCCCACCAGTCGGCCCGCCGCTGTGTCGCGCAACAGGCCCCCGGTGGCATTTATATACCCAGGGGCCGGTATTTGCCAATCCGGGTGTGCGGCGAGCTTACTTCTGGATATCGCCAATGCAGAGGTACTTCACCTCCACATAGTCATCCATGCCGAAGTGCGAGCCCTCGCGGCCCAGGCCGGACTGCTTGACGCCGCCAAAGGGCACATGCTCGGTGGCCAGGATGCCGACGTTGATGCCGACCATGCCGTACTCCAGCGCCTCACCGACGCGGTAGATGCGGCCGATGTCACGGCTGTAGAAGTAACTGGCCAGGCCGAACTCGGTGTTATTGGCGGCGTCAATGGCTTCTTGTTCGGTCTTGAACTTGAACACCGGAGCGAACGGGCCAAAGGTCTCTTCCTTGGCGCACAGCATGGCGGCGGTGGCGTCGGCCACCACGGTGGGCTCGAAGAACTGACCAGAGCCCATGGCAGAGAGACGCTTGCCGCCCACCACCACGCGGCCGCCCTTGGCGGTGGCGTCGTCGACGTGGCGCTGCACTTTTTCGAGTGCGGCTTCCTCAATCAGCGGGCCCTGGTTGACGCCATCTTCAAAGCCGTTGCCGACCTTGGCGGTGCGCACCTTGGCCGCGAATTTCTCGACGAACTGGTCGTAAACACCGGCCTGCACATAGAAGCGGTTGGAGCACACGCAGGTCTGGCCGGCGTTGCGGTACTTGCTGGCAAAGGCGCCTTCGACGGCGGAGTCGATGTCGGCATCGTCAAACACGATAAAGGGCGCGTTGCCGCCCAGCTCCAGCGACAGCTTCTTGACCGTGGGCGCGCTTTGCGCCATCAGGATGCGGCCCACTTCGGTGGAGCCGGTGAAGCTGATGTGGCGCACCACGTCGCTGGCGCACAGGACCTTGCCGATGGCGATGGAGTTGGCGCTGTCGGCGCTGAGCATGTTCAGCACGCCAGCCGGGATGCCAGCGCGCACGGCCAGCTCGGCGGCGGCGAGAGCCGTGAGTGGTGTCAGCTCGGCCGGCTTGATGATGACCGGGCAGCCAGCGGCCAGAGCGGGCGCCACCTTGCGGGTGATCATGGCCAGGGGGAAGTTCCAGGGCGTGATCGCTGCGCACACGCCGATGGGTTGCTTGAGCACCATCAGGCGGCGGTTGTTGTCGAACTGGGGCAGGGTTTCGCCGTTGACGCGCTTGGCTTCCTCGGCAAACCACTCGACGAAGCTGGCACCGTAGGCGACTTCGCCCTTCGCCTCGGCAAAGGGCTTTCCCTGCTCGGCGGTCATCAGGCGGCCCAGGTCCTCCTGGTTGGCCATCAGCAGGTCAAACCACTTGCGCAGGATGATGCTGCGTTCCTTGGCGGTCTTGGTCTTCCAGGCCGGCCAGGCGGCGTTGGCGGCGGCGATGGCCGCTTCGGCATCGGCCGCGCCCAGGTTGGCCACGTCGGCCAGTTTCTCGCCGGTGGCGGGGTCCAGCACGTCAAAGCGGCTGGTGCCTTTGATCCACTGGCCGTTGATGAAGCCGTCGGTCTTCAGCAGGCTGGGGTCCTTGAGCAGGGAGAGAGGCGATGCAGACATGGTTTGCTCCTAAGCTTGTAAACAAAATCGGGCTCTAGCCCTTGTGGAATATGCGTGAGTAGCTATGAAAACAATAGCTATTCCCGGAATCGAAATGCCTGGGGCCGGTTCTTCACCGGCACCCATTCTCGTTGCTACTTTAACGCCGGCGCCCGCGCAGCCACTCCAGCACCAGCAGCAGGCTGGTGGTGAACAGAATCAGCAGCGTGGCCACGGCGGCAATGGTGGGCGAGATGTTCTCGCGGATGCCGGTGAACATTTGGCGCGGCAGTGTGGTCTGCTCGGCCCCGGCCAGGAACAGGGTGACAACCACTTCGTCAAACGAGGTGGCAAAGGCAAACAGCGCGCCGGAGATGACGCCCGGCGCAATCACCGGCAGCGTGATGCGGATGAAGGTGCGAAACGGCGTCTCGCCCAGGCTGAGTGAGGCGCGGACCAGGTTGTGGTTGAAGTTGGACAGTGTGGCCAGCACAGTGGTCAGCACAAAGGGCGCACCCAGGGCGGCGTGCACGGCGATCAGACCGATGTAGCTGTCGGTCAGACCCAGTGGCGCGAAGTACAGGTAGGTGGCCACACCCACCACGATGATGGGCACCACCATGGGTGCGATCAACACGGCCATCAACAGGCCCTTGAAGCGGAAGTCGGTGCGCGACAGGCCGACCGCGGCCAGTGTGCCCAAGGCGGTGGCGATGACCGTGGCCGCGGGCGCGACGATGAAGCTGTTGCGGGTGGCGTTGGACCACTCGGGTGCGTTGAACAGGTTCTGGTACCACTTGAGCGACAGTCCCGGCATGGGGTAGCTCAGGAACGAACTGCTGGAAAACGACAGCGGAATGATGGCCAGGATGGGGGCCAGCAGGTAGACCAGCACGGCCACGCAGACGGCGCGCAGCGCCCACCAGCCGGCCTTGTCGGCCAGGGTGTAGTACAGGGGAAATTCAGGCAGCTTGAACATGGGCGTTCTCGTGTTGGATTGCGGTCAGGCCAGGGCCAGGTCCGTTTTGCCGACGCGGCGGTACACGCCGTACAGCACCAGCGTGGTGGCCAGCAGCAGGGCGCCCAGCGCGCACGCCATGCCCCAGTTGACTTCGACGTTGGTGTAGCGGGCGATGTAGTAGCTCAGCATCTGGTCGTCCGCACCACCCAGCAGGGCCGGCGTGATGTAGTAGCCAATGGACAGGATGAACACCAGCAGGGCGCCCGCGCCCACGCCGGGAAAGGTTTGCGGCACATAGACGCGCACAAAGGCGGCCAGCGGTGCGCTGCCCAGGGATACGGCGGCGCGCACATAGGTGGGCGGCACGCTTTTCATGACGCTGTAGAGCGGCAGGATCATGAACGGCAGCAGGATGTGGGTCATGGAAATGATGACGCCGGTGCGGTTGAACAGCAGCTCCAGCGGCTGGCTGATGACGCCCAGGTCCAGCAGGGCGGTGTTGATCAGGCCTTCGGACTGCAGCAGCACGATCCACGCCGCCACACGCACCAGGATGGAAGTCCAGAACGGCACCAGCACCACGATCATCAGCACATTGGCCCGGCGCTCCGACAGGGTGGAGAGCCAATAGGCCAGCGGGTAGGCCAGCAGCAGGCACAGCAGGGTGACGACCCCGCTGATCTGGAAGGTGCGCAGCAGGATGCCGCCATAGGCGCGCTGCTCTTCGGGCATGCGTTCAATGTCACCCAGGGCATCGCGGCGCAGATCGACCGAGGCCAGCAGGTAGTCCGGCGTCCAGCGGGCGCCGTTCTTGGCGATGGCCTGCCAGAACTCCACATCGGCCCAGCGGGCATCCTTGTCCAGCAATTGCTGGCGCACGGCGTCGGCATCGCCCTCGATGGGGAGCGCCTTGTACGCGCCCATGATCAGCGAGCGGGCGCCGGGGGCTTCGGTATTGAGACGGCGGGCCAGGGCGCCCGCGTCGGAAGTGTCGGGGAGGTGGGACAGGTCCTGCACCAGAGCGGCATAGGCGCCGGCGGCCGGTTGCGATTGACGGTCCCATTGGGCCAGGGCCTCCACCGTGGTGGGCAGGGCCTTGGCGACTTCGGGGTTTTCCACCGCGCGCATCAACAGCGCGCCAATGGGAACCAGCAGCGTCAGGAGCAGAAACACCAGCAGGGGCACTGTCAGGAAGAAGGCCCGCCATTTGCGGCGCGACTCCGCGCGGGACAGTGCGGCGCGCAGATCGCCCTGGGGCGGGTTGACAAGGGCTTGCGTGGACATGGTGGTCTGCTCCTGCGGTGCTGCGGCTTACTGGGTGGCCCAGGCTGCGAAACGCTTCTCCAGCGCCTCGCCCTGGTCAGCCCAGAAGGTGGTGCTGAACTGGATCGCATCCTTGGCGTTCTTCTCCGAGGTGGGCAGGTCGCCCAGTACCTTCTTGTCCAGCTTGGCCAGCGCCTTCTTGTTGGTCGGGCCGTAGGCAATGTTCTGGGCGTAGACGGCCTGGTTCTCAGGCTTCATTGCGAAGTTCAGGAACTTGTAGACAGCGTCCTTCTTGGCCGTGCCTTTGGGGATGACCCAGTAGTCCAGGTCATAGATGCCACCGGGCCAGTAAATCTGCAGGTTGCGGCCTTCGCGGTTGGCGGCGTCGATGCGGCCGTTGTACACGGTGGAGAGCACCACGTCACCGGCTACCAGGAACTGGGGTGCCTGGGCACCGGCCTCCCACCACTGGATGCTGGGCTTGAGCGTGGTCAGTTTCTTGAAGGCGCGCTCTGCGCCGTCCTTGGTGGCCAGCACCTTGTATACGTCGGCGGGCTTCACGCCATCGGCCATGAGTGCGAATTCCAGGTTGTAGCGCGCGCCCTTGCGCATGCCGCGCTTGCCGGGGATCTTCTTGGTGTCAAAGAAATCGGCCCAGCTGGTGGGTGCGGTCTTGAGCTTGTCACCGTTGTACGCCATCACTGTGGACCAGACGAACACACCCACGCCGCACTCGGTCACGGCGGAGGGCAGCAGATCGGCCTTGGGGGCAATCTTGCTGTAATCCAGTTTCTCGAACAGGCCTTCGTCGCAGCCACGGGCCACGTCGGGGGATTCGACCTCAACCACGTCCCAGGTCACGTTCTTGGTGTCCACCATGGCCTTGATCTTGGCTTGCTCGCCGTTGTATTCCACGGCGGTGACTTTCACGCCTTCCTTGGCGATGGGTTCGTAGTAGGCCACCTTCTGGGCATTGGCGTTGGCGCCACCGAAGTTCACGACGGTGATGGCGTCGTCTGCGTGGGCCGTCAGGGCCATGCAGGCTGCCAGGGATGCCAGAGTGATCAGGCTTTTTTTCATGGAACGGGTTCCTTTACAGGTTGGTTGGGGACAGGGTTGGGGGAATAAAAAAAATCACACGCTGTAGATGCGGGTGTACTGGGTCGGGAACTCCAGGTACACCGCACTGCCGGCAACGGGGGGGTGCTGTGCACAGGGGTGGGTCAGCGCCAGCTTGACCACGGCCTGTTCCTGCGCGGCACCCAGGTCGCACAGCAGGCGTACATGGTCGCCGTAGTAGACGATGTCAAACACGGTGGCGGTGATGCAGTTGGCTTCGCCCGGGTTGTCCTGGTGCAGGACGATGCGCTCGGGGCGCACGCAGGCCTCCACCTGGGCGCCGTTGGCGGCGTGGTTAACGTTCAGGCCCTGCAGGGTCTGGCCGCTTCCGCTCAGCGTGATGCCGCAGGAGTGGGCATCACCGCGCAGCGTGCCACGCAGGATGGTGCTGTCGCCCACAAAGCCCGCCACAAAGCGGTTGCTGGGCGTCTCATACAGCGACTGCGCGTCGTCCAGCTGCTGGATGACGCCTTCGTTGAACACGGCCACGCGGTCGCTCATGGTCAGCGCCTCGCCTTGGTCGTGCGTCACGTAGACAAAGGTCACGCCCAGTTGGTGGTGCAGTTCCTTGAGCTCGATCTGCATGTGTTCGCGCAGTTGCTTGTCCAGCGCGCCCAGCGGCTCATCCATCAGCACCAGTTGCGGCTCGAACACCAGCGCCCGGGCCAGTGCCACGCGCTGCTGTTGGCCGCCCGACAGGCGTGCCGGCATGCGATCGTCCATGCCGGTGAGGCGCACCATGGCCAGCGCCTTCTTGACGCGCTGCTCCTGCTCGGCCTTGGGCACCTTGCGCACGGTCAGCGGGTAGGCCACGTTCTGTGCCACCGTCATGTGGGGGAACAGCGCGTAGTTCTGGAACACCATGCCGAAGTTGCGCTTGTGCGGTGGCGTGCGGGTGATCTGATGGCCATCCAGCAGGATGTCGCCCGCCGTGGGAGATTCGAACCCGGCCAGCATCATCAGCGTGGTGGTCTTGCCCGAGCCCGACGGGCCCAGCAGGCTCAGGAATTCGCCGCGTTGGATGTCGAGGTTCAGCGAGCGTACGACCAGTTGTTCGCCGTCGTACGTTTTTTGCACGCCGCTGAAGCGCACCAAGGGTTCTGTGGAGGACATGTTGTGCATGGAGGGCGTTGAAGGCTGTCAGGCCACGGCTGCGAAGCTCTCGGCCAGGATGGCCAAGCCCTCTTCCAGCAGGGCGTCGGATGCGGTGAGTGGAACCAGAATACGGATGACGTTGCCATAGGTTCCGCACGATAGCAAGACCAGGCCGCGGCGTGCCGCTTCGGTAACCACCTTCTTGGTCAGCACGGCGTCGGGGCGGTGCACATCGCCCCCTTCAAACAGTTCGATGGCGACCATGGCGCCCAGGCCGCGTACGTCACCGATGGCGGGAACCTGGGTGGCCAGGTCCTTGAGAGCGCGCACCAGCAGGGCACCCATGTCCTGGCTGCGGGTCAGCAGCTTTTCCTTGGCAAAGACCTCCATCACGGCCAGTGCCGCAGCGCAGGCCACGGGGCTGCCCGCATAGGTGCCGCCCAGCCCGCCAGCGGCCGGGGCATCGATCACATCAGCACGGCCCACCACGCCGGACAGGGGGAAGCCGCCGGCCAGGGACTTGGCGGTGGTGATCAGGTCGGGTGCCACGGGCCACTGCTCGCTGGCGAACCAGGTGCCGGTGCGGCCCGCGCCGGTTTGCACCTCGTCGGCAATCAGCAGGATGCCGTGGCGATCCGCCAGGGCCTTGAGCCCGGCGATGAATTCGGGTGGGGCGACATAGAAGCCGCCTTCGCCCTGCACCGGTTCCACAATGAAGGCCGCCACGCGCTCGGGCTCCACGTCGTTCTTGAAGATCAGCTCGACCGAATGCAGTGCATCGGCCACGCTGACGCCGTGCAGCGGGTTGGGGAACAGGGCGTGGAACACTTCGCCCGGGAAGGGGCCAAAGCCCAGCTTGTAGGGCGCCACCTTGCCGGTCAGACCCAGCGTGAAGTTGGTGCGGCCGTGGTAGCCACCGGTGAAGGCAATCACGCCGGGGCGCTTGGTGTAGGCGCGGGCAATCTTGATGGCGTTTTCTACCGCCTCGGCGCCGGTGGTCAGCAGCAGGCTCTTCTTGGCAAAGTTGCCCGGTGCCAGGCTGTTGAGGCGCTCGCACACCTCCACATAGGGCTCATAGGCCACGACCTGGAAGCAGGTGTGGGTGTAGAGGTCGAGCTGGGCCTTCACCGCGTCAATGACTTCGGGGTGCAGGTGCCCGGTGTTGAGCACGGCAATGCCGCCGGCAAAGTCAATGTAGCGGCGGCCCTCGACGTCCCAGAACTCGGCGTTGCGGGCGTTTTGGATGAAAATTTCGTGGGCTTGGCCTACGCCACGGGCCACGGCAGTGTGGCGGCGGGCGAGGAGGGCGGAGTTCAGCAGGTTGCGATCTGTTTGCATGGGATACCGGGGTGGTTGAACGAATGGCTGAACTATAGAAATCCGTTTCCCATGCGTCCATGTACACCGGCAGCAGAAATTTGGCACACTGTGCAGGTCTAGAATCCTGTACAGGGTTTCCCTAATATGGTGCACGTGGCGCCACATCCCCAGCCGCTCTCTTTTTGCCTCCCGATGCTCACTCTCAGCCCCGACATTTCAACCCCCTTGGTCAGCCAGATCGTGGATGGGTTGCGGGGTCTGATTGCCGGGCAGGTGCTCAAGCCCGGGAGCAAGTTGCCCTCGATCCGGGCCTTCGCCGCGTCGCACAACGTGAGTGTGTTCACGGTGGTGGAGGCCTATGACCGCCTGGTCGCACAGGGCTGGCTGGTGTCGCGTGCGCACGCCGGTTTTTTCGTCAAACGCCGCGAGGAAGGCGGCAGTTCAGGTGTCGGCGCCGGACGGCTGCCCCAGGACGCGCCCCGTTTTGATGCACGCTGGTACCTCAAGCAGATTTTTGAGAACCGTAATTTGCCGTTGAAGCCCGGCTGCGGCTGGCTCCCTCACGACTGGTTGTTTGGCGATGCGGTGCGGCGCAGCATGCGCCAGCTTTCCATCGACGGCCCGGAGCTGGACGGCTACGGTCTGCCGTATGGCCACATGGCGCTGCGCATGATGATTGCCGAGTCGCTGGCCGAGCGGCAGATTCCGGTGGAGGCCGCGCAGGTGCTGATGACGCACGGCTCCAGCCAGGCGCTGGATCTGGTGGCGCGCTGTCTGCTCAAGCCGGGGGATGCGGTGCTGGTAGACGACCCCGGCTACCCCAACTTGATGTTCATGCTGCGCTTTTTGGGTGTGCACATCATTGGCGTGCCGCGCACCCCCACCGGCTATGACCTGACCGCCCTGGAGTCGTTGGTCCTGGCGCACCGGCCCAAGGCGTTTTTTACCCAGCCACGCCTGCAAAGCCCCACCTGCTCGGTGGCGTCAGTCGCGCATCTGCACCGCCTGCTGCAACTGGCCGACCGGCACGACTTCGTGCTGGTGGAAAACGATATCTATGCCGACATGGACATCCCGTCGCGTTCCACGCTGGCCAGCCTGGACCAGTTGCGGCGCGTGGTCTACGTGGGCAGCTACTCCAAGACCATCTCGCCCAATCTGCGCGTGGGCTATCTGCTGGCACGCGCCGATCTGCTGACCGAATTTGTGCAGCTGAAGATGATTGCCGGGCTGACCTCGTCGGACATTGCCGAGCGGGTGACCTTTGGCGCCATCACCGACGGGCGCTGGCGCAAGCACCTCAAGTCGCTACGGGACCGGCTGGCCGAGGCACAGCGCCAGGTCGGCCGCCGCCTGGACAGCCTGGGCTTTGAACTTTTTCATGAGCCCGAGGCGGGCATGTACCTGTGGGCCCGCCACCCCGATCTGCCCGACAGCGCCGAACTCTCGCAGGCCGGCACCCTGGAGGGCATCATGTTGGGGCCGGGGCAGCTGTTTCTGGTGGAGCCGCGCACCACCGGCTGGCTGCGTTTCAACGTGGCTTTCTGCAATGACGAACGCCTGTGGCGCTTCTTGGAAGAGCGCATCGAGATGGGCCAGCGCGTCGAGCAGGCCTGAACGGGCAGGGGAGCGGGCCGCAGGGCCCTCGGGCGCGGCGATAATAGCGGGTTCTATTGATCCACCACTCGAAGAAACCCCGTCATGACCCAGCCCACAATGAGTGTTGCCGACATTCGCAAGACCTTTCTCGATTTTTTTGAATCCAAGGGCCACACCGTGGTCGAAAGCAGCCCGCTGGTGCCGGGCAACGACCCCACGCTGATGTTCACCAACTCCGGCATGGTGCAGTTCAAGGACGTGTTCCTGGGCCATGACAAGCGCTCCTACGTGCGCGCCGCCTCGGTGCAGGCCTGCCTGCGCGCCGGTGGCAAGCACAACGACCTGGAAAACGTGGGCTACACCGCCCGCCACCACACCTTCTTCGAGATGCTGGGCAACTGGAGCTTTGGCGACTACTTCAAGCGCGAATCCCTGATGTGGGCCTGGGAGCTGCTGACCGAGGTCTACAAGCTGCCCAAGGACAAGCTCTGGGCCACTGTCTACATCGACGACGACGAGGCCTATGCCGTGTGGACGCAAGACATCGGCCTGCCCCCTGAACGCGTGGTGCGCATCGGCGACAACAAGGGCGCCAAGTACGCCTCCGACAACTTCTGGATGATGGCCGACACCGGCCCCTGTGGCCCGTGCTCGGAAATCTTCTATGACCACGGCCCCGAAATCGCCGGCGGCCCCCCCGGCAGCCCGGAGCAGGACGGCGACCGCTACATCGAGATCTGGAACAACGTGTTCATGCAGTTCGACATGCAGCCCGATGGTTCCGTCAAGCCCTTGCCCGCACCCTGCGTGGACACCGGCATGGGCCTGGAGCGCCTGGCCGCCATCCTGCAGCACGTGCACAGCAATTACGAGATCGACCTGTTCGATAACCTGATCAAGGCAGCCTCCCGCGAAACCGGCTGTACCGACCTGCAGAACAAGAGCCTGCGCGTGATTGCCGACCACATCCGCGCCACCGCTTTCCTGGTGAGCGACGGCGTGTTGCCCGGCAACGAGGGCCGCGGCTACGTGCAGCGCCGTATCGTGCGCCGTGCCATCCGCCACGGCTACAAGCTGGGCCAGAAGACGCCTTTCTTCCACAAGCTGGTGGCCGATCTGGTCGCGGTCATGGGTGAGGCCTATCCCAAGCTGGCACAACAGCAGCAGCGCATCACCGATGTGCTGCGCATGGAAGAAGAGCGCTTCTTCGAGACACTGGCAACCGGCATGGAAATCCTGGACACGGCCCTGGCCGGTGGTGCCACGGTGCTGCCGGGTGATGTGGCCTTCAAGCTGCACGACACCTATGGCTTTCCGTTGGATTTGTCGGCCGACGTGTGCCGTGAGCGCGATGTCTCGGTGGACGAAACCGGTTTCAACGCCGCCATGGAAGCACAAAAGGCCAAGGGCCGCGCCGCAGGCAAGTTCAAGATGGACCGTGCGCTGGAATACGATGCCCACGGCAACGCCTTCGTCGGTTACGACCACTACACCTTTGCTACCAATATCGTAGCGCTCTACGCAGACGGCGTGAGGGCTGAGGAGCTGAAAGAGGGTCAATCAGGTGTTGTGGTGCTGGACTCCACGCCGTTTTACGCCGAGAGCGGCGGCCAGGTCGGTGACCAGGGCGCCATCTTCTGCGACCATGCCCTGTTCATGGTCGAGGACACGCAAAAGATCAAGGCCGACGTCTTCGGCCACCACGGCAAGGTCACCACCGGCAGCCTCAAAGTGGGCGATCTGGTGCAAGGCCATGTGGATGCCACGCTGCGCGCCTCCACCATGCGCAACCACTCTGCCACCCACCTGATGCACAAGGCGTTGCGTGAGGTGCTGGGCGAGCACGTGCAGCAAAAGGGCAGCCTGGTGACACCGGAGCGCACCCGCTTCGACTTTGCGCATAACGCCCCGGTGACCGATGAACAGATCCACGAGATCGAGTTCCGCGTCAACGCAGAAATCCTGAAGAACGCCGCCACCGAGGCGCGCGTGATGGACATCGAATCCGCCCAGAAGACCGGCGCCATGATGTTGTTTGGCGAGAAGTACGGCGAGACCGTGCGCGTGCTCGACATCGGCACCAGCCGCGAACTCTGCGGCGGCACGCACGTGGGGCGCACCGGTGACATTGGCCTGTTCAAGGTGGTGGGCGAGAGCGGCGTGGCCGCCGGCGTGCGCCGCATCGAGGCCGTGACCGGCCAAAACGCTCTGGCCTATCTGCAGGAGCTTGAGGACAACGCTGCCGCAATGAGAGGCTACCTTAAAGCATCACGGGGTGAGCAACTGACCAAGCTCGCTCAGGTGTTAGAGCAGAACCGTTCGCTGGAAAAAGAAGTGGCCGCGCTCAAGGGCAAACTGGCTTCCGCCCAAGGCGACGAAATGCTCAGCCAGGCGGTGGACATCAACGGTGTCAAGCTGCTGGTGGCCAAACTGGATGGCGCCGACGTCAAGACCCTGCGCGAAACCATGGACAAGCTCAAAGACAAGCTCAAGACCGCGGTCATTGTGCTGGGCGTGGTGGATGGCGAGAAGGTGCAGATCGCTGTGGGCGTGACCACCGACACCACGGCCAAGGTCAAGGCCGGTGAGCTGGTCAACTTTGTCGCCGCGCAAGTCGGCGGCAAGGGCGGCGGCAAGGCCGACATGGCCATGGCCGGCGGCACCGAACCGGGCAAGCTGGCCGCTGCGCTGGCCAGCGTGCAGGGCTGGGTGAGCGCCAAGCTGTAAGCGGCACCATGTCTCCCAGCCGGTTCGACACGGCCTATCGCATCGTCTTTGCGGTGGGCGCGCTGGGAGTCGGCTGGTGGCTGGGGGGACCGGTCAAGCCGCTGGCTGGCCCTGCACCACTTGCAGGGCAACCACTACGCCTACCGGGGCAATACCCTGGAGGTGCTGGAAGGGGACGACGGCTACCGCTGGTTGCGCGTCTCCGACCTGCGGCGTACGCTGCGTGACCTGCCCAAGGACGCCACGCTGAACCTGATCGAGCCCGAGCGCACCGAGTTTGACGCATCCGGCAGGCAGCTGGCCATCCGCGCCGACGCCCTGCTGCAGTGGTTGAGCAAGGCGCACACGGACGAGCACATTCGCTTCAAGGTCTGGGTGGATCGCTCCATCCACCATCCGTCCCAGGCCCAGCGCCGTGAGCGGGAAAAGTCGGCCGTCCAGCGCCCGGTGGTTTAGGCCGGGCGGGGTAGATTCAGCTCCAATTCGCTATTTAATTTGTAGCGAACTATGTAGATTCCACGAGGGCTAGGATCCGATTCTCCTATATGCCATGCCGCCACAGCCGCTGCACCAAGCCATCACGGTCCGCTTCGGGTGCCAGGGCCGGCGCACCCGGCTCCAGCGCGCTGCGCAGCAGCCGCTCCAGGGTTTGCAGGTGCGGCGTGACCGTGCCAAAGAACAGTGACTGCTGGCCCCGGGCAATCAGCAGCGTCGGAAAGTTCTCCACCTCAATCGGGTCCACCAATTCGGACTCGTCTTCCACGTCAATCCACAGGAAGCGCACGCCGGAGAACTGGGTCTGAAGCTGTTCAAACAGGGGCCGGTATTCGCGGCAGGTGCCACACCATTCGGCGCACAGGCAGGCGACCAGCATCTCGGTGGGCGATGGGGTATTGGGGGTCTGCATCCCCCAATGATCGCAGAACTATTTCCCAAGGTTACCCCCCCCTCAAGGTGCGCTCCAGCGTTGAAACCTATCAATTGACCTAAATCAAGAACACCTTTGCTCAAAGGAGCACATTCCGGATTCTGGGATTGCGTTTCATGTTCAAACGCGTAAGGTCCCGGGGAGACGAAAGGAAACAACAACATGTTCCAGGTACGCATCCACGGCCGTGGAGGGCAGGGCGTCGTGACCGGCGCGGAAATGCTGTCCATTGCCGCCTTTGAGGGCGGACGCCACGCCCAGGCCTTTCCCAGTTTTGGTTCCGAGCGCACCGGCGCACCTGTGGTGGCGTTTTGCCGCATGGATGACAAGGAGATCCGCTTGCGCGAGCCCATCATGGAGCCCGACGCGCTGATCATCCAGGACCCGACGCTGTTGCACCAGGTCGATGTGTTCAGCGGTCTCAAGAAGGACGGCTACATCCTGATCAACACCACCAAGACCTTTGACCAGCTCGGCCTGGGCGAGTTTGTCAAATGGTTCCAGCCCGACCACCTGCTGACGGTGCCGGCGACCGAGCTTGCGATGAAGCATGTGGGGCGCCCGGTGCCCAACGTGCCGCTGCTGGGGGCCTTTGCGGCGCTGGGCGGGTTGATATCGCTGGAAGCCGTTCACAAGGCCATCCAGCAAAAGTTTCATGGCAAGGTGGCGCAGGGCAATATGGATGCCGCCAGCGAGGCCTATGCCATCGTCATGGAACAGGAAAGACTGGCGCAGGAGGCCGCAGCGCAGGGCCGCCCCAAGCAAGGCGCGGCCCCCTTGGGGGGCAGTGCAGTACGCGCAGCGACAAACGTGGGGGCAAATAATCATGCTTGAACAATGCGAAGGCTCACATGCCGTAGCGCGTGCCGTGGCGCTGAGCCGCCCGGAAGTGATTTGCGCCTACCCGATCTCGCCGCAGACCCACATCGTGGAAGGCCTGGGTGCGATGGTGAAGAGTGGTGATCTGGCGCGCTGCGAGTTCATCAACGTCGAGTCCGAGTTTGCCGCCTTGAGCGTGGCCATTGGCGCCTCCGCCGCAGGAGCGCGTGCCTATACGGCGACGGCCAGCCAGGGCCTGCTGTTCATGGCCGAAGCCGTGTACAACGCCTCCGGCCTGGGCCTGCCCATTGTGATGACGGTGGCCAACCGCGCGATTGGCGCACCGATCAACATCTGGAACGACCACACCGACAGCATGTCCATGCGCGACGCCGGCTGGATCCAGATCTTTGCCGAGACCAACCAGGAGGCGCTGGACCTGCACATCCAGGCCTTTCGCATGGCCGAGGAACTGTCGCTGCCGGTCATGGTGTGCATGGACGGCTTCATCCTGACGCATGCCTACGAGCGCATCGACATCCCGGATCAGGCGCAGGTGGACCGCTACCTGCCGCCCTATGAGCCGCGCCAGGTGCTGGACCCAAACGACCCGGTGACGATTGGCGCCATGGTCGGGCCGGAGGCCTTTACCGAGGTGCGCTACCTGGCACATGCCAAGCAGTTGCAAGCACTGGACCTGTTGCCGGAACTGGCCCGGGAGTTCGAGCAAGTGTTTGGCCGCGATTCGGGTGGACTGGTCAAACCCTACAAGCTGGACGATGCCGAGACCATCGTCATCGCGCTGGGCTCGGTGCTGGGCACCATCAAGGACACCGTGGACGACCTGCGTCTTGAGGGCGTCAAGATCGGCGTGCTGGGCATCACGTCATTCAGGCCATTCCCCATCGAGGCCATCCGGGCGGTGACGGGGCATGCCAAGCGCATTGTCGTCATCGAGAAGTGCTTTGCCGTGGGCATTGGCGGCATCGTCTCGCGTGATGTGCGCAGCGCCGTGCAGAGCCGCCCACAGCCGGTGTACGCCGTCGTGGCCGGGCTGGGTGGCCGCGCCATTACCAAGGCGTCGTTGCACAAGATGCTGCTCGAAGCCATTGCCGACCGGCTGGAACTGCTGACCTTCCTGGATCTGGATTGGGGAATTGTCAACCGCGTGTTGGAGCGCGAGAAGCAGCAGCGCCGCTCCGGTCCGGTGGCCGAGGGCATTCTGCGCGACATCGGCACCGTGTCTTCAAAGATAGGCTGACATCATGGACCAACAAACTGTCGTCAAGTTCTACCAGACCGGCACCTTCACCGTGGGCAATCGCCTGCTGGAGCCGGATCAGCGCAGCGTGCAGGCCAACACCGCGCGCAACAACTCATTGAACTCCGGCCACCGCGCCTGCCAGGGTTGCGGTGAGGCACTGGGCGCCCGCTACGCCATCGACGCCGCCATGCAGGCCACCAACGGCCAACTGATTGCGGCGAACGCCACCGGTTGCCTGGAGGTGTTCTCCACACCGTACCCCGAAACATCCTGGCAGATGCCGTGGATCCACTCGCTGTTTGGCAACACTGCGGCCGTGGCCACCGGAATCGCTGCTGCCATGCGTGTGAAGGGGCGCAGCGATGTACGCGTCGTGGCCCAGGGCGGTGACGGCGGCACCACCGACATCGGCTTTGGCTGCCTGTCGGGCATGTTCGAACGCAACGACGATGTGCTCTACATCTGCTACGACAACGAGGCCTACATGAACACCGGTGTGCAGCGCTCCAGCGCCACGCCACCGGCGGCGCGCACGGCCACCACGATGCCGGTTGGCCCCAACCCCGGCAATGTGTTCGGCCAGGGCAAGAACTTGCCGCAGATCGCCATGGCGCACGAGATTCCGTATGTCGCCACCGCCACGGTGGCCGACCTGCGCGACCTGGAATACAAGGTCACCAAGGCCATGTCCATGCACGGTGCGCGCTACATCCACATCTTTGTGCCCTGTCCGCTGGGTTGGGGTGCGGCATCGCACGACACCATCCGCCTGGCGCGCCTGGCCCATGAGAGCGGCTTTTTCCCGGTGTACGAGGCCGAGCGGGGCGAGGTGACGGGCTCGTCCAAGATCCGCCACCAGGTGCCGGTTGAAGACTTCCTGCGGCCGCAAAAGCGCTTTGCGCATCTGTTTGGCAAGGAGCCCGATACCGCCACCATCGCCCGCCTGCAAGCCATGGCCGACCGCAATATCCGCCGCTATGCCCAGTTGGGCACGGCCGCCTGAGCTGGCAAGGAGACCACCATGCAAAAACCCTTTGCCATCACGCTGGACGTAGGCTCCTCGCTGGCCAACCACACCGGTTCCTGGCGCAATTCGCGTCCCGTGTATCTGGACCGCCTGCCACCGTGCAACCACCAGTGCCCGGCGGGCGAAAACATCCAGGCGTGGCTGTTCCACGCCGAGTCTGGCAACTACGAACAGGCTTGGCGCACGCTGGTGGAGGACAACCCGTTCCCCGCCATCATGGGCCGTGTCTGTTACCACACCTGTGAAGGCGCCTGCAACCGCGGCAAGCTCGATGCGCCCGTGGGCATCAACTCGGTTGAGCATTTCCTGGGTGACCAGGCGATTGCCAAGGGCTGGAAGTTTGCACCGCCCGCGCAGGCCAGCGGAAAGAAGGTGCTGGTCGTCGGTGCCGGGCCTTCCGGGCTGTCGGCCGCCTACCACCTGGCGCGCATGGGCCACCAGGTCACGGTGCAGGAGGCCGGCCCACTGCCCGGCGGCATGATGCGTTTTGGCATTCCGCAGTACCGCTTGCCGCGCACGGTGCTGGATTCCGAGGTGCAACGCATCGTCGAACTGGGTGTGCGCATCGAATACAACTGCAAGGTCTCCAACGTGCTGGAAGCCCAACAGCAGGGCGGTTTTGATGCCGTGTTCCTGGCGGTTGGCGCCCACATTGCCAAGCGGGCCTTCATCCCGGCTGGGGATTCTGCCAAGGTGCTGGATGCCGTGTCGGTGCTGCGCTCCATGGAGGGCGAAGACAAACCCATGCTGGGCCGCCGCGTAGTGGTCTACGGAGGCGGCAATACCGCCATCGACGTGGCACGCACTGCCAAACGACTGGGTGCGACGGAGGCGATCATTGTCTACCGGCGCAATCGCGAGAAGATGCCAGCGCATGATTTTGAGGTGGAAGAAGCATTGCAGGAAGGCGTGCTGATCAAGTGGCTATCCACCATCAAGCAGGCCGGTGAATCCTCCATCACCGTGGAGAAAATGGCGCTGGACGACAAGGGCTTCCCCCAACCGACCGGCGAGTTCGAGACGCTGGAGGCTGACTCGGTTGTGCTGGCCCTGGGCCAGGATGTGGACTTGTCGCTGATTGAAGGGGTGCCCGGCCTTGCGGTGGAAGACGGCGTTGTCAAGGTCGATGCCAACATGATGACGGGTTATGCCGGCATCTTTGCCGGGGGCGACATGGTGCCCGCCGAGCGCAATGTCACGGTGGCCATTGGCCACGGCAAGAAGGCGGCCCGCAATATCGACGCGTGGCTACAGGGCAGCACCTACACACCGGCCGAGAAACATGAACTGGCCAGTTTCGACAAGCTCAACACCTGGTATTACAGTGACGCCCCCAAGACCATGCGGCCCATGCTGGACATCATTCGCCGCCAATCCACCTTTGAAGAGGTGCAGGGCGGTCTGGACGAGACCAATGCCCTGTTTGAGGCGCGGCGCTGCCTGTCCTGTGGCAACTGCTTCGAGTGCGACAACTGCTATGGCGTGTGCCCGGACAACGCGGTGACCAAGCACGGACCGGGCAAGGGCTTTGATTTCAAGTACGACTACTGCAAAGGCTGCGGCATGTGCGTGGCTGAGTGCCCCTGTGGCGCCATCAAAATGGTGCCGGAAGACATTTGAGTCATCCGACTTGCGGATAATCAAGGATTTGCGCTGGAGTTTGCATGCCCTCTTCAACCATTCGCCGTATCGCCATCTGCACCGGCGGCGGTGATGCGCCGGGCCTCAATGCGGTAATCCGCTCGGTCGTGGTTGCTGCCATCAACCGGGGCTGGGAGTGCTATGGCATCCGCGACGGCTTCAACGGTATCCTGTTTCCCGAGCGCTATATCGAGGGTGGCGTGGTGCGCCTGACGCGCGAGCGCGTTCACGACATCGGCCACCTGGGCGGCACCATTCTGGGAACCACCAACAAAGGCAATCCCATTCACTTCCCGACCCGCATGCCCGATGGGTCGATTGGTGAGGTGGATCGCTCGGACGAGATCCTGCAGTACTTTGCCCTGAAGGAAATCGACGCGCTGGTGTCGGTCGGTGGCGACGGCTCCCTGACCATTGCCGACGCGCTGCACAAGAAGGGTCTGCGCGTGGTGGGTGTGCCCAAGACCATCGACAACGATCTAGACAAGACCATGACGACCTTCGGTTTTGACACGGCGGTGGCTTTTGCCACCGAGTGCCTGGACCGTCTGCACAGCACGGCCGAGAGCCACCAGCGCGTGATGGTGGTGGAAGTCATGGGGCGCTATGCCGGCTGGATTGCCCTGCACAGTGGCATTGCCGGCAACGCGCACGCCATCCTGATGCCGGAAATCCCGTTTGACCTGGACCGGGTCGCGGACCTGATTCACCACCGGGATGCCAACGGGCACCTGTACTCCGTGGTGGTGGTGGCCGAAGGTGCTGCGCCACGGGACGGGCACACCGAGCTGCAGGCTCCGGCCGAGATTGGCCACGCCGAGCGTCTGGGCGGCATTGGCGAGCGCGTGGCCAAGGCCTTGCAGGAACGTACTGGCAAGGACACCCGCGTGGTGGTGCTGGGTCACTTGCTGCGCGGTGGCAGCCCCACCTCCTTTGACCGTCTGGCGGCGATGCGTTTTGGCGCCGCGGCGGTCCGCGCGCTGGACGAAGGACTCTCGGGCATCATGGTTGCCCTGGCTTTCCCGAACGTGAACTACATTGCACTGGAGGAAGTGGCGGGGCGCATGAAGGCGGTCCCCATGGACAGTGACACCCTGCAAACCGCGCGCGATCTGGGCATCTGCCTGGGCGATTGACCCGCCGCGTCGCACACCTCAACATTTTTCCGGAGAACAATAACCATGAGCGAACTTTCACCTGCAGAACAGGCACTGCGCGAAGCAGCCCGCGAATACCACCGCACCCCCACACGCGGCAAGATTTCCGTCACCCCCACCAAGCCGCTGTCCAACCAGCGCGACCTGTCCCTGGCCTATTCGCCGGGGGTGGCCTACCCCTGCCTGGACATCCAGGCCGACCCGTCGCTGGCGGCTGAGTACACCTCGCGTGGCAACCTGGTGGGTGTGATCACCAACGGCACGGCCGTGCTGGGCCTGGGCAACATTGGCCCGCTGGCCGGCAAGCCGGTCATGGAAGGCAAGGGCTGCCTGTTCAAGAAGTTCGCCGGCGTCGACGTGTTCGACATCGAGCTGGCCGAGAACGATCCCGACAAGCTGGTGGAAATCATCGCCGCCATGGAGCCCACGCTGGGCGGCATCAACCTGGAAGACATCAAGGCGCCCGAGTGTTTCTACATCGAGAAGAAGCTCAGCGACCGCATGAACATCCCCGTGTTCCACGATGACCAGCATGGCACCGCCATCATCTCCAGCGCCGCCCTGCTCAACGGGCTGGAACTGGTGGGCAAGCGCATCGAAGACGTCAAGGTGGCGGTCTCTGGTGCCGGTGCAGCCGCACTGGCCTGTCTGGGCGTGATGGTGGGCCTGGGCGTGCGTGTGGAAAACGTGTTTGCCTGCGACTCCAAAGGCGTGATCTATGAAGGCCGCCCCGGTGGTTACGACGAGTCCAAGGCGCGCTTTGCGCAGAAGACCGATGCGCGCACGCTGGCCGATGTGGTCAAGGACGCGGATGTGTTCCTGGGCTGTTCCACCGCCGGTGTGCTGACGCAGGACATGGTCAAGACCATGGCCGACAAGCCCATCATCCTGGCGCTGGCCAACCCTGAGCCGGAAATCCGCCCCGAGCTGGCCAAGGCCGTGCGCCCGGACTGCATCATCGCCACCGGCCGCTCGGACTACCCCAATCAGGTCAACAACGTGCTGTGCTTTCCGTACATCTTCCGCGGCGCGCTGGACTGCGGTGCCACCAAGATCACCGAGGCCATGAAGCTGGCCTGCGTGCGCCAGATTGCCGACCTGGCCAAGGCCGACATCAGCGAAGAAGTGGCCAATGCCTATGCCGGCAAGGAGCTGGTGTTTGGCTCGGATTACCTGATTCCCACGCCGTTTGACTCGCGTCTGATTTTGCGCATTGCCCCGGCCGTGGCACAGGCCGCGGCGGATTCCGGCGTGGCGGCCCGGCCTATCCAGGACATGGAGGCATATCGCCAGCAGTTGTCCCGCTTTGTCTACCAGACCGGCATGTTCATGCGCCCGGTGTTCAGCGCCGCCAAGGCCGTCAAGCCGGCGGCCAAGCGGGTGGCCTATGCCGAAGGCGAGGACGACCGTGTGCTGCGTGCCGCTCAGGTGGCGGTGGACGAGGGGCTGGCCCATCCCATTTTGATTGGTCGCCCGGCCGTGATCCAGGCGCGCCTGGCCAAGGCCGGTCTGCGCATCCAGCTGGGTCGCGATGTGGACTGTGTGAACCCGGAAGATGACCCCCGTTTCCGCCAGTATTGGGAGCTGTACCACAAGATCATGGGCCGCCACGGTGTGACGCCGGAGACCGCCAAGGCGGCCGTGCGCCGCTCCAACACCACCATTGCCGCGCTGTCGGTGAAGCTGGGCCATGCGGATGCCATGCTGTGCGGCATGGTGGGCCGATTTGACGTGCACTTGCAGCACCTGCGTGACATCATTGGTCTGAAGGTTGGCGCCCCTGGCATGGCCGCCATGAATGCGCTGATGCTGGAAAAATACGCGCTGTTCATTGCGGACACCTATGTCAACGAGGACCCGACCGCCGAACAACTGGCCAGCATCGCATTGATGGCTGCGCAAGAGGTCAGCCGCTTTGGCTTGCCACCCAAGGTGGCGTTCCTGTCGCACTCCAACTTTGGCTCATCGGATCGCCCCTCGGCGCGCAAGATGCGCCTGGCGCGTGAACTGTTTGCCAAGATGGCGCCGGACATCGAGTGTGATGGCGAAGTGCAGGGCGATGCCGCCCTGTCCGAGACCGTGCGCCGTTCGGCCTTGCCGGACACCACCCTGCACGGCGAGGCCAATCTGCTGATCTGCCCCAATCTGGACTCGGCCAACATCCTGTTCAACGTGCTGAAGATGACGGCCGGGCATGGGGTGACGGTCGGGCCGATCCTGTTGGGCGCCGCGGCGTCGGCGCACATTCTGACGCCATCGGCTACGGTGCGACGGGTGGTGAACATGACGGCGCTGGCGGTGGCAAACGCGGCGGCCTTTGCTTAGTTTTTTGAACACACCCCCTATCCCCCCCGCCCCTTCCCACCCTCGCCAGGGCGGGAAGGGGAGCCGAACAGCCAAATTTGGCCGCGTTTCTAAAGGTGGGACGTGCACGCGCCTAGGTGCGTTGAGACAAGATTTGCTATGATTATGATAGCTATATACGCATATTTCACGAGGGCTGCAACCTAGTTTTCATCAAAGGACCTGACCCAACTGGCCAGGTCCCTTGCACTTTCCCTTGTTCATACACGCGGCCAAATATGGCTGTTCGGCTCCCTCTTTCGCCCCGGCGGGGGCGAGAGAGGGCGGGGGGTGTGAGGGGGGACGTGAGGAAGTAACACTGCAAGCAAGGCAGCCATAGCACCATGGAGACAAGCCGGCTCTGCGAACGATTTACACTAAAGGGTTTTCCCCAAGTTCGTATTGAATCTTTGCAAGGCCCCACCATGAGTGCATTCCAGGAAGAAACCGTATTGAGCGTCCACCACTGGACCGACCGGCTGTTCAGCTTCAAAACCACCCGCGACCAGTCGCTGCGCTTCTCCAACGGGCACTTCACGATGATCGGGTTGCGCCTGGAAACTGGCAAGCCGCTGCTGCGCGCCTACAGCATCGTTAGCGCCAATTACGAAGACCATCTGGAGTTCTTCAGTATCAAGGTGCCGGATGGCCCGCTGACCTCGCGCCTGCAGCACATCAAGGTCGGTGACAAGATCGTGGTGGGCCGCAAGCCAACCGGAACCTTGCTGATTGATTACCTGCTGCCCGGCAAGACCCTGTATCTCATCGGCACCGGCACTGGCCTGGCGCCGTTCCTGTGCCTGATCCGGGATCCGGCCACCTATGAAAAGTATGAAAAGGTCGTGTTGTTCCACGGTGTGCGCGAGGTCAATGAACTGGCCTACGCGGATTTCATTACGCTGGACCTGCCCAAGGACGAGTATCTCGGTGAATTTGTCTCGTCGCAGCTGCTGTATTACCCCAGCGTCACGCGCGAACCCTTCAAGAACCGTGGCCGTGCCACGGACCTGCTGGCGAGCGGCAAACTGGAAGCCGATCTGGGGCTGCCCAAGCTGGATCCAGTGCGCGACCGCATCATGATTTGTGGCAGCCCGGCGCTCAACAAGGACATGCGCGAACTGCTGGACGCGCGTGGTTTCGTTGAGGGCAGCACCACTACACCGGGCGACTATGTCGTCGAGCGCGCCTTCGTCGAGCAGTAAGCAACGCATGACACACCATTACGACCTGTACGCCATCGGCAACGCGCTGGTGGATTCCGAATACGAAGTGAGCGACGCACAGTTGCAGGCCATGGGCGTGGAAAAGCGCCACATGACGCTGATCGACGCACCACGCCGCGCGGATTTGCTGGCGCATGTGCATGGCCTGCACGCACGGCGCACCGGTGGCGGCTCGGCCGGCAACACCGTGGTGGCGCTGGCCCAGTTGGGCGGGCGTGCCTTCTATTCGTGCCGCGTGGCCGATGACGAACTGGGTGCCTTCTACCGCGAGGATCTGGCCGCCAATGGCGTGGCCACCAATCTGAACCACACCAAGCCGCCGCAGGGGCAGACCGGCAGTTGCATGGTCATGGTCACACCCGACGCCGAGCGCAGCATGAGCACTTTTCTGGGTGCCACGGCGGATATTGACCACACTGCTTTGCATCCGCACGACATTGCACGCTCCAAGGTCTACTACATGGAGGGCTACCTGGCCGCTTCTCCCACCGGGCTGGACGCCGCCCTGCAGGGCCGCGCCGTGGCCAAGGAGGCTGGCGTGGCCCTGGCCACCACGCTCAGCGACATGAGCATGATCAACTTCTGCCGCGCCGGGCTCGAAGCCATGGTGGGCGAGGGACTGGACTTCTTGTTCTGCAACGAGGAAGAGGCCCAGGTCTGGTGCGGCTCGCAGGACATGGATGTGATCTGCAAGCAGATCGGCCAATTGGCCCGCACCGTGTGCCTGACCCGCAGTGCCAAGGGTTGCCTGGTGCTTGAAGGCGGGCAGCGCACCGAGGTGCCGGCTGCCAGTGTCAAGGCACTGGACACCAACGGGGCCGGCGACATGTTTGCCGGTGCTTTCCTCTATGCAGTCACCCACGGACACAGCCATGCGCAGGCGGCCTGGTTGGCAAATCAGGCCGCGGGGCGGGTGGTCAGCCAGTATGGCAACCGCCTCAACGCCCAGTCCATGGCTGAGGTCAAGGCGCGCTTCGCGCAGCACATTGGCGGTTAAGTCGGGTCGCTGGCGCTAGGGCGCCAGCATCTGCTGCTGGATCAACTGGTTGCGCAGGCGGAACTGCTCGCGGTCAATGTGCCGCAGTTCCTCGCGCAAGTGTTTCCTCTCATCGTCGCTTTTCGACGCATCCAGGCGCTGCTGCAAACGGTTGGACTCGTGGGCGTTGTTCTGCATGCGTTCGTTGGTGCGGTACACCTGCAGCCCGGCTTCCAGATAGCGTGCAAAGGCCGGGTAGCCAGCCTGGCCCTGGCAGACCGAGGCCTTTCCCGAATGACCCTGTATTCCTTCGCGCCAGCCATTGGCCGCGGTGCAGAATTGCATGATGCCGGTATCCCAACCCTGGCGGTAAGCCTGCGCGTTGGGAACGATGCCAGCCTTGCCGCAGTCTTCCGTGTAGTCGGCAATGCGCCGGTCACTCTCGCCATGCGTTCCGTCCGTCCAGCCGACCCGGTGCCAGTCCGCCACCTTGCATTCCGACACGGACATGGATTCGCAGCCGGCCAGCGCCAAGGCGGCCAGTATCAATACGGCATGGCGGGCTGGCGTCGATACCCTGGATCGAATGGGTGACAGCATTCGCAAATGGTACACCGCACCTCTAAGCGGTGCCACCCAAAGCGCCGGCAGGTGCATTGCTCAGTGCGGTTTGTTCGGCCGCCCAGTGCCATGCCTGGTCGGACAGCATCAGCAGGCGAGCCGTGTCGCGGAAATGCGGTGCCAGTTCCACCGTCAGGTCCAGCGTGTGCGCTTCCAGGCGCTGTGTCATCTCCAGATAGGGTAACCACGGCCCGGTTTGCTCCAGCAGCGCCTGTCTGGCTGGTTCTGGCAGGTTCAGCGTGCTGACCACCTCGGCCTGGCTGATCTTCAGCAACTGGCCCAGCATGGAAGCCAGGCCCAGCGTGAAGAACTGGTCGGGCGCATCTTCGTGCTTCTCGATGGCCACCAGCTCCATCAGGCGTGAGCGCCACAGGGTCAGCTCCTGCAGGGCGGATGCTGCCTTGCGGCTGCCGGCAAACTCGACCAGCAGCATGGACAGCCACCGGTACAGCTCATACCGTCCCAGCAGCAACACCGCCTGCTCCACACTGGCATGGCTGCCCAGCTGTGCAAAGTTGGCGTTGTTGATGAGCCGCAGCAACCGGTAGGACAGGCCAATGTCACCCTTGATCTCGTCCACGATGACCGCCGTATCGGCACCCGCCACCAACTGGTTCAACAGCAAACCCACGCGCCGCACCTCCGGCGGGACCGGAGACTGGGCGGCGGCAGTTGCCGAAGCAGCATCGCGGTCCAGCACGCCACAGGCATAGGTCACGCCGTTGTACAGGGCCATTTCCAGCTCCTCCACGTCGCTGATGTCGGTGACCAGGATCGGCAGGTCCTTCCACGCAGCGGGCCATGTGTGGGTGGAGTCCAGCAGCGTGGACATGGCGCTGGCGCCCTGGCGCAGCATCACAAAATCCGGCGGGATATGGCCACCAAAGTCCGGCTCCCAGCCCACCTGCACACCCTTGGCCCGCAGCATCAGGACGGCCTGTTCGATGGCTGCCGAAGATTGTGGAATCGGTACCGCCGTCGGCATGGACTCCAGCCCGATCATGACGCCGGGCCCCAGTTCGGCCTCGGTCGCATGCACCAGCCACGAGGCCGGCATGCGCGCAAAACCGATGCGCCCGGTTTGTCCAATGCCGTAGGCCGCCGTCAGCAAGGCCGCTACGCGGTCCGAGCGCGCATAGGCGTCGGACTGCCGCTTCAGTTGCCGGGCCACATCTTCGCCAATACGAAACTCAAAACCCGCCACCGCACCGCTGGATGCAATCAGGGGTCGGCGTGCGCTGATGGCGGTCAGTTCGGCTGCAGCTTTGGCTTCTTCATCGGCGGCTGGCAGTGGGGCGCGGCGTTCCGCCACTGGTGCCGAGGTGGCCTGCGCCGTCGGGCGGGCAGGGGCCGGCTTTCCAAACAACCAGGGCAGACAGCGCTGCAGAAACGATTTCACAACGACAACCTCTCAGGGGACAGTGGCGACGAAGTATCGCACCCTCCCTTGGGTACACTGCCACCGATGAGCCGCCCCCCGCAATCGCATCCTGCGCAAGACTGCCTCACGTCCTTTTTCTGGAGCGGCGACGCCATCCGTAGCCGCAGCGTGAGTGATGCCGTGATGACCGGTGTGGTCAGCATCCCCGCACCGCCGCCGAGGCTGGTCGCGGATTGGGAACGGGACATATCCGAGCGTCTGGAGTCAGGCGACGTCGATGTCTTGCCCCTGGCGCGTGCGCGCGTACGCTGGCCCGACTACAAGCTCTGCGTGCAGGCCGTGTCCGAATGGACCCGCTCGCTAGGGCTGCACGACGTGCTGGTCACGAGCGACGTGGCCCTGATGGCCTGCCGTGGCGCCAAGTACCACCACGACGCAGCCCACTATGGCGGTGCCGCCTTCTGCAATCTGTTCCTGAGCGAGGACCGGGGGCTGGATGTGCACTTCCCCGCCACAGGCCTGCGTATACCGCTGACCCGGGGTACGGTGATGGTCTTCGATACCGGCCATCCGCATGCCGTGATTGCGCGCCACGGCAGCGGCTTCCATGCGGCCGATTTCTCACCCGAGCAGGACTGCAGCCAGGTATTCCTGACCTGGGAGCTGCCCATTGAGAATCCTGATGTCGCGCAACTCCTTGGCGTGGTTTTCGACATCGATCCTGAGAACGCAGCGCGACTGGACGAAGAGCAAATTTGGCTGAATGGCGGACCGGCCCGCGTGTGCCCGGACTCGGGACGGCTATGGAGTGACCACCAGGCGCTGCAGGATGCGGCGCGTGACCGGAGCCACCAGCAGGACCAGAGGGAAGGCCACCAGCCACGCGGCGAGCCAGGCGCTGACCCACAGGGCTAGAAAGTGATCCACCAGGCCGGTCGCACGGAAGGTGGAGATGCCGGACACCACCAGCGACATCAGTCCTGACAGGATCAGGCCGAACAGGACGGGGGCAAAGCGCGCGGGGAGCATCAGACCAACTCCTCTTCAGAAACCGCCATGCGTGCCAGCACGCTGGCAAAGTTCTGGCCAAAGGCTTCGGCGGTGCGCTCGTCGCCAGTGGCAAACGACTGCGCTGGGCTGGAATGCCCGGCCTGCGCCATCAGGCCGGTCCACGACCCCAGGCGGTTCAACGCCTGTTCATAGGGCACACCTTTTTGCTGCTCGGGCAGGAAGGGGTTGCCGACCCAGATCATGCCGTGCTGCATGGAGAAGGTGAACATGGACAGCAGCGTGCTCTGCTTGTCGCCCGACGGCAGGGCCGACACGGTGAAGCCTGCGGCGAGTTTGCCCTTGAGTTGCTGCGTGCGCCACAGACGCCCGGTGGAGTCCATGAAGGACTTGAAGGGACCGCTGACGCCACCCAGGTAGGTGGGCGAGCCCCAGATGAAGCCGTCGAACGCGATCAGTTGGTCGGGGTCGCGGGTGATGTCCTCGGCCTTCAGCAGGCTGACTTCGGTATCGGGCACGCTGTGCGCGCCGGCCACGACCTGGCGTGCAAAGTGCTCCGTGTTGCCTTGGGCACTGTGGTAAATAACTGCGATGTGTTTCATGGGGGATGCTCCTAGGAAAGAAAGGTGGATGCGGCCAGGGCCGCTACATAGAGGCCGAGTCCGAAAACCGTGTGATTGGCCAGGCTCTTCACACAGTTGAGCGCCGGTGTCTTCGTGCGCATTGAGGCAATGCCCGCGCCCATGGCGGGCTGCATGACAAACAGAGGCACGGCCACCGTGCCGATACCCAGTGCCAGCGCCGGTGCCACGGTGGGTGCATGCAGCCATTGCGCGCCGGCTGCGTATGCCAGCAGAAGCGCAAAGACGATGCCGGTGGCGTAGTGCACGGCCCAGCCCAGCGCCAGCTCGCCCCGCACGGGCGCCGCCTTGGCTATTGCATCGTGCGCCCAACGGCCGTGCGGCATGTGCCCCACCCAGCGCCCCAGCAGCGCGAAGTTGAGCGTGGGCACATGCAGGGACTGGAGCAACAACAGCCACAGGTCCATCACGGCAGTTGCGCCAATGCCGATGGCTGCGGCTCGCATGAAGCCATCATCAAAGGGTGTCATGGAACGTCCTTTCAGTTGACGGGTTGATTCGGTGAGGGCAATATACGAATTCAAGTCAACTTGAGGTCAAGACATTTCTTTCCTATGGACATTGCAGAAGTCGCCAAACGCTCCGGCATGCCGGCCTCGAAGCTGCGTTACTACGAGGAGAAGGGCCTGATTGCCTCGGTGGGCCGGCAGGGACTGCGCCGCACCTTTGCGCCCACCGTGCTGGAGCAACTCGCACTCATCGCATTGGGGCAGGCGGCTGGGTTTTCTCTGGACGAGATCGCGCGGATGTTCTCGGCGGATGGCCAGCCCAGCATCGACCGCACCATGCTGGCGGCCAAGGCCGATCAGGTCGATACCCTGATCAAGCGGTTGCAGGCCATGAGCAACGGCCTGCGCCACGCGGTCAACTGCCCCGCGCCCAGTCACATGGAATGCCCGTCATTTCGGCGATTGCTGAAGGCGGCGACAGAGGGCAGGATGGCCGAGAAGAAATAACCGGCGCGGCTTGGCGACTCAGAAAGAGCCAGTCTTGCGCTGCTCCAGCCGATACGGCGGCAGCCCCGCCAGCATCCGCTTGCCATAGCTTTGCAGCACCAGCCTCTTGTCGTAGCAAATCACCGCCGCGTGGTCGTCCTCGGTGCGGATGGCGCGGCCGGTCCACTGCAGCAGCTTGATGCCGGTGGCCGGAATCACCAGCTCGTTGAACGGGTCGCGGCCCACGCTGCGCAGCCATTCGGCGCGCGCCTCGTCCACCGGCTCGGACGGTGGTGCGAACGGCAGCTTGGTGATGAACACGGTGTCGCACAGTTTGCCGGGCAGGTCCAGTCCCTCGCCAAACGACTGCATGCCAAAGATGATGGACGGAAAACCGGCCTCCACCCGCGCGGTGTGCGTGGCCAGCAGGCGCGCGCGCGACTGCGTGCCCTGCACCTGCACCACCTCCATCAGCGCCGCGGGCAGGGCTTCGGTGGCGGTGCGCATTTGCGCGCGCGAGGTGAACAGCACCAGCGCGCCGGTCTCTACGTTCGCCAGGTCCTGCATCAGCTCGGCCACCATTTCGCGGGTGTAGGCATCAGCCTGCTTGGGGTCGGCCTTGGTGTGCACCACGGTAAGCAGGCCCTGGCGGGCGTAGTCAAAGGGGCTGGCCACTTCCAGCGCCTGCACGTTGGGGTTGCCGTACAGCCCTGCCTCGTGCAAAAAGTAGTCAAAGCTGCCGCAGCTTGTCAGCGACGCGGACGTCAGCACCACGGCACGCACCTGGCTCCACAGGAACTGGCGCAGCAGGTCACCCGGCACGATGGGGCAGGCATGCGACGTCAGGGTCAGGTAGCCATGCTCGCTCTCGGCCTGCAGCCACTTGGCCAGCGGCTGGGGGCCGTGTTCCAGCATCAGGCTGGCGGTGGACACGATGCTGCCCAGGCGCGGCGCCAGGCTGCCCAGCTTGGCATAGAGCTGGGCGCACAGCACGGCCTGGCTGGGGTCTTCCTTGGCCACGGCCTTCACGTCCACGCCCAGCGCCTCCAGCGCCTTGGACAGCCCGTTGGCCTGCGCATGGATCTGGGTGATGGGTTCGATCAGGGCCTCGGGCAGTACGCCGTTGGCAAAGCGCAGCGTGCCGTCCTGGCCTTCGCCATCCAGGTTCTTGCCGGTGTGCGCCCACACCAGCTCCATCGCCATGCGCGCCATTTGGGTCAGAGCCTGCTTGAGCTGGCTGGTAACAGTCGCCACGTCCTCACCAGCGTGCAGTTGCAGGGCAGAGGCTACCTCCTGCACGGTCTTGGGCAACTTGTCCAGCCAGCGCAGATTGCTCATGTCCATGGCGCTGGAAAATTGATCCAGCGCGACGGCGGGCAGGTGGTGGCCTTCGTCAAAGATGACCAGACAGTTGTCCAGGTCGGGCAGGGTCTTCATGCCCAGGCTTGCCAGCACCAGGTCGTGGTTGGCGACGATGACGTTGGCCTCCGCCAGTCGTGTGCGGGCTTCGTAGTAGCTGCATTCGCGAAAGCGCGGGCAGTGGCGCACGGTACAGGTGTGGCGCTCGGCGGCCACAGTCGACCAGTCGCGCGGGTCGGGTGTCTCGGCCAGGGTGTCGCGGTCGCCGTCCCACTTATTGGTGGCCAGCAGCGCGGCCATGCTCTCGTACAGCTGGATGCGGCGCTCCTCGGCCTCTTCCTGCGACAGGCTAGTGCCGAACTTGGCTGGCTTGGGCGCATCGTCATCGGCGTCGAACAAATCCTCGGGCGCACCGCCGCTGCCCACCAGGCGCTCCAGCTTCAGCTTGCACACATAACGCCCACGGCCCTTGGCCAGCGCAAACACAAAGGGCTTGTCCATGGCCTGGGCCAGGGCCGGCAGGTCTTTGCCCATGAGCTGCTCCTGCAGCGCCACGGTGGCAGTCGAAATCAGCACCCGGGTCTTGCGCTCCAGCGCCATCGCGATGGCCGTGGACGCGTAGGCGGCCGATTTGCCGACGCCGGTGCCGGCCTGGATGACGGCGATGGCCTTGGTGGGGGTGGCTTGCTCGCCCAGGTCGCCGCGTGCCAGCGTGGCGGCCACGCAGGCGGCCATTTCGTGCTGGCCCGCGCGGGGGCGAAAGCCGGGCGTGGCGCCCACGATGCGCTCAAAAGCCGCCAGCGACAGGTCGGCCAAGGTGTCAGAGTTCAAACCAATGTGTCCAGAAAGTTGCGTACGCAGACGGCACGCAGGGGCAGCGGCGATAATTCAGGCGCTGTGCGGGCAAGACCCGCTCCAGCCTGTGCCAAGTTCGGGGTATTTTGACCTACGCCGATTGCGCCCGTTTTTACCACCCCAATCGGAGCTCTCTGTATGACCACCGTTCAAGCCGCCGCATGTGCCGATTCACGCCGCACATTCTTAAGAAATTCGGCTCTAGCCCTCGCCACGACGGCACTTCCTGCTATCAATTTTGCGCAAACTCAGGCGCCAACCCAGCGCCGCTTCAGCCCCGAGCCCGGCACCTGGCGCACCTTTGACCTGACCACGCGCGTCGACATCCAGAAGCCCCAGGGCGTGACCCGCCTGTGGCTGCCCATCCCCTCGGTCAACACCGACTGGCAACAGTCCCTGGTGAGCAGCTACGCCAGCAACGGCACGGCCCGTCTGGAAGACGATGACCGCTATGGCGCGCGCATGCTCTACGTGGAGTTTGCCGCCGACCAGGCCAAGCCCTTTGTCGAACTGACCACCCAGGTCCGCACCCAGAACCGTGCACAAGATTGGGCCCGCAAGACGGCTCCTGCCGAGGACGCTGCCACATTGAAGTTCTGGACCCGCCCCACCGAACTGTTGCCTACCGACGGACTGGTGCGCAAGACCGCGCTGGCAGCCACGCGTGGCGCCAGGACCGATGTGGAGAAGGCCCAGCGCATCTACGACTGGGTGGTGACCAACACGTTCCGCGAGCCCAAGGTGCGCGGCTGCGGCGCGGGCGACATTGCCACGATGCTGGAAACCGGCAACCTGGGTGGCAAGTGCGCCGACCTGAATGCCTTGTTCGTGGGCCTGTGCCGCGCGGTGGGCGTGCCCGCGCGCGATGTCTATGGCCTGCGCGTGGCCCCCAGCGCCTTTGGCTACCGTGAGCTGGGTGGCAACCCGGCCAGCCTCAAGGGTGCGCAGCACTGCCGTGCCGAGGTCTATCTGGCCGGTTATGGCTGGGTGGCCATGGACCCCGCCGATGTGACCAAGGTCATGCGCCAGGAAAAGCCGGAGTGGATCAAGTCCGCCGCGGACCCGCTGATCGTGCCCGTCAACAAGCACCTGTTTGGTGGCTGGGAGGGCAACTGGATTGCCTACAACATGGCCCACGACGTGGTGTTGCCGCAGTCCAAGGGAGTCAAGCTGGGCTTCTTCATGTACCCCACGGCCGAGAATGCCGGTGGGCGTTTGGACTCCTACGATCCCGACCCGTTCAAATACCAGATTACGGCCACCGAAATCAAGTCCTGAGTTTGTAGCATTGGGGACTTTCCCCTACGTGTTTTTGCCACTGCTGCGGTATTCTCCGGTTTCCATACAAGAGGAGACCCGCAGTGGCCAAAAATAAACTGATTCTGGATTACATCTTCGACCACGAAGCCAAGCTGGCGGACCGGGTCTACATGACCCAACCTGTAGGCGGCGGGCAGGTCGTGGATTACACCTGGCAGCAGACGCTGGACCAGTCCCGGCGCATGGCGGCGCATATCAAGTCGCTGAAGCTGGAGCCGGGTGCCCGCGTGGCCCTGTTGTCCAAGAACTGCGCCCACTTCTTCATGGCCGAGCTGGCCATCTGGATGGCCGGCTGCACCACGGTTGCCATCTTCCCCACCGAAACCGCCGAGACCATTGGCTATGTGCTGGAGCACAGCGGCGCCAGCCTGCTGTTTGTCGGCAAGCTCGACACCTGGGAGGCACAAAAGCCTGGCGTGCCCGCCACGCTGCCTTGCATTGCGTTCCCGCTCGCACCCAAGACCGGTTACGAGAAGTGGGACGACATCGTGGCCCGCACCGCGCCACTGACCGGCCGCGTGGCCCGTGCCGGCACCGACATTGCCATCCTGCTCTACACCTCCGGCTCCACCGGAACGCCCAAGGGCGTGATGCACAGTTTTGAGCGCATTACCAATGTGGCCGAGTGCGTTGCCAAGGACATCAAGACCCGCATCGGTGATCTGGAAGAAAACCGCATCCTGTCCTACCTGCCGCTGGCCCACGTGTTCGAGCGCGCCTGGGTGGAGTGCATGTCCATGGTCGACGGCAAGACCCATGTCTTCTTTGCCGAGTCGCTGGACACCTTTGTGCAGGACTTGAACCGCGCACGCCCCACCACCTTCATCTCGGTGCCGCGCCTGTGGCTCAAGTTCCAGCACGGCGTGTTTGCCAAGATGCCGCCCAAGAAGCTGGAGCGCCTGTTCAAGATTCCGATTCTCAGCGGCATCGTCAAGCGCAAGGTGCTCAAGAACCTGGGGCTGGACCAGGCCCTGCTGGCCGGCAGCGGCTCCGCACCGATTCCCGCCGAACTGATCTCCTGGTACCGCCGCCTGGGCCTGAACCTGATCGAGGGCTATGGCATGTCGGAAGACTTTGCCTACTCGCACAACTCCACGCCCGAGATCAACGCGCCCGGCTGCGTGGGCGTGCCGCTGCCCGGCGTGCAGGTGCGCATCAGCGACGAAGGCGAAATCCTGATCAAGTCACCCGGCCAACTGGTGGGCTACTACAAGCGCCCCGACCTGGACGCCGAAGTGTTCACCGCCGATGGATTCTTCCGCACCGGTGACCGTGGCGAGCGCCGCGCCGATGGCTTGTTGAAGATCACCGGACGGGTCAAGGAACTGTTCAAGACCTCCAAGGGCGAATACGTGGCACCCGCGCCCATCGAGAACAGCCTGAACGCCCACCCGCTGGTCGAGATGAGCATGGTCTCCGGCCTGGGGCAGCCTGCGGCCTATGCCATGGTGGTGCTCAGCGAAGAGGTGCGTCCCAAGCAGAAGGACCCGGCATTCCGCAAGGAAGTCGAGGCCGAACTGACCAAGTTGCTCAACGACGTCAACTCGCACCTGGTCAACCACGAAAAGCTGCAGATGATCGTGATTGCCCAGCAGCCCTGGACCATCGAAAACGGCTTCCTGACCCCGACCATGAAGATCCGCCGCGCCCGCATCGAGGGCGAGGTCAGCTCCAAGGTGGATGCCTGGTACAGCACCAATGGCAAGGTGCAGTGGTCATGAAGACCGCAGGGTGAAGACCGAGACCACCTGCACCAGTTCCTGCGCCTGACTCTTGAGGCTGCTGGCCGCAGCCGCCATCTCCTCGACCAGTGCCGCGTTTTGCTGCGTGGCCTGGTCCATCTGGGTAACCGCTTCACCCACCTCGGCCACACCTTGTGACTGCTCATTGCTGGCCGCGCTGATCTCGCCCATGATGTCGGTCACGCGCCGGATGGCGCTCACCACCTCGCCCATGGTGGTGCCGGCCTGATCGACCAGCGCGGTGCCGTGCTCCACGCGGCCCACGCTGGTGTCAATCAGCGTCTTGATTTCCTTGGCGGCCTCGGCCGAACGCCCGGCCAGCGCCCGCACCTCGGACGCCACCACGGCAAAGCCACGGCCCTGCTCGCCGGCGCGAGCCGCCTCTACGGCTGCATTGAGTGCCAGGATATTGGTCTGGAATGCAATGCCGTCGATGACCTGGATGATGTCCGCTATTCTGCGCGAGGCCTCATTGATGCCCTTCATGGTCTCCACCACCTGACCGACCACTTCGCCCCCCTGGACCGCCACGGCGGATGCGCTTTGCGCCAGCTGGTTGGCCTGGCGGGCACTGTCGGCGTTCTGTTTCACCGTGGAGCCCAGCTCGCTCATGGAGGCGGCGGTTTCTTCGAGCGCGCTGGCCTGGTGCTCGGTGCGGGCCGACAGGTCGTTGTTGCCCTGGGCGATTTCGGCGCTGGCCGTGGCCACGCCTTCGGAGCCAGCACGCACCTGGCCGACGATGTGGGAGAAGCTGTCGCGCATGGACTGGATGGCGTGCAGCAGGCTGGTGGTGTCGTTGGGTTTGAGCCGGATGTCCACCGTCAGATCCCCGGTGGCGATGCGGTGCGTGATGTCGGCGGCCTCACCCGGCTCACCACCCAACTGGCGCAGCACGCTGCGGGTGATGAGCACGCTCAGGGCCAGCAGAATGCCGGCCAGCAGCAACGTGCCCAGTCCGGCCCGGATCACGCGCTGGGCGATGGTGGCGTCCACGTTGTCCACATACACACCCGAACCCACAATCCAGCCCCAGGGCTCAAAACCCTTGACGTAGGACACCTTCTGCACCGGCTTCTCGCTGCCCGGCTTGGGCCAGATGTACATCACAAACCCGGCGCCGCTGGCCTGGACTGTCTTGACGAACTCCTTGAACAGTTGCAGACCGGTCGGGTCCTTGTTGTCGGACAGGTCCTTGCCATCCAGTTCGGGGCGGATCGGGTGCATCACCATCTTGGGTGTCATGTCGTTGACCCAGAAGTACTCGGAGCCGCTGTAGCGCAAGGATTTGAGGGCTGCCAGTGCGCGCTGCTTGGCTTCGTCCTCGGGCATCTTGCCGGCAACTGCCTGGCCGTGGAAGTGGGTGATCAGGCTGTGGGCGCTCTCCACGGTCTGGCGCACGCCGAGCTGGCGTTCCTCCAGGATCTGCGTGCGTTCGGTCCACAGGAAGATGGCCGACAGCAGGGCGATGCCGCCAATCGAACACGCAATCAACAGGCCCAGGCGCTGGGCAATCGTGGCGGAGTGAAGGCGAAACATGGCGCGCTCTCCTGACAGATTCGGTCGGCGGATACCGGCTGCCATTGCATTGTGGTCCTGCCGCAGTGAAATGTCACTGCTATTTTTCTTAAGGCAGGGGCAGCAGGCTGCGCGTGCTTTCAAAGGCCATGGGCTGGCCCGTCATGGGGTCGGTGAAGGCGATGGATTGGGCCAGCAACTGCAGTGGCTGGGCGTAGTCGGCACTGCCCTCGGGGGTGAGGGTGGGATAGATGCCGTCAAACCGGATGGGCAGCCCCAGAGCGGCCATGTGCACGCGCAGCTGGTGGCGCTGGCCACTGACCGGCTTGAGCGCATAGCGCGCCCATGCACCGTGCACCTCCAGTGGGGTGATGTGGGTCAGGGCATTGGGCTCGCCCGGCACCTCGGTCTGCTGCATGAAATGCGTGGCCGGGGCAATGCGGCTTTCGCGTGTTATTGGCCAGGGCAGGTCGGGGTTCCACGGCGCAACGCACTCGTAGGTCTTGTCCACCTGGCGTGAGCGGAACAGATTCTGGTAGGCGCCGCGACTGGCCACCTGCTTGGAAAAGAGCACCAGCCCGGCGGTGTCGCGGTCGATGCGGTGGATGGGGGAGAGGGCGTCCAGCCCCAGCGCATTCTTGAGCCGGATCAACACCGTTTCCTGCAGGTATTTGCCGGAGGGAACCACGGGCAGGAAGTGCGGCTTGTCCACCACCAGCAGATGGTCGTCCTGCCACAGCACCACGGCTTCGAACGGAATGTGTGGCTCGACTGGAAGCGCGCGGTAGTAGTACAGGCGCCGACCGGGCTCAAACGGGGTCTGGGTGGTGATGACTTGGCCGTGGTCGTCCACCACATCGCCATCCAGCAGGCGCTGCGCCCATGCGCTGGCCGGCACACTGGCAAAGCGCTCCACCAGAAAATCCAGCATGGTCGCCCAGGGCCCCGGCGCCAGCACCACGCAACTCGGCCCCACGCCATCGCGGGCGGGCGGCGGGTTGGGCCGGTACAGGCTCATGCCCGCCTGTCAGATGCGTTCAAACACCACATCCCACACACCGTGGCCGAGCTTGATGCCGCGGTTCTCGAACTTTGTCAGCGGCCGGTAGTGGGGCTTGGGCGCGTAGCCGTGCAGCTCGGGGTGGCTGGCCAGCACACGGTTTTTCAGCAGCGGCTCGGCGGTGAGCACTTCCAGAATCTGCTGGGCATAGGGCTCCCAGTCGGTGGCGCAGTGGATGTAGCCGCCCACCTTGAGACGGCGCGCCAGTTTGGCGATCAACGGCGACTGGATCAGGCGGCGCTTGTTGTGCTTGGTCTTGTGCCAGGGGTCGGGGAAGAAGATGTGCACGCCGTCCAGCGATTGCTCGGGCAGCATGTGGTCGATGACCTCCACCGCGTCGTGGGCGCAGATGCGGATGTTGGTCAGACCCTGTTCGCCAATGCGTTTGAGGAGCGCGCCGACGCCGGGCTCGTGCACTTCGCAACACAGGAAGCGGGTGTCCGGCAGTACGCCGGCAATGTGCGCCGTGGCCTCGCCCATGCCAAAGCCGATTTCCAGCACCAGCGGAAATGGTTTGGAGTCATTTTGGCCTGTAGCCCTCGTGGGATCTGCATAGAGTGCTTCGAAATCGATAGCGCTTTGCTGGTAGTGAACCAGGAACTTCGGCCCCAGCTCCTCAAACGCCTTGGCCTGGCCGGTGGTGGTGCGCCCGGCCCGCTTCACAAAGCTCTTGATGGTGCGCATGAAGGGCTTGGCCGCGGGTGGGATTTCGGGGTCGTTGGGGACGTCAGCGGTCGTGCTCATGGCGGGTCTGAATGATGGTCGGGCCTGCATTGTAGGTAGTGAGGGCTGAGCCCTCACGGCGCCGGTAATCGGCTGGTTTTCCGGAACTAGGGGTTGTCCCTAGTCTGTCGTCAAAAGCGAATTACTTGTCGCTTATTGAAAAGTCCCGAGGGGGTAGAGCGTCAAGAATCCGGCCCACACACTTACCCACCCAAGCAAAACTGGAGACAACGATGAAACCTTTCAAACCCACACACGTGGCCCTGGCGGCTGCCCTGGTCTGCGCAGCGGCTCCCGCCCTGGCGCTGGACTTCAAGGTTGGCGAACTCGATGCCAAGCTCACAGGTACTGCCACGGTCGGCACCATGTTGCGCATGGACGATCCCAGTCCGGACGCCTACACCTACGTGAACTCCCAGGTCGTCGGCCTGCCCGCCGGACGCCTGGTGGGAACCACCGGTGCCGCCGACATGAACTTCGAGAAGAACAAGCCGGTATCGACGGTGCTCAAGGCCACCGTGGACTTCGATATCCACGGCAAAGACTTCGGCTTCTTCGCCCGCGCCTACGGCTGGACCGATACTGAGCTCTCGAGTGGCAGCCGTCCCTACGGCAACTACGCCAACGGCTACCAGGGCGGAACGGCCCTGAGTGACAGCGGTTTTGCCCCGGAAGCCAAGTTCAGCAACCTGCTGCTGCGCGACGTCTACCTGTACGGCACGTTCAAGCCCGCTGATGGGACCGAAGTCAAAGCTAAGCTGGGCCGCCACACACTGGACTGGGGCAAGGCCCTGATCGTCGGTGGCGGCATCAATGCCGCCTCCAACCCGCTGGACTACGCCGCCATGTTCCGCCCCGGCGCTTTGCCGGACGACAACAAACTGGCCACCTCCATGCTCTCGGCCAGCCTGGCTAATGGCAAGAACTGGGGTGCCGATGGTTTCATCAAGCTGGAGAATCGCGCACCGGCCTTCCCCGGTTGCGGCACCTTCTTTGATGCGGCCTCGTTGCTGCCCCAAGGCTGCAACCTGGCGGCCGCCTTCGGCAACGCCAGCCCGTTCCCCGCGGCATTGGGCAGCCCGCTGACCACCGTGGCTTCGCTGAGCGAGCCAGCGCTGCTCAAGAGCGGCTACTATGTGCACCGGGGTGACGACGCCAAGCCCAAGGAAGATGGTCAATGGGGCGTGTCGCTGCGCTACCTGGCCGACTCGATAAAGACCGAGTTCCGTGGTTACGTCATGAACACCAGCAGCACGGTGCCGGGCTTCCGCATCTACACGCCCACCGTGGCTCTGGCCAACAACACGCCAATCAATCTGGTGCCGCTGCCAGCAGCGCAGCGCCCTGCTGGCGCGGTGTTCAACTACGCCTTCAATTCGCTCACCGACCCCAACGGCCTGAAGTACGGTGTGAGTTACGCCAATGATGTGCAGCTGTTTGGCCTGGCGTTTGACACCAAGCCGGCGCCGGGCAGCCGGGTCTACGGTGAGCTCGCCGTGCGCCCCAATGCCCAGCTGAACTGGAACGGCAACGATCTGCTCACTGCTGCCTTGCAGCCGCTGGTGGTCAACGCCGCACTCAACATCTCCAAGGGCCTGAACACCCTGCCGCTGGGCAGCATGTACGACGCCTTTGACCGCCTGCGGGTGACGACCGCCATGATCGGCGGCAACCAGGTCCTGCCCAAGGTGCTGGGGGCCGAGCGTGTCATCGTCGTGGCGGAACTTGGCGTGAGCCACGTGGATAACCTGCCTGACCCGAATGTGCTGCGCTATGGCCGCGCCTTCTCCTACGGCGCTGCGCCCAATGTCCAGTTGAACGGCACGATGTCGGCTTGCTCGGAAGCCACTGCCGCCAACGGCATACCCGCCGGCGTGGGAGGCAAGACCTGCTCGACCGACGGCTTTGTGACCACCGATGCCGTGGGCGTGCGCCTGAACGTAATGGCGCGCTACCCGAACGCGCTGTGGGGCGCCACGCTGGTGCCGTCGTTGTTCTTGGCCAAGGATATCAGCGGCTACTCGTATGACGGCACCTACTCCCAGGGCCGCACCACGGTGCGCCCCAGCCTGCGCGCCGAGTGGGGCCAGAAGTACTACCTGGATGTGGCCTACACCCGCTTTGCGGGTGGCGATTTCAACATCCTTGCGGACCGCAGCAACCTGACCTTGGTTGCAGGCATGCGCTTCTAGGCAGATTTTTCGGGTGATGAGTTGACAGAGGGGCGTAGGCCCCTCTTTTTTTGTCATGCCGGCGCGTTTTGCTGCATGATGCTTGTGGGTCTGTGCTTGGACCGGACCGCCCCCATTTTTATTCCTGGACGCCGTGGCCACACTGATTCGCACCGCTGCCCTTGCCAACTACCTGGATGTGGCTCAACATGTCGGACTGACTCCGCAACCCGTTTTGCGCCGCTTTGGCCTGAGCACCAAAATGCTGGCCAACCCGGACCAGCTCATACCGATCCAGGCCGGGGTCGCACTGCTGGAGGCCTCTGCGGCTGAGTCGAATTGCGTCAGCTTTGGCCTGCGCATGGCCGAGTTGCGGCAACTGTCGCACTTTGGCGAGGTCAGTTTGCTGCTGTCACACCAGGCCACGCTGCGCGAGGCCTTGCAGACCATGATCGAATACCGCCACTTGCTGAACCAATCGCTGGCGATGTTCATTGAGGATGTCGGCAACATGGTCATCATCCGCGAAGAAATTGTGATCGAGCCGCCCATCCAGAATCGCCAGGCCACTGAACTGGCGGTGGGCATTCTCTATCGCTCGTGCCGTGCGCTGTTGGGCACACACTGGAATCCGCGCAGCGTGAACTTCCGCCACGTGGAGCCTGCCGACGTGCAATTGCACAAGCGCATTTTTCGCTGCCCCATCCATTTCGGCAGCGAGTTCAATGGCATCGTCTGCGCCGCTGCTGACCTGGATATGCCCAACCCCAAGGCGGATCCCGAAATGGCGCGCTATGCGCGCCGCTTTGTCGAATCGTTGCCGGGAACCAATGAACCGTCGGTGGTGCTGGAAGTGCGCAAGGCGATATACCTGTTGTTGCCTATTGAGCGCGCCACTATTGAGCAGATCGCCCAGTCACTGGGCATGAATGTGCGCACCCTGCAACGCCGCCTGGGTGACGCAGGCGAGAGCTTTTCGGGCCTGATCAGTGGTGTACGGCGTGACCTGGTGGTGCGCTACATCGAGAATCCGAACTACTCATTGGGGCGTATCGCGGCCATGCTGGGCTACTCCGTGCACAGTTCTTTTACTCGGTGGTTCACCTCGCAGTTTGGCATGGCGCCGGCTGCCTGGCGCGCATCCAAAGGGCAGGTGCCAAACAGCACTACCGTGTCGCAAAAAGAATAATAGATGTCGTTGAATGAAAAGATAAATTTCGGCATTCTCCACAGAATGCCGGTATGCGCGACAACCAACCGACTTCCCAGCAGGAGTACCTGTATGCCGACAGCGACATGCTGGTTTCCACTACCAACCCGCAAGGCATCATCACCCATTGCAACGCAGCGTTTGCACGTGTCAGCGGCTTCGACGCCCAGGAGTTGATTGGGCAGCCACACAACCTGATCCGCCATCCCGATGTGCCGTCGGAGGTTTTCAAGGACATGTGGGCCACGGTGGAGCGTGGCAAGCCATGGAACGGGGTGCTCAAGAACCGCCGCAAGAACGGTGACCACTATTGGGTGGAGGCCAATGTCACGCCGATTCTCGAGAACGGCAAGCCACGGGCCTATATGTCTGTGCGCACCAAGCCGACTGCCGCGCAGGTTCAAGCGGCGCAGCGCCTGTATGCCCGTGTCGTGAGCGAACGCGCCCGCTCAAGGCACACCGTTTGCCTGCAGGGCGGGCGGCTCATCCCCGTAGGGCTGCGGGCGTTGTTTGTGCGGTTCTGGCACGCCGGCGTCACTGCGCGATTGAGCTTGGGTGTGGCCCTGATGGTATTCATCGCCATGCTGCCGCATATGCTGGGCGTGGCGTGGGCTGGCAACCCCTGGACGCAGTTGGGTTTTCTCGTGCTGGGGGGCTTTGTCGAACTGCGCTGGTTTGACAAGCGGATCAACAATCTGCTGAAGGACGCAGAACGCTTTGCCACGGAGTTGGCCGCCTGCAACCTTAACACGACACTCCTCGACGACCCTTACACGCCGCTGGGAACGCTGCCGGTGCGCTTGCGACAGATCCAGATCAACTTGCGTGCCGTTGTAGGCGATGTCCGTGATCAAGTCGATGCGTTCTCGTTGGCCGCCGATGAGATTACGCGGGGCAGCTTCGATCTGTCTGGGCGCACAGAGTCGCAGGCATCCAGCTTGCAGCAGACTTCCGCCACGCTGGACAAGTTGGCGGAAACCGTTGGCCAGTCGGCGCAGACGGCCCTGCAAGTGCTTGATCGCAGCACCCGAAGCACGCGGGCGGCGCAACGCGGCGGGGAGGCGATTGAGCTTGCGACGCGGGCCATGCGCGAGATCACGGCGTCCAGTCGAAGAATGGGCGAGATTATTGGCACTATCGAGGGAATTGCGTTCCAGACCAATATCCTTGCTCTCAATGCAGCCGTCGAGGCGGCGCGTGCCGGCGAGCAAGGACGCGGCTTTGCCGTGGTGGCCTCAGAAGTACGGGCTCTGGCGCAACGTGCGGGGACGGCTGCCAAGGAGATCCGCGATCTGATCGGCAGTTCCACGGCGCGTATTGTGGATGGAGCGCGCCAGATGGACGAAGCTTCGCAGACAGTGCATGAGCTGGTGAGTGAGGTGGGTCGCATGGGCGTATTGGTTAAGGAAATCACCGACGCCAGCCAGGAGCAGTCCTTGGGCATTTCCCAGGTCAATGAGGCCGTGGCCCAGATCGACGGTATGACACAGCAGAATGCCGCGTTGGTCGAGGAAACCACAGCGTCAGCCGAGACGCTACGAGAAGGTACCGTTCAAGTCCGTCGGTCAGTGGCAGTCTTCGAACTGGGGCAATGACGATGCCTCGGTTGATCAAGACACAAGCCGGGCTGGAAGCGTTCAAACAGCGCTCGACCCTGTTGACGCAGCGCCAGCGTGCGATGTTTCTGCTGTGCGACGGCCGGCGTGGTGTTGAGGCCGTATTGGCAGAGACGGCTACGGTTCGAGCGACCGCGGCAGATCTGGACTATCTGGTTGCGCAGGGCTTTCTAGTGTGGGAGCCCGAGGCCGAAGCCAGGGCGTCTCCTTCATCGGGAGTACATCCAACGCCATCTGTGCAAAGAGGGGTCGAGGGAGAAGCCTATCACGGGGACCGCTGGACCATGTTCTGACGCTTGCCGGCGGCGCGGCAGTGGGCGGGCCTACGTATCTCTGTCAGGGCAGTGCGTGGGGATGCGGATAGTGAAGCGCGCGCCGGCGCCGGGTGCGCTGTCTAGCTCGACCGTCCCGCCCAAAATGCCGTGGACCAGGTTGTAGACGATATACAGGCCCAGTCCGCTGCCGCCTTGTCCCATGCGGGTGGTGAAGAAGGGGTCAAAGGCCCGATGCAGTGTTTCGGCATCCATGCCCGCTCCGTTGTCGTCCAGTTCGAGGGTCACGCTGTTGGTGTCGCTGTCGGCGCGAGCGCGCACGCGCACGCGCAACGGTGCCTGCCCCGTTAGTCCATGCGCGACAGCGTTGAGTATCAGGTTGGTGAGAACTTGCTCAAGGGCGCCGGGGTAACTGTCCAGCATGAGGTCGGGGGGGATATCGGTTTCCACGCCGACTGCAAGTCCCTTGTGCACATGGGCCACGGACAACAGCGTTTCCTTCACCAGCGTGCGCAGGTCGAATATCCGGCGTCGTGAACTCGCCTGGTCTACGGCAACCAGCTTGAAACTGGCCACAAGCTCAGCTGCGCGCTGCGTATTGCGCTCCACCATGGCACAGGCCTGGATGGAATCGTCCAGAAACTGGACGAGGCCGGAACGGCGCAATGTGCCTTGTGTGAAGTCGCCGTGGAACTGGCGCAGCCGATCCGAGAGGGTGGTGACGACAGTCAGTGTGTTGCCCAACGGCGTATTGAGTTCATGTGCAACCCCGGCAACGAGCGTTCCCAGTGCCGCGAGCTTTTCCCGTTGAACCAGTTGCTGCATGGCCAGATGCAATTCCTCGTTTGCACGAGCCAGTTCAGCGGTGCGTGCCGCCACCTTCTGCTCCAGAGCCGCATTGGATTCACGCAGTTGCGCCTCAATGCGTTTGATGTGTGAGATGTCGGTGATGGTTCCAGCCAGGCCGATGACCTGGCTCCCTAGGTGGCGATAGGTCGCCTTGTTGATTAGCACATCGTGCAGCTGTGCATCGGCAAAGACCATCTTGTCCTCGAAGCGTTGTGTGCCCGGGTTGGCTATCAATTCGGCATCGGCTGCGACATAGCGGTCAAAGTCTGCGCCGTCGGTCAGCTCCGCCAGTGTGCGCCCCACAATCTCTGGTAGTGGTCGGCCAAAGACCTGTGTCAGCGCATTGTTGCCACCGAGATAGCGTCCATCGGTTCCCTTCCAGAAGACCGGCTGCGGAATGGTATTGAGCAGGGTGTTGAGGAACTCGTTCTGGTCTGCGATCCGGTTCTCGGCCTCGACGCGCTGTGTGATGTCGTTGATCATCACCAGGCGCGCGGGTTTGCCGAAATAGTCAATGGCGTGCGTGAGCATTTCACAGATCACAGGATCGCCATTGCTGCGGATCAATTGACGCTCGGCAATGTCCCGCCGCGCCTGCTCGCGGTTCAGCCGAACATCGTTTTCGAAGCTGTCAAGGTCTGCGCTGGGGATGAAGTCCAACGCCGAAATGGGTGCGCCGTTGACTGCTGAATTGGGGCCGAGTATCTCTTCCACTCGCCGATTGGTGGCCAGTATTTCCATGCGCTCGGAGTCGAAAACCAGTAGCCCCATGGGGTTGGCCTCAAAGAGCATGCGAAAGTGGCGTTCGTTCACCGCGCTTTCCTCTGCAGACCTGCGGCGTACCCGCATCACGATCACAGTCGTGGCCAATGCAAAAGCCAGGAAAGCAATGAGAGCCAGACCAGAGAAAAATTCGACCGGGTTGCTCTGTGCCAGGCTCAGCGGCTGATAGCGGATCTCGCTACCGACGGGCAGACGCGATTCGGGTATGCCATGGCGTTGTAGCGCACGGTAATCAAAGATGTAGTGGTTGGTGACGGGCTCCAGATGGGCAAAGTCGGCCACGGAGCTGCCACGCAATAGACCGGCTACAACTTCGCCTGCCCGCTTACCGAGGTCTCGCGTGGCGATCAACTTGCCGCCGACTATGCCCTCACCAAGCACAAAGTCCCAGGCTGTGAATACCGGTTGGGAAACACGCTGGGGCAGTGCCTCCAGCAACTCACGCCCCTGAAGCGGCTGGCCGCTCGCATCCTCAAGCCAACCGGCCAGAAACACGGCGGTGTGCGCAGGGGCCTGGCGCAGGCTACCTGCGATTACGGTGTCGCGCGCATCGTCGATGCGTTCCACGCTGACGTAGTGTTGGCGCACATTCGCGATGGCTTCCTGAATGTCGGCCTGAATCTGCGGCGTGGCGGCCCTGCCGACGACCCGCAAATGCTGGATGTCGGGCACCAGGCCCGTGATTAGCGCCATGTTGTGCACAAACTCGGCACCGACATTCCCTATAGGTATGACATTGGGCAGTTTGCGCAGTTGCTCCAGTTCACTGGGCCCCGCATTGACTACTACCCATGGTGCAACAGATACATAGCCGGCGCCCGCGTTGCGCATGGCATTCGCAGCGGGCGAGCCAACTGTCACTACGACGTCGAACCGTCCGTTGCCGTACTTCAGTTCCAAATAATGACGAAAGGCCGGTGTGCGCCACAGGCTGAGGCGGCTGGCGTCCAAGGCTTCGACAAACACCTGAACGCGTGGCGTTTGTCGAGGGAGTTCGCCGACGAGATGCGAGACGATAGCGGAGTGAAACAAGTCACCAGATGGCTGCGACTGAACGACCAGAACGCGTTTGGGAGCCTCCTGTGCTGCCATAGATACTGCGCTGATGGCTGCAAGCAAAATGCCCACGATCAGAACCTGGATGTATCTGCCAGTGCTAACAATCATGGCCAGCAGCCTAGCAGCAAAGTCAGACTCGACTTGCCAGTGGGGTCAAGTATCCAGGCGGGCAATCAACTGTTCGGCCAGGGGCCATGCACCATAGCCCGATGCCGGATTGAGATGTCCCACGGCGCCCACGTTCACCAGCGTGCTGCCCCACTCTCTTGCCATGGTTTTCACCCTGTTCAAGCGGGCCAGCGGATCGTTGGTGCTGGCTGCCACCAGGCTGGGGAAGGGCAGTGGCACGCGGGGCACCGGCAGCCAGCCGTTGGTATTCAGCGCATTCAATGGTGGGTAGCCAGCCGGCAAGGGTGTCTCAAAATCCGGTGGTGCTGCCAGGAGCGCTCCCTGCAAGGAGCGCTGGTATTTCTGTGCCCAATGCACCAGCATGATGACGCCGCCGCTGTGTGCGACCGCGATGATGGGGCCTGAAATGCTTGCCATGGCACGTTCAAGGGCTTCGACGCGGGCGGCACAACTGAGCTTGTCGGTCTCCAGCGGAGGCACCGAGCGCACGGGACGGATGGTGGCCAGTCGTGCTTCCAGCAAGGTTTGCCAGTGCTCGGCGACGTGGTCGCGCAGGCCGGGGATGATGAGGATGGTGGCACGGTTGGTCATCCTACAGCCCCCAGCGCAACATCAGCAGTACCAGACCTGCGAGGAACACCGTCTCGCCGACCATCAACACAATGGGTTTGATGCCAACCGAGGCAAGCTCCTTGAGCTGGGTCTTCATGCCCAACGCGCTGATGGCAATGACCAGGCACCAGCGCGATGCTTCGTTCGCCGCCTTCTGTACCATGGGCGTCAACCAGCCTGTGCTGTTGATGGCTGCCAACAGGATGAAGCCAACGGCGAACCAGGGCAGCAATGATGGGCGTTTCCCGCCCTCCGTAGCCCCGCGTGCCCGGGTAATCAGGGTGGCGCAAACAATCACCGGCAGCAGCATAGCCACGCGCATCAGCTTGACCACCGTGGCCGTGTCGCCGGTTTCCTGCGACATGCCGTAGCCTGCGCCCACCACCTGCGCCACATCGTGGATGGTTCCGCCCAAGAAGACGCCCGCCTGGATGGGGTCGAGGTTCAACGCGTGAACCACCATGGGGTACACGATCATGGCCAGTGTGGACAGGGCTGACACGCCGATTACTGTGAACAGTGTGGCCCGCTCCTTGCCTGAATGCGACGGCAATGCGGCTGCCAGCGCCAGCGCCGCCGAGGCACCGCAAATGGCCGTGGCGCCACCGGTGAGCAAGCCGAACAGGGTTTGAAAGCCCATGGCCCGTGCTACCACCATGGCAACCAGAATCGTCACCACCACGGACACCAGCACCAGCACCACGGGATGCCAACCCAGTGCCGCGATCTGTGAGAAAGTGATGCGCATGCCCAGCAGTGCCACACCCACGCGCAGGATATCTCGGGCCGTGAATTCGATTCCCGGCTTGCAGGGGCCTTCGCTGGAGAGGAAGTTCATTGACATGCCCAGCAACAGTGCAAACAGCATGACCGGCGCCTGGTAATGCTCGGACAGGAAGCTGGCTGCCGCCGCCACAATGACACTGGCCACCATGCCCGGAAACAGTTGCTGGCCGCGCGCCAGAGGCGTCATGTGCACAGTAGCAGTCATGGTGGGTCCTAGGATTGGGATTCGGGGATGGCAATCATGGGCTGGTTGTTGACCCAGGCCACAGCGTAGGAGGTCGCCATCAGGCCACCACTGCGCATGCAGCCGGTGGCGAGATCAAACTTCAGCCCATGCGCCGGGCACTGCAGCATGCGGCCGTTGAGCTTGCCCGTCAGCAGCGAACTCCCCGCATGTGGGCAGGAGTCGTCGATGGCGTACAGGGTGTCGTCCACATTGAACACCGCAATGGTCTTGTCTTGCAGACGCAGCAAAACGCGTTGGCCCGGCTCAGGAATACATTCCTGCGGCAGGTTGATCAGTCGGTCCATGCGGCACTTTCTTTCTGCGGCACATGGCTGTCCAGAGCAAGCTGCATGGCCTGCGACAGCGCTTCGGGTGGGTGTGCACCGGCCAGTGCGTATTGACCATTGAACTCGAAGTACGGAACCCCTTTGGGGGCTGTCGGGCGTTGTGCTGAGGCACTTGCGGTGCTGACGGTATCCGATAGACAAGCGTCCACTGTCGGGCCGTCAAATCCACAGGACTTGGCCAGGGCTACCAGGGGCGTCGCATCGCCGATGTTGCGACCCTGCAGGAAGTGGGCGTCAAAAAGGCGCTCGATCAAGGCTTCAGTCTGTTGGGCGCCGCCGGTCTTCGCCGCGTAGTCCAGCAACCGCAGTGCCCGGCGGGTGTTGGGCATGCGCGCAATGCGGGAGAAATCAATCTGGAAGCCCGCCACGGCCGCAGCTGCGTTTACCTGTGCCTGCCGGGCAATGACCGCCTGTGCGCTGCCCAAGCGGCGTACATAGAACTCCATGAATGGCAGCCCCTCGTCCGGCAGATGCGGCAGTAGTTGCACCGGTAGCCAGCGAACCTGAACCGTCACATCCGGTTTGCTCCGCTCTAGCGGCGCCAGGGCGCGCGCCAGATGGCGCTTGCCATTCAGGCACCACGGGCAGATCAAGTCAAAGGTGACATCAATGGTCAGGCTGGGTGCCATGCTGGAGTTCCTGTAAGGCGTCGCGGTCAGGCCGCAGCGCGGGCCGTGGACGCGTCTGGGGTGGTCCATGGCGTGTCCAGCTGAACGCCAGCGACCTGGTTCACGTCATGCTCGTAGCAGCGTGCCGCCAGTAGAAAGGCCGCGGCGGCCAGCACGCTGAACACCGGCACAAAGGCCATGGCCTGCTGCAGACCCCACTGGTCGGACAGTACGCCGACCAGGAACGGACCCACGGCCAGACCCAGCAGGTTCTGGAACAGGGCCAGCACGGCAGAGCCGGTGGAGCGCACGCCGGGGTGGATCACATCAATAGCTACCGCTGAGACGACACCCACCGTGCAGGTCATCATGAAGCCGCCCAGCAGGATCAGCTTGAACTGCGTTGCGCCCGTTTGCGATCCGGAGAATGCCAGCAGGAAAATGCCCAGCGTGACTAGGCACAGCACAGCCAGAGCCGGCAGCTTGTTGCGGGCGCGGCGGGTGGCAACGCGGTCAACCAGAAAGCCCCACACCACACTGCCCAACGCGCCCACCAGTACCACCAGAGCGGCCTGCTTGGCAGCTGCGTCCGGTGCCATGCCATGAAAGCGGTTCAGGTAGCTGGGTAACCAGGACCAGATGGCCGACACGACGATCAGTTGCATGGCGCCGCCCACACACACCCACAACAGGGTGCGGGTGCGAGCCAGCGTGCCAAAGATGTGCTTGAGGGTGCCGCACAGGGTCTGGGTCACGCGGTCCAGTTTTGGAGTGAGCGCCACGGTCTTGTAGTCGCGCACCAGCAAGTAGAGCAGCGCCAGCACTAGGCCGGGAACGCCGACCACACCAAAGGCCGCCTTCCAACCCCACTTGGCTGCAATCACGCCACCCAGCACCACTCCCAGTACCGCGCCCAATGAAGCGGCCGCGAAAAACGCACCCAACAGCGCGCCACGCAGGCGCTTGGGGAACAGGCTCGCAATCAGCGCAGCGCCCACCGAGCCATAGCCGGTTTCACCGACGCCCACCACGGCCCGAGCCGCGAGCAACTGAGCGTAGTTGCTGGTGAACATGCAGGAGATGGTGGCCAGACTCCAGGTCGTGGCCATCACCACAATGCTTTTGACCCGGCTGAAACGGTCGGCCATCAGCGCCACCGGGATGCTGCCCACCGCCACAATGATGGAGATGATGGACACCAGGCCACCGAGTTGCTTGTCGCTGAGATTCCACTCCGCCTTGATATGCGGAAACAGCGACACGATGATCTGGCGGTCGATGTAGTCGAACAGCATCAGAGCGAACGTCATGGCAAAGGCGAACCATGCCTGGGGTTTGCTGATCAGGTAGTCGTCCTGTGGGCCGATCTGGTTTTTTTCGAGCAGTGCAGTCATCGCGTGTCTCCTCTTTGTTCTATGGGTGTGCGATGGTTCAGGCCGCTAAGGCGTGGCCGGCATGTTGTGTCGCACCTTTGTGGCCTGGCTTGCGGTTTGGGGCGAAGCCATTGGCTGCCAGTGTTTCATCGGCATTCTGGTAGAAGGTGCCGATCTTGTAGATTTCACGGGCTTCTTTGGCATTGGCCACGGGGCGGCCACATTCCTTGGCGATGCGTACCAACTGTTCAATCTGCTCCACCGTCCCCATTTTGCGTGAGCGGTCCTGTGTCCAGATGTTGTCTTCGATGCCGCAGCGCACGTGCATACCCATGGCAATGGCCATCATGTTGATGGGCAGAACATTTAGCATGGAGGTTTCCAGCGTCAGCACAGCGCCATCCGGGCAGGCACGTACAAAGTTGGCCAGGTTGTAGAGGTTGGGAGCATCAAAGCCACCACCAATTGCCACCCAGGTCAGGATCAAGGGCACATTGCAGGCGCCACGGCGCATGTTGCGTTCGACCGTTTCCAGCTGCGTGATGTTCGCCAGTTGAAAGTGGGTCTGGATGCCCTTGGCCGACAAACGCTTGATGTGCTCTTCGACCCAGGCGGGGCCGGCCGGAATGGTCATTTCGCTGTAGGCGGCCATGCCAGCAGCGGTGCCCAGACTGGTGCCGGCGACGTCGGCAGCGCACATCTGCTCGACCACGTTCATCTGGTTGCTGTTGATGGCAATGGTCACCTGGTCGGGCTTGGGCGTCAGCTCGGCCAGCATGTGGCGGGTGTCGTCGGACAGCCACTTGGCGGTTTCGCCTTCATGCTCCGGCGCGAAGGAGATGGAGCCGCCCACTTGCAGGATCATGTCGGGAACACGGGCACGGATGCCGGCGATCAGTTCATTGAACTTGGACAGGCGCTTGGAGCCCTTGCCGTCCAGTTCACGCACGTGGATGTGGATGACGGTTGCGCCAGCGTTGTAGCAATCCACCGCTTTCTGAATTTGGTCTTCCATGGTGACGGGAATGTCCTCCGGAAAATCCGATGGTTCCCACTCGGGGCCGTACGGAGCGCAGGTAATAACGAGCTTTTGCTGGTTTTCGGGAAATAGTGATCCATCCATGAAATTCATGGTTCTCTCCTGAGTTGGTTTTAAAGCGGGTTGGGAAGCGGTGCTGCGTGCGATCAATAGGGCTTGTCGCCCACGATGGCTGCGCGTTCCATCTTGCGGTGGCAAGGTGGGTAATCCATCACGGCATAGTGCTGGGTAGAGCGGTTGTCCCAGATCGCCATGCTGTAGGGTTTCCAGCGCCAGCGGACCTGGTACTCGGGAATTTCGGCCTGGGCGATCAGGTACTGCAGCAGGTCTTGGCCGGCCTGGTTGTAGTCCTGGCCGAAACGCACGTTCTGCTTGTTGTGGAAGTTCACAAAGTGCGTGGCGAAGGCATTCACGAACAGCACTTTTTCTTTCGTCTCAGGATGGGTGCGCACCACTGGGTGTTCCGCATCAGGGTACTGCGCCTTCATGGCTAGGCGTTTTTCCTGGGGCATGGCCGCTGCGAAGGAACTGTTGAAGCTGTGGTTGGCCCAGAGGTCGGCAATTTGGGTCTTGATGTCAGCGGGCAACTTGTCGTAGGCCAGCGCCATGTTGGCCCACATGGTGTCGCCACCGACGGGCGGGCATTCGATGCAGCGCAGCACGCAGCCCAGTGCCGGCGTCTCGCGCCAGGTGCCATCGGTGTGCCAGGCGTTTTCGTAACGGTCAATGGGGCTATCCGGGTTCTTGTAGATTTGCACCAGACCCGGCGCATCGGGGTGGCTGGGTGCCATCGGGTGGTCTTCCAGCTGCCCTAGGCGCTGGGCAAAGGCCATATGGTCCATGCGTGACAGCTTGTTCTGGTCCTGGTCCCGCAGAAACAGAACCTTGTGCTGGAGCAACGCGGCGTAGATTTCCTGGAACAGGCCGTCATCACGCACGGCGTCGCCCAGATTCAGGTCAATCAGTTCCGCGCCGATGGCGCATGTCATTTGTTCGATCTTCATTCTTGTCTCCTGGGGTCTTTTCTTTAAATCACAAAGATGGAGGACCCTGTCGTCTTGCGCGATTCCAGATCCCGGTGGGCTTGCACCGCGTCCTGCAGGGCGTAGTGCTGGTTGATTTCGATCTTGATGCGCCCGGCACCCACGTGGCCGAAAATTTCGGCGGCCAGTTCGGCCTTCTCGGCGGGGTCGGCGATGTAGTCGGCCAGGGCGGGGCGCGTAAGGTACAGCGAGCCCTTCATCGCCAGAATCTGCGGATCAAACGGCGGGATGGTGCCCGACGCCGTGCCCACACAGACCAGGGTGCCACGGCGCTTGAGTGAATCCAGCGAGGCCATGAAGGTGGTCTTGCCCACGCTGTCAAACACCACATTCACACCGACGCCATTGGTCAGCTCGCGCACCCGCTTGGCCACGTCCTCATGGCTGTAGTTGATGGTGTGTTCGCAGCCATGGGCGCGTGCCACCTCGGCCTTGGCATCGCTGGACACAGTGCCAATCACCGTGATGCCCAGCAGCTTGGCCCATTGCGAGACGATCAGGCCTACGCCACCTGCGGCAGCGTGCAGCAACAGCGTGTCACCGGTCTTGAACGCGTAGATGCGGCGCATCAGGTAGGCACTGGTCAGGCCACGCATGGTCATGGCCGCGGCGGTCTCAAAGCCAATGCTCTCGGGCAGCTTGATTAGCGGTGCGGCCGGGATCAGGCGCTCGGTACTGTAGGCGCCCAGGGTGTTGAGGAAGCCGGTGTAGGTCACGCGGTCGCCCACTGCAACATGGGTCACACCTTCGCCAACAGCCTGCACCACGCCGGCCGCTTCGACGCCCATGCCGTTGGGCAGGGGGATGGGGTAGACACCACTGCGGAAATAGGTGTCGGCAAAGTTCAGGCCGACTGCCACATGGCGCAGGCGCACCTGACCGGGGCCTGGGTCACCGACCTCGATATCTTCGTACCGCAGTACCTCGGGTCCTCCCGCTTCGTAGAAGCGAACCGCCTTGGCCATATCTGTCTCCTTCAGGTGTCTGTGTCATGCAATGCATATTGCTTAGGACGGACTGTAGGAGTTGGAAGGTGGCTCATCTTCGCAAAATGCGACAGCGATTTCTCATTTCACGTCAGTTTGCAGGGCTTTAAGGGTTAACCCCCAACGGGCAGACTCCCCGCCGCCTTCACTTCCTTCAGCGAAAAGCTGGTCGCTATTTCCTTCACACCCGGCAGGCAGCGGATCTTGTTGCGCACCAGTGTGGAGAAGGCTTCCAGGTCCGTGGCAATGGCCTCGATCAGGTAGTCGTAGTGGCCGGACAGGTTGTGGCAGGCCACTACCTCGGGCACGGCCACCACCGCGCGCTCGAAGGCGGCGGCGATCTCGGCCGTGTGGTTTTCCATCTGCAGGTGGATGAAACCGGTCACGCCATAGCCCAGGTGTTTGCGGCTCAGCCGGGCCTGGTAGCCAGCGATGACACCGGACTCTTCCAGTTGGCGCACCCGGCGCCAACACGGCGACTGCGACAGCGACACATGCTCGGCCAGTTCGGCCATGGTCTGGCGCGCGTCGCGCTGCAGGGCCAGCAGGATGGCCTGGTCGGTGGCGTCAAAGGGTTTCATGGGTTGTTTTTGCCTTGAATCAATGAAATATGCAGAAATTCATCCAAATTATGGTCATGGGTAGCGTATTTGAACGAAATTTTTCCGGCTGACCTGCACAAAAATTCTCCCACATCACAAACATTGAGGAGACAGCGCCATGAAACCCAACGACCTGCCTTTGGACTCCATCCCCGCCGCCGCCAAACCCCAGCTCGGCGGCTTCAGCACCCGCGCCATCCACTGGGGCTACAACCCGGCGGACCATCAGGGCGCGCTGGTGCCGCCCACCTATGCCACGTCCACCTTCGCCTTTCCCGACGTGGCCTATGGGGCGCGCTGCTTTGCCGGCACCGAGCCGGGTTACTTCTACAGCCGCATTGCCAACCCGACGCTGGCCTTGCTGGAGGCACGCCTGACCAGCCTGGAGCAGGGCGCCGGTGCGGTGGTCTTCGGCTCCGGCATGGGCGCCATCACCGCCACGCTGTGGACGCTTTTGGAGCAGGGTGACGAGGTGCTGGCCGACATGACGCTGTACGGCTGCACCTTCGCCTTCATGAACCACGGCCTGACCCGCTTTGGCGTGACCGTGCGCCATGTGGACATGACCCGCCCGGAAGAAGTCGCGAAGGCCATGGGCCCAAGGACCAAGGTGATCTATTGCGAGACCCCGGCCAACCCGAACATGCGCCTGGTCGACATTGCAGCCGTGGCCGAGATCGCCCACGCCGGTGGCGCCAAGCTGGTGGTGGACAACACCTACTGCACGCCCTACCTGCAGCAGCCGCTGCTCCTGGGTGCCGATGTGTCGGTGCACTCCATGACCAAATACCTGGGCGGCCATGGCGACCTGACCGCCGGTGCCGCCGTGTTTGCCGATGCCGAACTGGCCATGCATGTGCGCCTCAAAGGCCTGAAGGACATGACCGGTGCCGTGATGTCGGCACCCGACGCGCAGCTGGTGATGCGCGGCCTCAAGACCCTGGCGCTGCGCATGGACCGTCATTGCCAGAGCGCGCAAACCGTGGCCGAACTGCTGGAAGCCCACCCGGCCACCGCCGTTGTGCATTTCCCCGGCCTGAAGAGCTTTGCCCAGCATGACCTGGCCAAACGCCAGATGCGCCAGTTCGGCGGCATGATCGCTTTTGAGCTCAAGGGTGGCATGGAGGCCGGCATCCGTTTTATGGACGCGCTGCAGTTGGTGACCCGCGCTGTCAGCCTGGGTGACGCCGAGAGCCTGGCCCAGCACCCGGCCAGCATGACGCACAGCACCTACACGCCCGAGGAGCGGGCCGCCTGTGGCATCAGCGAAGGTCTGGTCCGCCTGTCGGTGGGGCTGGAAGACATTGAAGACATCGTGGCCGACATCACGCAGGCGCTGGACAGCGTGATGCTGCCGTAGCCTTCCATTTTTCTGGCAGTTTGTGCCGTGGGGGCTCTTTTTGGGCCCCCAGATTGGCAGCACATTCGGTGCCTGCGTTTGTATAGTCAGTCTCCATGAACACCTCGCAATTCCCCATGCCGTCTGACGACGCAGACCCCGCAGAAACGGCCGAATGGCTGGAGGCCTTTGCGGCCGTGGTGGCAGCCCAGGGCCCCGAGCGCGCCCGCTTTGTGTTGGACCAGCTGGTTCGCGCCGCCAACACGGCGCAGATCGCCTGGTCGCCGGAACTGGCCACGCCGTATGTGAACAGCATCGCGGTGGACCAGCAGGGGCCATTCCCCGGCGACCTGGCCATTGAGGAAAAACTGGCCTCGCTGATGCGCTGGAACGCGCTGGCCATGGTGGCCAAGGCCAATGCCGAATACGGCGAGCTGGGCGGCCACATCGCCAGCTACGCCAGCGCGGCGGATTTGTTCGAGGTGGGCTTCAACCACTTCTTCCGCGCCCGCAACGACAGCCATGGTGGCGACCTGGTGTTCTTCCAGCCGCACAGCGCGCCGGGCGTCTATGCCCGCGCCTTCTTGGAAGGGCGCCTGAGCGAGCACGACCTGGCCCATTACCGCCAGGAGATCACCGCGCCATCGCGTGGTGCGCGCGGCCTGTCCAGCTACCCGCATCCCTGGCTGATGCCGGACTTCTGGCAGTTCCCCACTGGATCGATGGGCATCGGCCCGATCAGCTCGATCTACCACGCGCGCTTCATGCGCTACCTCACGCACCGCAACCTGCTCGATTGCTCGGGCCGCAAGGTCTGGGGCGTGTTTGGCGATGGCGAGATGGACGAGCCCGAGAGCATGAGCGCGCTGACACTGGCCAGCCGCGAGAAGCTGGACAACCTGGTCTGGGTCGTCAACTGCAACCTGCAGCGCCTGGACGGCCCGGTGCGTGGCAACGGACGCATCATCGACGAGCTGGAGAAGCTGTTCCGTGGCGCGGGCTGGAACGTCATCAAGCTGGTCTGGGGCAGCGACTGGGATGGCCTGTTTGCGCGGGACCTCTCAGGAGCCCTGGTGCAGACCTTTGCCAACACCGTGGACGGCCAGATGCAGACCTTTGCCGCCAAAGACGGGCGCTTCAACCGCGACAACTTCTTTGGCCAGAACCCCGAGTTGCAGCGCCTGGCCCAGGGAATGACGGACGAGCAGATCGACCGCCTCAAACGCGGTGGCCACGACATCGTCAAGATCCACGCGGCCTACACCGCCGCCCATCAGCATGCGGGGCAGCCCACGGTGATCCTGGCGCACACCAAGAAGGGCTACGGCATGGGCCAGGCCGGCCAGGGCAAGATGACCACGCACAGCCAGAAGAAACTGGACGATGCCGCGCTCATCGAATACCGCAACCGCTTCCACCTGCCGCTGACCGATGCGCAGGCGGCCAATCTGGAGTTTGTGAAACCGGCCGAGAACAGCGCCGAGATGCGCTACCTGCACCAGCAGCGCCAGAAGCTGGGCGGCTACCTGCCGCGCCGCCAGACCGATGCGGCAGTGGTGCCGGTGCCCGCGCTCTCCAGCTACGCCGCGTTTGCCACGGTGGCTGCGGGCAAGGAGATGTCCACCACCATGGCCTTTGTGCGCCTCTTGGGCAACCTGCTGAAGGACCCGGAGCTGGGGCCGCGCATCGTGCCCATCGTTGCCGACGAGGCGCGCACTTTTGGCATGGCCAATCTGTTCAAGCAGGTCGGCATCTACTCTAGCGTGGGCCAGCGCTACGAGCCCGAAGACATAGGCTCGGTGCTCAGCTACCGCGAGGCGCTGGACGGCCAGATCCTGGAAGAGGGCATCAGCGAGGCCGGTGCCATCGCCAGTTGGACGGCCGCCGCCACCAGCTACAGCGTGCACGGTCTGGCCATGCTGCCGTTCTACATCTATTACTCCATGTTCGGCTTCCAGCGCGTGGGCGACGCCATCTGGGCCGCCGCCGACCAACGCTCGCGCGGCTTCCTGCTGGGCGCCACGTCCGGGCGCACGACGCTGGGCGGCGAGGGCCTGCAACACCAGGATGGCAGCAGCCACCTGGTGGCGGCCACCATCCCCAACTGCAAGGCTTTTGATCCGGCCTTTGCCGGCGAGATGGCCGTCATCGTCGACGCCGGCATGCGCGAGATGTTGGTGGATCAGAAGGATGTCTTTTACTACGTCACGCTGATGAACGAGAACTATGCCCAGCCGGATCTGCCGGCCGGCGTGGAGGCGGATGTGGTGCAGGGTTGCTATAAATTTGCTAGCTATTCAGCGACATTTGGCGAGGGCCAGCTGCCAAAAACACCCAGAGCCGTTTCGCTGCTGGGCTCCGGCGCCATCCTGACCGAGGTCATCCGGGCGGCCGAACAACTGGCGGCGCAGGGCGTGGAGGTGACTGTGTACAGCGTCACCAGCTGGAGCGAACTCGCCCGCGAAGGCCGCGCCTGCGAGCAGCGCCGCTTGAACGGCGAGGCGGATGTGCCCGTGCCGTTCATCACGCGACAGCTACTGAACAGCCAAGGCCCCATCATCGCCGCCACCGACTACGTAGTCGCCGTGCCCGAGAGCATCCGCGCCTACGTACCCGAGGGCCGCCGCTACCTCACACTGGGCACTGACGGCTTTGGCCGCAGCGACACGCGGGCGGCGTTGCGCGGCTTCTTTGGGGTGGATGCGGCGAGCATAGTCCGTGCGGCGCTGGGGCAGGTGCGCTGATGCTCATTGGGGCAGTCGTTTCGGAGGAGTCGCGCAATCTCTACATGAACAGCGTCTAGCCCATCAACTGGTGAGAGGGCGGACCCGCAATTCAGACGCGCTGTGGGGTGAACCTGCGTCTGGCGTACCCCGTGCATTGGCGAAATGTCGTTGGATTTTCTATCCGCCCCACCGCTGGCCCTGAAATTGTTCACTCGTCACTCGATGCTGTACTTCGCAATGGGGTCAGGGTATCGGCTAGGTCGAAGGTGGCGTTAGCCACGGCGTGTGCTTGACCACCAGGTTATGACTCAGACGACATTGATGGGAATGGACATTGCTTCACCCACTTAAAATCAACACGACTGCACCTCCGCACTCTAAAAACAAACACGATAGGTTGAAATGGAAAATTACTCCAACGCCGCTGTGAGACATTGGAAAGACGCAGAACTACTTGAAAGTGGAAATCGCGTGGAGAACGCTGATCATCACTATGGTTTTGCAGCGGAATGTGCCATCAAAAAAGTATTGATAGCATTCCCCGCTTTTTCAGCATCAGGAGTGTTGGACTCATCGTATAAGCAACATATCAATTTGCTGTGGGATAAGGTGAGGCATCAGAGCTTGCAAAAGTCTTATCCTCAATTGCTTGCGATTCTTAAGGCAGCAAACGCCTTCTCAGACTGGGATGTGAAACAGCGCTACTTTGTGGATGGCGCAGTAACAAGTGCGGCACTGGCATCTCATAAAAAAATAGCAAGTCGATTGTTTGGGGCTGTGAACTTATCCGGTGAAAGACGCGTATGACAAGAATGCAATTCGATCAGGTTATTTCCGCTACGCTGGGTCTTCTCGACCAGCAATTGGCAGCGAATAGCGAAATCATTCTGGTGCGTGATAGCTTCGGTGCGTTGACGGCTGTCATGTCCGATGAGGCGATCCCAGATGTGGTGGGCTGGAATGATTTGGCGAAACAGCTACATCAGGCCTTGGGAGTCTACAGCCCGGGCGAAAACCAGGTGCTGTTGCGCAAGAGTGACTTGATTGACCCAACGGATGTTATAGATTCACCTGACCGTATTCGCATACCTGATACGAACAATGCTTGGCTGGTGGATCGTTTGTTGACCAATCAGGATTGGCTACGTGCTCCTTTAGTAGAGCATTCACCACTACCTACTGCGGTGGCGTTCAGCATCAAAGGCGGCGTGGGGCGGACAACCGCTTTTGCGTTGTGGGCATGGTCGCTCGCTCGCGCAGGGAAGAACATAGTTCTCGTGGACCTTGATTTGGAGGCACCAGGTGTGGCGGGGCTTTTGCTGGATGAAGACCGCTTACCTGATTACGGATTAGTCGATTGGCTTGTTGAAGCATTGGTTGGACAGGCGGATGAAGCGTTATTGCGTGATTGCCTAGTCGACTGCGATTTGGCACGCAATGAGCCTGGAAAAATTCGTGTTTTGCCTGCATTTGGCAAAAAAACCAAGGAATACGTCAATAAGCTGGGACGCATTTACATGCCCACATTCGCCAGCGAGACGGGGCAATTTTCGGGATTGGCTGATCGCTTATTGGTATTACTACAGCAACTGTCAGCGTTGCAGGATCGCCCTGATTTGGTACTGCTCGACAGCCGTGCTGGACTGCACGACATCGGCTCAGCTGCGGTCACTCGCTTGGGTGCCGAAGTATTCTTGTTTGCCCGCGATGACTATCAGAGTTGGCAGGCCTATCGGCAGTTGTTTGAGCATCTGAGCAAATCGCGTAGCGTAGCTGTTGGCATGGCCGACACCGACTTGCGCTGGCGGTTGAAAATGATTGGAGCTCAATTGGAACCAACCGAGTCAGCTAAACGCCGCTTTACGGACACTTGTTATGGTGTCTGGAGCAATGCTCTATACGATGTGGGCGTGACCAATGACGAAGAAGAAGCTCTGAAGGAATCAAGTCAGCCAGTGCCTGTGGTTTTTGAGTTGGAGCAAGACAATGCGCCTCACGCCCCGTTATTCGTCCACTTCGACTCTAGCGTTAAAAGCTTCGATTTGATTCGCAGTGAGAATCGTCCGGATTGGAGAGCCATAGAGGCAGCTTTCGGTGATTTTTTCGACGGAGCAACTGCACGCTTGTTTCCAGATGACACAACCACTAGGCAGCCATAAGATGCAAAAGTCGGAATTTACCTTCAATGTCGTTGACATTCGTCAGGCACTGAGCGACTTACCCTTGGTCTCGGCCAAGGAAGATCTCAATCCGCCTCAACGATCAGAAATTTATATCCCATCATTGCATAGCAAGGCATTGCTGCAAGAAGTCAGTATTGTCGAAGGCATGCGCGGTGCAGGGAAGAGCTTTTGGACAGCAGTTTTATTGAATGATGACACACGGAAACTCGTTTCCGGCGTTGCAAATATCCAGAAGCTGGATCAATTGATTGTCAAAATTGGTTTTGGCATGAGTTTGGACAATGATGTTTTTCCGGCCCCAAAACGGGTGGCATCACTAATGGAACAAGGCTGCACAGCGGACGATATTTGGCGTTCTGTTTTGCTCAGACACTTGCTTAAAGTCCTGCAAAAGCCAATGTCTTTCGACGACGACGTAGATGCTGCAGCACTGTGGGTCAAAGATAACCGAGACACGGCGGATAACCATTTGACAGTGTGTGATCGTGATTTGGTGCAGCAGGGAAAGGTGTTTTTGCTGCTGTTTGATTCCCTGGACAAACTGGCAGGAGACTGGGCGCATATTCGTGTCTTACTTTCCTCTGCCCTACAGCTCGGTTTGGAATGCCGCTCTCGACGCGCTATTCGATTCAAGTTCTTTCTGCGCTCGGATATGGTGGAAGAGGACGATGAAATATGGCGGTTTGCTGACAGCTCAAAATTGCTGCACAGCATGGAAACACTGACCTGGCGGCCAAATGATTTATTCGGACTGATCTTGCTGCATCTGGCTAATGATCAATCAGTGGGCACGAATTTTCGCCAGGAAATTTCCGATAAAACACATTTAGAGTTTCCACTAATCGATGGTACGTATTCACTCCCGCGCGGTCTGACAGCCCGGGAACAGCCGTTGCGCAGCATCATTGAAACCTTGGCGGGGCCTTGGGTTGGTACCAACGCTAAGCGTGGCTTCACCTTCACCTGGATTCCGACACATTTATCGGATGCCAAAGGCCGACTCAGCCCCCGCAGTATTCTTCTGGCGTTCAGAAAAGCCGCGCAGTGGACCAATGAACGGCATCCAGACCATCCAACCGCTTTGCACTACGAGGGTATTCAGCAGGGTGTCGTCGAGGCTTCCAAGATCAGAATTAACGAGATTAAAGAAGACTACCCTTGGGTTGGGCCATTATTGAATGCGCTGAATGGTGCCACGGTTCCATTGACGATGGATGAACTTACAGCGAGATGGACGGACAGCTGTATTAGCGCGTCTCTCGATGCGGCCGCTCAAAATCAACGACTACCCCCACGCCGCTATACCAACGACCCCAATCGCAAAGGAGATTTACAAGCTTTGGTCGATGACTTAATTGAGTTGGCTGTTCTCTACCGAACAGAAGACAAGCGACTCAATATGCCAGATATATTTCGCATTGGTTTCGGCATCAAACGTCAAGGCGGCGTGAAACCTCCACGTTGACTCTTGCGCCGAGTTTGGGAAACCGCCACCCAGGGAAGTCTGTTGAAGGACAAGGAGTTGGGGCCACGCATAGGCCACGCACTTGCTGGCTGTGCAGGGCTTCAACGTGTATGCGTACAGCGTCACCAACTGGCAGGTGATGCTGATGCGCCCATGCCGTTCAACGCACGCCAGCTGGCAAGCAGCAGCGGCCCCATCATCGCCGCCACCGACTACGTGGTCGCCGTGCCCGAGAGCATCCGCGCCTACTTACCCGAGGGGCGTCGCTACCTCACACTGGGCACTGACGGCTTTGGCCGCAGTGACACGCGGGCGGCCTTGCGGGGCTACTTTGGGGTGGATACGCAGACCATCCTCAAGGCCGCGATGCGGGTGCTGGTAGGGTGAGCAAGGCCCCCGGCGCTGCCAGGTAGTACCCCGGCCAGCCCGCATCGGGTCGCGCACGTGCCTTCGGGACTATCAGATCTCCGAGAGCCCGTTGTCGCGCAGGAATTTCTGCAAGGCGTTGCTGTTTTCCACACCGAGTTTGCTGTACACGCTGGAGCGGTGGTTTTCAATGGTGCGGTAGTTGATGGGGCGGTTGGGGTCGCGTTCGGTCAGCAGTTTCGCAATCTCCTTGGCGGACTTGCCCAGAGCGTCCAGCAAGGCGGTGTCGATCTCGCGGGGTGTCAGGGTGTTCCACAAGCGCCACGCGGCGCGCTGGTTTCTGCGCTGCAGACTGCCAGCCGTGGCAGCCTGCATGGCGCGTTGGACTTGTTCCAGCAGCTCGCTCTCCTCGCAGGGTTTGGGCAGCCAGCCAAAGGCGCCGTCCTTGACGGCCTGCACGGCCTGCGGAATGGTGCCGTGGCCCGACAGAAACAGCACCTGAAGCGGGCAGGACATGGAGCGCAGCAGGTTGAACACCGCAATGCCGCCCATGCCGGGGTCCATGCGCAGGTCCAGAATCACGACCCCTTCGGAGGCGGCCGACACCGCCGTCAGAAACAGCTCGCCCGACTTGAAGGCCCGCACCGAATAGCCCCGGGCTATGAACTGGCTGCCCAGCCCGGTGCGGACGGCTTCGTCGTCGTCAACGATGTACAGGTTCAGGTGGGCTGGGTTCATATGGCGATGGGTAGGAAGATCGTGAAGACGGCGCCGCCCTGGGGGCTGTTCTCAAACTCCAGGCGGCCGCCGTGCCCCTCCAGTATGGTGCGGCAGATTTTCAGACCCAGGCCCAGGCCATCGAGCTTGGTGGTGAAAAACGCCTGAAACAGTTGGCCGGCAATCTCGGGCGCAATGCCGGTGCCGTTGTCCGCCACGCGGATGAACGCCTGCGTGGCGTCAAATCCCACCCGGATGTCCACCACGCGCCTTTGCGCCGGGGTCGCCTGCATGGCCTGTAGGCCGTTGACCACCAGGTTCATGACCACCTGTTCCAGCAGCACGCGGTCGGCGTTCACGCTGGGCAGGTTGTTAGCATAGTGGGTCACCACACGGGCCTTTCGCTGGCGCAGGTCAAAACGCATCAGCGCCAGCACATTGACCACCACCTCCTGCAGGTTGCAGGGTTGCAGGCCCGGTGTCTGTTGTCTGGCGGTCATGCGGATACGGTCAATGATGCCGCGCGCCCGTAGTGCCTGGTCCTTGATGGCCTCCAGGTTTTCAATCAACAGGGTGGGTTTGTTCTGTTCGCAATAGATGCGGGCCGCGCTGGCAAAACTGGCCATGGCCATCAGCGGCTGGTTGATCTCATGAGCCAGTGTCGAGGCCATTTCCCCCAGGCTGGCCAGGCGTCCGGTGCGCTGCATTTGCTCGACATGCAGGCGCTGCTGCTCTTCGGCGCGCTTTTGCGCAGTGATGTCGACCACGGAGTTTAGCCAGCCCTTGTGGGTGCCGGCCGCGTCCACCAGCGGGGCGGTGTAGATCATGCAGAACACGTCATGGCCATCGCGGTGGCGAAAGCGGGATTCCGTTCCGGTCAACATGGCGCGTCCGCTCAAAGCGGCGTTGTTGTCGGCCCAGCTTTTTTCGGTTTCATCGGGGTGCCAGTAGGGGTAGGGTGGCAGGCGCCCCAACAGTTCGTCAGCCCGGTAGCCGGTGATTTCGCACATGGCGGGGTTGACGTAAATGACGTGTCCCTCCAGGTCACGGGCGCGCACGCCCACCAGCAACGAGTCTTCCATGGCCTTGCGAAAACTGACCTCTTCCTCCAGGTCTTTGGTGCGCTCGCGGACCCGCTCCTCCAACTGCTGGCGCGCTGCGCGCAACTCGCTGAAGCGCTTTTCCCTCTGGCGCAGGTACAGCACACCAAACAGCACAAAGCCGCAGGCCAGCGTGGCAAATGCGATGGCGCTCCAGCGGGTGCGTCGGGCGATGGCGAGATCCGAGGTCTGGGTCAGCGTCCAGTCCCATGCGTCCAGGTGGGTGTCCAGTGCCAGAAAATCCCGCTGTGCGCCTTCGATTCGGGCCGACAACTGGTAGTGCTCGTCACCGTCCTGGCGCGACAGCTTCCACGGTATGGGCGCAAACGCGCGGTCCTTGCCGTATTGCCGGGATGCGGCAAGCTGCTGGATCGCATCCGGGTTCAAGGGGCGGGTGGTGGTGTACAGCCAGTCCGGCTGCGAACTCAGGAACACGATGCCCCGGTTGTCTGTCAGAACCACCGGTGCTCCGCGCAGGCGCCAGGCGTCTTGCACGGCGTCCAGGCGCACGGTCAGCACCATGACACCAATGACGGTGTCGCCATTCTGCACCGGGTGGGCGATGCGCAGTCCCGCCAAGCCGGTGGACTCGTCCACGGCATAGTCCAGGCCCAGTCTGCCGGCGCGGGCTTGCTTGAACTCCGGGCGGTCGGCATAGTTCTCTGGCGCATCGGCCTTGCGGGTCTGCCAGTCGCTGGACGAGACAACCTGGCCCCTGACGTCCAGCAGCATCAGCAGCTCGGTAGCCAGTCGGCGGTTGACGTCCTGCAGATAAGGGTCGAACTTGTCCTGCATGTGCAGGTTGTGGGGGTCGGCCAGAAAGTCCCACGCCAAGCGGTCCCGCGCCACGGCATACGGAAAGTCCTGGTAACGGGTGATAGCGCTTTCCAGCGCGGGCAGCAGCACCTCCAGGTTGCGGTGCATGTCTGCAACCTGGTTCGTCACAGCACGTCGATAGACCCACTCGCCATAGGCGGCCATCAACGCCATCCAGACCGCCAGCGGCAGCAGCCATCGTGCCCCGCGCCGCCAGGGCGGCTGGCGGGAGTGGGGTTGCGGCAGGGAGTCTTGCGCCACTGTCATTGCCCCGAAACCTGACTCAGGCCGTTTCCACCCGGTTGCGCCCCAGTGATTTGGCGCGGTACATGGCCGCATCGGCCCGCGCAAACAGTGTGTCCACCGTGTCGCCCGCCACGCTGTTGGTGGTCACGCCAATGCTGACGGTGCAGCCCACCTCGGGGCCGGGCGCGGCGCAGGCCTGGCGGACGCGCTCGGCCACCACCAGGGCCTCTTCCAGGTTGGTTTCCGGCAACAGCGCCACAAACTCCTCGCCGCCAAAGCGGCCCAACTGGTCGGGCTTGCGCAGCAGTGTGGAGACCTTCTTCACAAAACCCACCAGCACGCGGTCGCCCAGCTGGTGGCCGTGGCGGTCGTTGATGGCCTTGAAGTGGTCCAGGTCCATGACCAGCAACGCCAGGCTGTGGCCATGGCGTGCACTGCGCTCCAGTTCCATCGTGCAGCTGGCATTGAGGTGCCGGCGCGTCAGCGCGCCGGTCAGCGAGTCGTGCGCGGCCAGATAGCTCAGCTCGCCGTGCAGGCGCTCGGTGGCCATCAGAATCAGGCCCACCGCAAGCGGGAATATGCAAAACGAAAAGGCGATGACGTAGAGCGTGTGCTGGGGTGAGGTTTCCAGAATGTTGTTGCCACCCGGCCATATCAGCAGCGTGACCAAGCGCATCAGCGTGATGGCGCCGGTGGCCGTGAGCACCAGCATGGTCAGTGCCCGGCCAAAGGAATGCAGGCCCTGTTTGCGCATCAGATTGGCAAATGCCGCGAACATGCAGGTGCCCAGGGACGTGGCCAGGAACAGGCGCGCATTGAAGCTGGGCTGCACGAAGGTAAACCACAGTTGCAACAGCACCACCACCGCAATGGCGACGATCCACCAGCTGTAGCGTGGCGTGATACCAAAGAAACGCTGCGCCCCGATGTAGGCCAGCAACAGGCCCGAGGGCAGCAGCAGGCGGGGCAGGTTGATGGACAGGATGTCGGGCAGGGTTCCCAGGCCAAAGGCCAGCAGGCCGCCAACTGACACGAGACTCAGCGCCGCCGACCATTCACCCAACCCCTGGATGGCAGGCGGGTAGCTGTGCTTGAGCGAATACAGGATCACCGCCATGAAACCACTCAGCACACCGGCCAGCAGGAATACGGTGCGCGCATCAATGCCAGTCATTGGTGGGTGAGGGAAAAGGACATCGATTGATTATTGCATCAGGGTGTGAAGCTTTGCAGGCATGGGGCTGTAGTGGGGTGACGCTAAGTCTCCCTTAAGACAGCAGGAGTACGCTGGTGCCGACTATGACTTCACTACAGCTGCTGCTCTGGATCGCGGGGGGCATCCTGCTCCAGGTCGCCATCTACCTCGGCTTGGGCTTTGCGCGCCACTGGCAAAGCTACCAGGCGTTGCGAACGGCGGTTGTAGAAGCCGATGTGCCGTTGCCCTCCATCGAGCCAGCCCGCCATGAGGAAGTCCTGCCTGCCGCCTGGTCGGGATTTCGGACCTTCCAGGTGGTCAATCGGGGTGTGGAGGATGCGAAGGGTGAAGTCTGTTCCTTCTACCTTGCGCCGCAGGACGGTCAACCCTTGCCCGCGTTTTTGCCGGGGCAGTTTCTGACCTTCAAACTCGATATCGCGTGCGCCGATGGCGGGACAGAGTCCGTGGTGCGCTGCTATTCGCTGTCGGACGCGCCGCGCGCCGACAGCTACCGTGTTTCCATCAAGCGTGCCCCTGCGCCAAGCGGCAGTGGCTTGGCACCGGGGCGTTCATCCAACCATTTTCACGACCACGTCCAGGTTGGCAGTCTGTTGCAGGTGCGTGCGCCGGCCGGGCATTTCTATCTGGATGCAGGTGATGCGCCCATTGTGCTGATTGGCGGCGGTATCGGCATCACCCCGATGATGAGCATGCTCAACTGGTGCACCGCTGCCCAGCCGCAGCGCGAGGTGTGGCTCTTTTTCGGGGTGCGCGATGGTGCTGAGCTGGTCATGCTGCGCCATCTGCAGGCGCTGGCGTCCGCGCGCCCCAGTTTTCAACTGCACATCTGCTTCAGTGATCCCAAGCCGGGGGACCTGGATGCGCCCGCGCTGGAAGCGGCCAGTCGCCACCACAGCCGCGTCAGTGTGGCGCTGCTGCGCACCCTGCTGCCGCTCAAGCCCTACCACTATTACCTTTGTGGTCCCACGCCCATGCTGCAGAGCCTGGTGCCGGCGTTGGAAGACTGGGGTGTGCCCGACGCGCGCATCCACTTCGAGGCCTTTGGTCCCGCATCCATTCCCCGCAAAAATGCCGCCCGCCCGCCAGACGCGACCCCGTCGGGCTCCGAGGCGGTGATGGTCACTTTCGCCAAGGCCGCCAAGCAGCTGGCGTGGACGCCCGGCAGCGGCAATCTGCTGGACTTTGCCGAGGCCCATGGCATTGCGGTCGGCTCGGGTTGCAGGGCCGGCAGCTGCGGAAGCTGCCAGACCAGCATTCGTGCCGGCGAGGTGGCCTACAGCCAGTCGCCGGACTTTGACCCCGATCCCGGTAGCTGCCTGTTGTGTGTGACCACACCCAAGACCGCCGTGACGCTGGAGGCCTGAATGAAACATTCCTTGTGGCGTGGCCATGTGCTGCCCTTCACCGTGCTTCTGGGCCTGCTGGCGGCCGCCACGCTGGCGGGGGACTTCGTGCTGCACCGTTTCAACCTGGTGTGGGTGGGTCGCTACATGGGTATTCCCGGCACGCTGCTCATCATCGGATCGTTGTATTACTCCCTGCGCAAGCGCAAATACGTGACCTCGGGCAACCCCAAGACGCTGCTCAGCCTGCATGAGTTCAGCGCCTGGCTGGGCTCTCTCATGGTGCTGATCCATGCGGGCATCCACTTCAATGCCATCCTGCCGTGGCTGGCCACCGTGGCCATGGGAGTCAACGTGATCAGCGGCATGGTGGGCAAGATGCTGCTCAACCGCGCACGTGAGCATGTGCAGGGTGAGCGGGAGCATTTCCAGTTGCGGGGGCTGTCCAAACCCGAGGTGGAGCAGGCGGTGTTCTGGGATGCCGTGGCAATCGGTGCCATGGCGCAATGGCGCAAGGTGCACATTCCCATCTTTGTGGTGTTCGCGGTGCTGGCACTGGGGCACATCGTCAGCATCTTCCTGTTCTGGGGCTGGGTATGAGCCGCACGCTGAAATGGATTCTGGCGATCAACATCGCCGTGTTGACGGTGCTGACCTTTGTCTACCCGCACCTGATGGTGGGGCCGGGCAAGCTGATTGTGGGCCACCAGAAGATCAACACCGACTGCTTTGCCTGCCACACGTCCCTGCTCGGCGTGCAATCCGAGAAGTGCGTGGCGTGCCACAAGCCCGCCGATATCGGCCGGTTCACCACGACCGGCCTGCCGGTTGTGAAGCCACTGGCCACCACGCCCTTCCACCAGGAGCTGACCAGCCACGACTGCGTGGCCTGCCACAGCGACCATGCGGGTGTGAAGCGCTACCAGGTGCAGGGGCGCTTCAACCACGACCTGCTCAAGAAGGGCCTCAGCGAGAAGTGCGACACCTGCCACAAGGCGCCCAAGGACACGCTGCACCAGCAGATCTCCGGCAACTGCGGCCAATGCCATACGCAGAGCAAGTGGACGCCCGCCACCTTTGACCATGACAAGTTCTTTGTGCTGGACCGGGACCACAACGCGCGTTGTGTGACCTGCCATGTCCGCAACGACTACAAGCAGTACACCTGCTACGGCTGCCACGAGCACACACCGGCCAATGTGCGCCGCGAACACGTGGAAGAGGGCATACGGGATTTCAACGACTGCGTGGAATGCCACCGCAGTGCCGACGAGCATGACATCCGCAACCGCGATGGCAGCGCCAGAGGTGGCCGGGGCAAGGGTGATGATGATTGAGCGGTACTAGATGACGATGCATAACTTCTGGATCATGGCCATTCCGGCTGTGGTGGCTCTGGGCGGCGGCGTGTTGGCGGCGTTCTGGACGCCCAGTCACTCCACGCGCAGTCTGATCCAGCACTTCGCTGCGGGCGTCGTGCTGGCTGCGCTAGCGGTTGAGCTGCTGCCCGAGATCGGGCGTGAGCATGCGCCAGGCCCGGTACTGATCGCGTCTTTCGCGCTGGGCAGCCTGTTCATGTACGGGCTCAAGCTGTGGACCCTGCGCCTGGAGCATGCAGCGGTTGCTGCCGGCACTTCGGGCGGCCTGAGCACCGGTTTGTTGCTGGCAACCTTCATCGACGTGGCAACGGACGGGTTCATCATCGGTGCCGGCTTTGCCGCCGGTGGTGAGACCGGAACCATCCTTGCCCTGGGCCTGTCGGTTGAGTTGCTGTTTCTGGGCCTGGCACTGACCTCGGAGGCGACCGCGGGCTGGCGCATTGTGGCCATTTCAGGTGCTCTGGGTATCACGGTGCTGGTGTTTGCCCTGCTGGGCAATCTGCTGCTGGCCGGCGCGTCGCATGCCGTGATCGGCGGAACCCTGGCCTTCAGTGCCGCCGCGCTGTTGTATCTGGTCACCGAAGAGCTGCTCATGGAGGCCCATGAGGTGGAAGAGAAACCGGTTTCGACACTGGTGCTGTTCGGTGGTTTCTTGGCGTTCTGGAGTATCCAGCTGTTGGGGTCTTGATATGGATCGAAGTTCTTTGGGGTCGCGCGCGGTTGCCTTGCTGGCAGGTGCGCTACTGGTGGGCTGCGGAGCGGAAGTCGGTTGGGAGCAGGAGTACGCATGCGCTGGGCAGGAGCAATCACGGTCCTACTTCATGGACAGCGATCCGGGCTCTGCCACCCAACGCGACTATCCGCTGACCATTGACTTCCATTTGCGCTCGGGCAGTGCGCTGGTGAAGAGCGCGCTGGTTGGCGTGGACGCGTCCAGCGCCGAGGAGTTGCGTTTCAGCGCCCGGAGCAAGAACTTCTGGGTCAACGGCCGATTCGACAAGGGCAACAACCAGTTGACGGTGGTTGACGAGCGCTCCCTGGACATTGCCGGGCGAGCACAGGTGACCCGGACTACGGGCCAGTATGTCTGCCGTACGGCTGATCGCCCTGCCGCCAGGGTCGTCTAACGCGCGAAGCGATTCAGAACTGCCGGCCTTCGCGGCGCCCGTGCAGTTCGTAGTGCTCGGCGCCGGTCTTGAAGATGCCCTGTTCAATGGCGGCCACCACATCCGGGTTCAACTGCAGGTAGCGGGCTTCGTCGAACGGGGCGTTGATGGAGGTCCTGTTCATGGTAGCCCAGCGGTTGTTGAAGGCCTGCAGGCTTTCCAACATCAGGTCTTCATCGCAGGCCACATCCAGGTCCTGTTTCAGGCGTTCGGCGTGGCGCTGGAAGTCGGCGTCGCTGTCCTGCGATCCGGGGGGCGCCTCAAAACAGCTCTGGAAGGCGCGCATGACATGCTCCACGCCCAGCTCGCTCAGGTGGCGCAGGTCGTCTTCAAAATAGTGGCCGCCTGCTGCCGGCGAGGTGGCGATTTCAAAAGCGGGGAAATACACCACGTTGTCAAACTGCCGCTCGACCTCGTCCGCCGCCACGCGCAGGGCCGCCTTGGTCAAGGTGGACGATACGAGCACATGCCGGTTCTCGAAGGTGGCGGCAATCGGAACCGGTGACACCGTCAACAGCATGCGCGCGCCAGGGTTGACCACCGCGATGCGGCGCACCAGGGCTGCCAGGTCGTCGGCGGTTTCCCGGGCTGAAAAGTTCACAAAGCCATGCTGCGCGGGGTCGTACCGGCCGCCGGCCACGCCCGGTGCCAGCGGGAACACGGCCCCGTCGCTGTGCGCGTGCCACGCCTCGGTCAGGCCCAGCGTGAGGATGATCCAGTCGGCCTGCAAAAAAACCTCCCGCACACAGGCCAGATGGTGTTCGCGGTCCAGGTACAGCGCCTCGACCGAGGCAAAGCCGTCCGGGTCCACGGCAGCGCGGTAGGGATCGACAAAGCGGTCGCCGCGTTCCCACACCGTTTCCTGGGGCTGGAAGTGGCCGAAGGCCCGCTCAAACAATTGCAGTGCCTGGCGCGCGGTGTAGACATTGCCGTAGCGCGCGGAGTACACGCCATAGCCCTTGCGCCGGGCTTGCTCGGCATCCAGCTCGGCCGGCGCCGGCTCGGTGACGAGATAGGGCATGCCTTCTGCCTGGATGCGCCGCGCCAGCCGCTGTGCAAAGCAGCTGCCCAGGGACACGATGGTCTGGTCGCGGCGAATCAGCGGGGCGTTGACCACCGGGTTGATGTGGCCGGGCGCGGGCGCTGTCATGGCCGGGTTCCAGTAGCAGTGGGCGGGCAGGCCCACATAGGGGTGTTGTTTCATGGGGTGTGGCCCAGCGCGGTGCCCAGGACCCGGTCAAACAAGGCCTCGTCCCGGTTGTACATGCCGATGTCCTCGGGTGCGATGCCCTGCTGCTGGTAGGCGTGGTAGGCAAAGTCGATGTAGGCCTGCACACTGTCCAGCCGGGTGTGGGCGTTGATTTTCCAGCGGTAGCTGCCACCGGGGATGGACAGGCTGCGTGCCACCTCGGGGTACACGGGCCAGCTGGCCTGGGACAGGAAATCATCGGGTTCGATGTGTTGGCTCAGTATGTCGGGTGGACTGCCCAGTTCCAGCGCAATGGTCTGGGCAAGGCGCACCAGCACATGGATCTTGGGGTGGTTGCCCGAATGCATGAAGTTGCCGGTGCGCTGGATGTGCAGGAAGAAGGTGTCAAAGTGCGCCTTCAATGCGGAGTCGGAAAATGCCTGGCGCAGTGCGCGCACGTTGGCATTCCATTCGTTGAAGTAGCCCAGCTCACGGAACACACGGGCGTTGAACAGGCGCTGCGCGTCTTCGGGCAGGACGCGATGGCGGTAGGCCCACACGGCAATGGCCGAGTTGTAGTGGTGCACGGTCAGCTCGCCGGTGCTCTGCTTGGCGGCGTAGCAGATATCGGGGTGAAACGCCGAAAAACCGATGACCGGAACCGTGATGAGCCTGGGGCGGCGCTGGCTGCTGCCCAGGTGCTTTTCCAGCAGACCGGTGTGGCTGGAGCTGACCCAGACATCCTGATCGGCCAGATGCAGTGCGCAGGTGCGCTCCTGGTCTGCGTCGTCCCATTGGGCCGACAGGGGCTGCGGCGTGACCACCGCAGCCGGAAAGAGGGCGCCCAGGGCGGCGGCAATGCCAAAGCTCTGGCATCCGCTGTTGACGGCAATCGTTTTGAAGGGCTGTGCGGTTGATGGCATACGACAGGCGATTATCGGACTTGAATACACTGCCATTTCTATCCACTTGGGCCGCTTGGGCGGGACGCTGATGGCGGACGCATTTGAGAAGCAAACCACCGCAGACTACTGGTCGGAGAACACTGCGGGCTCCAACCCTTTTTCACCGGAGGTGTATTGGCTGGCGATTCCGCGCGTGCAAAGCCGCTTCCAGCGCCAGGCGGTGGCCGGGTTGAACTATGAGAGCTGGGCGCACTACTGCGTGGGGGAGCTCCTCGGGGCCCGCGCTCCGGTGGCCCGTGCGCTCAGCATTGGTTGCGGCAGCGGGGTCTTTGAGCGCGAGCTGCACCGGCTGCAGGCCTTTCAGCAGTGCGATGCGCTGGACATCGCTCCCGGGGCCATCGACCTCGCGGTGCGCGATGCACGCGCCACCGGGATCGGCAACATCCATTTCCGGGTGCAGGACGTGGAGCACAGTGTGCTGCCGCGCGGCCACTACGATGCTGTCTGGTTCAACGGCTCGCTGCACCACATCGGCGCGCTGGAGGCGGTTTGCGAGCAGGTTCGCCACACGCTCAAGCCCGATGGCTGGCTGTTCTTCAACGAGTATGTGGGGGCCAACCACTTCGGCTTTGATGCCACCCAGCGCGCGGCCATCGAGCACGCGTTCGGACTCATTCCGCCACGTTTTCGCCGCGCCTTCTCGCCGGGCAACCGGGGGCAGGTGCAGCATGCCGTGCCACTGCCCGACCCGCTCGAAGTGGCCCGGGTTGACCCGTCGGAAGCGGTGCGCTCGGCCGATATCCTGAACGTGGTTCGCCAGCATTTCGACGTGGTGGTGGAGAACCGCTGTGGCGGCTCGCTGCTGCAGTTTGTGTTGCACGGCATTGCCGGCAATTTCCGCGAGGACGATCCCGACTCCATGCAGATCCTGGAGATGCTGTTTGCCGTGGAGGATGCGCTGATTGCCACTGGCAGCCTGAAGAGCGACTTTGTGGCCGTGGCGGCCCGGCCCAAATCAGGGGGCTGACAGGCGGCTTGCCCATTGCTGGCAGCGCGCTTGCCAGGCCGGCACCCAGGTGCTCAGCGCCTCGGCCACGTTGTCGGTCGCAATGTCTGAGGGCAGGTCCAGCCGTCGCGCGGCCTCGATCAACGCCGCCAGGGCCGCCTGCGGGCTGCTGGTGTCCACGGCTTGCGCGCCATTCTGTTTGGAGAGTTTTTCACCATTGGCGCCCAGCACCAGTGGCGTGTGCAGGTACTGTGGCGTGGGCAGGCCCAGCGCGCGCTGCAGGAGGATCTGGCGCGCTGTGTTGTCGGCCAGATCGACGCCGCGCACCACATGGGTGATGTCCTGCGCTGCGTCATCCACCACCACGGCCAGCTGGTAGGTGAAGCAGCCGTCGGCGCGCTTGAGTACGAAGTCGCCAACCTCGGCTTGCACATCCTGTTGCTGGGCGCCCAGTCGGCGGTCGTTCCAGTGGATGGAGGAGTGTGCTATTGTTTTGGTAGCTGTATGATCAATTTCCACGAGGGCTGGATGCTGATTTGACTCCAAGTCACTCGTGCGCAACCGCCAGGCACAGGGGGTGGTGGCGGGCGTGCAACCCGGTGGCAGCCCCTGGCGACAGGTGCCGGGGTAGACCAGTTCACCATGGCGGTGGCGTGGCCGACCCTGGTGTTCCAGTGCGCTGGCAATGTCCTTGCGTGAGCAGCAACAGGGGTAGGCACTGTGGTTGGCAATCAGACGGTCCAGTGCGCTCTGGTACAGCGCCGAGCGCGTGGACTGCCGCACCACGGCCCCGTCCGAAACCAGGCCGCAGGCGTCCAGCTGTTGCAGGATGCGTTCGGTGGCGCCGGCTACCGTGCGCGGGGTGTCCACGTCCTCAATGCGCACCAGCCATTGACCGCCATGGGCGCGGGCGTCGAGCCAACTGGCCAGTGCGGCCACCAATGAGCCGGCGTGCAGCGGACCGGTGGGGGAGGGCGCGAACCGGCCTCTGTACGCTGTCGCCCCCAAAATATTTCAGTCCTCAGGCAATCGCCAGGGCGAGTTCCAGGCCCGACACAAAGGCGTTCTCCACGCGGTGGCCCAGGCACCAGTCGCCGCACAGGCCCAGGCCGGCGCTGGCATCCCACAGGTGGGATTGGCCCAGGGGTTTGTCGGTCTTGGCATAGAGCCAGCGCTTGGTGTCCACGTGGGCGGGCTCGGCGCGGATGCCGGTGACCTCGGCAAAGGCCTTGATCAGCTTGGCCTGCACGCGCTGGGGGCTGTCGTTCAGGTGTTCCTGCGACCAGGCGGCGCTGGCCTGCACGGTCCAGCGTTCCACGGCGCCCCGGCTGGGCTTGCTGGATTCGCGGGTGAGCCAGGCAATGCGGTGGTGGGTGCTGCGTGCGGCGTTCCACTGTGGGCCCAGGGTCATGAAGCCGGGTTGCATGGCCTGCGGGTAGGCCAGCATCAGTGTCCAGCAGGGCGCCACGGTGACGGCGCTGATTTTCTTCAGCAGGGCGCCGGTCTTGGGTGTGTCCTGCAACAGCTGCTGCGCCTGCGGGCTGGGCACGGCCAGCACCACGGCGTCAAAGCCGCTGTAGACGTGGGTGCTGTCGGCAACGCCTTCGGTGCGCAACTGCCACTGCGCCTTGTTCAGGGCATCGCGTTCGATGCGGGTGACCCGGGTGTTGAGTTCCAGGCAATGGGCGTCCACCAGGGGCTGCGCCCAGCGGCGCACCAGCGTGCTCATGCCGGGAATGGCCACCCAGTGCGGCTCGCGCGCAGGCAGGCCCACGGCGGCCACGCGGCCGTGCTCGTCGAGCACCTGGACGGTGTTGGCGCTCCATGCCTTGCAGACGTTGGGCGTGGTTTGCAGGGCCTGCACAAAACGCGGGTCGCGCACGGTGAAATACTGCGCGCCGTGGTCAAAGGTGCCAAAGGCGCTGTTGCGGGTGGCCATGCGACCACCGACGGTATGGCTCTTCTCAAACACCATGACCCGGTGCCCCGCCTGCGCCAGCGTGCGTGCGCAGGTGATGGCGGCGATTCCCGCGCCAACGATGGCAATGTGTTTGGACGCGGTCATGGGTGTGGTCTCCAGGAGTTGAGGGTTGGCTGCCAGTTTAAACGCGGCCCGGGCTGGCTAATAGAAATTTCCCCGGTGTTTCTCCAGCAGGGCGGCGCGCGTGGTCGGGCTTTCCAGTTGCTGCAGCCACCATTGCAGGGCCCGGCCATGGTTGGCCGCCTTGCCGCCGCGCCAGGCGTAGTGCAGGCTCACCAGGCGTTGGCCGCGTTCGGTCTTCTTCACCACCAGGCGACCAGTCTCGATGTAAGGGTCGGCCATGCAGCGCGGCAGGTTGCCGCCACCCAGACCGCGCAACTGGGCGTCGAGCTTCGCCAGCATGCTGCCCACCGTGAACACGTCCTGGCCGCTGAGCAGGCCAAAGGTCAGGCCAGGGCCGCGCTGCACCGAGTCGGCCACGGCCACGGCGCGGTGCTGCTGGATCAGGGCGTCGCTCAAGGGTTCGGGCGCGTTGGCCAGCGGGTGGTGGGGTGCCACGGCATAGACGAAGGTGGTGTCACCCAGCGGTTTACTGTGCACGTCGGCGGGGTTGTTGGCATCGGGCTTGACGCCAATGGCCAGATCGGCCAGGCCGGAGGTCAGGGCCTCCAGCGTGCCGGCCAGTGTCTCGTCGCGCAGGCGGATGCGTGTGGGGGGCGACTGGGCGAAGAAGGCGTCGCACAGCTCCATGACCGTGGACTTGGAGACCACGGTATCGACCGCGATGGTGAACTGGGGCTCCCAACCGGTGGCCACGCGCTTGACCCGGTTGGCCACGGCCTCCACGTCGTGCAGCAGGCGTGCACCTTCGCGCAGCAACTCGGCACCGGCCTCGGTCAACACGGCCTGGCGCGAACTGCGGTCATACAGCAGCACGTCCAGCGCATCCTCGATCTGACGCACACGGTAGGTCAGTGCGCTGGGCACCATCCCCATGGCCCGGGCGGCGGCGGCAAAGCTGCCGGCGGCAGCAATGGACTGCAGCATGGACAGCGCTTCAGGGGTTAGAACATCGCGCGCATTTTGCATGGTGTATGGCTTTAAATTGAAATGATTTGAATGATGCCATCAAACCCGATGGACGGAAACCGACCGGTCGCACCCTAAAGTTACACCCTGACGGTCTGCGGTGCAGGCCCCTTGCCCGCAAAGGGCTCACCGAGGAGATTTCCCCATGTTGACACTGCGCAAATCCGCTGACCGGGGCTATGCCGACCACGGCTGGCTCCAGTCGTTCCACAGTTTCTCGTTTGCCGGTTACTTTGATCCTGCGCACATGGGCTGGGGCAACCTGCGGGTCATCAACGAAGACCGCATTGCACCCGGCGCCGGCTTTGGCACGCATGGCCACCGCGACATGGAAATCATCAGCTATGTGATTTCCGGCGAGCTGGCACACAAGGACAGCATGGGCAACGTCAAGGGCATTCCGCCGGGCGATGTGCAGCGCATGAGCGCCGGGCGCGGCGTGCAGCACAGCGAGTTCAACCACGCGCCGGACCAGACCACGCATTTCTTCCAGATCTGGATCGAGCCCAATGCAAAGGGCATTGCCCCAAGTTATGAGCAAAAGACAGTGCCCGCTGCGCAGAAGCAGGGCATGCTGCGCCTGGTCGCTTCACCCGACGGTGCGAATGATTCGGTGCTGATCCATGCCGATGCCCGCATGTACAGCGGTCTGTTGGATGGCACGCAGACCGCCAGCCTGGCGCTGGACCCCGCACGCAAGGCCTATGTGCACCTGGTGCGTGGCGCGATTGTGGTCAACGGCGTGGCACTGGCCGCCGGTGATGCAGCCCTGCTGGCGCAGGAAGACATTTTGCGGCTGGACCAGGCCCGTGATGCGGAAGTGCTGGTTTTTGATTTGAGCGCCTGATTTTTTATTTGTTTGTGTCAATCTTTTTTAGGAGTATCGAGATGGCAAAAGTCGTAGTCGTTTTTCATTCGGGATATGGTCATACCTTGCGCCTGGCGCAGTCCGTGGCCCAGGGCGCGGGTGCCGAGTTGCTGGCCATTGATGCCGATGGCAACCTGCCCGCCGGTGGCTGGGAGACGCTGGCAGCGGCCGACGCCATCATCTTTGGCTCGCCCACCTACATGGGCAGCGTGAGCTGGCAGTTCAAGAAGTTTGCCGATGCCTCCAGCAAGCCCTGGTACACCCAGGAGTGGAAGGACAAGATATTTGGTGGGTTCACCGCCAGCGCCAACGTCAATGGCGACAAGCACTCCACACTGCACTACTTCATGACGCTGGCCATGCAGCATGGTGGCATCTGGGCCGGCACCGGCCATAACTACAACAACACCAAGGCCTCGCAACGCAGCGATGTGAACTACCTGGCCTCCAGCGCCGGGCCCATGGCCCAGACGCCGGGGGATGCGAGTGGCGAGGAGATGAACCCCGGTGACCTGGAAACCGGACGGCTGTTTGGTGCACGCATTTCGGCATTGGCGGCGAAGGCAGCGGGTTAAACACACCCCCTATCCCCCCCGCCCCTTTCCACCCTCGCCAGGGTGGAAAGGGGAGCCTGACAGCCACATTTGGCCTTGTTTTTTAAGGTGGGACGTACACGGACTTAGTGTCGTTGAGACATAAGTCGCTCTGCTTTTGATAGCTTCAAGCCCATATTTCACGAGGGCTGATGCCAAAAATCACTACTAACCACCTGCCCCAGCGGGGCTGGTCCTGTGCACTTCTCCTTGTTTGAAAACGCGGCCAAATAGGGCTGTTTGGCTCCCTCTTTCGCCCCGGCGGGGGCGAGAGAGGGCGGGGGGTGTGAGGGGGGAGGTGAAGAATCGGTGGAAACCTACAATGCCAGGATGTTTGTACACCTGCGCCTGCACACCGAATTTTCCGTTGTCGATGGGACCAACCGCATCGATGATGTCATCGCGGCGGCGGTTGCCGATAACCAGCCCGCCATCGCCATCACTGACCTGAGCAACCTGTTCGGGGCCATCAAGTTTTACAAGCAGGCCCGTGCCAAGGGCACCAAGCCGGTGCTGGGCGCCGAGATCTTTCTGGAGGGCCTGGGCACCGATCCCACGGCGCTGACCCGCATGGTGCTGCTGGTGCAGAACAAGCAGGGTTATCTGAACATCTCGGAGTTGCTGGCCCGCGGCTTCACCCAGAACGTGGTCAAGAACCAGGCCGTCATCAAGCTGGCGTGGTTGCAGGAGCTCAATGAAGGTCTGATCTGCCTGTCCGGTGCACAGGCCGGCCCCGTGGGCCAGGCCCTGGTGCAGGGCGATGCCGAACGCGCCCGCGAAGTGGCACTGCAGCTGGCCGGTGTGTTTCCGCACCGCTTCTACCTGGAGCTGCAACGTGCCGGCCGCACGGACGACGAGGCCCATGTGATTGCCGCGGTGCAAATGGCTGCGCGCATCCGGTTGCCGGTGGTGGCCACCCATCCGGTGCAGTTCACCACGCCCGACGACTTTGAGGCGCATGAGGCACGTGTCTGCATTGCCGATGGCGAAATCCTGGGGAATGCCAAGCGTGTGCGCAAGTTCACGCGCGAGCAGTATTTCAAGTCCAGCGCCGAGATGCAGGCGCTGTTTGCCGACATTCCGTCGGCGCTGGCCAATACGCTGGAAATTGCCAAGCGCTGCAGCCTGACGCTGGTGCTGGGCAAGCCGCAGTTGCCGGACTTCCCGACGCCGCTGGTCAATGGCCAACGCATGACGCCAGAAGAGTATTTCCGCTACGCCTCGCACGAGGGTCTCAAGGAGCGCATGGCGCACCTGTACCCCGATCCGGTGGAGCGCGAGAAACAGATGCCTCAGTACCTGGAGCGGCTGGAATTTGAGCTGGCCACCATCCTGAAGATGGGCTTCCCTGGCTACTTCTTGATCGTGGGCGACTTCATCAACTGGGCCAAGAACAATGGCTGTCCGGTAGGGCCGGGGCGGGGTTCCGGTGCCGGCTCACTGGTGGCCTATGCACTGAAGATTACCGACCTGGACCCGATCCGCTACAAACTGCTGTTCGAGCGCTTCTTGAACCCTGAACGGGTGTCCATGCCCGACTTCGACATCGACTTCTGCCAGACCAACCGCAATCTGGTGATCGACTATGTGAAGGAAAAATATGGCAAGGACGCGGTGAGCCAGATTGCCACCTTCGGCACCATGGCCGCGCGCGGCGTGGTGCGCGACGTGGGCCGCGTGCTGGACATGAGCTACACGTTTTGCGATGGCATTTCCAAGCTCATCCCCAACAAGCCGGGCACCAATGTCACGCTGCAGCTGCCGCCCACCGACGGCAAGAAGAGCGACAAGTACGTCTACGCCAGCGAGGCCGAACCCATCCTGGCCGAGCGCGAGGCCAAGGAAGAAGACGTCAAGACCTTGCTGGAACTGGCACGCAAGCTCGAAGGCATGACCCGCAACATCGGCATGCATGCCGGTGGTGTGCTGATTGCGCCGGGCAAGCTGACCGACTTCTGTCCGCTGTACCAGCAGCCTGGCAGCGAATCGGCGGTGAGTCAGTATGACAAGGACGACGTGGAGGCGATTGGCCTGGTGAAGTTCGACTTCTTGGGTCTGGCCACGCTGACGATTCTGGAAATTGCGCGCGAGTTCATCATCAGGCGCCATCCGGGGCAGGAGAACTTTGCCTATGAGAACCTGCCGCTGGACGATGCCCGGGTCTACAAGCTGTTTTCGGACGGCAAGACCGAGGCTGTGTTCCAGTTTGAAAGCTCGGGCATGCAGCGCATGCTCAAGGACGCCAAGCCGTCCCGCCTGGAAGACCTGATTGCGTTGAACGCGCTGTACCGGCCCGGCCCCATGGACCTGATCCCCAGCTTCGTGGCGCGCAAGCATGGGCGCGAGGTCACCGAATACCCGCACCCGCTGGTGGCCGAGATGCTGTCCGAGACCTACGGCATCATGGTCTACCAGGAGCAGGTGATGCAGACCGCGCAGATCCTGGGCGGCTACTCACTCGGCGGCGCCGACATGCTGCGCCGCGCCATGGGCAAGAAGAAGGCCGAGGAGATGGCCGAGCACCGTGCCATCTTCCGCGCCGGTGCCGCCAAGAACGACATCGACGAGGCCAAGGCCGACGAAATCTTCGACCTGATGGAGAAATTCGCGGGCTACGGCTTCAACAAGTCGCACGCCGCTGCCTACTCACTGCTGGCCTACCACACGGCCTGGATCAAGGTCCACTACACGGCAGAGTTCTTCTGCGCCAACATGACGGTGGAAATGGACGACACCGACAAGCTGAAGGTGCTGTTTGAAGACGCCGAGAAGATGGGCCTGAGCTTTGAGCCGCCGAATATCAACCGCGGCCGTTACCGCTTCGAGCCCATCTCCAACAAGGAAATCCGCTACGGCCTGGGCGCCATCAAGGGCACGGGCCAGCAGGCGATTGACGCCATCGTCGCGGCGCGCGAAGGCAAGGGGCCGACCAGTGAAGAGGGGCCGTTCACCAGCCTGTTTGACTTTGCCCGCCGGGTGGACCGCAGCCGCCTGAACAAGCGCTGCGTGGAGGCACTGATCAAGGCCGGCGCCTTTGACACGTTGCAGCTCAACCGTGCGTCGCTGGTGGCGTCGATCGATAGGGCCTTTGACTTTGCGGCGGCGTCTGCGGCGAATGCCAACCAGCACGGCCTGTTCGACATGGGCGGCGATGACGACCATGGCTCCAGCACACAGGAACCCGATCTGGTGGACGCCATGCCCTGGGGCATCAAGGAGCGACTGACCTACGAGAAGACGGCGGTTGGGTTCTACCTGTCGGGCCACCTGTTTGACGAAGTCACGCTGGAGGTGCGCCGGTTTGCCAAGCGCCAGCTGGACGAGTTGCTGGACACGCGCGAGCCGCAGCTGCTGGCCGGCATCGTGACCGATCTGCGTGTCATCAACGGTCAGCGTGGCAAGCTGGGGCTGTTCAAGCTGGACGACAAGTCTGCGGCGATCGAGGCGCGCGCCGAGGAGTCACTGCTGATTGCGCACAAGAACCAGCTCAAGGACGACGAACTGATCATCGTCATGGGCAAGGTGCAGAATGATCGCTTCTCTGGCGGCAAGCAGCTCACCGTCACGCAGATCTGGGACCTGGAGCAGGCGCGTTGCCGTTTCGGCAAATACCTGCGCGTGGCGGTGGAAGCCAGTGGGGATGGCAAGGGGCCGGACGTGGCGCGCCTGGTGCGCGAGTTTCCGGCGCAGAAGGAGGTCACCGAGCATGGCGAACTGGTGCGCGGCCTGGCCGTGCGCCTGGCCGTGCGGCGGGTGCTGGATGAGGCAGGTGTTGCCTCCACCAGCGACCCCATGGCGCCCTGTGTCGGGGCGACCGCCGATTTGCAGTTGGGGGAGAACGCACGCTTCTACCCCAGTGATGCCGCCCTGGCGGGCTGGCGGGCCCAGGCCGCCCAGGGCAAGGCCGTGATCGCTTACGACTGAAGGCGCGCACCCGTGTGGATGACGCCCCGGGGCCGGCGCCGGGGCGGCGTTTCTCTGCGCGTGATTTCCGGTCGGGAAGGCACCCCGGTTGACAGGTATTCTCGTTTAGAATAAATTACTAACCAATTGGTCATTAAACGAGTTCCCCATCCATTCAGCCCTCTTTAGCCGTCCTGCCATGCCATTCACACGTCCTACCCTCGCGCTGACCCTGGTCACCGCAGCCATTGCCCTGAGCGCATGCTCCCGGCCAGCCCCTTCCGAAGAACCCATCCGTGCCGTCAAGGTGGTGACCGTTGGCGTGGAAGGCATGCGCTCTGGCGGCGAATTCGCTGGCGAGGTGCGGGCCCGCGTCGAATCCCGCCTGGGCTTTCGGGTGGGTGGCAAGATCGTGCGGCGCCAGGCCGAACTGGGGCAGCGGGTCCGCGCGGGCGAGGTGCTGGCCCAGCTGGACCCCCAGGATTACCAACTGGCGGCCCAGGCTGCCAAGGCCCAGGTGAATGCGGCCCAGACCAACCGGGATCTGGCGGCGGCTGATTTCAAGCGCTACAAGGACCTGCGGGAGAAGAACTTCATCAGCGGCGCCGAACTGGAGCGCCGTGATGCGGCCCTGAAGGCGGCGCAGGCTCAGTTGGACCAGGCGCTGGCGCAGGGGACGGCCCAGGGCAACCAGGCCGCCTACACCACCTTGGTGGCGGATGTGTCGGGCGTGGTGACGGCGGTGGAGGCCGAGCCGGGCCAGGTGGTTGCGGCCGGCACGCCGGTGGTGCGCATTGCCCAGGACGGGCCACGCGATGTGGTGTTTGCCGTGCCGGAAGACAAGGTGTCGCAAATCAAGCTGGGCACGGCGGTGGATGTGCGCCCCTGGGGCGCCACAACCGCGCTGAAGGGGGCCGTGCGTGAGGTGGCCGCCAGTGCCGACCCGGTGACCCGGACCTTTGCGGTAAAGGTTTCTTTGCCCACTCAGGATACCCTCGCGCTGGGTGCCACCGTGGCGGTGCTGCCGCATGCGCTGGACCGCAGCGGTACACCGGTCATCAAGCTGCCCACCAGCGCGCTGCGCCAGGACGGCCAGTCGTCTGCGGTGTGGGTGCTGGACACGGCCAGCATGACGGTGAAGCTGCAGCCGATCGAGATCGCAACGGCCGATGGCAATGACGTGGTGGTGGCTGCCGGCCTGCAGCCGGGCATGCAGGTGGTGTCTGCCGGTGTGCATGTGCTGTCGCCAGGCCAGAAGGTCAGCGTCTACAAGGAAAAGAAGGCTCCAGCCCTTGTGAATACTGCACAGGATGCTTCTAAATCAGTAGCAAATCCTGCGTCGGCTGCAAAGTGAGGCAGCCATGAAAGAACAACATCTGCACCCTGAAAAAGGGTTCAATCTCTCGCGCTGGGCGGTGGACCACGCCCCACTGACCCGCTTCCTGATGATTGTGCTGATGGTGCTGGGCACCAGCGCATTTTTCCAGCTCGGCCAGGATGAAGACCCGCCATTCACCTTCCGCCTGATGGTGGTGCGCGCCTTCTGGCCCGGTGCCACGGCCCAGCAGATGGCCGAGCAGGTGGCCGACAAGGTGGAGCGCACCCTGCAGGAGGTGCCCAATGCCGACAAGATCCGCAGCTACTCCAAGCCGGGTGAAACCACCATCCTGTTCCAGGTGAAGGACTCCACGCGGGGCTCCGATGTGGCCAACACCTGGTACACGGTGCGCAAGAAGGTGGGCGATATCCGCGCCACCCTTCCCGCAGGCGTACAGGGGCCATTCTTCAATGACGAGTTTGGCGACGTGTTTGGCGTCATCTACGCGCTCGAAGCCGATGGGTTCACCGACGCCGAGGTCAAGACCTTTGCCGACGATATACGCCAGAAGCTGCTCAAGGTGGCCGACGTGAACAAGGTCGAGCTGATGGGGGTGCAGGACGAGAAGCTGTACGTCGAGATCTCGCAGAAGCGCCTTGCCCAGCTGGGTTTGGACATGAACCAGGTGCTGGCGCAGCTGGCCCAGCAGAACGCTGTGGAGGGGGCGGGTGCCATCCAGACGCCGCTGGATGTGGTGCAGGTCCGTGTGGGCGGCCAGTTCCAGGCCGTGGAGCAGTTGAAGGCCATGCCCATTCGCGGCAGCACCGGCAACCAGTTGCGCCTGGGTGACATTGCCGAGATCAAGCGCGACTACATTGACCCACCGGCACCCAAGGTGCGCCACCAGGGCAAGCAGGTGATTGCCCTGGGCGTTTCCATGGCCAAGGGCGGGGACATCATTGCCCTGGGCAAATCGCTGAAGGCGGCGACCCAGAAAATTGAGTCCACCCTGCCAGCCGGTCTGCATCTGGTCCAGGTGCAGGACCAGCCGACGGCCGTGGCCAAGTCGGTCAACGAATTTGTGGGCGTGCTGATTGAGGCCATTGCCATTGTGCTGACCGTGAGCTTCATCAGTCTGGGCCTGCACAAGCGCAGCAACAGCACCCACTGGTACAACCGCTACTACGTGGACATGCGCCCGGGTCTGGTGGTGGGCATCACGATTCCGCTGGTGCTGGCCGTGACCTTTCTGGGCATGAACTACTGGGGCATTGGCCTGCACAAGATTTCATTGGGCTCGCTGATCATTGCGCTGGGCCTGTTGGTGGATGACGCCATCATTGCCGTCGAGATGATGGTGCGCAAGATGGAGGAGGGCTGGGACAAGGTACGCGCCGCGACTTTCGCCTATGAGATCACGGCAATGCCCATGCTGACCGGCACGCTGATCACGGCGGTGGGCTTTCTGCCCATCGGTATTGCCAAGTCATCCACGGGCGAATACACCTTTGCGATCTTTGGCGTGACGGTGCTGGCGCTGGTGCTGAGCTGGCTGGTGTCGGTGTATTTTGTTCCCTACCTGGGCACGGTGCTGCTCAAGGTCAAGCCCCACGATGTGGGCGACGAGCCGCATGAGCTGTTCAACACCCCGTTTTACAACCGCTTCCGCCGCACGGTGAACTGGTGTGTGGAGCACCGTTGGGCCACCATCGGCATCATGCTGGCAACCTTTGCGCTGGGCATCGTCGGCATGGGCCGGGTGCAGCAGCAGTTCTTCCCGGATTCGGCTCGTTCGGAAATCCTGCTGGATGTCTGGTACCCCGAAGGTACCTCGTTTGCGGCCAATGAGTTGACCACCAAGCGCATCGAGCAGCGCCTGATGGAGGAGGCTGGCGTGGCCACCGTGAGCACCTGGGTGGGGTCGGGTGTGCCGCGTTTCTACCTGCCGCTGGACAACATCTTTCCGCAGAGCAATGTGTCCCAGTTCATCATCGTTCCCAAAGAGCTGAAGATGCGCGAACCCCTGCGCATCCAGTTGCCAGCGCTGATGGCCCAGGAATTCCCCGAGATCCGGGCCCGGGTCAAAATCCTGCCCAATGGCCCGCCGGTGGCGTATCCGGTGCAGTTCCGGGTGGTGGGCGGCGAGCCGTCGGTGCTGCGGGCGCGGGCCGACGAGGTCAAGGCTGTCATGCGTGCCAGCAGCAACACGCGTGGCGTGAACGACAACTGGAATGAATCCATCAAGGCCATTCGCCTGGAAGTGGATCAGACCAAGGCGCGTGCGCTGGGCGTGACCAGCCAGTCGATTGCGCAGGCGTCCAAGACCCTGTTCGGTGGAACCACGGTGGGCCAGTACCGCGAGGGCGACAAACTCATCGACATCGTGTTGCGCCAGCCTATGGACGAGCGCAATGCCATCACCGATGTGGCCAATGCCTATTTGCCGACGGCCAGTGGCAAGTCCATTCCGTTGACACAGATCGCCAAACCCACGTTCACCTGGGAGCCCGGCGTGATGTGGCGTGACAACCGGGACTATTCCATCACCGTACAGGGCGACATTGTGGAGGGCTTGCAGGGCGCCACGGTGACTGCCGAACTGTTGCCAGCATTGCGTGCGCTGGAGGCGCAGTGGAAGAGCAAGGGCCTGACCGACTACCGCATTGAGGTGGCTGGCGCGGTGGAGGAGAGCAGCAAGGGCTCGGCCTCGATTGCGGCGGGCATTCCCATCATGCTGTTTGTCACCTTCACGCTGTTGATGCTGCAATTGCACAGTTTCAGCCGTGCCATGCTGGTGTTCCTGACCGGGCCGCTGGGTATTGCCGGTGTCGCCGGGGCGTTGATGCTGTCGGGAAGGCCATTTGGCTTTGTAGCCTTGCTGGGCGTGATCGCGCTGATGGGCATGATCCAGCGCAACTCGGTGATCCTGATCGACCAGATCGAGCAGGACCGCGCGGCCGGTGTGCCGGTCTGGGATGCGATTGTGGAGTCGGCGGTGCGGCGTTTGCGCCCCATCGTTCTGACCGCTGCGGCTGCCGTGCTGGCCATGATCCCCTTGTCCCGCTCGGTATTCTGGGGGCCGATGGCGGTTTCCATCATGGGCGGCCTGATTGTGGCGACGGTGTTGACACTGCTGGCACTGCCGGCCATGTATGCAGCCTGGTTCCGGGTAAAGCGGGAAACACCCGCATTTTCCTGATCCGGTCTGCCGGTGCCGCAGCACCAAACCGGGATTTCGGGGCGTGGTCGCAAAAACCGGGTCTCGCAGCAGGTTAAAATAGCAGGTTGACCGATTTCAAATGGGTGGTCCGGGTCTGGCAGACGGTGTCTGCGGGAACCGCAGGCCTCCCATTTTGTTTTTTGCGCGGGTGGCGAAATTGGTAGACGCACCAGGTTTAGGTCCTGACGCTGGCAACAGTGTGGGGGTTCGAGTCCCCCCCCGCGCACCACTTACTTGCGGGGCAGTCCGCAGTCGCACAGCGACGCGCTCTGCCCCAACCATTTAGTTTAGGAGACTGATCATGGCCGTTACTGTTGAAACTCTGGAAAAGCTGGAGCGAAAGATTACCCTGACCCTGCCAGTCGGCGCAATCCAGACTGAAGTGGATTCCCGTTTGCGCAAGTTGGCCCGCACCGTCAAGATGGACGGTTTTCGTCCCGGGAAAGTGCCCATGAACGTGGTGGCCCAGCGCTATGGCTACTCGGTGCACTATGAGGTGATGAACGACAAGGTTGGTCAGGCCTTTGCCTCGGCTGCCAATGAAGCCGACCTGCGCGTGGCCGGCCAGCCCCGCATCACCGAGAGCGAGACCTCTCCCGAAGGCCAGATGGCTTTTGATGCCGTGTTCGAGGTGTACCCCGAGGTCAAGATTGCCGATCTGTCCAATGCGACAGTGGAAAAAGTGAACGCGGAAGTGACCGACGCCGCGATCGACAAGACCGTTGACATTCTGCGCAAACAACGCCGCACCTTCGCCCTGCGCCCCAAGGACGCTGGCGTGCAGGACACCGACCGCGTTTCCGTGGATTTCGAAGGCAAGATTGATGGCGAACCCTTCGCCGGTGGCAAGGCCGATGATTTCCAGTTCATCGTGGGCGATGGCCAGATGCTGAAGGAATTCGAAGAAGCCGTGCGCGGCATGAAGCTCGGCGAAAGCAAGACCTTCCAGTTGGCATTCCCCGCTGACTACCATGGCCAGGATGTAGCTGGCAAGACCGCTGACTTCATGGTGACCCTGAAGAAGGTGGAAGCTGCCAATCTGCCTGAAGTGGATGCGGCCCTGGCCAAGTCCCTGGGCATTGCTGACGCGACCGTTGAAGGTCTGCGCAGCGATATCCGCAAGAATCTGGATCGTGAAGTCAAGTACCGTCTGCTGGCCCGCAACAAGCAGGTCGCAATGGACGCCCTGTTGGCGCAGGCCGAACTGGATTTGCCAAAATCCAGCGTCCAGGCCGAACTGGACCGCATGGTGGAAGGTGCCCGCGCCGACCTGAAGCAGCGTGGCATCAAGGACGCTGACAAGGCGCCGATCCCCGACGATATCTTCCGTCCCCAGGCTGAGCGCCGTGTGCGTCTGGGTCTGGTGGTGTCCGAATTGGTGCGTGCCAACAACCTGCAAGCCAAGCCCGAGCAGATCAAGGCCCACGTTGACGAGCTGGCCGCCAGCTACGAGAAGCCTGCTGACGTGGTTCGCTGGTACTACGGCGACAACCGCCGCATGGCCGAAGTGGAAGCCATCGTGATGGAAAACAATGTGACCGATTTTGTGCTGTCCAAGGCCAAGGTCACCGAGAAGACCATTTCCTTTGACGAGTTGATGGGTCAAAACTGAGGTTCGGTTCGCTGAAACAGCGAACGGATTTCTGGTTTATGGGGCTTGCGCAGGGCTTGCAGTCCTGCCGACAAGCCCCATTTGCATTCAGGGTCGGTTTTTTTCGGTACAGTCAACACAGTTCTTTGGAGACGCTATGAATGTGAAGTACGGAATGGCCAGCGGCATGGAGCCGCAGGGTCTGGGCATGGTTCCCATGGTGATTGAGCAGTCGGGCAGGGGCGAGCGTTCCTACGACATCTATTCGCGTCTGCTCAAGGAGCGTGTGATTTTCCTGGTGGGCCCGGTCAACGACCAGACCGCCAACCTGGTGGTGGCGCAGTTGCTGTTCCTGGAGAGTGAAAATCCGGACAAGGACATCTCCTTCTACATCAACTCACCCGGCGGTTCGGTCAGCGCCGGCATGGCGATTTTTGACACCATGAACTTCATCAAGCCAGATGTGTCGACGCTGTGCATCGGCATGGCGGCCAGCATGGGCGCCTTCCTGTTGTCGGCCGGTGCCAAGGGCAAGCGCTTTTGCCTGCCCAATTCCAAGGTCATGATCCACCAGCCCTCGGGTGGCAGCCAGGGTCAGGCGACCGAGATTGAGATCGCGGCTCGCGAAATCCTCAAGACCCGCGAGCAGCTCAACAAGATCCTGGCGGAACGCACTGGTCAGCCGCTGGAGCGTATTGCGCGGGATACCGAGCGTGACTACTACATGTCCGCTGACGAATCCAAGGAATATGGATTGATTGACCAAGTGATTTCCAAGCGCCCCTAAGCCACCGGCGCAGTCCCACCGGCGGTGTTTTGCGGCAACGCAGACACCGTTTTTTATTTGAGTATCATTCGGCATCTACCGAAAAGGCGAGCGTCACATGGCCGAGAAAAAAGGCTCTTCCAGCGAAAAAACCCTGTATTGCTCTTTTTGCGGCAAGAGTCAGCACGAGGTCAAGAAACTGATTGCTGGACCGTCCGTGTTTGTGTGCGACGAGTGCATCGAGTTGTGCAATGAAATCATCCGCGATGAGCTGCCTGCCACCACCGAGGGCAAGGACGCCAAGAGCGAGCTGCCAACCCCGTCTGAAATCAAGGCCAATCTGGACAACTATGTGATTGGCCAGGAGCCCGCCAAGCGTACGCTGGCGGTCGCGGTGTACAACCACTACAAGCGCCTGCGGCACAAGGAAAAGGCCAAGAAGGATGAGGTGGAACTGGCCAAGAGCAATATTTTGCTGATTGGTCCCACTGGCTCCGGCAAGACCTTGTTGGCGCAAACGCTGGCCCGCATGCTGGATGTGCCCTTTGTCATGGCCGACGCCACCACGCTGACCGAAGCCGGGTACGTGGGTGAAGACGTGGAGAACATTGTTCTCAAACTGCTGCAGAGCTGCAATTACGAAGTGGAGCGTGCTCAGCGTGGCATTGTCTACATTGACGAGATTGACAAGATTTCCCGCAAGTCCGACAACCCGTCCATTACGCGTGACGTGTCCGGCGAAGGCGTGCAGCAGGCATTGCTCAAGCTGATTGAAGGCACCATGGCCAGTGTGCCCCCGCAGGGCGGGCGCAAGCACCCCAATCAGGACTTTGTGCAGATTGATACGACCAATATCCTGTTCATTTGCGGCGGAGCCTTTGCCGGTCTGGAAAAAGTCATCGAAAACCGCACGCAGGCCTCTGGCATGGGCTTTGGTGCCACCGTCAAGAGCAAGCAGCAGCGCAGTCTGACAGATGTCTTCAAGGAAGTCGAACCCGAGGACTTGATCAAGTTCGGCCTGATTCCAGAGCTGGTCGGACGCATGCCGGTGGTGGCGGCGTTGGCAGAACTGACCGAAGACGCCCTGGTGCAGATTCTGACGGAGCCCAAGAATGCGCTGGTGAAGCAGTACACCAAGCTGCTGGCCATGGAAGGCGCTGAACTGGAGATTCGTCCGTCGGCGCTCAAGGCTATCGCCAAGAAAGCCTTGGCCCGCAAGACGGGCGCGCGTGGTTTGCGCTCGATTCTGGAGCAATCGCTGATCGACACCATGTACGAATTGCCCAATGCCGTCAATGTCGAAAAAGTCGTGGTGGATGAGTCCACCATTGATGAGAACAAGCCGCCTCTGCTGGTATATCGCGAGATTGCCAAGAAGGCGTGAGGTGGGCTCGCGCAATTTCCGGATATAGCCGGTTTTTGTGCGGGTTCATTCGGATATTTGCACGCGGACTGCTTTGATAATGGCAGTGCGCTTGAAATTCAGGTTTCCCTGTCCATATTCAACAGGTAACTAAGAGGTACCCCATGTCTGGCCATTCCCCACTGCCTGCTACCCCCATTGAACTGCCACTGTTGCCCCTGCGCGATGTGGTCGTGTTTCCCCATATGGTCATTCCCCTGTTCGTGGGACGTCCCAAGAGCATCAAGGCGCTGGAAGCTGCCATGGAGTCCGACCGCCGCATCATGTTGGTGGCCCAAAAGACCGCTGCCAAGGATGATCCGCTGGTGTCCGACATGTTTGATGTCGGTTGTGTCTCCACGATTTTGCAGATGCTCAAGCTGCCCGATGGCACGGTCAAGGTCCTGGTAGAGGGGCACCAGCGCGCAACGGTCAACAAGATTGAAGAAGGCGAGTCCTTTTTCTCCGCCAATGTGACACCCATCGAGGTAGTCGTGCAGCTCCCTGAGAAGGGGCGTGGCAAGGGCAGCGAAGTGGAGGCACTGCGCCGCGCGGTCATGCAGCAGTTCGATCAGTACGTCAAACTCAACAAGAAGATCCCGCCAGAAATTCTGACTTCCATTTCCAGCATTGACGATGCCGGCCGCCTGGCCGACACCATTGCGGCGCATCTGCCGCTCAAGCTGGACAGCAAGCAGGCCGTGCTCAGCCTCTCCAGTGTCAAGGAGCGGCTGGAGAATCTGTTCGAACAGATCGAGCGCGAAGTTGACATCCTGAATGTTGACAAGAAGATCCGTGGCCGTGTGAAACGCCAGATGGAAAAGAACCAGCGCGACTTCTACCTGAATGAGCAGGTCAAGGCGATCCAGAAGGAACTGGGCGAGGGTGAAGAAGGCGCGGACATCGAAGAGATCGAAAAGAAGATCAAGGCCGCGAAGATGCCCAAGGAGGCCTTGAAGAAGGCCGAGGGCGAGCTGAAGAAGCTCAAGCTGATGTCGCCCATGTCCGCAGAAGCTACCGTGGTGCGCAACTACATCGACGTGCTGGTGGGCTTGCCCTGGGCTGCCAAGACCAAGATCAAGCACAACCTGACCCATGCCGAGGCGGTGTTGAATGAAGACCACTATGGGCTGGACAAGGTCAAGGACCGCATCCTGGAGTACCTCGCGGTGCAGCAGCGGGTGGACAAGCTGAAGGCGCCTATTCTGTGCCTGGTTGGCCCCCCTGGCGTGGGTAAGACATCCTTGGGGCAGTCCATTGCCAAGGCGACTGGACGCAAGTACGTGCGCATGGCCCTGGGTGGCATGCGTGATGAAGCCGAAATCCGCGGCCATCGGCGCACCTACATCGGCGCCATGCCCGGTAAGGTGTTGCAGAGTCTGTCCAAGGTGGGCACGCGCAACCCCTTGTTTCTGCTGGACGAGATTGACAAACTCGGCACCGATTTTCGTGGCGACCCCAGCAGTGCCCTGTTGGAAGTGTTGGACCCTGAGCAGAATCACAAGTTTGGCGACCATTACGTCGAGGTGGACTACGACCTGAGCGATGTGATGTTCGTGGCAACGTCCAATTCCATGAATATTCCTTCAGCGCTGCTGGATCGCATGGAAGTGATTCGCCTCTCCGGTTACACGGAGGACGAAAAGACCAACATCGCTATCACCTACCTGCTGCCCAAGCAGATGAAGAACAACGGGGTCAAGGAAACCGAGCTGTCGATTTCCGAGGATGCGGTGCGCGATATTGTTCGTTACTACACCCGTGAAGCCGGTGTCCGCTCCCTGGAGCGCGAGCTGTCCAAAATTTGCCGCAAGGTCGTCAAGGGTCTGTTGCTGAAGAAGCTTAAAGCACAGGTGAATGTGACGGTAGATAACCTGAATGACTATCTCGGAGTGCGCAAGTACACCTATGGGCGTGCCGAGCAGCAGAACCAGGTGGGCCAGGTGGTCGGACTGGCATGGACGGAAGTGGGGGGCGACCTGCTGACCATTGAGGCGGCCCTGACCCCCGGCAAAGGCGTCATCACGCGCACTGGTTCTCTGGGCGATGTCATGAAAGAGTCGGTGGAAGCTGCGCGTACGGTAGTGCGCAGTCGCGCGCGCCGCCTGGGCATCAAGGACGAGATCTTTGAGAAGAAGGACATCCACATCCACGTACCCGATGGCGCAACGCCCAAGGACGGCCCCAGTGCCGGTGCCGCCATGACAACCGCCTTCGTATCTGCTCTGACCGGCATTCCGGTGCGGGGGGATGTGGCCATGACAGGGGAAATCACCTTGCGTGGCGAAGTAACCGAAATTGGTGGCCTGAAGGAAAAGCTGTTGGCGGCGCTGCGCGGCGGCATCAAGACCGTGTTGATTCCCGAAGCCAATGCCAAGGATTTGCAGGACATTCCCGCCAACGTCAAGAATGGGCTGGAGATCATTCCAGTGCGCTGGATCGACAAAGTGCTCGACCTGGCGCTGGAGTCCAAGCCGGTTCCGTTGCCAGAGGAAGAACCTGCACCTGCAGCCGAAGTGGTTGCGGCCAGCGTGCCCACTTCGACCTTGCAAGGTTCCGTAAAGCACTGACGGGATTTCACAAACTTTTTTGACATGCATGTGAAAACAGGAAAAACCGCGCTATAATTTGAGGCTTGAAACGCGGGAATAGCTCAGTTGGTAGAGCGCAACCTTGCCAAGGTTGAGGTCGAGAGTTCGAGACTCTTTTCCCGCTCCAAATTCCAAGAAAAAGGGAAGCTTCCAGCTTCCCTTTTTCAT
>JBAQDE010000004.1:0-86448 GCA_049294595.1 Rhodoferax sp. | reverse complement strand
TGCCGGCCTGATCGGCATCAATGGTGCATGTGCCAGCCGTGACAAAGGTCAGTGCGCCGCCACTGGTGATGGTGCACACACCAGTGGTGCTGGAGCTGAAGGTCACGGTCAACCCCGACGTGGAACTTGCGCTCAGCGTGGGTGTGGTGCCAAAGTTTTGCGCGCCGGGGTTGGCGAAGGTAATTGTCTGCGCAGACTTCGGAGTGACGGAGTTGGAGGCAACTGAAGCCGATCCTGTGCCAGCGGAGTTAGTAGCGGTCACCGTGAAGGTGTAGGCGGTTCCATTGGTCAGGCCGGTCACGGTGATGGTGCAGGCAGCCGGGCCGGCACAGGTGCCGGTCGCGCCGCCCGGGTTGGCCGTTGCGGTGTAGGTCGTTATCGCGGCGCCACCATTGGAGCCGGGGGTGGTGAACGTAACCGATGCTTGTGTGTCACCTGCGGTTGCGGTGCCGATGGTTGGGGCACCTGGGACGGTAACCGGTGTGCCTGGGGTCGAAGCCGTGGCAGAGCCCGTGCCGATCGCGTTGACCGCGCGGATCTGTACCTGGTAGGTGGTGCCGTTGGTCAGGCCGGTGATGACGATGGGGCTGGTCGTGGCTGCTGGCGAGACTGCGGTGAACAAGCCTCCGCCATTGGTCGAGAACTCATAGTTCGTCAGGGCGGAACTGCCATCTGCCCCTGCGGTGAAGGCCACTGACAGTTGTGTGTTACCCGGTGTGATGCCCGTGATGGTCGGCGCGGACGGCGTTGTCGCCGGCGTGCCCGCGGTCGAAGCCGTGGCGGTGCCGCTGCCCATGGCGTTGACCGCGCGGATCTGCACCTGGTAGGTAGTGCCGTTGGTCAGGCCGGTGATGACGATGGGGCTGGTCGTGGCTGCTGGCGAGACCGCTGTGAACAAGCCTCCGCCATTGGTCGAATATTCGTAGTTGGTGAGTGCCGAACCACCCGTTGCGCCTGTGGTGAAGGCTACCGATAACTGCCCGTTACTTGGTGTGATGCCAGTGATGGTTGGTGCGGACGGTATGGTCGCCGGCGTGCCCGGACTCGAAGCCGTCGCGGTACCCGAGCCGGAGCCGTTGACTGCCCGGATTTGCACCTGGTAGGTGGTGCCGTTGGTCAGGCCGGTGATGACAATGGGGCTGGTCGTGGCTGCTGGCGAAACTGCCGTGAACAAGCCGCCGCCATTGGTCGAGTATTCGTAGTTTGTGATGGCCGAACTACCAGCGGATCCTGCGGTAAAGGCCACCGACAACTGTCCGTTACCCGGTGTGATGCCGGTGATGGTCGGCGCGCCGGGTGTTGTGACTGGAGTCTGGGCATTTGCTACGGTAAAACTGTCCCAAGTCAGGTCGCCGGTAGAAGTCACTGCATTTATCGTAAAACTGAAGCCCGTGATTCCGGTGAACGTAGAAAAATTTGCGCCAGTTAAAGCGTTGGTTGAGTCAACAGTTCCAGTCGTTGTGACCGTGCCGCCGCCCAACTTGTTACCCGTAAACTGCACAGTCAACGTATCACCTGAACCAACATAAAAGGGCATGGCAACCCCAGTCAGGTCAAAGCTCCCGACCGTGGTGCCATCAGCACTTACCGTGAAGGTCACCGGCGTTGCCGTGGCCCCCGCGTCATATGCATAGATTCCAATCGGATCATCGGTGAAGATGGTCGCTGTCGCGGTGTTCTTGGTTAAGGTGAATCCCGAAATGAAAGAGCCAGGAACCGTCGTTGGCGTGACATCCTGCAACCCGTTCGGCAATGCAGCGAGCGCGGGAGAAGACGCAAAGAGTAGGAGGAGAAAGACTTGCGCCAATAACAGCGACAGGTAATTCTTCATCGTCGACCAGGCTTGCGTGGAATGAGTCACCATTTTTCCCCTCGCGTAGGCAATGCCTACTGAATACAACAACGAAACCCATAAGAGCAAGCTCTATTTGCTTGCTTCTTTGTGCTCTTCTTTATCCATCGACTGGCGAATACTAGCGACAACCCCCTCGTTGGTCATCACTTGTTTATGGTATAGCGGGTTCACCGTCCGCTACCTAGAATGCCCGTGGCCGTCGCGGTATTGGCGTGGCGTGTTGACGGTGAGAGCTTCATTTGGAGGCTGTCGCCCCCTAACTGACCAATAAAAAGGAGCGCTGCATGGAAGTATTCATGGGTTTTGTCTCGCCGTTTGGATTCAACTATGCCCCCCAAGGCTGGGGGCTCTGTAACGGGGCAATATTGCCGATCCAGCAATACTCGGCGTTATTCTCGTTGCTTGGCACCCAATACGGTGGGAACGGATCGACCAATTTCGGACTACCAGACCTGCGTGGCAGAGCCATTGTCGGCATGGGAAACGGCCCAGGCCTCACCCCTCGGGTCATTGGCGAGGTATTTGGCGTGGAAAGTGCGACTGTGGCGCTGAACGCCACGAATCTGCCGGCACACAACCACACCCTGGCCGCCAGTAACACGGCGTCTGGCAGCTTGACACAAGCTCCTGCGGCTGGCTGGACGCTTGGTGCCCCCGCATCGGTTAGCACAGCACGCCCACCTGTTACCACGCCGGTCAACATGTACAACGCCACCGCATTGACGCCGCAAAATGCGGTGCAGAGCGCGCCCAGCTCAACCGTGGGTGGTAGTGTCCCCGTGCAGGTGCCTACCATGCCCCCGGTCCTGTGCCTGAATTTCTGCATCGCCATGAACGGGCTTTACCCGTCCCGTAACTGATAGGTGACAACCGGCACGCGCGCCCTGTTGCGCGCATGCTGACTGATATCCCCCTGCTTGGCATTCAACCGTGCTCGATACCCCGCTTGCAACATTCACCAGCACACCGTTTGCTGCGCGCATCGGAAAGAAACTGACCGTGGAAGCGGCCGACGGAGAGTTGGCGCTGGAAATCTTCGGCGTCAAGGAAAACCCGTTGTCCGCCGGTCCGAATGCCCAACGCACGCCCTTCTGCGTGACATTGCGCGGCCCCGATTCCCCGTGCCTGATCGACGGCTGCTTCAACCTGCGTGCGGACGGTGAGGATGGCTGGCGCTTGGACGGTGTCTACATCAACCGCATCATTCCCTCTGCCAATTCCGATGGCACGGGCGCGTTTTATCAGGCAATTTTTGGCTGAACGCTGAGCGTCTTGAACGTGCAACCTTCCGCCATTCGTCTGCCCTTGCATTTCGACGCTGCTCGCCTGCAGGCCGATCTGAAACGCGTGCAGCAGTCGGCGTGGATGGCGCACTTCAACCAGCGCATTTACTCGGGAGATTGGAGTGTGGTGCCATTGCGCGCCGTGCCCGGCAGCCCGATACCCGGGTTCTCGCTCGCCAACGAAACCCGGCAGGAAGACACGCCACTGCTGCGCGAGTGCGACTATTTTCAACAGGTGTTGAAGGCCTTCCAATGCCCGTTGGCGTCGGCCCGTTTGCTGCGGTTGGGCGCCGGGGCGGTGATCAGGGAGCATTGCGACCCCATGCTGAGCCTGGAGCATGCAGAGGTGCGCATCCATGTGGTGGTGGCTACCAACCCCGATGTGGAGTGTCGCATTGACGGCATCGCCCGGCATTGGGCTGCAGGCGAGTGCTGGTATGGGGATTTCACCAAGCCCCACAGCTTCACCAACCGGGGTACAGCGGAGCGGGTGCACATGGTGCTGGATTGCGGACTCAACGAATGGCTGCAGGACCTGCTGCGAGCTCAACTTACCGTGGCATGACCCGCGAGACTGACGCGGTTTTTTCGATGCTGCGCCAGAGCGTGCATGGCGATCCAGCACTACAGGCCCGCTTGTTCGCGCTGCCCGATGTTCCCGTGTTCATTGCCGCCGTGCGTCAACTGGCGCAGGCATCCGACCTTGCATTGACGGACGATGACGTGTTGCAGGCCATGCGAGCCGGGCGGCGAGCCTGGTCGGACAGGAAACTGCCATGACATTGGACGAAGACTGGCTCGACGGCTGGATTCCGCTGTTTCTGTCGGCGCGTAATGGCCAGGCTGTGGTGGATTGGGCTTACATGGGTGCGGAGCGCTTCACGGAGCCATTCTGCTTTGACACCTTGCAAAGAGTGGCCTTGCGGCCTTTCAACCGATTGTTCCGTCAGCAAACCGGGCTGGATGTGCTGCGGCTGCGCTCGCACAGCCACCCCGGATTGCCATTGCGTGGCATGGTTTTCCACATGAGTCGCTGCGGCTCCACACTGGCGGCACAATGGCTGGCTGCGCTGCCGGACAGTGTGGTGTTGTCGGAACCGGAGCCGGTGGACACCCTGCTGCAATGGTCTTCCACCGGCGGCGATGCGGACACTCTGCGCGCCTTGCTCAACGCGCTGGGTCAACCGCGCCGAGACGGTGACCGCAGCCTGTTCCTGAAAACCGATTGCTGGCACATGGTCCACCTGACTCGCCTGCTGGAAGCCTTTCCTGACACGCCCTGGATATTTCTGTACCGGGATCCGGTGGAAGTGCTGGTGTCGCATCGGCAAATGCCGGGCTGGCAGTTGGTACCGGGCTCGATGAGTGGTCATGGTCTGCAGGCACCCGACGAGGTGATGAGCAACCCCTTGGGTCATGGCGCGTGGATCATGTCCGTCATTCTTGAGGAGGCGAGGCGAGCGATGCTTCGCCACGCCAATGGTCTGCTATTGAACTATTCCGAATTGCCTCTTGCGCTGGAAACCAGTTTGGCAAGCCATTTCGGCATTGCTCCGAATGTGCTTTGCGGCGCGGAGCTACGCGCCGTCACCGGTCGGCATGCCAAACAACCGCATGCGGGCTTCCAGAGCGACACCATGGAGAAACGCGCTGCCGCCGATGACGAGGTGCTGTCACTGGCTGCCCGCTGGCTGCAGGAGCCATACCAGGCGCTGGAGGCGATGCGCAGTAGTCAAGGCTGAAATATTGCCTATTTGACCGCGCTGTAGATGCCGGACGCCGGCGGATACCAGACCATGCGCTCGTAAGGAATTTGCATCGCTTCGACGACGAACCCCAGACGCGCATACAACTGCTTGGCGGGCAGGTGGTCGAAGCGCACGGTGAGTGTCACCGGTGCCATGACCTTGCTGGCAACCAACTGCACGGATTGGAGGATCTGGCCACCAAAGCCCCTGCCGCGCGCGGCAGGGATCAGCGCAATGTCCACTATGCGGACTTCGTTTTGGCCGAAATCCAGCACCACGCGGCCGATGCGCTCGTTGTGGTGTTCCGCAACGAAATACATGGCGTTCGGAAACATGTCGCCATAGCCCTGTGTTTGCGCGCGCCGCTGGGATTCGATCAGTTCATCGATGAAATCTTCTTCCGCATGGAGCGAACGCAAGTCATCACGGGTGCTGCGGTACAGGCTTTCGATGAACACCTTGTCCGAGGCCGTCATGGGCCGCAAACTCAATCCGCCCTGCAAATTCATATTGTTGGGTAGCATGGACTCTCCCTCTGCGTTTTGCTCGTACTATGCCTCTACGGTTGCACTTCGTAAACCAGTTCGGGGTACGTTCCGGTTTGATAGTGAAACTGCAATGTCTCCCCGCCAGACAGTTTGTGTTTCCCAGGCAGCCGCTGCGGCACGGTCAGGCTGCAATCGTAGTCCTGCAAGCGGTGATTGCCGTATACGGTAATCCGGGTCAGCAGGTGAGGCCGGTAGCGGCTTTCCAGTGGGAGTGGGAATGTTGCTTGACCGGCTGGCAGGCGGTCGCCGACGAGCCCGTCCCAACTGCGAATGCTGGCGGCATTCAATTCGAAGATTGTCCCCAGGTAGATCCGGTCGCGGTCAGGCAGGGGGATGTCACCGACGTGATCGGAGGGCATCAACACCAGCTCCTTGGCCCAGTTCAGCAGCGCGACCTCGACACGGACCGACTGCGGCACCATGCGTGCATCGGGCGCCTGCGACTTCAAGTTTCGGGCAATGCTGACCTGCGGTTCGTTGCGCAGACACACCGCCATGGTTTCGCTGACGATTAAGTCGGGCATCTTGTCCACTGGTATGCGGTAACGGGTCGCATCCGCGCACACGGTGCCATCCAGATGCTGGGAGAGGCCGAACGAATCGATCAACGCTTGGGCACTGTCCAGGCACTCCGGATGAATGTCCATCAGTGTGAAGGTTACCTGCTCCTTGGAAAAAACCGTCATCAATGGAAGTGCTAGCAGCGCGTAGGGCCCGCAACCCGCATACAGGACGCGAACCGGCCGGTCGGGGGGCCTTGCATCGTTGATTGCTTCCGCAAGCCCGCGAATGAATGCCAGTGTCCTGAACAGTTCGCGTGCGCACATGGCGGCCAGGGTCGGGGAAATGGCCAGGCCGCTGGCCAGCCGGGTCTGCCCCGTTGCGATGTCGCGGTCTTGGTCGATGCGGAAATGCGTCTGCCTTTCAAACAGGTCGCGCAGTGCCTGCGCCTGTGGGATCAGGTCTGCAAGTTCTTTCTCCGGGCTGAGGATTTCACGGGTGATGGTGGCGAGCAGATCCCGATCTCGGTCGGCAATGCTTCTTTCCTCTGTGACCAACGCCTGCACCATGGTCTCCAGGGTGGTCCGCGTGGTGTCAAACGAGAACTCGGCGGCAGGCGGCACTTCGTACGGGGCGTCCCAGCCGGTCAAGCCCGAAATGACACCCCGTTGAGCGCGGTCATACAGTCCCTTCGGGTCGCGACGCACGCATTCATCCAACGGCGTTGACAGGTGGCATTCAACGAAATCACCGTGGTGAAACAGTTGGCGCACGCGTTGCCGGTCCGCGTTGAACGGGGAGACGAAGGCACAAATGACGGTCAGGCCGGCGCCGTGCATCAGCTTGGCCACTTCGCCGGCGCGGCGGATGTTTTCCGAACGGCTGGCATCGTCAAGGCCGAGATCGGCGCACAGGCCTTTGCGCAGTTCGTCTCCATCCAGGCGAGCCACTGGTACCCCCCGCGTCAACAGCCGCGCTTGCAGCGCGTGCGCAAGGGTGGTCTTGCCCGATGCAGGCAGGCCGGTCAGCCATATGACGCGAGGATGGTGTCGCATGTTCGTGCGTGATCATGATAATGGCAGCTACCATACCCGATACATCCCATTCTTCCGCTTTTCACCCGCACAAGGCCGCTCTTTGAACAACGACCAGCTTGACTTCGCCTTTGTGGCGGAACTTCCCACTTTGTCCATCGCTCCCAAAAAGCGTGTTCCCCGCAGCAGGCTGGTGCCTCATGACGCAGTCCAACCACCCGCCACGCCGGTGGCCAGCGTGCCGTCCAATCCACCCGGTGTCGAAGCCATGGCCGCGGCGGTGGAGTCCCATCCCGACTACCGCGTGATGCGCCGCCTCAAGCCCTGCCTGCAATGGCCGCAGGCGGGCGGGCAGGGGGTGTGCCGGGTGTTGGTGCTGGACACCGAAACCACCGGCCTGGACCAGACCAAGGACCGGATCATGGAGCTGGCATTACTGCGAGTTGATGTGGACCTGGCCAGTGGACTGCCGGTTGGCGCCGTGCAAGTGTACGACGGCCTGGAAGACCCCGGCATGCCCATCCCCAAGGAAGTGCAGGACATCACCGGTATCACACCTGCCATGGTGCAAGGTCAGAAACTGGACGAGGCGCGCGTTGCCGCTCTGTTGCAGGACGTGGACCTGGTCATTGCCCACAACGCCGGTTTTGACCGCCCGTTTGTCGAGGCACGCCTGGGCGGCTTTCGTGAACTGAAGTGGGCCTGCTCGTTTGCCGACATTCCGTGGAAGGCGCAGGGCCGCAAGTCCGCCAAGCTGGAAAGCCTGGCGCAGGACATGGGCTGGTTCTACGATGCCCACCGCGCCGAGATGGATTGCCACGCGCTACTGGCGGTGCTGGCTGTCAACCTGCCGCAGTTGCCACACACCGGGTTGGCCCATCTGGTGGAGCAGGCCGCGAAACCCAGCTACCGATTGATGGCCACCAATGCGCCGTTTGACTCCAAGGACGTACTCAAGGCCCGCGGCTACCGCTGGAGCGCCGAGCAAAAGGCCTGGCACACGCGGGTGGGGGACAGCAAGGCCCTGCAGGCCGAGTTCGACTGGCTGAAGGAACATGCCTACCACCAGCGCGCTGCCGTCGTGCAGTTTGAAAAGCTGGACGCGCAGGTGCGCTATTCCACGCGCAGCGGTGAGTTGTTGCACCACCAGTTGTAGAAGGTAGCCGCGATGACAACTTCCACGCACCGTGTGGTGACCGTTCAGGTGGGACAAGCCCGCAAGGTCCAGATTGCCGGGCGCTCCATCCTCACCGCCATCCACAAGACCGGGGTGCAGGGCCCGGTGGTCGTGAAGCCATTGGGGCTGCAAGGTGACGAGCAGGCCGACCCATCCGTGCATGGCGGTCTTGACAAGGCCATCTACGCCTACCCGGCGGAGCACTACGCTTTCTGGTGCGAAGCCCGCCACCAGGCAGGCGCGGCCTCCATTGATGACGCGTTGCCGCATGGCTCCATGGGTGAGAACCTCACTTTGAGTGGCTTGCTGGAAACCGATGTCTGGGTGGGCGACGTGCTGCGCTTTCCGCAGTGCGTGCTGCGCGTGAGCCAGCCCCGCGAGCCCTGCTACAAGTTCAACGCCGCCATGGGCTTCAACACCGCCGTCAAGGCCATGGCGCAAAGCGGCTTCTGCGGGTTTTATCTGTCGGTGGACGAGCCCGGCTCCGTGCAGGCGGGTGATGCATTTGAACTGATTCCCGGCCCGCGCCAGCTAAGCATTCCGCAGCGTTTTGCCACCAAGATCTTCAAGCACATGCGCTAGTGCAGCGGCCGAGTCTTGTGGAACGTCACAGGCACAGCTGCGACGTCCCCCGCCACCTGCTTTAGCTGATTGCGCACGGATGCCTTCATCTTGCCCATCACGTGCATCTCGCACGGCTTGCAATCAAAGCGCAGCGTCAATTTCTCTTTGCCGTTGATGAGTTGCAGCGGCTCGGCCTTGACCTGGCCCTGCACGCCGACCACGCCCTTGGCCTGCTTGGGGCACAGGCTCAAGGAGAAGCGCACGCAGTGCTTGGTGATCATCAGGCTGACTTCGCCCAGTTCCTCGTTGTCCTCATAGGCGGCATCAATCACCTTGACGCCGTGGCGGGCGTAGAAGGCGCGGGCGGCTTGGTTGTGCACATTGGCGAGGTAGCTCAGGCTGTCTTGCGGGTAGGGCACTGGCGGCTCCACCGGGGTGGCGCGGGGCAGGCGCTGCCAGGTTTGGGCGCGCGAGGCTTCCAGCGCCTCTATGGCTCCGCGGCGCAGGGCGTTGAGCACCGATGCAGGAACAAATAGGCCGTTAGCCCTCGTCAAATCTGATTCAAGCGCTTCGAAAATAGTAGCGCCCAGCTTTTCAATCTGGGTGCGGTTGGCGGCGTCGGCGGCCGCTGTGTCCTTGGCGCGCTCATGGGGTTGGTCGGTCCGGGCCTCGCCCACGCAGCCATCCTCGTCGGTGTAGGTCAGGACGATGCCGTCTGGCGCGGTGGAGAGAGCTGCCCAGACGCCAATGCGCCGGTCGCTGGATTTCTTGTCCAGCACGCGCACCCAGTCCACGTCGCGGTTGCGGTTGACCTCCAGGCCCTTGCGCAGGTCCTTCAGACACTCGACTGCGTCCTTGGGGAAGACGCGCCAGCGGCCCTTGGCCGCATTGATGGCCTCGGCGCGGTTGATGGCCAGGCCCACCAGTTCCTTTTGCAGGTCGTAGTAGCAAAGACCGTCGCCGTTGTGCAGCACCATGGTCCGGTCGCTCAGTTCCAGTTCCACCCAGTTGGGGCTGACCTGGGTCACAAAGCCAATGGGCTGGCCGGGGTTTTTAGGGGAGTCAAAGGCGCCGATGTCCTGCTGGCGGCCCTGCACAAAGTAGTCGGTGAACTCGCGGTTGAAGTTCTGGTTGGGGTCGGGCGTGAAGGTGAAGGTGGTGCTGCCGCTGCTGGCGCGTGCCAGCGGTTGGGCCGAGCCCTGGCGTTCTTCGATCAGGGCGTCCAGCAACTTGCGGTAATGGGCCGTGATGTTTTTCACATAGCCCATGTCCTTGTAGCGGCCTTCGATCTTGAAACTGCGGATGCCCGCATCCACCAAGGCGGCCAGGTTCTCGCTCTGGTTGTTGTCCTTCATGCTCAGTACATGCTTGTCGTGCGCCACAAAGCGGCCCTTGTCATCCACCACCTGGTAGGGCAGGCGGCAGGCCTGGCTGCACTCACCACGGTTGGCGCTGCGCCCGGTGTGGGCGTGGCTGATGTAGCACTGGCCGCTGTAGGCCACGCACAGCGCGCCGTGGACGAAGAATTCCAGCGTGCAGCTTGTTGCCGCGCGGATGGCGGCAATCTGCTGCAGCGTGAGTTCACGCGCCAGCACGATTTGCGATAGACCCGCGTCCTGCAGGAAGCGCGCCTTCTCGGGCGTACGGATGTCGCACTGGGTGCTGGCATGCAGCTGGATGGGGGGCAGGTCGAGCTCAAGGAGGCCCATGTCCTGGATGATGAGCGCGTCCACACCGGCGTCATAGAGCTGCCATGCCAGCTTGCGGGCCGACTCCAGCTCGTCGTCGCGCAGGATGGTGTTGAGCGTGGTGAAGATGCGGGCGTTGAAGCGGTGCGCATGCTGCACCAGGCGGGCGATGTCGGAGACGCTGTTGTCGGCACTGGAACGCGCGCCAAAGCCGGGGCCACCGATGTAGACGGCGTCGGCTCCGTGGTTGACGGCTTCAATGCCAATGTCGGCATCGCGCGCGGGGGCCAGGAGTTCAAGTTGGAAGTCGGGCAGGGACATGCCGCGATTATCCCAGCCTGCCCCTTCTTTGGTTTGAATGGGTCTTTTCATCGCCGGGCCGCCCCAAGATGAAAAGCGGCCCCCTCGGGGGGCAGCGACCCGCGCAGCGGCGGAGCGTGGGGGCCATTTTTTTATGCCTGGATTACCCGTTGCGTTTGCGTGCCCAAGCCGTCTATCCCCAGGTGCATGGTCTGCCCAGCACGCAGGAAAACGGGCGGCTTGTGGCCCATGCCGACGCCGGGAGGTGTGCCAGTGGAGATCACGTCGCCGCTTTGCAGACTCATGAAACGGCTCAGGTAGCTGATCAGGAATGGCACTTGATAGACCATGGTGGCTGTGCTGCCGTCCTGCATGCGCTGACCGTCCACGTCCAGCCACAGGCGCAGGGCCTGCGGGTCTGGCACCTCGTCGGCCGTCACCAGCCAGGGGCCCAAGGGCCCGAAGGTGTCGCAGCCCTTGCCCTTGTCCCAGGTGCCGCTGCGTTCGATCTGGAATTCGCGTTCTGACACATCGTTGACCACGCAGTAGCCGGCCACGTGCGCCATGGCGTCGGCCTCGGCGATGTAGCGCCCGCCCTGGCCGATGACCACCCCCAGCTCCACTTCCCAGTCGGTCTTGACCGAGCCACGCGGGATTTCCACTGCATCGTCGGGTCCCACGATGGCGCTGGTCCACTTGTTGAATACCACCGGCTCGGGCGGCACCTGCATGCCGGCCTCGGCGGCGTGGTCGGAGTAGTTCAGGCCGATGCAGATCAGCTTGCCGGTGCGCGCCACGCAGGCGCCCAGGCGCAGGTCCTGTTGCGGCGTGCCGGTCACCAGGGGCAGGGTGGAAAGGTCCAGTGCCTTCAAGCGGTCGAGATGGGCCGGCAGCAGGACGTTGCCGCCTATGTCATTCACCACGCCAGAGAGATCGCGCACCCGTCCCTGGACATCGAGTGCACCGGGTTTTTCCTGGCCGGGAGGTCCAAAGCGCAGCAGTTTCATGGCAGTTCCGTTTCAAAAGGGGGGTGATGTGGGTGTCTGAACGCAAAAACGCGGCCGAAGCCGCGTTTGATGGGTGCTCAAAGCGACGCTGGGAGCTTATTCGATCTTGGCCTTGGCGCGCAGTTCTTCCTGGAACTTGGCGATCTTCTGCTGTTGCAGTTGTTGCGAGATCTGGGGCTTCACGTCTTCGAACTTGGGCAGTTGGGCGTCACGGATGTCGTCCAGGCGGATGATGTGGTAGCCGAACTGGGTCTTGACCGGGGTTTCGGTCATCTTGCCTTTGGTCAGGGCCGACAGCGCTTCGGAGAATTCCTTCACGTAGTTGCCGGGGTTGGACCAATCCAGATCACCACCCTTGGCGCCGGAGCCTGGGTCCTTGGACTCCTTCTTGGCGATGTCTTCAAACTTGCCGCCCTTTTTCAGCTTGGCAATGATGGCCTTGGCCTGGTCTTCCTTTTCCACCAGGATGTGGCGGGCCTTGAATTCCTTGCCGGAATTGGCTGCGGCAAACTTGTCGTACTCTGCCTTGACTTCCGCATCGGTGACGGGGTTCTTGGACTGGTAGTCGGTGAACAGGGCGCGGATCAGGATGGCCTGGCGGGCCAGTTCGATCTGGGTCTTGAAGTCTTCGGTGGCGTCCAGACCGCGGACCTGGGCTTCCTGCATGAAGATTTCGCGGGCGATCACTTCATCCTTCAGCTGGCCTTCCATCTCGGGAGAAACGGGGCGGCCGGAGCGCTTGACCTGCTCGGCCAGCGCTTCCACGCGGGACTTCGGAATGGCCTTGCCATTGACGATGGCCACGTTCTGGGCCCAGGCCGCGGAGGCTCCAGCCAACAGGGCGGCTGCGGCAACGGCGGTCAAAATCTGCTTCTTCATGCGTTTTCCTTCAGGGATACAAATCAAATGGTGCCAATGGGGGGTTAAGCCGAGGGATTGTTTGGCGAAATTTCGGCCTCAATGGCCAGGGCGTGAAGGCCCTGATCAATGAAATCTTGCAGCGCATCATACACAAGGCGGTGGCGGGCAACCGGGCGCAGGCCTGTAAACAGGTGTGAAGCAATGCGCACCCGGAAATGGGTCCCAAAGCCGGAGCCGTTGGCACCGGCGTGTCCGTTGTGCTGGTAACTCTCGTCCAACACCTCCAGGCGGGTGGGGGCCAGGCGTTCGCGCAGGCGCTGTTCCAGTTGGCTGGCGGTGGGGCCGGTGCTCATGGCGTGGGTTCCTTCTCGGCGGCCTCATCGCCGCGCAAATGGGGTGCAATATAGATGCCCTGGCCAATGATGAAGGCCAGCGGGAAGGCGTATCCCCACAGCTTGAAGCTGACCCAGGCCTCGGTGCTGTAGTTCAGCACCACATAGGCGTTGATGGCGGCCATGAAGGCGCTGTAGGCCACCCAGGCCACGTTGAGCCGGTGCCACACGGTATCCGGCAGCACCAGTTGGCTGCCCAGCAGCATCTTCAGGAAGTTCTTGTTCGCCACCCACACGGCCACGGCCAGGGCGATGGCCATGGCGGCATACAGCACGGTGGGCTTCCACTTGATGAAACGATCGTCGTGCAGAACCAGGGTCAGCGTGCCGAACAGCAGGATCAGCACCAGGGTCACCTTGTGCAGGGCCTGCAGCTTGCGGTCTATGCCGTAGATCAGGGCCATTTGCAGCACGGTGGCTGCCATCAGGACGGCGGTGCCCACATAGATGTCGTAGAGCTTGTAGGCGCCAAAGAACAGCAGGATGGGGAAGAAATCGATCAGTATTTTCATGCAGGGCTGAAGTGTAACGAGGCCGAGTTCATGCAATAGCGCAGGCCGGTGTCGGTCGGGCCGTCGTCAAACAGGTGGCCCAGGTGGGCGCCGCAGTGGCCGCACAGGGCTTCGACGCGCACCATGCCGTGGCTGCGGTCGGTCCGGGTGGCCACCGCACCGTCGGCAATGGCGGCATCAAAGCTGGGCCAGCCGCAGCCGGCGTCGAACTTGGTGTTGGAGGTGAACAGCGGTTTGTCGCAGCAGATGCAGTGGTAGGTGCCGTCACGGAAGTTGTCGGCGTATTTGCCGGTGAACGGCCGCTCGGTGGCGGCGTGGCGGGTGACTTCAAACGCGTGGGGCTCGGCGCCCCTGCTTTGCAGGATGGCTTTCCACTCGTCGTCGGTCTTGGTGATGGGGTTGGTCATGGTGTCTCCACGGTGGTGGGGTCAGGAACTGCAACTGATGGCAATGCCGGCGGCCCAGTCGGGCGGGAAGCCGGCGAACGATTCAAATTCCGGATGCTCGCCGAACGGTTGCTCCAGCACCTGAAGCAATTGCCCCAGCACGGAGAAATCCTTGCGCTGCGCAGCTTGGATGGCCAATTCTCCCAAATGGTTCCGCAGCACGTACTTGGGATTGCTCTTTAGCATCAAATTGGCCGTTAGCCCTCGTGGAATATACATAAGGTGCTCTGAATATCGTAGCAACCAGGGGCCAATGCCAGCGCGGTCCAGAAACAGGTCCAGCACAGGCTCCTGCTCCGACTGCGCGTCTTGTGCCACCCAGTGGCTCAGACGGCGCCAGAAGATGCTGTAGTCCACGCGCTGCTCGGCCAGCAGGCGCAGCAGGTCCTCGGCCAGTTCGCGCTGGCCGTCGCGCACTTTGGGGAAGCCCAGCTTGGCGGCCATGCAGGCGTCAAAGGCCTGCGGAAATACCGTCTTGAAGCTCTCCAGCGCGGCAATGGCCAGCTCTTGGTCTTCGATCAGTGGCAGCAGGGCCTGGCCCAGGCAGTACAGGTTCCAGTAGGCCACGTTGGGCTGTTTGTAGAAGGCGTAGCGGCCCTGGTTGTCCGAGTGGTTGCAGATGTGGCCGGGGTCGAATCCGTCCAGAAACTGGAACGGGCCGTAGTCAATGGTCAGACCCAGGATGCTCATGTTGTCGGTGTTCATGACGCCATGGCAAAAGCCCACGGCCTGCCACTGGGCCACCATGTGCGCTGTGCGCTCGGTCACCGCCTGCAGGAAATTGGCATAAGGGTTGCCCTTGAGCCGGCTGTCCAGGCGGCACTGCGGGTAGAAGCGGTCGATGACGTAATCCGCCAACTGGCGCAACTGCGTATGCAGGTCGTGGTGGCAGAAGTGTTCGAAGTGGCCAAATCGGATGAAGCTGGGCGCCAGCCGTGTGACCACGGCGGCAGTTTCAGGCCGCTCACGGTAGACCGGGTGGTCCGAGCCGATCACGCACAGCGCCCGGGTAGTGGGGATGCCCAGCGCGTGCATGGCCTCGCTGCACAGGAATTCGCGGATGCTGGAGCGCAGCACGGCGCGTCCGTCACCCATGCGGGAGTAGGGCGTCAGGCCCGAGCCTTTGAGCTGGATCTCCTGCGCGCTGGCGGCGTGCCCGGCGGGTGGCTGCAGCTCGCCCAGCAGGGCTGCGCGGCCATCCCCCAGTTGTCCGGCCCACACGCCAAACTGGTGGCCGCTGTAGACGCTGGACAGTGGCTGCGCGCCGTCCGGCACCAGGTTGCCGACCAGAAAGTCCAGCCAGGCGGGGGATTGCAGGGCGTCAGGAGCCAAGCCCAGCAAGCGGGCTGCTTGCGCGCTGTGGCCGACCATGTAGGGTGCTGCCAACGGTTGCAGGCGCATGGGGGTGTAGAAATCGGGTCCCAGCGCGGCAAAGCTGTTGTTCCAGCGCCATCCGGGTTCGAGCCCGGGCGCTCCGGAAGAGGTGTCATGCATGCCGGTATTGTCTGGCAGCCCGCGCAAACCCGGGGGCAGCAGGGTTATGCTGGATTCATGTTTGGCAGCGGTTACTCCAGCAGGCCGGCCAGGGCGGCATCGTCCAGCACCTTGATGCGGTTCAGGGCCAGGCTGATCAGGCCGCGCTCCTGCAGCGCGTTGAGTGCGCGGTTGGCGGTCTGGCGTGACATGCCGGCCAGATTGGCCAACTCATCCTGCGTCAGGTTGAGTTGGCGGGAGTGGCTCCAGAACAGGCGGCTCAGCGACAGGGCAATGCGCTGCTCCGGGCTGCGGGTGCGGCCGGCCTCGATCATCGCCATGGCCTGGGACAGCCGCAGGTTCATGCAGGCCACCAGATGCTGGTTGAAGGCCAGGTTGCCGGCAAACAGCGCGTGGAACACCTTGCTGGGAAGGCACAGCAGAACCGTGTCCCGCAGGGCGATCACTTCGTAGCGGCGCAACTCGTTCTTCAGCACCGCGCCCTCGCCAAACCAGTCGCCGGCGGAAACCCCCAGAAAGTCGGACCGGCGCCCGCCCGAGCTGCGCCCCGAAATCTTGATCAGACCCTCCACCACCCCATACCAGCCTTGTGTGCGCTCGTGGGCCGGCAGGATGATCTGGCCACGCGGCGCGGTCAGCGTGAACACCTGGGACGTGATGGCTGCCTGCTGCGGGGCCGGCAGTGCCACAAACCAGGACTGGGATGCGAGAAAACGTTGGATGGGCTGGCTGGAAACGGAGAACATGGCCCTATTGGACCATGGACGCCGGGGTGCCTTGGCTCTGCGACAGGCGTTTGCGGTAGGCCCCGGGTGACACCCCAAACCAGCGTTTGCAGGCGCGAAACAGGTTGCTGGGGTCGACAAAGCCCAGCCGATCCGCCAGTTCGGCCAGAGGCAGTTGTTCCTGCGCCAGGTATTTGCGTGCCAGCTCGCAGCGGGCGTCGTCCAGTACCTGCTGGAACGAGGTGTTCTCCGCGCGCAGGCGGCGCTGGAAGGTGCGGTCGGTCAGCGCCAGGTGGGCGGCCACGTCTTCGCGGCGCGGCTCTCCCTGGTCCAGGCGTTGCAGGACGTATTCGCGCACGCGCTGGCCCAGGCTGGCGGCCCCCAGGCTGCTGAGCTGCTCGTCCATGACCCGTTCATGCAGGGCCAGCATGGCTGGGCTGCGCGAGGGCAGGGGGGTGGCCAGGTCGGCATCGGACAGCAGCAGGCGGGTGGCGGGCTGGCCGAATCGCAGGCGGCAGTCAAAGGCCTGGCGGTAAGGTACCTCACTGACCGGGTCGGGAAACGCAAACTCCACGGCCAGGGCCTTCACGCTGCGGCGGGTCAGCCACTGGCACAACGTCAGCAGGCTCAGCATGCCGTATTCCTGGCGTTGGCGGGGAACGCGCAGGGTGTTGCCGGTGTGGCCCAGCACCAGCCAGGTGCCGGTGCGCTCGGGCACCAGGGTGAAAGTGGCGGCGTCCGAAATCAGGGCGAGGTAGCGGGCCAGGTTGTCCAGGCCGGCGCGCAGGTCGGGGCTGGACAGCATGGCGTGGCCCACTACGTCAAAACTGACAAAGCGCGACACCAGTTCACGGTCCAGTCCCAGGGCCGGATTGCCCGACCATGCAACCGCCAGATCCCACATCCGGGTCACCGTATCGGCGGTCATGCGTGCGCCGGGTGCGTCCAGCTCAGCCGGGTCAACGCCCGTGCACTGCAGCAGGCGCGGCACATCAACGCCTTGCGAGGCAAACATGTCGAGCACACCCTTGACCCAGGTGGATGAACTGGTCCGATTCATTGCAAAACTGGCTCTCCAAAGTCACTAGATTGGACGCGTTGGGATGGTGCTGCCGGGCAGGGGCGTTCCTACAATTTTTTTCACCATGCAACCGCGCCGAGCGGCTGATTTCAATGGATATCGCATGGTCTGGCAAGTTGAGGCTTACCCCTACTAGGAGACAAAAATGAACCTGATGAATCGATGGGTCGCCGCATCTGCGGTGACCGCACTGCTGTGCGCGTGCGGCGGCTCCAGCACCCCGGTGGACACCCCGCTGATCCGCACCACCAGCTACGGAGCGGTGGCGGGAACGGATGACGCCGCTGGCAGTGGCACCTATTCCTGGAAAGGCATTCCCTTTGCCAAGCCGCCGGTGGGCGCATTGCGCTGGAAAGCTCCGGTCGAGCCCGATGCCTGGAGCGGCCAGTTGGCCACCAAAACCTTTGGCAACGCCTGCCTGCAAAACGGCCGCATTTACGGGCCTGGCGCCAACAACCGCTATGACGCCAGCATTGCCACCACACTGAACACGCCGGTGGGCAGCGAGGATTGCCTGACGCTGAACGTCTGGCGCCCGGCGAACGACAGCGGCAACCTGCCGGTCATCGTGTTTGTCTATGGCGGCAGCAATATTTCCGGCTACACCGCCGACCCGGTGTACGACGGCGCCGCGCTGGCGCGCGCGGCCAATGCCGTGGTGGTCACCACCAATTACCGCGTGGGGGTGCTGGGCTTCATGAACCTGCCCCAGCTCAAGACCGGCAGCAACCCGGCGGAAGACTCGGGCAACTTCGCGCTGCTGGACATCATCCACGCTCTGAAGTTCGTGAAGAAGAATGCCACTGTGTTCGGTGGCGCCCCGGACAATGTGACCCTGATGGGGCAGTCCGCCGGCGCCATCAATACCTGGGCGCTGATGGCGTCGCCGCTGGCGGCCGGCCTGTTCCACAAGGTGGTACCCATCAGCGGCGGCATTTCACTGGCCAGCAATCTGCCAACCGGCATGCTGCCCACACTGAACCCGGCCAGTACCTATCTGGCGCAGGCCAATGCGTTGCTGGGCAAGCTGCTGATTGCCGACGGCAAGGCGACCGATACTGCAACGGCCACGGCCTATATCGCCACCCAGACCAGCGCACAGATTGTTGACTATTTGCGTTCCAAGTCCGGCAGCGCAGTACTGTCCACGCTGTTGGCCAACGGGCTGACCGGATCGGGGCCTATCCCGGATGGCACGGTGCTGCCCACTGACCCGATTGCCGCGATGGCTGCCGGCAACTACAACAAGGTCCCGGTGTTGGCCGGCAACACCGCCGAGGAGGGCAAGCTGTTTGCGCCGTTCCTGACCCTGCTGGGTGGCAAGAATGGCCTAAAGATCAGTGATGCGGATCGCTTCAAGCTGATGGCCGGCTTCAACCCGGATGCGCCGACCAGCCTGACCTCGGCGGACATTCTGGATGCGTCGTATCTGCCGGTGACCACGCCGGTGACGGGCTACAACGCCAAGACGGCGCTGCTGGGCAATGTGTTCATGTCGCCCAGCCGTGACAACGTGCTGAACACCCTGGTCACGCAACAGGCGGGCTCGGTATGGCACTACCAGTTCAACTGGGCCCAGGAGCCCTTCCCCTGGAACGAGGTCTATGGCGCGGCCCACGCGTTTGACCTGCCTTTCCTGTTCGGCAACTTTGGGCCATCGGTGTTTTCGAATGCAGTCAACAGCACGGCCAACAAGCCTGGGCGCCTGGCCCTGTCGGCGTCCATGATGGCCAGTCTGGCGGCCTTTGCCCGCACTGGCAATCCCAACAACGCTGCGTTGGGCACCAACTGGCAACCCTGGCCCCGCAAACTGGTGTTTGACGCCTCACTTACCCAGCCTGCCATCGCACAGCAGTAGACCCGGCCGGTGTCGTCGCGACGACACCATTTGCCTGCCCGCCGCACTGCGGGCAGACTTGGCGCCGCCGTGGATACCGGACGGCGCACAAAAAATACATTGGAGACACCATGGGTATGCATGCACGTTTGCTGTTGGCAGGGGTGGCGCTGGCATTGGGCCTGGCACTGCCGGCGGCACATGCCACCGAGGCGGGAGTGACTGACACGGAAGTCCTGATCGGACAACCCTCGCCACTGACCGGACCGTTGGCCGATCTGGCACCGGACATTCTGAATGCCACCAAGGCCTATTTCGATGGTGTGAATGAAAAAGGCGGTGTCCATGGCCGCAAACTGCGCATGCTGGTCATCGACGATGGCTATGTGGTGGACAACACCGTCAAGGTGGTCAAGCACATGCTCGACAAGGAGCCGGTGTTTGCGCTGATGAACATGACAGGCACTTCCAACGTGGCGGCGGTGCTGCCGTTGCTGGAAAAAGCCAATCCGCCGCTGCCGCTGATTGCCCCGTTTACCGGCGCAGACCTGATGCGCTTACCTCCGATCAACCACGTTTTCAACATCCGCGCCAGCTATGGAGACGAGACGGAAAAGATCGTGCAGCACCTGACGACGCTCGGAACCAAGCGAATCGCCGTGCTGTGGAGCAACAACGGTTTTGGCAAGGATGGTCTGGCGGGTGTGGAAAAGGCACTGGAGAAGCGCGGCATGAAGGTCTATGCCAATGCCCCGATCGAACAGAATGCCTCAGACACCGACAAGGCTGTGGCGGCGCTGCACGACAGCCGACCCGAGGTGGTCGTGATGATCACCGCTGGCGCGCCGACGGTGAGCTTCATCAAGGCCTACAACAAGGTTCGCAAGGGCATGCAATTCTACACCCTGTCGGTCATGGGAAACCAGGCAACCCTGCGCGCCCTGGGCCTGGACGGTGTGGGGGTGGTGGTGACCACCGTGGTGCCGTTCCCGTGGGATGTGACACATCCGCTGGCGCGTGAATACCGCGCCGCCATGCAGAAGAGTGGTTTCACCAACCTGTCATTTTTGGGCTTCGAGAGCTATATCAATGCCAAGGTGCTGGTGGAAGGATTGCGCCTGGCCGGCAAGGACCTCACCCGCAGGAAGTTTGTGGATGCCATGGCCAACTTGAAGCGCCTGGACATGGGGGGCTTTTCGGTGGGATTCGGCAAGGAATTGCGCCAGGGCTCGCGCTATGTGGGGTTGTCCATCGTCAGCCCCGGTGAGAAATTCACCAAATAGTCACTGTCGCACAGGCTTCAGGGGACACTTTTCGCAATCCAACAAACTACTATGATCCAGTTCCGTAACCGTAACCTCAAGGAGTACCCATGCTAGGGTTGATGCAAAGCCAGCAACTGCTGATCTCGTCGTTGATCGAATTTGCCGAAAGGCACCATGGCGAAGCCGAAGTGGTCTCGCGCCGTGTGGAAGGCGACATCCATCGCTACACCTACAAGGATGTGGCACAACGCGCACGCAAGATTGCCAATGCGCTGGACAAGCTGAATCTGGCGTTCAGCGACCGCGTGGCCACCCTGGCCTGGAATGGCTACCGCCACCTGGAGCTCTATTTCGGTGTGAGTGGAACTGGTCGCGTGTTGCACACACTCAACCCGCGCCTGCATCCCGACCAGATCGTCTGGATCGCCAACCATGCGGAAGACCAGGTCATGTGCTTTGACATGACCTTCCTGCCCATCATCAAGGCCGTGCACAGCCGCTGCACCACCATCAAGCACTGGATTGCCCTGTGCGATGCCGATGCGCTGCCGGCGGATTCCGGCATTCCGGGCCTGCGCAGCTACGAAGAGTGGATTGGCTCGCAGTCCAGCGAATACCAGTGGCCCGTGTTCGACGAGAACTCGGCGTCGAGCATGTGTTACACCAGCGGCACCACGGGCAACCCCAAGGCCGCGCTATACAGCCACCGCTCCACCATGCTGCATGCCTACGCCGTAGCCATGCCCGATGTGATGTGCGTCAGCGCACGCGACTCCATCCTGCCGGTGGTGCCCATGTTCCACGTCAACGCCTGGGGCATTCCCTACACCGCCGCCATGACCGGCGCCAAGCTGGTGTTCCCCGGCCCGGCCATGGACGGCAAGTCGATCTATGACCTGATCGAAAACGAGAAGGTGAGTTATGCCGCCGGCGTGCCCACCGTGTGGCAGATGATGCTTTCCCACATGCAGACCAACCAGCTGCGCTTCTCCACGCTCAAGCGCACGGTCATTGGTGGCTCGGCCTGCCCGCCGGCCATGATCACGGCCTTCAACGACCTGTACAACGTCGAGGTGCTGCATGCCTGGGGCATGACGGAGCTGTCTCCGCTGGGCACGCTGTGCACGCTGAAGAACAAGCACCTGGAGATGAGCGCGGAAGAGAAGATGAAGGTGCGCCTCAAGCAGGGCCGCGGCATTTTCGGCATCGACATGAAGATCGTCGGAGACGACGGCAAGGAGCTGCCCTGGGATGGCAAGGCCTATGGTGACCTGCTGGTCAAGGGGCCGTGGGTCATCTCCGAATACTTCAAGGGCGAGGGCGGTGGTTCACCGCTGGTGGATGGCTGGTTCCCCACTGGTGACGTGGCCACCATCGACCCCGATGGCTACATGCAGATCACCGACCGCAGCAAGGATGTGATCAAGTCCGGCGGCGAGTGGATCAGTTCCATTGACGTGGAGAACATTGCCATGGCCCACCCGGCAGTGGCCATGGCCGCGTGCATTGGCATGAAACACCCCAAGTGGGACGAGCGTCCCATTGTTGCCGTGGTCAAGAAACCGGGCGCTGAGGTCACACGCGAGGAATTGATTGCCTTCTACGAAGGCAAGACGGCCAAGTGGCAGATTCCGGATGACGTCGTGTTCGTGGATGCCATTCCCTTGGGAGCAACCGGCAAGATGATGAAAGTGAAGCTGCGCGAAGTGCTTCACGATTACAAGCTTCCAGGCACCTGATCGGCACGCACTGCGGCGCGTACCGTGTCCCCCAGGTGCCAGTCACCAAGGTGATACGGCTAGGGGAAACCCTCGCGTTGCAGTGCAGTAATTCTTGTACGCTTGCACCAGTCTTTTTCAAGGAGTCTCCTAAATGAAGTTCGCACTGAAATTCGTCGCCGCATCCGTGGCAGTCCTGTGTGCCACATCGGCAATGGCCCAAAAGGGTGAGACAGTCAAAATGGTGCGGATCGACCCGCTGACTGGTCTGCTCGGCCCCGTTGGTATCAGCCAGCTCAAGGGCTACCAGTTCTTCGCCGAGAAGTTCAGTGGAACGGGCAACCCCGCTGGCGTGAAGTTTGAAGTCATCGGCATTGACAACAAGCTGAGCCCCACCGAGAGCTTGAATGCCTTGAAGGCAGCCATTGACCAGGGCGCGCGCTACATCATCCAGGGCAATGGTTCCTCGGTTGCGTTGGCGCTCACCGACGCAGTGACCAAGTACAACGAACGCAACCCTGGCAAGGAAGTCATCTATCTGAATGACTCGGCGGTGGACCCTGATCTGACCAACAGCAAGTGCAGCTACTGGCACTTCCGTTTTGACGCAGACACCTCCATGAAAATGGAAGCCATGTCCTCCTTCATGGAAACCCAGAAGGACATCAAGAACGTCTACATCCTGGGTCAGAACTACTCGCACGGTGTGCAAGTTGCCAAATTCACCAAGGAAACACTGGCACGCAAGCGCCCCGACATCAAGATCGTGGGTGAAGATTTGCACCCACTGGCCCAGGTGCGTGACTTCGCACCCTACATCGCCAAGATCAAGGCCTCTGGTGCGGATACGGTTGTGACCGGCAACTGGGGCTCCGACTTGTCCCTGCTGATCAAGGCGGCCAATGAAAACGGCTATACCGGCAAATTCTTCACCTATTATTCTGGCGTGACCGGCACTCCCACCGCGCTGGGTACCAATGGTGCCGGACGCGTTTACCAGATTGCCTACAACCACTACAACATGGGTGGTCAGATGGACAAATGGATGAACGAGTTCAAGGCCAAGTACAACGACGACTTCTACACTGGCTCCACCATTCGCATTTTCCAGACCCTGGGTGCGGCCATGGCCAAGGCCAAGTCCACCGATCCGGTGAAGGTAGCCGCTGCCCTGGAAGGGATCAAGGTTGACAGCTTCAACGGTGAAGTGGAAATGCGCAAGGCAGACCACCAGTTGCAGCAGCCACTCTATGTGACAGTCTGGCAAAAGGCCGACAAGAAGTACCCCTACAGCCCTGAAAACACCGGCATGACGCTGGCTCCGGTGAAGGAATACCCCAACTACGTTTCCAGCACACCGACCAGCTGCCAGATGAAGCGTCCCTCCTAAGACGACGCTCAGGGCACTTGAGCCAAGAGCCCGAGCGGGTGTGCCGTCTCGGGCTCTTTCATTTATACCGACGAGGAAGGTCTCTCGACAATGGAGTTTTTCATCATTTCGATGCTCAACGGGCTGAGTTACGGCCTGTTGCTGTTCATGCTGAGTTCCGGCTTGACGCTGATCTTCAGCATGATGGGCGTATTGAATTTCGCCCACGCGTCTTTCTACATGCTGGGAGCCTATGTGGGCTACACCGTGTCCCAATTCGTCGGTTTCTGGCCCGCACTGATTCTTGCGCCGCTGGTAGTCGGTGCATTCGGGGCAGTGTTCGAGCGCGTCTGCCTGCGACGGGTCCACAAGTTCGGCCATGTGCCGGAGCTGTTGATCACCTTTGGCCTGTCCTACGTGATCCTGGAGTTGGTGCAACTGATCTGGGGCCGCATTGCTTTGGAGTTCCGCCCACCGGAAGTCCTCCAGGGGCCTGCCTTTACACTGATCAACCATTCCATCAACGGCCTGAGCATGCTGTGGGGTGTGGCGCCTACCGAGCTGTGCAGTTCCGCTGATGCAGCCGTGCGCGTGGTGTGTTCGCCTTTCCCGGCGACCCGCGGGTTCATGATGCTGGTTGCCATGATCATGCTGGTGGCGGTCTGGTTGCTGCTGACCCGTACCCGCATTGGCCTGGTCATCCAGTCGGCCCTGACCCACCCGGAAGCGGTGGAAGCGCTGGGCCACAACGTGCCGCGCATCTTCATGCTGGTGTTCGGTGCCGGTGCGGCGCTGGCTGGTCTGGCTGGTGTGATCGGTGGCAGCACGTTCCTGACCGAGCCGGCGATGGCAGCCACGGTCGGCTCCGTCATCTTTGTCGTGGTGGTGGTGGGGGGCATGGGTTCGCTGTCAGGCGCCTTCCTGGCCTCGGTCCTGATTGGCGTGATCCAGACCTTTGCGGTGGCGTTTGACTACTCTGTCGCAACGCTGGCACAGCAGATGGGAGTGAGCCTGAGCGATGCCGCCTTGAACAACTCTTTTGTGAAACTGACCCTGTCGCAGGTGGCGCCGATCCTGCCCTACCTGTTCCTGGTGCTGATTCTGATCTTCCGGCCCAAAGGCTTGTTGGGTACGCGGGAAGGATAAATGAACATGTCTAGTCAAAACAAAGCCAAAACCTTCAATATGGGGCGCTGGATCACCTGGGGTCTGTTTGCCCTTGTGCTTGCCGTGGCGCCGCTGGTGTTTACCAGTGGCCTGGGAATGACCGTGCTGTCGCAGATGGGCATTGCCATCATCGCCTGCCTGTCCTACAACATGCTGCTGGGGCAGGGCGGCATGCTGAGCTTCGGACACGCGGTGTACACCGGCCTGGGCTCCTTCCTGGCCATTCACGCGCTCAATTCCGTTGCCAGCGGGGCGTTGCCGATCCCGGTGTCTGCCGTGCCGCTGGTCGGCGGTCTGGCCGGCATGGGGTTTGCCGTGCTGTTTGGGTATGTCACCACCCGCAAGGCGGGAACCACCTTCGCCATGATTACCCTGGGCATGGGGGAACTGGTGTTTGCCATGTCGCTGATGATCCCCGAATTCTTTGGGGGTGAGGGCGGTGTGTCAGGCAACCGGGTCATTGGCAATGCCTTCATGGGCATTACCTACGGCCCGGCCATTCAGGTCTACTACCTGATTGCGGTCTATACCTTCATTTCGGTGGTGGCCATGTTTGCTTTCACGCGCACGCCCCTGGGGCGCATGCTCAACGCTGTGCGGGACAACCCCGAGCGCGTGGAGTTTGTCGGCTACAACACGCAACGCATTCGGTATACGGCCTTCATCATTGCCGGCTTCTTTGCCGGCATCTCGGGCGGGCTGGGTGCACTGAATTTCGAGATCGTCACGGCTGAGGTCGTCCATGCGGCGCGCTCGGGTGCGTACCTGCTGTTCACGTTCCTGGGTGGCGCCACGTTCTTCTTTGGCCCCATCATTGGTGCCGTGCTGATGGTGCTGGCCTTTGTGCTGTTCAGTGAATTCACCAAGGCCTGGCTGCTCTACCTGGGCCTGATCTTCCTGTTCATGGTCATGTATGCACCTGGTGGCATTGCCAGCCTGATCATGATGAACCTGCGGGTGGCGGCCTTTGGCAAGTTGAAGCAGCTGGTGGGCAGCTATGTGGCCATGGGCATTGCCCTGGTCATTGCACTGACGGGCGCCGCGGCGATCGTGGAGATGACCTACCACTTGCAGCTCAACTCCTCGCAAGGCTCCGAGCTGGCGTTCCTCGGAACGACGCTCAACGTTGCAACGGCGCAGAGCTGGCTGGGTGCGGCGGTGGTCTTTCTGGTGGGGTCTGGCCTGTTTGAATTGGCAAGGCGCAAGTTTGCAGTGAAGTGGAGGGAAGTCCAGGAGTTTATTGAGAAGAAGACGAGCCTGGAGGATTCACAATGAGTGCAGACAATACCTTTGCCCTGGAGCTCAAGGAGCTGCGCAAGAGCTTCGGCAAGACCGAGATCATCCGGGGGGTCAACCTGGCCGTTCGCCATGGCGAACGGGTTGCCGTCATCGGTCCCAACGGAGCGGGCAAGTCCACCCTGTTCAATCTGATCAGTGGACGCTTTGGCGCCAGTAGTGGTGATGTGGTGCTCAACGGCACCTCCATCATGGGCAAGAAGCCGTTTGAGATCAACCGCATGGGGCTGTCACGCAGCTTCCAGATCACGAATATCTTTCCCAAACTCAGCGTGTTCGAGAACCTGCGATGCAGTGTTCTGTGGAGCCTGGGCTACAAGTACACCTTCTTCAAGTTCCTGGCCAATCTGCATGACGCGAATGCGCGGGCCAACGAGTTGATGAAGATGATCAACCTGGACAAGAAGCACGATGTGCTGGCCATGAACCTGACCTACGCCGAGCAGCGTGCCCTGGAGATTGGCATCACCATTGGTGGTGGGGCCAACGTGATTCTGCTCGACGAGCCAACGGCTGGCATGAGCACGAGCGAGACCTCGCGCTTTATCTCGCTGATCCGTACCGTCACCGAAGGCAAGACCTTGTTGACGGTGGAGCACGACATGGGAGTGGTGTTTGGTCTGGCGGACAAGATCGCGGTGGTGGTCTATGGCGAGGTGATCGCCTTTGACACCCCCGATGCTGTTCGCGCGAATCCACGGGTTCAGGAAGCGTACTTGGGCTCATCGGTGGCCGATGCGCAGGCAGGAGGTCACTGATGGTCTTGAAAGTTTCGAATCTGCACGCCTTCTACGGCAAGAGCCACGTCCTGCATGGCGTGGACATGCACGTCAAGCCGGGCGAAATTGTGGCGCTGCTCGGGCGCAATGGCTCCGGTCGCTCCACCACCGCCAAGGCCATCATGGGCCTGGTGGACTGCAAGGGATCGGTTGTCTGGCAGGGCAAGGAGTCGCTGGGCAAAAAGACCTTCGAGATTGCCCATCTGGGCATCGGCTATGTACCCGAGAGCCGGGACATCTTCCCCAAACTCACCGTCCACCAGAACCTGTTGCTGGGTCAGAAACGGGGGCAGAAGAACCCGCGCTGGTCTTTTGACGACATGTACAGAATGTTCCCGCGCCTGAAAGAACGCGAGCACACCGAGGCCGGCGTGCTGTCAGGCGGCGAGCAGCAGATGCTGACCCTATGCCGCACGCTGATGGGCGATCCGGACCTCATCATCATCGACGAACCCACCGAGGGCCTGGCGCCCAAGATTGTGGAACTGGTGGCCGAATACCTCAAGGAACTGCGCAAGCGGGGGATTTCCGTCCTGCTGATCGAGCAGAAGCTCACCATTGCCATGCACATTTCTGACCGCTGCCTGGTCATGGGGCATGGGCACATCGTCTTCGAAGGCACGCCCGATGACTTGCGTGCCAACGCTGACATCCGCAAGGAGTGGCTGGAGGTGTAAACCTCTTTGTCCCTCCCGTGACAAGCCGCCTTCGGGCGGCTTTCAATTCCCCCTACAATTTAAAACGAACGACCGTTCTATTTTGGATATTCCAACTTCACTCCGAGGAATGCAAGCATGACCGCCCAATACCAAGTCCATGGCGACGTCGCCGTAATCACGCTCAACAACCCGCCGGTCAACGGTCTGGGTCTCGCGACCCGCCAGGGTATCGCGGACGGCATGGCAAAGGCCAATGCCGACGCAGCGGTCAAGGCGATTGTTATCACCGGCGCCGGCAAAGCCTTCTCGGGCGGCGCCGACATCAAGGAATTTGGCTCTCCCAAGGCCATCCAGGAACCCAATCTGCTAAGCGTCATCGGCGTGTTGGAAAACTCCACCAAACCGGTGGTTGCCGCCATTCACACGGTCGCCATGGGTGGCGGTCTGGAACTGGCCCTGGGTTGCCACTACCGCATCGCGGCCCCTGGCACCAGCGTGGCACTGCCCGAAGTGAAGCTGGGCCTGATTCCCGGTGCCGGCGGCACACAGCGCCTGCCTCGCGTGCTGGGCGCCGAAGCGGCACTGAACATGATCGTCAGCGGCGAGCCCGTCAAGAGCGAAATGCTGGCCATGTTGCCCGGCCAAAAGCTGTTCGACAAGATGGCAGCCTCCGCCGAGAGCCTGCCCGAAGAGGCGCTGGCCTTCGCCCGTTCCGTGGCCGAAGTGCGCCCCATGCCCCTGGTACGCAACCAGCCCTGCAAGCACCCGCAAGGCGATGCCTATTTCCAGTTTGCCCGCAACATGGTCAAGGGTATGTCCAAGAACTTCCCTGCGCCCGCCAAGTGCGTGGACGCCGTGGAAGCCGCGACCAAGAAGAAATTTGACGAGGGCATGGCTGTCGAGCGCGACATCTTCATGAACCTGATGCTCACCGCAGAGAGCAAATCCCTGCGCCATCTGTTCCTGGCCGAGCGCGCCGCCTCCAAGATCCCGGACGTGCCCTCCGACACCCCCCAGCGCGACATCCAATCCGTGGCCATCATCGGCGCAGGCACCATGGGTGGCGGCATTGCGATGAACTTCCTGAATGCCGGCATCCCCGTCAAGATGCTGGAAATGAAACAGGAAGCGCTGGACCGCGGCATTGCCACCATCCGCAAGAACTACGAAGCCCAAGTGGCCAAGAAGAAGCTCAAGCAGGACAAGTATGAGCAGCGCATGAGCCTGCTCACCACCACGCTGAGCTATGACGACCTGAATGGTGCCGATCTGGTGATTGAGGCCGTGTTCGAGGAAATCGGCGTCAAGGAAGCGGTGTTCAAGGAACTGGACCGCGTCATGAAGCCCGGCGCCATCCTGGCCTCCAACACCTCCACGCTGGACGTCAACAAGATCGCATCCTTCACCAAGCGCCCGCAAGACGTGGTGGGCTTGCACTTCTTCAGCCCGGCCAACGTCATGAAGCTGCTGGAAGTGGTGCGCGGCGAGAAGACCGCCAAGGACGTCATGGCCACCGTGATGACCATCGCCAAGAAGATCCGCAAAACGGCTGTGGTCTCCGGCGTGTGCGACGGCTTCATCGGCAACCGCATGATCGAACAATACGGCCGCCAGGGCGGTTTCCTGCTGGACGAGGGCTGCACGCCCGCCCAGGTCGACAAGGCCATGGAGAAATTCGGCATGGCCATGGGCCCCTTCCGCATGGGCGATCTGGCCGGCAACGACATCGGCTGGGCCATTCGCAAGCGCCGCTACCAGGAAAAGCCTGACATGAAGTACAGCAAGACCGCTGACCTGCTGTGCGAAAAGGGCCGCTTTGGCCAGAAGACCGGCGCCGGCTGGTACGACTATGTGCCCGGCAAGCGCGATGCGATCCCGAATGCTGAAGTGGTGGCCATGATCGAAGAACACCGCAAGAGCCTGGGCATCACCCCGCGCAAGATTTCCGATGAAGAAATCGTGCAGCGTCTGGTGTTCAGCCTGGTCAACGAAGCGGCCCACATTCTGCAAGAAGGCATTGCCAACAAGGCCAGCGACATCGACATCGTCTACATCTTTGGCTATGGCTTCCCGGCTCACCGCGGTGGCCCGATGAACTACGCCGACCAGGTCGGTCTGTTCAACGTGGTCCAGGCCATGAACCGCTTTGCCCAGAATCCTCTGGACGATGCCAAGTTCTGGCAGCCGGCACCCCTGCTGGCCCGCCTGGCTGCTGAAGGCAAGACCTTCAACTGAACCGCAACGGCCGCACCATGATCCGCAAAATTGCGATGGGTGTTCTGGCAGCGCTGGTGCTGCTGGCAGCGGTGTTGGGCATCAACACCCTGCGCAAGGGCACGCGCCAGATGGATGTGCCCGCGTTGGCGCCTCTGGCGGTGGACGAGGCCGGTGCTGCTGCGCGTCTGGGTGAGGCGGTGCGCTTGCGCACCATCTCCTCGCGTGACGACGCCAGCCTCAACGCCGACCAGTTCCGCCAGTTGCACAGCCTGCTGCAGACGCGCTTTCCGAAGGCCCATGCCGCGCTCAAGCGCGAGGTGATTGGCGACCTGAGCGTGCTCTACACCTGGGAGGGCAGCAACCCCAAGGCACAACCCATTCTGTTGCTCGCACACCAGGACGTGGTGCCGATTGCGCCGGGGACCGAAGGTGACTGGCAGATTGCGCCCTTCAGCGGCGAGACCAAGGATGGCTTTGTCTGGGGCCGCGGCTCCTGGGACGACAAGGGCAACCTGATGTCGCAGATGGAGGCCGTGGAGATGCTGGTGGCCAGTGGCTACAAGCCCGAGCGCACGGTGTACCTGGCCTATGGTGCGGACGAAGAGGTTAGCGGCGTGCGCGGCGCGGCCAAGATCGCGGCAGTGCTCAAGGAACGCAAGGTGCATCTGGACTTCGTCATCGACGAAGGCCTCCTGGTACTGGACGGCATCCTGCCGGGTCTGACCAAGCCTGCGGCCTTGCTGGGTGTGGCCGAGAAGGGCTACCTCTCCGTGGTGCTGAAGATGGCCGCTACGCCGGGGCATTCCTCCATGCCCCCGAAGAAGGGCACCAGCGCCATTGCGATGATGAGCGCCGCGCTCAAGCGCCTGGACGATGAGCAACTGCCTGGCGGCATCAAAGGCGTGGCTGGCGAGATGTTCAATACCATTGCCCCGGAAATGGGCGGCTTCTCACGGGTGGCACTGTCCAACCTGTGGCTGTTCGGACCGGTGGTGCAAAAGCAGCTCGAAGCCGCGGCCAGCACCAACGCCATGCTGCGCACCACCACGGCGCTGACCATCGTGAACGCGGGCAACAAGGAAAACGTGCTGCCCGGTCGCGCCGAGGCCACGGTGAACTTCCGCATCCTGCCGGGTGACACCAAGGAACAGGTCATGGACCACGTGCGCAAGCAGGTGAGCCAGGCCGTCGGGGGTGAAGACAAGTTCGAGCTGCTGGCACTGCCCGGTGCGGTGGACGCGTCCAAGGTGGCGCCCACCGATTCGGCCCAGTACCGTCTGCTCAACAAGACCGTGCGCGAAGTGTTCCCTGGCGTGCTGGTGGCGCCTGGCCTGATGGTGGCCGCCACCGACTCCATTCACTACGGTGAGATCAGCGACCACATCTTCAAGTTCTCGCCAGTGCGCGCCAATGCCGAAGACCTGAAACGTTTCCATGGCACCAACGAGCGCCTCTCCGTTGCCAATTACGCAGAAGCCATCCGCTTCTACCACCGTTTGATTAGTGAGGGTGCCAAGGCATCCCAACCCTGAATCCCATTTGAAAAGGACCGACCATGACATCCGCAGTAATCGTATCGACCGCCCGCACCCCGCTTGCCAAGAGCTGGAAGGGTTCATTCAACATGACCCACGGCGCCACACTGGGCGGCCACGCCGTCGAACACGCCATCAAGCGCGCCGGCATTGAAGCCGCCGAGGTGGACGACGTCATCATGGGCTGCGCCACACCCGAAGGCGCCACCGGCGCCAACATCGCACGCCAGGCCGCGCTGCGTGCCGGCTGCCCCGTCACCGTGTCGGGCATGACCATCAACCGCTTCTGCTCGTCCGGCCTGCAGACCATTGCCACGGCGTCGCAGCGCATCATTGCCAACGAAGGCGACATCTATGTGGCCGGTGGCGTGGAAGCCATCTCCTGCGTCCAGCAGGAAATGAACACCCACATGATGACCGACCCCTGGCTGGTGAAGAACAAGCCCGAGATCTACTGGAACATGCTGCAAACCGCCGAGAATGTGGCCAAGCGCTACAACATCAGCCGCGAAGCCATGGACGAATATGGCGCGGCCAGCCAGCAGAAGGCATCCGCCGCGCTGGAGGCCGGCCTGTTCAAGGCCGAAATCGCACCCATCACCGTCACCATGGGCGTGGCCGACAAGGTCATGGGCCTGATGACCAAGCAGGTCACCGTCAGCGATGACGAAGGCATCCGCGCCGGCACCACCTATGACGGCATCAAGGGCCTGCGCTCCGCCGTGCCCGGTGGTCTGATCACTGCCGGCAATGCCAGCCAGTTCTCCGACGGCGGCGGCGCCGTGGTCGTGATGCACGAAAAAATTGCCGAGAAGAAGGGTCTGCAACCCCTGGGCCGTTTCCTGGGCTTTGCCGTGGCCGGTTGCGAACCCGACGAGATGGGCATTGGCCCGGTGTTTGCCATCCCCAAGGTGCTGGCGCGCCTGGGCTTGAAGGTCAGCGACATCGACCTGTGGGAACTGAACGAAGCCTTCGCCGTGCAGGTGCTGTACTGCCGCGACAAGCTGGGCATTCCCGCCGACCGCCTGAATGTGAATGGCGGCGCCATTGCCGTAGGCCACCCCTACGGTGTGTCCGGCCAGCGTTTGACCGGCCACGCGCTGATCGAAGGCAAGCGCCGTGGCGCCAAGCGCGTCTGCGTGACCATGTGCATTGGCGGCGGCATGGGTGCTGCCGGCATCTTCGAAGTGCTGTAAGTTCTTGCTGCCCCTCTCCCAAAAGGGAGCGGTTCCACGCCAGTCGTGGGGCCGCTCCCTTTTTTCATGGCATTTGTGATTACAGTCATCGAAACGACCAATTGCGAAGATCGAATTGGCTTCGCCGACCAAATACCCATGCGCCATGACTGCTGATCACCACCACTCCCACGACCATGCCCACGCGCCAACGGATTTCAACCGCGCCTTTGTGATCGGCATCCTGCTCAACACCGTGTTTGTCGGCATCGAGGCCTTTTATGGCTGGCGCATCAACTCGCTGGCTCTGCTGGCTGACGCGGGCCACAACCTGAGTGATGTGGCCGGGCTGATATTGGCCTGGGGCGGGGCAGTGGCGGGCAAGCGCCGGCCGGATGCGCGGCACACCTATGGCTGGCAGCGCGCATCCATTCTGGCGGCCTTCATCAATGCGGTGTTGCTGCTGGTGGCCATGGGTTCGCTGGGCTGGGAGGCTGCGCAGCGCCTGCAGGCGCCTGAGCCAACCGAGGGCTGGACCATGATGGCGGTGGCCGGGGTGGGCATTGTGGTCAACACTGCCACGGCGCTGTTGTTCATGCGCGGCAGCCACGGGGACCTGAACATCCGTGGCGCCTTTTTGCACATGGCAGCCGATGCGCTGGTCTCGCTGGGGGTGGTGGTGGGCGGTGCGCTCTACCTGTGGCAAGGCTGGTCCTGGCTGGACCCCGCCATGAGCCTGGCGATTGCCGTGGTGATTGTTGCTGGCACCTGGAGCCTGTTCAAGCAATCCATGCACCTGCTGTTTGACGGTGTGCCCGATGGCATTGACATGGTGGCCGTGCGCCAACTGCTAGTGGGCCTGCCCGGCGTCCGTGATGTGCACGACCTGCATGTCTGGGCCATGGGCACGTCCAGCACGGCGCTGACAGCCCATCTGGTTTTGCAGGATGGCGCGGTGGACCACAGCGCGGTGCTGCGCGAGGCAGAGGAAGAACTGGGCGAGCACTTTGGCATCCATCACGCCACGCTGCAACTCGAACTACCGGCCTTTGCACAGCAATGTGGACTGCGCGCCGGCACGGGTTGCTCCTGATTTTGTAGCTTTCTGCCCAATATCCACGAGGGCTGGAGCCACTTTCTATCGAGATAGGTGCAGCGTGGCGGATGATCCGCCACCACCGAGCTGGAACGACGCAGCCAGACCGGCCAGTTGGCGCGCTTGTTCCTGCAGCGCGCTGGAGGCGGCAGAGGTCTGCTCCACCAAAGCCGCGTTCTGCTGGGTCACACTGTCGAGCTGGCTGACCGCATGGTTGATCTCGGCGATGCCGGCCGACTGCTCGCGGCTGGCGGAGGCAATCTCGCCCACGATGTCGGTCACGCGCCGGATGCCGGACACGATCTCCTGCATGGTGTTGCCGGCCTGCGCCACCTGCTCGGTGCCGCGGCCTACCTTATCCACCGAGTCGTCGATCAAGCCCTTGATCTCCTTGGCCGCGGTTGCAGAGCGTTGCGCCAGGCTGCGCACTTCTGCTGCCACCACCGCAAAGCCGCGGCCCTGTTCACCGGCACGCGCAGCTTCCACGGCGGCGTTCAGGGCCAGGATGTTGGTCTGGAAAGCAATGCCGTCAATGACGGCGATGATGTCCACGATCTTGCGCGAAGAGGTGTTGATGGCATCCATGGTGTCCACCACCTGGGCCACCACCGCTCCGCCACGGCTCGCGATTTCAGACGCGGTGTGGGCGAGCTGGTTGGCCTGTGCCGCGTTGTCGGCGTTGTGCTGCACCGTGCTGGCCAGTTGCTCGCTGGCGGACGCGGTTTTCTCCAGCGAGCCCGCCTGCTGTTCGGTGCGGTTGGACAGGTCCAGGGTGCCGGTGGCCACCTCGGCAGCTGCGCTGGCAATGGCATCCGAGCCGCTATGCACTTGGCTGATCACCCGGTGCAGGTTGTCGCGCATGGTGCCCATTTGCAGCAGCAGATGGCCGATTTCGTCGCTTCCGCTGGGGGCTACCGCCTGTGAAAGGTCTCCGGCGGCAATGGCGGTCGCAGTCTGATCAGCCACGGCAAAGCCACTGCGCATTCTGCCCATCAGCAGTACGGTCATCAGCGATGCCGGCAGTGCGCCCAGCAGCAGCGCCGTGATAAACACGCCCAGCGCGATGTTGTAGCAACGTTCGGCCTGTGCTGCTGCCTGCTCGGCCACTTGGACCTGGAACTCCCGCAAGGCGTTCATGGCCTGGATGGCTGCCTCGCCCTCGGTGCGTCCCGCCACCAGGAAGGCAGACATGACAGCCGGACTGAAGTCGCCCTTGTCAATGGCCTGCACCGCCTCGTCCAATTTGATGCGCCAGGCGGCGCGGGTGCTCTTGGCGGCTTCCAGCAGGGCCTTCTCTTCGGGCAGATTGCTGGTCGCGGTGATGGACTCGAACAGGCGATTGGCTTCGCTGCGGTTCTTGGCAATGGCTGCAGTATGGGCGTTGGTCGGATGGTCGTGGATGGCTGCCAGGGCTCCCTCGGGGGCATGCTGGAACGCCAGCAGAACCTGCAGGCGGTTCTGCACGATCTTGTCCACCGAGTCGGCCATTTGCAGTGCTGGCACCATGGCATCCTTGTGCACTGTTCGCAGGCTGTCACGGGCAGATGACAAACCCCAGTAGCTGATGATGGCAACCGCCATGAAGGAAACCCAGTAGGCAATGAGGACGGCAATAAAGCGGTGGGTGATGCGGAGGTTGTTGAACATGGTGTTGGGGATGGGATGAACCCCCCGATCATACCGATTGACCTTACAGTCAAAGGGAGAAAGTGACACCGTTGCGACCGCTACACCCGGTCGCAGTGCCGCAGTTGCACGGGCTTGGACCGATGCCCGGAAGGAGTCCTGTTCAGGACTGTGCCAGGGTCTCGCTGAAGCGGATCGTGTTGCGCCCAGCCTTTTTGGCCAGGTACATCGCGCCATCGGCCTGCTTCAGGATGTCCGTCTGGCTGGTGCCGTGGCCCAGGAAGAGGGTCACGCCGATGCTGGCGGTGCAGTGGTGCTGGACCAGGACATCGGGTGCATCGGCCTGGTGCACCGTCAGCGAGTAGGGTGCCGACAGCAGCGCCGCGATTTTTTCGGCAATGGCCTGGGCCTGGGCGCGCGAGGCCTGTGGCTGCGCATCCAGCTCGCTGAGCATGACCACGAACTCGTCGCCGCCAAAGCGGGCCACGGTGTCCATCATGCGCATGCTGCCCTTGAGCCGGTTGGCCACTTCGACCAGCAGGCAGTCGCCCACCTCATGGCCATGGGTGTCGTTGAGTGGCTTGAAGTTGTCCAGATCAATGAACAGCAGCGCGCCGTAGCAGGTGTTGCGCGCGCTGGCCGCCATGGCCTGGCTGAGCCGGTCCTGCAGCAGCAGGCGGTTGGGCAGCTTGGTCAGCGCGTCGTGGAAGGCGAGTTGGCGCACCTGGTCTTCCATCTGCTTGCGCTCGGCGATCTCGGTCTCCAGCGCCTCGGTCGATGCGTGCAGGCTGTCCGTCATGGCATTGAAGGCGGCCGCTACCTGGGCCACCTCGCTGGGGCCGGCCGGAATCGCGCGGGCGAACCGGTTGCCGCTCTGGACCAAGCGTGCCGTTGCCGCCAGCAGCGCCATGGGCATGGCAATGCGCCGGGCCAGGACGATGGCCAGCAGCACCAGGGCTGCAATGGCCGCCAATGCAAACGCCGCGGTGGTGACGGCACGCTCCTTGGCCTCGGCATAGACCTGGGAGGCCGGCACGCCGACAAAGGCTACCCAGCCAACCTCTGGCATGGGCACCACCGAGAAGAAGCGAACAACGTCGTCCACCGCCAGGCTTTCAAATTCGCCGTCGCGCACCTCGACGATGCGCCGGGCCGCCTCGGCATTCGGCCGGGTGCCGATCACGCCCTCGGGGTCGAGGTTGCGCCAGACCATGATGCCGTTCTGCTTGAAGAAGCCGTAGCGGCTGCCCTCGGGCAGGTACTGCGCGGGGATCTTGGGGTCATAGGCACCCAGGTCCAGCGGGAACTGGACCGATCCGACCATTTCGTGCTGGGCATTCCAGATCGGCGTGCTCAGCACCGACACCCATTTGCCGGTGATCAGGCCCACAAAGGGCTCGCCAATGGTGAAGCGCTGGTCCTGCCGCACGGCCCTGAACCACTGCGTCTGGGCGGCATTGGTCGGCTTGCCGCCCGGTTGTGGCACGGCCGAGCAGACCACCAGCCCGTCCATGTTGGCATAGTTCACGTTGGCGAACTCGGGGTTCAGCTCCAGCAGGTCCTTCAGTACGGGATCACAGTGATTGGGGTCCACCTGTTGCACCAGTGGCCGCTGGGCCAGGCGCTCCAGCGTCTGCCGGGCGTTGACTATCTTGCCGCCGGTGTTGCTGGCCATGGTCTGCGCCAAGGCCCGTAGCGAACTCTTGGCATGCGCGACGGCCTGCTGCATCTGGCTGTAGATTTCGTACCCGACCGCTGCCACTAGCGGCACGGACAGTGCCAGCACCAGCAGCAACAGGTGGGACCGAATGGACGGCGTTTTCATTGGGCGCTATCGTTAATGTAGCAAGTCTGCCATATTTGACGAGGGCCCGGTGCTGTATTTGTGCTATGTCAGTCCGTCAAACAACACCACATCCACCGCCTCGCCGGCCCGTACCGAGCCCTGCTGGTGGTGCAGCACCACCATGCAATTGGCCTCCGACATGCTGCGCAGCACACCCGAACCCTGCGAACCGGTGATGCGCACCACCGGCTGGCCCTGGGCATCTGTGGACAGGATGCCGCGCTGGTATTCGGTGCGGCCTGGCTTCTTGCGGATGTCGGCGAGCGACATGGCGCGCAACTGGGGCAGGGGGTTCTCGCGTGCGCCCATCATGCGCAACAGCGCGTCGCGGGCGAAGAAGTAGAACGTGACCATCACCGCCACCGGGTTGCCCGGCAGGCCAAAGAGGTAGGCCTTTTTCCCGTTGGAGGCAATGGTGCCAAAGGCAAGGGGCCGGCCGGGGCGCATGCCGATCTTCCAGAAAGTCACGTCGCCCAGCTTGGCCATGATGGGCTTGGTGTAGTCGGCCTCGCCCACCGAGACGCCGCCGGAGGTGATGATGGCGTCGGCGTTTTCGCAGGCGCTGCGCAGCGCGGCTTCCAGCGAGTCGGCATCGTCCTTGACCACGCCCATGTCAATCAGCTCGCAGCCCAGCCGGGTCAGCATGCCCAGCAGCGTGTAGCGGTTGGAATCAAAAATGCAGCCAGGGTCCAGCGGCTCGCCCAGCGAGCGCAACTCGTCTCCAGTGGAGAAGAACGCCACCCTGAGCCGGCGCTGCACCGCCACCTCGGCAATGCCCAGCGAGGCCAGCAGCCCCAGGTCGGCGGGGCGCAGCACGCGTCCACGGGTCAACGCCGGTTGGCCTTCCATCAGGTCTTCGCCCTTTTTGCGGCGGTTGTCGCCGGTCTGGAGGGTGTTGGGCGGGATCGTGACGGCGGTGTCGCTTGCTGCCTGTGTCAGCTCCTGCGGCACCACGGTGTCGCAATCGGCCGGCATCACCGCGCCGGTCATGATGCGCACGCACTGGCCGGCAGCCACCGCGCCGTCAAAGCTGCGCCCGGCAAAAGCCGTGCCGATGATGGTCAACGTGGTGGCGGCACCAGCAAACAGGTCGCTGCCATGGAAGGCAAAACCGTCCATCGCCGAGTTGTCGTGCGCGGGCACGCTGATGGGGGAGACCACGTCCGCCGCCAGCACCCGGCCCAGCGCCTCGCGGATGGGGATCAGCTCCATGCCGTGGATCGGTTTGACAAAGTCCTGGATGATGCGCTGCGCCTGGGTGACGGACACGGCATTGGGGTCGTAGCCCTCCAGGCCGGCCGCAATTTCCGTGAGTGTGGGCTGGTTCATGGTGCGATGCTGGCGTCGTGCTCGCGCAGCTCGGCCAGGGTGTTGATGTTGCGAAAGGCGGCCTCATCGGCGAAATGGACCTCGGCCACACGCAGCGTGGCGTACCAGCGGTCCACCTTGCGCCCGCCACCTTCCAGAAAGGCCGTCAGATGCGGCAGCAGGCTGGCCTTGGCCAGGCAGAACACCGGATGCGGCTGGCGTGTTGCTCCCTCACCGGTGACGGCCACGGCCAAATCAGCGTCCTGCTCCTGCAGGGCTTGGGCCAGCCGCGCCACCAGGTCGGTGGGCAGAAAGGGGGAGTCGCAGGGGGCTGTAACCAGATAGGGCGTCTCGCAGTGCATCAGCCCGGTCTGCAGGCCGGCCAGCGGCCCGGCAAAGTCCGGCATGGCGTCGGGCCACACCGGTGCGCCAAAGGCGGCGTAGGTGTCCTGATTCTGGTTGGCGTTGATCAGCATCCGCTGTACCTGGGGCGAGAGCCGCTCCAGTACATGCGCCACCATGGGCTTGCCGGTCAGCGGCACCAGCCCCTTGTCGATGCTGCCCATGCGGGAGCCGCGGCCGCCCGCGAGTATGAGTCCGGTGATGTTCATGGGGTGTAGTTATTCTATTTGGGTGGGTCCAGTCTAGTCGTCTTTCCCCTGATCAGCACGTAGCCAATCCTTCTGAAACTCTTCGACTTGTGGGGCTGTGTTGGCAACTGCAGCCTGCAGCCTGAGCCAGTCAAGTAGTACGCCAACCGCCGGCCTGTCCTGCGCTTCATTGCGCACCACCACGTAATGATCGAGTCGCATGACTTCGGTAGTTGGTAGCACTTCGATGAGCCGGCCATCTGCCAGCTCGGCGTTCACCATAGACCGTAAAGTGAGGGTCACGCCGCCTCCCAGGATGGCCGCTTCCAAGGCTGCCAAAGGGTCATCGAACATCTGACTTCCTGCCACTCGGACACCAGTGATCCGATGCCTGGCAAGCCAGGAGCGCCACTGGCCGCCCGCCCTGTCAGACACGATCAGAGGCAGCGACCTGAGCAACTCAACACTGCCGCGCCTACCGCGCAACAACTTTGGAGCACAGACGGCCACAACGCGTTCCGACATCAGCTTCATTGACTTGGAGCCATCCCAACGTCCAGCACCGAGCCGAATGGCGACATCGGCCTCGCCAGTCTTCAGTTCAATCACTCGATTTGTCGAGCGCAGCGCCAGCTCAATGTTCGGGTGTGCCAGGTGGAACCCAGTCAGGCGTGGCAACAGCCACTTGACAGCGAAGAGTGGATAGGTGGTGAGTGTCACCGTGGACGGCAACTGTTTCATGAACATATCGGCCGTCACGCGGTCGATGCTCTGGAAAGCAGGGATCAGCGCTTCCGCGTACTGTCGTCCGACCGGGCTCAGCTTGACCGGTCGGGCACTGCGATCCATCAATTGCGCGCCGAGGGTGGTTTCAAGTTGAGCCATCTGTCGGCTGACTGCTGAAATGGTCACGCCGAGAGAGTCGGACGCGCTTGTCAGGCTGCCGCGGACGGCAACGCTCACCAGCGTGCGCAACGCGGAGAGGGAAGGTTTCGGGCTCGGAGTGTCAGGCATGGTGGTTTGATACTGATGCAATACAAATGATCAACATAGTTCAATTTTATGTCAACCTATTCATTGCCCAGAATACATAGACTTTCCGATGGATGGATTGGCGTGGTGCCTCCGTGCCTTCATCCAGATCACTTACAGGATTGAGTCCATGAAGAACACATTCATCCGCTGGTCGGTGCAGCTTGTCCTGCATTGCCTGGCGTTCCTTGCGTGCAGGCCCCGTCTGTTGTTTCTCTCGAATGCCGTCACGCGCTGGCTCGCGCGCGCCACTGTGCGTGCCAAGGCCATTGGCGAAGCCAACTCCGTGGCAGAGCTTGGTGCTCTGTGGCAGCGTTCATTTCCTTCCCGCAAACAAGTCCCCATTGAAAGCGTTTCAACGAACACTGTTATTGCACAGATCCACACACTCTGTCCGTTGAAGGGCACCGGGGATTTGCATGCCTGTCATCGCATGATGGAGTTTGATCGCGAAGTATTGCGGCATGCCGGTGGGCAGTTTGTCGTTCTCCAGTCCCAGGCCACGCCCGGCGTCGACTACTGTACGGTAGCCATGCGCAGACGGGGGCAGTCTATTGCTGATCTGGTGCCTGCTCATGAAAAGGCTGCTTCCACTGTCGCTTGTGAACCTTCCGCGACCTCCTGAACAGTTCAGCCGGTTTATGTCGGACACGCATGGCAACGGCGCCCCAGGGAGTGAGTTACGCCGACGAGTGCATGGGACTCCGACCTAACCCACATTCCCAAGGGCTGCCGCCAGAGCCATTTGCGCCCATTTTTTAGCAGCCTCTCGTGTACCCGAAGGAGGCAGGCAACACACCGCCCGCCTGAATGGCCACCGCGCAATACTTGAACTCCGGAATCTTGCCAAACGGGTCCAGCGCCGGATTGGTCATCAGGTTGGCGGCGGCCTCGTAATAGGCGAAGGGGATGAACACCGCGCCCACCGGTGTGCCATCGTCCTGGCGCACCCGCAGCGTGACCTGGCCGCGCCGGGAGCGCACCGTCATCACGTCACCCGGCTGCAGGCCCAGCGCCTGCAGGTCGTGGCCGCACAGGCTGGCGGTGGCGGTGGGTTCCAGCGCATCCAACACCGCGCTGCGCCGGGTCATGCTGCCGGTGTGCCAGTGCTCCAACTGGCGGCCGGTGATCAGTACAAACGGGAACTCTGCATCGGGCCGTTCGTTGGCCGGAATGATGTCGGCGGGCACCAGGTGGATGCGTCCGTCCGCGGTGGCCACGTGGTCCTTGAACACGGTGGGTTCGCCGGGGTCGTCTGCACTTTGACACGGGTAGGTGACGCTGGATTCGCGTTGCAGGCGCTCCCAGGTGATGCCGCCAATGGCCGCATGCATGGCCTGGCGCATTTCCTCATATACCAGCTCTACACCGTGGTAGCCCTCGTCGTTATTGCTCAACGCGCTATCGTTTTCGTAGCTCCAGTCCAAGCCCATGCCGCGCGCGATCTGCTGGATGATCCAGAGGTCGGCCTTGGCCTGGCCGGGTGGATCAATGGCGCGCTTGCCCAACTGCACCATGCGGTCGGTGTTGCTGACGGTGCCGGTCTTCTCGGGCCAGGCGCTGGCCGGCAGCACCACGTCGGCCAGCCAGGCGGTCTCGGTCATGAAGATGTCCTGCACGACCAGGTGCTGGAGGCTCGCCAGCGCGTGGCGGGTGTGGTGCAGGTTGGGGTCGCTCATGGCGGGGTTCTCGCCCATGATGAACATGCCCCAGACCTTGTGCGGGTCGCTCTCGGGCGCCAGGATCTTGCCCATGATTTCCACCACCGTGTAGCCCGGCTGGTTGTCCAGCCTGGTGCCCCAGTACTCTTCAAACCAGTCGTGCGCGGCCTTGTCGGTCACGCGCTGGTAGTTGGGGTACATCATCGGAATCAGGCCGGCGTCGGATGCGCCCTGCACATTGTTCTGTCCGCGCAGTGGGTGCAGGCCCGAGCCCGGCTTGCCTATTTGCCCGGCCACGGTGGCCAGCGCGATCAGGCAACGCACATTGTCCGTGCCATGCACGTGCTGGCTCACGCCCATGCCCCACAGGATCATGGCGCTCTTGGCGGTGGCATAGGCGCGCGCCACTTCGCGCAGCGTCTGGGCCGCAATGCCGCAAATGGGCGCCATGGCCTCGGGGCTGTAGCCCTTGACGTTTTCCTTGAGTGCCTGGTAATTGCTGGCACGCTGCGCCACAAAGGCCTCGTCCACCAGGTTCTCTTCGATGATGGTGTGGATCAGCGCGTTGAGCAGGGCCACATCCGTGTCGGCGCGGAACTGCAGCGTGCGCCAAGTGTGTTTGCCAATGTCGGTAACGCGCGGATCGGCCAGCACCACCTTCGCGCCACGTTGGGCGGCGTTCTTGATCCAGGTGGCGGCCACGGGGTGGTTGTTGCTGGGGTTGGAACCGATCACAAAGATCAGGTCCGAGTGCTCCACGTCATTCACCTGGTTGGTGACAGAGCCAGAACCCACGCCCTCCAGCAAGGCGGCCACGCTGCTGGCATGGCACAGCCGGGTGCAGTGGTCCACGTTGTTGGAGCCAAAGCCGGTGCGCACCAGTTTCTGGAACAGGTAGGCCTCCTCGTTGCTGCCCTTGGCCGAGCCAAAGCCGGCCAGCGCCTTGGGTCCGTGTGCATCCCGCAGGTTCTTGAGGCCGCCTGCGGCCCGCGCCAACGCCTCATCCCAGGTGGCTTCGCGGAACACGGCAGACCAGTCGGCGGTGTTGCGGTTGAGGTCCTGCAGCGCCGCCGGGTCCTTGGGCACGCCGGGTTTGCGGATCAGCGGCACGGTCAGGCGCTGCGGGTTGTGTACATAGTCAAAGCCAAAGCGCCCCTTGACGCACAGCCGCCCGTGGTTGGCCGGACCGTCGCGCCCATCGACACTGATGATGGCGTTGTCACGCACGTTGTAGGTGATCAGGCAGCCCACGCCGCAGAACGGGCAGACCGAGTCCACCTTGCGGTCCACCGCCTGCGAGCCGATCTGGGTTTTGGGCATCAACGCGCCCGTGGGGCATGCCTGCACGCACTCGCCGCAGGCCACGCAGGTGCTGGCACCCATGGGGTCGGCCAGGTCGAACGCGATCTGGCTGTGCGCGCCGCGGTGCGTGGTGCCGATGACGCCATTGACCTGCGCCTCACGGCAGGCCCGCACACAGCGTGTGCACTGGATGCAGGCGTCCAGGTTGACGGCCATGGCGGGGTGGGACAGATCGGCAGCCGGTTGATCCCGACGCAATGCCGCCAGAGCGGGCCGCACCTCTACGCCCATGCGATGGGCCCAATCACTGAGTTCCCCATGCTGTCCAGTTCCGTTGGCGTCATTCCACTTGTACCCGTGTTCCGGCATATCGGACAGCAGCAGTTCCACCACCATCTTCTGGCTCTTGCGCGCCCGCTCACTGCCAGTCTGAACGTCCATGCCCGCAGTGACATTCCGACAGCAACTCGGGCTCAACACCCGCTCACCGGCAATCTCCACCACGCAGGCCCGGCAATTGCCATCCGCGCGCAACCCCTCGGTAAAACACAGGTGCGGAATCTCCACGCCATGCCGCTTGGCCGCCTGCAGAATGCTCTCGCCAGCCTGGGCTTCAACGGTCTGGCCGTCCAGGGTGAAGGGTATGGAAGGCTGGGTCATGCCACACCTCCCACTTCATCTGCAAAGTAGAGCTGTACACAGCGCACCACATTGGGCGCCGCCTGGCCCAGCCCGCAAATGGATGCGTCCACCATCACCTGATTCAGGTCCTCCAGCGTCACGGTGTCCCACACCGGCGCCTCCATCAGTGTGGCGGCCTTGGCCGTGCCCACGCGGCAGGGCGTGCACTGGCCGCAGCTCTCGGCGGCGAAGAAGCGCATGGCGTTCAGCGCGGCGTCGCGGGCGCGATCGTGCTGGCTGAGCACGATGACCGCGCCGGAGCCTATGAGGCAGCCATAGGGCTGCAGCGTGTCAAAGTCCAGCGGAATCTGGTTCAGCCGCGCGGGCAGGATGCCGCCGGACGCACCGCCGGGCAGGTAGGCGTAGAGCTGGTGGCCATCCTGCATGCCGCCACAGTATTCGTCGATCAGCTCCTGCACCGTGATGCCGGCCGGCACCAGCTTGACGCCGGGTTGTTTCACGCGACCGCTGACGCTAAAACTGCGCAGCCCCTTGCGGTCGTGGCGCCCATGGCCGCTGAACCACTGCGGGCCCTTTTCCACGATGTCGCGCACCCAATACAGCGTCTCGAAGTTGTGCTCCAGCGTGGGGCGGCCAAACAGGCCGACCTCGGCGATGTAGGGCGGGCGCATGCGCGGCTCGCCGCGTTTGCCTTCGATGCTTTCGATCATGGCTGACTCTTCGCCGCAGACATAGGCGCCGGCGCCCCGGCGCAGCTCGATCTCGGGCAGCGGGCAGGGCGGGCTGCTCCGCAGTGCGGCCAGTTCGCGTTGCAGGATGGCGCGGCACTGGTGGTATTCGTCGCGCAGGTAGATCACGCAACGCTCGGCTCCCACTACCTGTGCGGCGATCAGCAAGCCTTCCAGAAAACGGTGCGGGTCGCGCTCCAGGTAGTGGCGGTCCTTGAAGGTGCCGGGCTCGCCCTCGTCGATGTTGATGGCGAACATCCTGGGGGCGGGTTGTCCCCGTACGATGCGCCACTTGCGCCCGGCCGGAAAGCCTGCGCCACCCAGGCCGCGCAGGCCGGAATCCTCCAGCGCGGTGAGGACGGCTTCGGGGTCCGCCTCGCCCTGCACCAGGGCGGCGGCCAATTGGTAGCCGCCAGCGGCCAGGTAGGCGTTCAGGTCGGTATAGGTATTTGCTACCAAATCAGTAGCTGTCTGTGTAGATTCGACGAGGGCTAGCTGCCGATTTGTCTCGAAATCGATGGCGCTGGGCGTGGCCTGTGGCACGGGTGTCTGGTGCACCACGGCCACCGGCGCCTGTTCGCAGCGGCCCACACAGGGCGTGGCCACTACGCGCACATCATCGCGGCCCAGCAACGCAGGCAGGCGTGCCAGCAGGTCGCGCGCGCCGGCCATTTCGCAGGCCAGGCCGTCGCAGACGCGGACGGTCAGTCTGGGGGCTTCGGCACCATCGTCCAGCAGTTCGAAGTGGTGGTAGAAGCTGGCCACCTCCTGCACCTCGGCCATGGGAATATTCATCTCATGGGCCAGCGCCACCAGGTGACGGCTGTGCAGCGCGCGGTAGTGGTCGTTGAGCGTGTGCAGGTGCTCGATGAGCAGATCGCGCCGGTGGCCCTCCAGAGGGCGTTCGCCCAGCAGGGCACGCACCTCGGCCAGTGCCTGCGGATCGACCTGGCGGCCCTTGAGTTTGCCGGTTCGGCGCAGGGCGTCCACGCTGGACAATGGGCGGTATTCGCTGGATTGGGCGGTGGCATTCATGCCGCTAGCATACCCAACGAAAAAGGGCTGTAACAGCCTTGTTGGGTAATGTTGATAGAGAACCGGTCTAGGCAGTTTTCTCTGGCATGTCGAATTGTGTTGCCTTCCTCAGGCTAGCCGCTGAAGATCTTGTACGGGAAAAGTTAGCGAGCTCATTTTGTTTCTGCAGTTTTCGCAACGACTTCCTGGAGGCCAATGCAAACTCTGGAACCACCTCAATACCCAAGAATCGTCTGCCAATGCGTAAGCAAGCTAGACCCACAGAGCTAGACCCTGTAAAAGGGTCAAGTACCAATCCTAGCGGTTTTGTGCTGGACACAATGCATGGAACAACAAGATCCAAAGGAAATGCAGCGGGGTGCCCCGTTTGTCGTTGCCCTACTGGTATTGACCAGACTGAACGACTAAATTGACCACCGCCTACGGTTGGATGCTTAAATGCTTCAGTGTCAAAGAAATAATTGGGAGATTTTGTCAACATGAAGATAAATTCGTGGCTGCGATGAGGTCTATCCTTAACCACTTCGGGCATGGGATTGGGTTTAGCCCAGACAACGTCGGTGCGAAGAAACCATCCTTGGGCTTGCAGCGCAAACGCAACTCGCCACGGAAGACCAATGAGCTCCTTTTGTTTCAGGCCTAGAGGGGTACGCGGTCGATAGGTCATGCCGCGAGCAGGAAACTTCTTATCTGCGGCGCGGTAGCGACGGTTTCCAGATGTGTATGAGTCGCCGAGAACGAGCCACATGACTCCGCCATCGTCTAGTACACGCCACACTTCGCGAAACACATCTAGTAAGCTAGTCAGGTATTCGTCAAAGGTCTCCTCTTTGCCGAGCTCATCATCGTGCCCATATGTTCGAAGACCCCAATAGGGGGGGGACGTCACTACAGCGTTGATAGTTCCGGATGGAATCTTTTTCAGAACTTTTCGAGCGTCACCACAAACTACTTTGAACGACAACTCCTGAGGGAGGGTGATACTGGTCATTGCTATTGTGTTGTGTACTTCGAAGTCACAGTTTTCTAGACAACTCAAGCACCGTCTTTTTAAGTTGAATATCGGAGAGCGTTTCGGCTACAACAATTAGCTGTACAACAACCTCTCGAAATTCCTGTGTTTCTATAAGCGAGTTTAGTTTTTCATCTACTATGTTGGTGATTGCCAGTATCACGTCATGGAGTTTTTGTCCCTCTTGGAGCTCCTTGCGACTGACTTGTTTGCAGATGGAGGCCAAGCGTTCAATCGACTGAGGCGCAATTTGATCTGGTTGTTTTGAAAGCAAGGGTGCGAGCGCACGCAGGCTTATCACAAAATCTGCGAAAACCTCCGTCTGATGATTTGGCGTATTTCCTTCAAGAAAGCGTTGAACATTTGATCGAAAATTGCCAACGGACGGCAATGCAGTTGATCTCATTTCGGGTTCTCCTTTGCAATCAATCTATCGCGTTCAGCTTGAAGACTACTGGCAAGCAAATCCGCTTCAACAGTTCCATGAAGTGGAACACTGTTTTTTTCCATTTCCAGAATTTGTTTTATGGAGGCTTTAAGCACGTCAATACCGCACAACTGGCAAATCGCGTGTCCAACTAGTAACTTTCTAACAGAACTGGACAATGGTTGCTGAAAGGCGGCGACGGCGACGGCTTTCACATCATCAATTTCACTTTGTGAACACTTGATACCAGCAACGCAGATAGTTGGTAAGTCAAATTGGAGCCTCGCCTCAGGTATATCCTTCATTGCTGGAGCGATTTCAGTGTCAAGTGTCATCTTGTGTTGTATGGCAATCTTTCGATCTAAGTAGGCCTTCAATCGATCAAGAAAGGTGCCAAACCCCAGGGCATTCGACCCGTCCTGACCTCCCAGGTTGGCGAAACTGGAGCGCAGTACGCCTAAGGCGCCAAATCCGATCAATACAGACTTGAGTGCGGAACTCAAGACGATCTCTCCGTCGACTGTAGCTATGTCCACTAGACCGCTATTTTTTGCGATTGGAACAGCGATTGCACCGACCACAAAATTCAGGGTTAGATAAATAAATCCTGGGATATTCTGCACAACATCACGAAAGCGTGCGGCATACGAATATCGATCCAGCAACTCTAGCAATGAGACCGCAGTGCATACCGTAGCTGAAATAATTAAATACCAGCAGTCACCATTCATATATAGCCCTCTCTGATTTTTGTCTTTTCTCTGCGAAAAATATTAACTTCTGAATCCGTGAATTGTTTTGTTTTGTTTTGACTGAGCTGTCCGCGATACTTGTTTGTTGGCCGACCATAAGTCTTCAAGGCGGGTTGAGCCAATCTAAAGAATCGTAGCTGTGCAATACGCATTCCTGGATATAACACAACTGTTGAGGGGCCGCTGTTCAGGATTTCCAAAGTAAGGCATCCGTCAAAACCAGCTTCTACTAGGTTTGCCGTCATGTGTACCTGAATACCGAGGCGGGCAAAACTTGATCTGCCTTCAATCTGAGCAGCTACATTGGCCGGAAGCTTTAAGTATTCCAATGTGTGCCCCAATACAAACTGTCCTGGCAGAATTTGCAGTCCGTCAAGTCGATCAATTTCAACATCAAATGAATCGACTCGTTTGTCTGTAGCACTATTGCAAACATCAATACTCGATTCAACCAAGCTTTGGAATACCTCAAAATTATGCCCCAACCTAACATCGATGACACTGCCTTTGACCTGTTCCGTTCTGTTAATTAATGGTATGACTCGAAGGCCACTCTTACTTTGGTCTTGAAGCAAGGCATTGATTTCACCGTCGGTTAACAGACTTGGTAATGGCGTGGTGTTTTGGCCATCATTTGCACTGGAGTCAGTGGCCAGCAGACTTTCACTTGGAGATGGGTCGTGTAATAGCGAAAACCACTCTGCAACTTGAATGGAACGTTTAATACTTTCGTCGGAACGTTCAAGTAGCACTCCAACGTCGTCTATCAAGATGCCCATGGCCTCCTTAACGGGACTACCAGCTTCTATAAGTATGCGAGTCTTCTTCAAACGGTCTATCAAATCGTCACGCAATGCTTTATTACGATGGCGCCATCCCGCAAGCCCGATTTCTGCTGCCGCCGCTGCCCTCACGGCCCCGCCGCTCATGTCGGGGATGGCAGGGATTGGTAAGCCATCCTTTAGATCAACCTCTAATTGTGCAAATACTTGTGTAGATATATCCCCCCCGAATGTGGCGCTCTCAGTGATCTTGATTTCCTTCTTCAAGAAGGCCAAGAAATGAGAATGTATGCTAGCGAGCAGAGGTGACACCTTCGCCGCATCTGGATCGAATGTCTTTTTCCCTGCCAGTCGACTGAATAACGCTTCTTCAGCTTTGTAGTCTTCGATCAATTGATTGGTGATGGACGGTTCGTTACCGGAGGCACTGTGCGCGAGCCGTTCAATCACCAAATTCTTTGCTAACCGAAGTCTGAAATCTGCAGGCGGATAGAGTTGGCTTGGCTTTAGTGGTTGGTTTAAATATGTTTTGAAGCAAAACATAAAATCATGCAATTGAGAATAGAGGAAAGCCAATCCTGCTTTCCTGACACCATAGGCATCACACCAACACTCCTGTAGCCAAGACTCAAGTATCCGTTTTCCTATGGCTATGAGATCGTCATCGCGTGTTGTACTGTTCTCCTTGTCCAAAATGAAATCGTCCATTCCAAGAGTAGCTGCTTCCTTGCACACTTCTTTGAACGTGGCCGTGTTTAGCGAATTGCCTCCGATAAATAACTCAAATCTATTAAAAAGAGATTGCTCAGTTTCAGATTTTTGTAATAAATCATGATGGCCCAGTTCATGCCAAAGGGATGGCCATCTCAGTGGATTATTTATATCAATCGCTGGTATAGAGATATAAGCATTTCGCTCTTTCTTCTGAACCGAAATATACGAGGGGGATTCTGGTGATAAGAGCTTTTCTGCGAGGTCTTTTAGTGCCGTGGCATCATGTTTTGCCGTTGCGATCAAGCTTTGTCGCTTGGACACCTGTTCAAGTAACCCAGCTAAGCTATTAGGATATACCTGTGTGCCTAATAATTCAGTGCCAAATACTAATGCGGTTTCATTGCGCTTTGGTGCGTCTCCGGCGCTCTGTCTCAAGTAACTGTGAAGTTCAATTGGCTCGATCACTCTGGGTACAGTTGGTAAAGCCCCTTCGTGTATGACTGCTACTGTTGCCAACAGAGCTCTCAGCTCATCAATGCGTTTATCGGTTTCTAGTTCACTCGCTGGGCGGAGAATCAAAGGCTCAATAACCAGATCCTCTAGCAGTGCTCGAATTTGCTCTGAAGAAGCAGACTGAGCAGTCAACCTACGTGCAATAAGAAAAAGGTGTTTAACGGATCTCTTTACCAACAGATGCACCCTTACCGCACGCTCCAGTACTTCTATATCCAAAACGTTTGCACCTAGTAGTTCATTGCTTACGGCTTCAATTGGAGGTGAGGTGGTTGACATAGTGTTATCTGATAGGCGAATGCGCTATTTTGACGAAAGAACAAAATCAGGAACTCCCAACGCATCAAGGCTGTCATATTCGAATGTTGGGGATACTACGTATACGTTGAACTCTAGATTATGAGTCTTGCAAACGTCGCGTGCTGCCTTCGATATTGCTTCGTAATCCTCCGGGTTAAGGGGAAGCTGATGCAATCTCGATTTGTAGAAAAACAGCATTGCATACTGGGCACTAAGATCATTTCGAAAACTAGTTATTACGTTCAGTTGGCGCGTCTGACCTGATTTGCCACGTAGAAGAATCGATATGCATGCATCAGATATAGGGCAGCATCCGTAATAATCGGTGTACGCACCAGATAGGTCAATAGTTAAGCGATCTATTTGTTTTTCAGAGAAGAGCTCTTGAATTTTTGTTGCAAATCTACTTCCATCGTGCTCACTATCCAAGTCTTCAAAATCGGGCAGTGCACGAACGTATGTGGGCTCGCTGGAGTTAGGCATTTCTTTTCACCTTTGGATTTGTCTCACCAAAATACATAAAACATGGTACAGGATGAGTGTGGTAGAGGCGTTTTCGCAATTGTTTGTGTGTTGGCTCTGTTGGAAACTCAGTGACGTACGCAATACTTCTTGCATCGGAACAGTAGACACGAATATTTCCACCTTTTGCAGCTGCTTTTATTGACGCTAACCCAAGACCAGCATTTACGCCACTGTGCAGTTTAGTGGACTTTCCTGGTGTGAAAGCCCACTGAAGAAAGTCTGAAGTAGATCCCTTATCAGCTAAACGTATTTCAACAGGATCTGAAGATTGCGAGAGGTAATCGCGAACGTGCAGCGCAATTCCCCGTCCCATTTCACAGTGAACAAAATGGAGCTGATGCGAGGTTTTTTCTAAGTAAGTTATTTTTAGAGCCAGTATCCCGACGTTGGATGAATGGTCAATTGTGTTTTTGATGATTTCGTGGAAAATTGGATGAAGCTGCGTATGATTGATGTTCGCTGACGCATGCATTTTCAAGAAAGTTTTTACTTCTTTGAGTAATTTGCCAAGTACTTTTTCTCTTTCATTTTGAGGCACTTTGGGGATAAATAGGAGTAGCTCATTCCCATTTGGAAAATGTATCGAATTGATTTCTTTGTCTATTTCATCTTCGCGCCAAAAGTCAGGTGTTATATTGACATTCATTCCCAGCTGTAGCAGTAAACGAGTAAAACGCAGGTTCTCTAAGAAACTCAAAACAGTGCGGTCGTTCGGTTGAATAATTTGAATCTCAAATTCTGGATGCAATTCCATCGACTTTGCTAAATTTGAAGCAAAGGCGACTGCACCTAGGACATCGATTTCATCGACGCCAGACAAGTCAATTTGCAAACGCCTGATGATTCTAGAGTTGCCGCCCCGTGATGAGCGAATGTCGAGATGGTATGAAAGCAAGAGCGGAAATAGCGCTGAAAGCTGTGGTGGCGCCTTGATTTTGTAAGGCTTGGAGCTTCTATCCGGCATAGTCATCGCAGATTCTCAACTATCTGCATGCAATTGCAAATGTAGACTGATAATCTGCTGCGTTAGTTGTTGACCCAGACGCTTTATTGGTGGCTCGAATGAATACTTATGGTGACTGCCAATGCTTAAGCAGATGGATTGCTTATCGCCACCGAAGTGGCGGGAAGCTTGTTTAGGCAGTTGAGTGGCATTGTTCTGCAATTTCCATAAACATACAGAATTAATAGTCTTACCTCCAATGTCGCACCTATGCTGGAGATAGCTATTGCCGAAAAGCACGAAGACATCCATTTCTGAGCCGCCCCTGAGTCGATATGTATATTTTTGTAACTATCATGCCGATTTTGTCAGGATGCCGCTAGGGGGCATTTACAACGTGTGGGTTTTTTGCAAAAGAAAATGTGGTATCTGCCCTCACTGGGTGTGCATAAAATGCTATGAAAAGCGTAGCAACTAGTTCACCATCACCAGCTTGCCCATGACGCCGCGCGAACCCATGTGGGCGTAGGCCGCCTTGAGTTCAGCCATGGGCATGGTGCGGTCGATGACCGGCTTGATCTTGCCCTGGCCGTACCACTGCGCCAATTCGCCCATCATCGCGGCATTGGCCTTGGGTTCGCGCTTGGCAAAGTCGCCCCAGAACACGCCGACGATGGACGCGCCCTTGAGCAGGGCCAGGTTGAAGGGCAGGGCGGGAATCGGGCCGGAGGCAAAGCCCACCACCAGGTAGCGTCCCCGCCAGGCAATGGAGCGGAAGGCCGGCTCGGCAAAGTCGCCACCCACCGGGTCGTAGATCACGTCAGGGCCCTTGCCGCCAGTGAGTTCCTTCAGCGCGTCGCGCAGGTTGGTGGTGGTGTAGTTGATGGTCTCATCGGCGCCAATCGTCTTGCACAGCGCGCACTTTTCATCGGTGGAGGCCGCGGCAATCACCTTGGCGCCCATGGCCTTGGCGATCTGGATGGCCGAGGTGCCGACACCACCGGCAGCACCCAGCACCAGCACGGTCTCGCCAGCCTTCAACTGGGCGCGGTCCACCAGCGCGTGGTAGGACGTGGCGTAGATCATGATGAAGGCAGCGGCGTCGACCATGGGAAAACCGGGCGGCAGTGGCATGCACAGCGCCGCCGGTGCCAGCGTGTGGGTGCCAAAGCCGCCGGTGCCGCTGAGGCAGGCCACGGCCTGGCCGACCTTCAAGTGGGTGACGCCTTCGCCCACCGCCTGGATGATGCCGGCGTATTCCGAACCCGGCACAAAGGGCAGGGCGGGCTTCATCTGGTACTTGTTCTGCACGATCAGGATGTCGGGGAAATTCAGGCTGGCGGCCTTGATTTCGATCAGCACCTCACCCGCCTTCGGGCTGGGTGTGGGCAGTTCCGTCCAGTTCAGGGCGTCGATACCGGTGGGGTTTTCGCAAAGCCAGGCGTGCATAGCAGTCTCCAAAAATAGTGGGCGCATCATAGGGCCTGACCTGGGTCAAAAATGTCTCACGGGCGACCCGCCCCGGTTGCCCAAGGGGGTTGGACCCTCCACCCTACAATGGCCGATCAATCCCCCCAGACCATGAAAATTCTCATTTCCAACGACGACGGTTACCAGGCGCCAGGGCTTATGGCGTTGCATGAGGCGCTGAAAGACATCGCCCAGGTGGAGGTCATTGCGCCCGAACAGAACAACAGCGCCAAATCCAACGCGCTGACGCTGCATTCGCCGCTGTATGTGCACAAGGCCAGCAACGGATTTCGCTATGTGAATGGCACGCCGGCCGATTGCGTGCACGTGGCGCTGACCGGGCTGCTGGACTACCGGCCCGACCTGGTGGTGTCCGGCATCAACAACGGCGCCAATATGGGGGACGACACCATTTACTCCGGCACCGTGGGTGCGGCGATGGAAGGCTATCTGTTTGGCATTCCGGCCATCGCGTTTTCCCAGGTGGAGAAAGACTGGCACCACCTGGACAGCGCCACGCGCAAGGTGCGCGAACTGGTGCAGGCCATGCAGCAACAGCAACTGATTGGCCACTCGCCCTTTTTGCTGAATGTGAACATTCCCAACCTGCCGTATGAGCAGATCCGCAGCACCAAGCTGTGCCGCCTGGGGCGCCGCCATGCCGCTGAAAAGGTAATCCAGCAGAAGAACCCCCGTGGCGAGACCATGTACTGGATTGGCGCGGCCGGAGCGGTCAAGGACGATGCCGACGGCACCGACTTCCACGCCACGGCCCAGGGCCATATCGCGCTGACTCCGCTGAAGGTGGATCTGACCGACCATGACCACCTGGGCTACTGGGCGCAAAGCGTGTCGCGCCTGTCCGCCGCGCCATGAAGCAGCGGCCGTCCTTTCCTGCCCGGCTGGACACCACACTGGCCAAGAACCGGCCCAATACCGTGGGCAAGCCGGTGGCGACACCTGCCAAGACAGTTGCACCCATCGCAACCGCTGCCAGCAGTGCACACAAGAGGCCAGCCCCATTGCCGGCGCCGCCACCGGGCCACGGCATGGATTCCAGCGCCGTGCGCAACCGCATGGTGCAAAAGCTGGCCGGCCAGGGCATCACCGATGCCCAGGTGCTGGGCGCCATGGGCACCATCGAGCGCCACCGTTTTGTTGACAGCGCCCTGGTGAACCAGGCCTATGAAGACACCAGCCTGCCGATCGGCCTGGGCCAGACCATTTCCAAGCCGGGCGTGGTCTCGCGCATGCTGGAGCTGCTGCGCAATGGCAACCCCGGCAAGCTGGGCCGGGTGCTGGAAATTGGCACCGGCTGCGGCTACCAGGCCGCGGTGCTGAGCCTTCTGGCGACCGAGGTCTACAGCATCGAACGCCTGCGTGGCCTGCACGACAAGGCGCGTGACAACCTGCGCCACCTGCGCCTGGCCAACCTGCACCTGCTGTTTGGCGATGGCATGGTGGGTTATGCCAAGGGTGCGCCCTATGCCGGCATCATCGCCGCCGCCGGGGGCGAGGCCGTGCCGCAGGCCTGGGTGGACCAGCTGGCCGTGGGCGGGCGTCTGATTGCGCCGGTGGTCACCGCCGGGGCACCCGGTGCCCAAGCCCTGCTGGTGCTGGATAAAACGCCGCAGGGCGTGCGCCAGAGCCTTTTGGAGGCGGTGCACTTTGTCCCCCTAAAATCAGGTGTTGCTTGAAGGAAGTGCTTATGACCGGTTTTTTGCGTCCAGCTTGGTTGTTGACGGCGGTTGCCGTGGTGGTTTTGTCTGCGTGCAGCTCCAAGCCTCTCAGCCGCGCCCCGGTGGAAGACCGTGCCTCGGTGCCCAGCAAGGTGGTGGACACCACACCGCAGCCGTCACAGCCCATCAAGTACCCCCCCGGCTTTGAGAATGCCGGCAAGGCCGGCTACTACACCGTCAAGCCCAAGGACACGCTGATTGCCATCGGCCTGGAAACCGGCCAGAGCCACAAGGACATTGCCCGCTGGAACAACCTGGAGAACCCCAACCGGATCGAGATCGGCCAGGTGCTGCGCGTGGTGCCACCCGTGCCCGAGGCGGTTGCCGTGGCCAAGCCGGTGACCAATGGCGCCGCAACGGCCACGCCGATTGCCGCGGGTTCGGCTTCCAGGCCTGCTTCTGCACCGGCGTCTGCTCCGGCCACTGCTTCCAGCGCGACCCCCACACCCGCTCCGGTGGCCGCTGCCACCGCGCCAACTGTCGGGGATGACGACATGGGCTGGATCTGGCCCACCGCCCACGGCCCCGTGCTGGCGGGCTTCGACGAGGTCAAGAACAAGGGGCTGGACATCGGCGGCACGGCTGGCGAACCCGTGCTGGCCTCGGCCGACGGCAAGGTGGTCTATGCCGGTGCCGGCTTGCGCGGCTATGGCAACCTGATCATCCTCAAGCACAACAACATCTATCTGACGGCCTACGCCCACAATCAGTCCCTGCTGGTCAAGGAAGACCAGTCGGTGAAAAAGGGCCAGAAGATTGCCGAGATGGGCAACAGCGATGCCGACCGCGTCAAGCTGCACTTTGAGGTGCGCCGCCAGGGCAAGCCGGTCGATCCCACCAAATACCTGCCAGCCCGCTAGCCGAACAGCACCATGAGAAAGCCCCGCAACAGTGGTTTTGGCAGCAGCCCTGCAGACCAGGGGCTTGCGGGATCGCTCTCGGAGCAAAATAGCCCCTCAGCCCTCGAAGATATTGGGTCTGTTGCTACTGATTCCGTAGCAATGCAGGCGCTGGAGCAGCTCGCCCACGAGATTGTCAGCGGCGAGGCGGTGGTCGATGAATCGGCCGATGCGCTGTCGCTCTACCTGCGCGGCGTGCGCCGCACCGAACTTTTCACGCCCGAGCAGGAGTTTGAAACCGCCACCCGGGCCCGCGCCGGCGACTTTGCCGCCCGCCAGAGCATGATCGAGCACAACCTGCGCCTGGTGGTCAGCATCGCCAAGGGCTACATGGGCCGTGGCGTGCCCATGGCCGATCTGGTGGAAGAGGGCAACCTGGGCCTGATGCACGCCATCGACAAGTTCGAGCCCGAGCGGGGGTTTCGCTTCTCGACCTACGCCACCTGGTGGATTCGCCAGTCGGTGGACCGGGCCCTGATGTACCAGGGCCGCGCCGTGCGCCTGCCGGTCAACGTGGTGCGCGAGCTGCAGCATGTGCTGCGCGCCCGGCGCCTGCTGGAAAACGATTCCGAGCTGGTAGCCCAGCGGCCCGAGGGCATCCGCGTTGAAGACATTGCCGCGCTGCTGGGGGCCGAACCGCACCATGTGGCGGACCTGCTGTCGATGGCGGAGGCGCCGCGTTCGCTGGATGCATCACTGGACCGGACCGGGGACGAGCAGACCCTGGGCGACGGCTTGGTGGATGAACTGACCTTGTCACCCGATGACGTCGCACAGTTGCATGAGGTCGATGTGCTGCTGGAGGAGTGGATTGGAACCCTCACCCAGCGCGAGCGCGAGGTGCTGGAGGGCCGCTTTGGCCTGCATGGCCACGACCCCGAAACCCTGGACGTGCTCAGCATCCGCCTGGGCCTGACCCGCGAGCGGGTGCGCCAGGTGCAAAACGAAGCCCTGATGAAGCTCAAGCGCTACCTGACGCGCCGGGGCATTACCCGGCATTCGGTGTTGTGAGATGCGCCCTGCCGATTGGGGCAGATGGTGCACGCATGGTTCAGTTTTCCCCGCTTCCCTATTGGAGTCTTCCTTGAAAAAAATCCATTTGCTGCTGCTTCTGACGCTGGGAACCAGTGCCTTTGCTGGCGGCACGTTGTCCTGCCCGGACCTGGCTGCGGCCGTTCAGGTGGGTGCCTGCCCCAGTGAAGAGGAACTGCGCTACACCTTCACCGGTTTTTGCAGTGACGATGCCAAGGCCTACAAGGGAGAGACCGATTCCTGCACGGACTTCGCGCTGTACCGGAAGATGAAAAATGTGGCGCTGTGGGAGTCGGCCGACGGGGCCTTTGACGCCTATGTTTCCTGTGAACTGCCCAAGGGCGCCCTCCAGCAGGCCAAGGCCTCGGTGGTGCGTGTGGCCAAGGCCGGCAAGATCACCCAACTGGTGTGCAGCTACAGCAACGGTGTCAGCTTCATCCACCGCACGCGCGAACAATGTACGGTAGATGCGGCGGCAGATTGCGCTACCAACGCGGCCAGCTGCAAGGCACGCTGCGAATGACCGTCATGCCGGCGCAACCTCGTCGGCCCAGACGGTGAACCGCTGTAGCGTGTTGGGACCGAAGGTGCTGGTCAGTGCCACGTCACAGGCGTCGCGGCCACGGGCCATCAGGATGCGACCGATGCGCGGCGTGTTGTTGCGGGCGTCAAAGGTATACCAGGTATCGCCCAGGTAGGCCTCAAACCAGCCCGCAAAATCCATGGGCGCCGGAACCGCAGGGATGCGGATGTCGCCCAGGTAGCCGGTGCAATAGCGCGCCGGAATATTCATGCAGCGGCAAAAGGCAATGGCCAGGTGGGCATAGTCGCGGCACACCCCGCGCCGCTCGGTGTGGGCCTCCCAGGCCGTGCGGGTGCGCCGGGCGTGCTCGTAGCCGAATGCGATGTGTTGGTGCACATAGTCACAGATGGCCTGCACCCGGGCCCAGCCGGTGGGGCCATTGCCAAACAGCTGCCACGCCACAGCGGACAGCTGATCGGTCTCGCAATAGCGGCTGCCCAGCAGGTAGACCAGGGTGGAGTCCGGCAAGTCCTCGACCGGCGTCTGCGTGACCCAGGGCGCTACGGTGTCCGCCTGGCCGCTGTCGCGGACCAGTGCATCCGTGCGCAGCACAAAACGTCCGGCTGGCGCAACGATGCGGCTGCACCAGTTGCCAAAGCCATCGTGGTAGGCGGTGATCGGGACCGCCGGGCTGGTCACCAGGATGTCGGGCTGCACCAGATCGGCGGCGCGTGAGTGGTGGATGTTCAGCGCCAGAATCATCGGCGTGGGGGCGGGGCACGCGTACTCCATCTCAAAGCCGACGCGAATCTGCAGTTCATTGGTTTTCATGGTTGCGCAGCATAGGCGAGCACACCTGCGTCGGTCGGTTCGGTGGCGCACGTGGGCGCGGCCGGGGGGGGGCGGGTCAGGTGTAGCGCCTGAATACCTTGCTGCTGCCGTCCTTCAACACCAGCAGGACCTCGTAGGGGTCGCGCTGCCCCCCATAGGCCGGCCCGTCCATGCCGGGTGAGCCGATCGGCATTCCCGGCACTGCCAGTCCCAGGGCTTGCGGCCGTTCCTGGAGCAGGCGCTGGATGTCACGGGCCGGCACATGGCCTTCGAGCACGTAGCCGCCGACCAGCGCGGTATGGCAGGACCCAAAGGTTTGCGGCATGCCCAGGCGGGCCCGCGCGGCAGTGTTGCCTGTTTCATGCACTGTGGCCTTGAAGCCGCTGCGCTCGATGTGTGCGATCCAGTCTTTGCAGCACCCGCAGTTCGGGTCTTTCCAGACCTGGACCATCCGGGTGTCTTGCGCCAGGGCGAGGCCGCTGGAGGTCAATCCGAGGGCGGCAATCGCCTTCAGCAGGTTGCGGCGCTGGTGGTGGTTGGTCATGTTCATGGAGGTTGTGACGGGTTAGCGGGTGACGGTGACCCGGCCTTTCATGCCGGCCTCGAAGTGCCCGGGTTGCAGACAGGCAAAGTCCACCTTGCCCGGCTGGGTGAACTGCCAGACCACCTCGCCCTGACCGCCCGGTGCCAGGGAGACCATATTGGGTTCGTCGTGTTCCATGTTGGGAAACTTCTTCATCGCCGCGGCGTGTTCGGCCAGCGCGCGTTGGCTGCCCAGGCTGAATTCGTGGCGGATCTGACCGGAGTTTTTGACGACAAAGCGGATGGTCTCGCCTTTGCGCACGGTGACGCCCGATGGGGTGAATCGCATGGCGTCGGTCATGTCCACCGTGACCGTGCGGCTGATGCGGGTTGCCACGCCGGGCCTGCCGAAGGTTTCTTCGTTGCCGGTGTGCGCGTGGCCTCCCGCGTGGGAGCCGCTGGCCAGGGCTCCGGTAGACAGCGCCAGTGCGGTCAGCAGACCCAGGCCGGTGGAGCGAATCGAGCAGAGTGTCATGGGCATGGTGGTGCAGGGCGGGTGGTTGAAGGCTGGATTATGGGCAGTGCGCCCTTTCAATGAGATGCCGGCAGGGTTACAAATCTGTCATCTGGGTGCCATGTCCCAACCTGAGACAATTCAGGCATGACCGATACGAATTCGACCGAAAAACCGCTGCCCGAGGGCTGGCTGAGAGTGAAATCCCTGGACCTGGAGGCCCAGGGCGTGGCCCACAAACCCGATGGCAAGGTGGTGTTCATTGACGGGGCGCTGCCCTTTGAGGTGGTGAGTGCCCAGATCCACCGGTCCAAGAACAGTTTTGAGAAAGGCACGCTGACCGAGATCCATGTGGAGTCGTCCCAGCGCGTGCGCCCGGATTGCCCGCACTTTGGCCTGCACGCGGGATCCTGTGGCGGCTGCAAGATGCAGCACCTGCACATTGCGGCCCAGGTGGCCGTCAAGCAGCGGGTGTTGGAGGACAACCTGTGGCACATCGGCAAGCTCAAGGCCGACAACGTACTGCGCCCCATCGAAGGGCCGGCCTGGGGCTACCGCTACCGGGCGCGCCTGTCGGTGCGCCATGTGCGCAAGAAGGGCCAGGTGCTGATCGGCTTCCACGAGCGCAAGAGCCGCTACGTGGCCGACATGGAGGTTTGCCCGGTGCTGGCGCCGGTGGTGAGCGCCATGCTGGTGCCGCTGCGCCGCCTGATCGAGTCCATGGACGCGGTGGAGACGCTGGCACAGATCGAACTGGCCATGGGCGATATGCCTGCCGGGGGCGCTGGCAGCGAGGTCATTGCCATGGTGCTGCGGCATCTGGAGCCCTTGTCCGAGGGCGACCTGGACCGTCTGCGCCAGTTTGCAGCGCGCAACCCCGGCCTGCAGTGGTGGCTGCAACCCAAGGGGCCGGACACGATTCACCGGCTGGACGAACTTCCCGGGCATGAGACCGGTCAACTGGCCTACGCCTTGCCGGACTTTGGCATCACCATGCCGTTTCGCCCGACCGATTTCACCCAGGTCAACCCGCACATCAACCGGGTGCTTGTGTCCCGCGCGCTGGGGCTGCTGAAGGTCCAGCGGGAAGAGCGTGTCATCGACTGGTTCTGCGGCCTGGGCAATTTCACCCTGCCTTTGGCCACCCAGGCGCGCGAGGTGCTGGGCGTGGAGGGGGCCGAGTCGCTGGTTGCCCGTTCCCGCGAGAACTACAAGCTCAATCAGGCTGCAGCCTTCGAAAAACGGGCGCTGGCAGCTACTAAATTTGTAGCGCGCAATTTGTTTGAGATGACACCGGAGTTGCTGGTGAGTGATGGCGCCGCCGACAAATGGCTGGTGGACCCGCCGCGTGAAGGCGCCTTTGCCCTGGTGCAGGCCTTGGCCGGTGTGCGCCAGCGGGTTGCGGAAGGCGTCGCCTCCGAGGCCGAGCAGCGCTGGACGGCGCCTAAACGCATCGTCTACGTGAGCTGCAACCCTGCCACGCTGGCGCGCGACGCCGGCGTGCTGGTGCTGCAGGGTGGTTACCGCTGCTCAGCGGCGGGTGTGGTCAACATGTTCCCGCACACGGCCCACGTGGAAAGCATTGCGGTGTTTGACTGGGTGGGTTGACCCCGCTCTCTCGGAGCCGGGTTCAGTGCGCAGCCTTGTCGGCTGCCTTCGGCTTGGCCTTGCCGTCGGCGGGCTTGTCCTTGGCGGCATCGCTGCCGGCCTTTTCCTCGATGATTTCTTCGGCCGGTGCGGCTGTGCCGCCCTTGCCGACCCGTGAGGGCACGCCGTCGATCTTGTTCTCGCGCATGTACTGGTCCATTTCCTTCCAGCCCTCGAACACATAGGCCTTGGACGCCTTTTCGTTGAGGGCGTAACAGTCCTCAATGCTGCGCAAACCATAGCGGCAGGCGCTGCCAATGGCTTTGGAGTCGGCCACGCGCTGGGCGGCTTTGGGGTCGGCCATCAGCGCGGTGATGGCGTCACAGCCACCCAGAGTCAGGACCATGGCGAGGAGGAGCAGGCGTGCAATCATGAAAACTCGTAGTGATTGGGTCTTATATCGGCAAAGTTGGCCGTGTATTGAATGATCGCCGCTTTTGGGCAATAAAAAAGGCCCCGAAGGGCCTTTTTGGATGGTTCAGTGGTCGAGTCAGTCGCGCTCGCCGCCGAAGATGCCCAACAGGGCCAGCAGGCTCTGGAACACGTTGATGATGTCCAGGTACAGGGCCAGGGTGGCGCTGATGTAGTTGGTCTCGCCGCCGTCGATGATGCGCTTGATGTCATACAGCATGTAGGCGCTGAAGATGCCGATGCTGATCATGGACAGCACGATCATGCCGGCAGTCGACCCCACGAAGACATTGATCAGGCTGCCAATCACCAGCATGATCAGGCCGACGAACAGGAACTTGCCCATGCCAGACAGGTCACGCTTGATGACGCTGGCCAGCGCTGCCATGCCCACGAATACGCCAGCCGTGCCGGCAAATGCGGTCATGATCAACTGGGGACCATTCTTGAAGCCCAGGGTTGACTGGATCATGGGAGAGAGCATCAGCCCCATGAAGAAGGTGAAGCCCAGCAGCATCGGCACGCCGGCAGCGGAATTCTTGGTCTTCTCGATTCCGTAAATGAAACCGAATGCCACGCCGATGAACAGCAGCATGCCCAGCCAGCCGCGGAACAGCGCCGCCAGACCCAGCTCCACGCCCAGCCAGGCACCCAGTACGGTGGGCATCAGGCTCAGGGCCAGCAACATATAGGTATTGCGCAAGACCTTGTTGCGCTGTCCGTCGGCGACCAGATAGCCGCTCTGGTCAGGGGTCAAAATCTTGGTGTAGTCAGTCATAGTGAGAACTCCTTCAGTGTCTGCAAGTTGGCAGATGGGTCGATTCTAGGGTTTCTCAAGATTGGCGCCCCGAATTTCGTCCTTCATTGGCCCTTTTTTTCGTAAGGCTGTTGCGCGTTGCGGGTAGGAAATGGCGGCTTGCGAGGGGGGTTATGCTTGCGCCTCTACACATGAAGAGGAGCCTTGCGCCATGAAAACCAAATCCATTCTCGAATTTTCCGATGTCAAAGCCATGGCTGCCGCTGCCGAAGCCGAAGCCCACAAGCACAACTGGGCGGTGAGCATCGCCATCGTGGACGATGGCGGCCACCTGCTGTGGTTCCAGCGTCTGGACGGTGCCGCACCCATCTCGGCCCACATCGCCCCGGGCAAGGCCCGTGCTTCGGCACTGGGACGGCGTGAAAGCAAGGTCTACGAAGACATGATCAACGGCGGCCGTGCCTCCTTCTTGAGCGCACCCAATCTGGAAGGCATGCTTGAAGGCGGCGTGCCGATCCTGAAGGACGGCCAGTGCCTGGGCGCCGTGGGCGTCAGCGGTGTCAAGTCCAGCGAAGACGCGCAGGTTGCCAAGGCTGCCGTGGCAGCGCTGGCTGGCTGACTTCCGATTTCCTTTAGTGCCGGGGTTCGGTAACGAAACCGATCTTGCGTAGTCCGGCCTGGCGAGCTTGCGCCATGGCCTGGACCACAAACTCGTAGCGCACGGCCTTGTCGCCGCGGATGTGCAGTTCCGGCTGTGGCTCCTTGGCCGCCTCCGTCTCCAGCAGCCGGCCCAAGTCCTGCTCGCCGACCGGGTTCTGGTTCCAGAAATAAGCGCCCTGGGCATCTACGCTCAGCGCAATGGTCTCGGGCTTGATGCTTTGCCGCTGGGCCGTGGCACTGGGCAGATCGACCTTGACGGCATGTTTCATGACCGGCACGGTGATGATGAAGATGATGAGCAGCACCAGCATCACGTCCACCAGGGGCGTCATGTTGATCTCGTTCATCACCTCGGTGTCGTCGTCCAGCGCGGCGTCTAGTGTTCCAAAAGCCATAGAAATCCCCAGTTAAGCCTTTTTCATGGCGATGACCTTGCCGTCTGCCGGGCTGTTGCCCACGCGGGCGCCGGTCACAAAGTAGGCATGCAGGTCGTGGGCAAAGCGGTTGAGCTTGGTCAGGATGGACTTGTTGCCACGAACCAGGGCGTTGTAGCCCAGCACGGCGGGGATGGCCACTGCCAGGCCCAGCGCCGTCATGATCAGCGACTCACCAATCGGGCCCGCTACTTGGTCGATGGTCGCCTGGCCGGAGGCGCCAATGCCCAACAGCGCATGGTAGATACCCCAGACCGTGCCGAACAGGCCGACAAAGGGCGCGGTGGAGCCCACCGACGCAAGCACCGCCAGGCCACTCTGGAAGCGCGCCGTGCTGTCGTCAATCGCGTTACGCAGCGTGCGGCTGATCCAGTCGCTGATGTCCAGCGTGTCATGCAGTTGCGTTTGCGCGTTGCGGTGGTGGGCGGTGGCCTCGCGCCCGGCATTGGCCAGTTGCACAAAGGGGTTGGCCTGTTGGGGGCCGAGCTGTTGCAGGCCATTGGCGAAGTCGGGGCTGTGCCAGAAGGCCTCGGTGCGCTGTGCAAGGGACTTGTATTTCCAGACATCGAGTGCCTTGATCAGGATGACGATCCACGATGCCAGCGACATGCCCAGCAGCAGCAGGGCGACTGATTTGGTGACCCAATCGCCCTGCGTCCACAGGGCAGCCAATCCAAGTTGTGATTCCATAACGACTCCAGTAAGAAAGTAACTATTCCAAAACAAAGGTAAACGGCACGTTGAACCACATGGCCTCGGCCACGCCGGCGCGTTTGCCCGGCACATAGCGCCACTTGCGTGCGGTGGCCAGGGCGGCCTGGTCCAGCCGGTCAAAGCCGCTGGACTGGTGGATGCTGGCCTCCTGCGCCACGCCGTCCGCGCCAATCAGCGTGCGGATCACGACCTTGCCCTGCTCCCCCAGGCGCCGGCTCAAGGGCGGGTAGGGCGGCTTGGGGTTGTTCAGGTAGTCGGCGTCGCTGGAGGGCAGTTCCACGCGGGCCGGTGTCGGGCCGGCGACGGCCGTGTTGGCAGTCGTCGTCGCGGTGCTGGGGCGGTCAGCACCGGTTGTCGCTGTAGAGTGGGCAACGGGGGCTGGCGCGATGTCTGATGGTTGTGCGGCCGCTGTCGCCACCGCCATGGGAGCGGGCGGGTTCGGGGTCATCCGCACGGCCTGGGGCTTGGCCGGCGCCACCACGGGTTGGCGTTGGGGCTGGGGTGGGGCCGGTGTTTCGGCGGGGGCCATCATGTCCACGATGACCTGGGCGGGAACCAGCAGCTCCACCGTGCGGCGCAGCAGCCCGGTCTGCAGCGCCCACAGGGCGCCGCCGTGCAGCAACAGCACGGTCAGAACAATGCGCAGGTTGCGGCTCATTTGCGCAGCACCCAGAAAGCGGCGCCCATGGACAGGGCAAAGCTCAGGGCCAGGAAGGTGAAGGTTTGCATAGGTTTGTCTCGTCGTAGCGGGCGTTCAGGTATCGGCCCACATGCGCAGCAGGTTGTGGTAGACGCCGGTCAGCGCCGTGGTCTCGGCCGAGTCGCCATGCTGTTGGCGCAGGGCTAGCAAGTTCATGTCCAGATCAAACAGCAGGCGGCGTTGCTCGTCGCTGCGCACCATGCTCTCGATCCAGAAGAAACAGGCCAGGCGGTAGCCGCGTGTGACCGGTTTGACTTGGTGCAGGCTGGTGCCGGGGTACAGCACCATGTGGCCGGCCGGCAGCTTGACCGCCTGCTCGCCATAGGTGTCTGCGATGCACAGTTCGCCACCGTCGTAGCTGGTGGGGTCGGCCAGGAAAATGGTGCACGACACGTCGGTGCGCACGCGCTGGCCGATGTCGGGCAGGTAGCGCACAGCGCCGTCGATGTGGTTGCCGTAATAGTTGCTGTCGCCACCGTATCGGTTCAGCCGTGGCGGGAACACCCGCTTGGGCAGGGCGGCCGAGAAGAACAGCGGGCTGCGGTCCAGCGCGCGCAGCACCAGGGCGCGGATCGCCTGGGCAGCGGCGCAGTCGTGGTCCAGCTGCTCGTTGTTCTTGACCTGGCGTGCCTGGTCACCCGCGCCCCGGCGGCCATCGCTCCAGGGCGCCGTCGCCAGCAGGGCTTGGGCCTGCTGCACTTCGTCAGCGGTCAGGATGTCAGGCAGATGGAGCAGCATGGTGGGCCGGGGTTCAGAACTTCAGGTTCAGCGTGAGCTGGGCATTGCGACCGGAACCGGGGATGTAATGCCCGGAGTAGAGCGCATCGGCGTACACCACGTTGTTGATGTTGTTGACGTTGCCCTTGAGCGTGACGCGGTCGCTGAAGGTGTACTCCGTCATCAGGTCCACGGTGGCGTAGCCGGGGGCCATCCAGCCGGGATTGCGGTTGGGCGATTGCTCGCTGCGGAAGTTGATGCCCGCACCGATGCGCCACTGGGAGTTGAGCTGGTAAGTGGTCCACACCGTACCGCTGTGGATGGGTGTCAAAGCCGGGCGCTCGCCGGCACGGTCACCCGCCGCCGCCGTGGGGGCGGCAACGTCGATGGCGGCGTCGGGCATCCACATGTAGGAGCCAAAGATGTCCCACTTGGGGGTCAGGTGGCCGGTGACATCGATCTCCATGCCGGTGCTGTGGCGTTTGCCGGAGAGCAGGAAGGCGGTGGCCGCGGAATCCGGATCGGTGTTGCGCTCGTTGGTCTTGGTGGACTGGAACAGCGCCAGGCGGGTGGTGAAGCGTTTGTCGGCGGAGTCGAGCTTGGCGCCCAATTCGATGTTGCGGCTTTGCTCGGGCGGCGTGTTGGCGCTCAGCGCGCTGTACGAGTAGGTGTCGGCCGAGGTGTTGAACGAGGTGCCCCACGAGAAGTGGTACGAATGCAGCGGATTGGGCTGGTACAGCACGCCCAGGCGTTCGCTCCAGTCGCCAATGGTCTGTGCGTAGGAGGAACTAACGACGCCTGTGGCCGCAGTGAGGGTGTTGAAGTCGCCGCGCATGCTGTCGTAGCGCAAGCCGCCCAGCACCTTCCAGCTGGGGGCAACCTGAATCAGGTCCTGGGCATAGACGCCCAGGTTTTGCGCCTCAAAGGCGCTGGTACGGGTCACGATGCGGGCTGCCTCGTTGATGGAGGCGCCGTCAAACGGCGTGCCTGCCCGGGTTTGGGGTTTGCTGACGGCGGTGGCACCGTAGACGTTCTTGGACTCGCGGGCGAAGTCCAGCCCGGCCATGATCTCGTGCTTGAAGCCCCAGGCGGTGAGCTTCTGGCTGTAGTCGCTTTGCGCGTACACAGCGTCCAGGTCCTGGATTTTGGCGTTGTTGCCGCGGTTCAGGATGGTGCTGGGGCTGAAGGTGTCCAGTGCCACGGCCGTCGTGGGGCACTGCGGATTGCTCACCACGCCCGCTGCATTGGTGCTGCGCTGGCAAAAGCGCACGGTGCCGGCGCGCTGGTCGCGCTCAAAGGCGCCCTTGCGGATCACGGTCTTGAGTTCGCTGTCGTCCTGGAAGCGGTGCAGGTGGCTGGCTGTGAGGTATTTGGCGCTGCCGTTGTTGTAGTCGCTGGCCATGCCAAAGTAGGCGCTGGGGTCGAGCTTGTCGTTCACCGTGGTGCTGGACGCCGGTGCCGATGCGGTGGGCTTGATCCAGGGCAGGCCGTAATTCATGCCGTTGTTGTTCTGCAGGACATACAGGCCCACCGAGAACTCGTCGCTGGTGCCAATGCCGAAGCGGTAGGCACCGGCGATGCCCTTCTTGTCGATGCTGCTGCCGGCGCCGTTGTTGTCGGCCTTGGTCACCATGGCGTTGATGCGCAGGGCGGCGTCTTCGCCGGTATGGATGTTGAAGTCACCGGTGACGCGGCGGTAATTGAAGCTGCCCACCGTGGTTGACACTTCGTTCTCGCTCATGGCGCGCGGCGCCTTGGACACCTGGTTCACGGCACCACCGGTGGAGCCACGGCCAAACAGCATGGAGGCCGAGCCGCGCAGCAGTTCGATGCGGTCGTTGTTGAAGGTGTCGCGGTCATAGAAGGCTGGGTCGCGCATGCCGTCGACAAAGATGTCGCCTGTGGTGGCCAGCGAGAAGCCGCGCAGGCGGATGTCTTCCTCGCCACCCTCTGCCGCCTGGAAGGTCACACCGGCCGTGTTGTGCAGCACGTCCTTGAGGGTGTCCAGGTTGCGGTCATCCACCAGGCGCTCGGTGATCACGGTGATGGACTGGGGGATGTCACGCAGTTCCTGTTTGCCCTTGCCGATGGTCGTGGTGGTGGCGCGCAGGGCGTCCTTGCCCTCAGCGGCCTCGGCACGCTCCTTGATGACCACCGGTTTCAGTGTTTTCTCCGCTGTGGGGGTGGCCGTTTGGGCCACGGCACTGAGCGAGCCCATCAACAGCAGCGCGCCCAGCGGCAGATGCCGGCCAGGTTTTGCTACTGAATGTGTAGCGGCTTGCGCAATATTGGCGAGGGCTGGAGGCATATTTGGCTTCAAGTGTTTCTGGGTCATGGTGCGGTTTCGGTCAGAGGTTGTTGGCTGGCTGAATCCGCGGGAAATGAAACCTGGGCGGTGTGGCTGGCGAAAAGATTTATTGCAATTCTAAATGCGAATCGTTGTCATTTGCAATAAAATTGGATTTTTTTGAAAGATCGACATGAAAAAACGTGACTTTTTGCGCTCCGGTGGCGCATTGGCAGCCAGCGCCTTGTGGCCGTTTGCCGTGATGGCCCAGTCCACGGGCGATGCCGAGCCTGCTCCTCGGTCCACCGTGCTGGCGGCGTGGCACCAGGACGGCAGTGCGACACAGACTGCCGGCGAATTTGTAGGTCTGTTCGAGCTGGATTGGCAGGCGGCGCAGGTGCGCATTCGGTCCACCCTGGCCGTGCCGACGCGCACGCATGGGCTGCTGGTTCAGCCTGATGGGGGATTTGTCGCGGTGGCGGTGCGCCCCGGCTCCTGGATCGTGCGCTGCGACGCGCAGGGCCAGGCGGTGCAGTGGTTGCGAATGGACAGCGAACCGGAAGGCCGCACGCTGGACGGCCACGTCTGCGCCAGCGCGGACGGCCAGTGGCTGTACACCGCCGAGACCAGCGCCCGCTCCGGCCAGGGTTGGGTGTCGGTGCGCGACAGCCAGACCCTGCGCAAGGTGGCGCAGTGGCGCACCTATGGCGTGGAGCCACACCAGTTGCTGCTGGACGCCACCGGCAACCTGATGGTGGCCAATGGCGGCATCCTGCGCGCCGAGGGCGACAAGAAGCGCGACCTGCAACTGATGGACTCGTCCCTGGTGCGCATGAACCCTACCACCGGTGAGCGTCTGGGGCAGTGGCGCCTGAAGGACCAGCGCCTGGGCATTCGCCACATGGCCTGGAGCCGGCCGGTTGTCACACCGGGCAGCAGCCAGCCGGCGGCCAGGCCGCTGCTGGGCATTGCACTGCAGAACGAGCATGACGATCTGATCCGCCGCCGCGCCTCCCCGGTGCTGGCCGTGTGGGATGGCGACACCCTGCAAACCCCGGCACAAGGCCACGATGGCGCAGGCTACAGCGGCGACATCGTCGCCAGCCCGGATGGCGGCTTTGTGCTGAGCTGCCTGCGCACCAACACCGCATTCCACTGGAGCCCGCATGCCCCCGAGGACCTGATTGCCATTGCCAAGCTGCAGGACGCCGGTGCCCTGACGAACTGGCCGCTGGCGCAACATGCCGATGGCGTGTTGTTGGGTTCAGCCAGGGGTGTTGCGCGTTGGCATCCGTCACTGGCGCCGGTGTTCCTGAAGTGGCCGGTTGGGCTGGCGCTGGACAACCATTGGGCGCTGGTGGGCTAAGCCAATGAGCCACCCAACCGAGCCCATCCCGCCAGACATTCGCATGGCGCCGGCTGATGCCCCGCCACCAGCGCAGCGCAAGGCCATGACCGCCACCGGCGCTGTGCCCCGGCTACCCAGCCGGGCCATTTTTTCCGGCGCCCGGGAAGTCGAGATCGAACACAACGGCGCGGTCTACCGCCTGCGCCAGACCGCATTGGGCAAGCTGATACTGACCAAGTAGCACGCCCCCGAACTCCCGCACGGGAGCCACCTGCACCAGCCCGCGGCCGCCAGCCAGTGCGCCAACCTCAACGAAGGAAAGCACCATGTGTGAACACGCGAATGCCTTGCTGACTGCAAAACCGCCCTCGGGCTCCCGGCGGCGCCGGATCTGGGAGCTGGACCACCAATGCCATTGCCCGGTGGTGGGCGTCTGCCTGCCGCTGGATACGCTGCGCCGCCTCGTCGGCAAGGCCCTGCGCGGCAAGGCGGTGGCCGATGACTACGAGGTGCATGTGGGCGCCGTTGCCGAATGCATGCACCGCAACCGGCTCTCCGAACTGCTGCAGGATGAACTCGACACCCGCTACAGCCGCGAAGTGCAGCAGGCCCGCAGTGCCAAGACCACGCCAACCCTGGCGGATAGTTGGACACAGGCCGTGCAGCGGGGCGATGTGGCCGGCGCCCTGTGGGCGACGCTGACACACCCGCGCTGCGACACCGAACTGCAGGGCCGCGTGTGCCGCGACATGCACATGCTGCAGCACCAGGCCGGGGCTCGGGTGCAGGTGGACCTGGCGCGCTTCCATGCGGTGCTGGGTGAAAACGCGGTGCTGGCCCGCGAACTCGGCCGGGTGCAGGAGCGCAGCACCCGCCTGCTGGCGGAAAAGTCGGCCGACATGGCCCAACTCCAGGCGCAACTGGTGCGGGTTCGCGCCGATGGCCTGGCCAAGGACAGCGCGGCCGCCATGGCGCGGGAAGACCTGGCGGCCCTGAAGGCCTCGATACCGGGCATGGACAGCCAGGTGCGTCTGCAGAAAAAAATCGAACAGATGGCCCAGCGCCAGACCGAACTGGAAGGGCAGAACGCAACGCTGCGCCAGCAACTCGCCGCGGCAACCCGGTCGCTGGAGGCCTGGCAGGCGAGCCCGGCACCCCAGCCCGTGCGGGCCGAAGGTGGTGATCGGCGCGAGCCGTTGGCGGTGCCGGTCTCGGTGGTTCTGAACCAGAAGGTGGTGCTGTGTGTCGGCGGGCGCAGCGGCAACGTGGCCAGCTACCGCGATGTGGTGGAACGGGTGGGTGGGCGCTTCGCCCACCACGATGGCGGGTTGGAAGACAGCCACAGCGTGCTCGACGCCAGCCTGGCCGCCGCCGACCTGGTGGTGTGCCAGACTGGCTGTATCAGCCACAACGCCTATTGGAAGGTGAAGGACTTTTGCAAACGCACTGGCAAGCGCTGTGTGTTTGTGGAAAATCCCAGCACCTCGTCCCTGGTGCGTGGGCTGGAGCAGGTCCTGACGCAGGGTACGCCAGATGGTTAATAGGCTTTTTGGCCTTCAGCCCTCGTGGAATATGCTCGGATAGCTATTGATTTGATAGCAAATTTGGCCAGGGCTGGCTACCCATGTTGGCCAATCAGTACACCAGCCGCTCCGGGTGGATCTCCTGCAGGATGGTGGTGGCGATCTCTTCGATCGACTTGGTGGTGGTGGACAGCCAGCGGATGCCGGCGCGTCGCATCATGGCTTCGGCTTCGCTGACCTCGGCGCGGCAGTTTTCCAGCGAGGCGTATCGGGAGTTGGGGCGGCGTTCGTTGCGGATCTCGGAGAGGCGCTCGGGTTGGATGGTCAGGCCGAATATCTTGGCTTTGTGTGGCACCAGGGCGGGGGGGAGCTGGCGGCGGTCAAAGTCTTCGGGAATCAGCGGGTAGTTGGAGGCCTTCAGGCCGTATTGCATGGCCAGGTACAGCGAGGTCGGCGTCTTGCCGCTACGGCTCACGCCGACCAGGATCACGTCGGAGTGCTCCAGGTCGCGGTTCATCTGGCCGTCGTCGTGCGCCAGCGAGAAGTTGATGGCCTCAATGCGGCTCTGGTACTCCTTGCTCTTGCTGGCATCGCTGAAACGGCCGATGCGGTGGTTGGACTTGAGCTGGAATTCCTGCTCCAGTGGATGTACGAAGGTGCCGAACATGTCCAGCAGCATGCCCTGGCAGTTTTCCTGAATGACCTTGAGCACTTCCATGTTGACCAGCGTGGTGAACACGATGGGGCGGTAGCCGTCCACCACGGCCGCATGGTTGATCTGCCGCACCGCCTGGTGGGCCTTGTCCACCGTGTCGCAAAACGGCAGGCGCACATGGCGGGCCTTGGTCTCGAACTGGGCCAGGATGGCGTTGCCAAAGGTTTCGGCGGTGATGCCAGTGCCGTCGGAGACAAAAAATACGGTGCGGTGGGTCATGGTGTGGGGTTGCCGGGTTGTCAGTGAAATGCAAGCGCGGGTCTGTAGCGGACGATGCCGACTTGGGGGTGTGGCCCCTACAATAGCCGCAATTTCCACATTTTGTCATTCCCGCGTACCCCCCAATAGCAACAACAGAGGGTGAAGCGGGCGTGATCGCTGCTGTCTTGGCGGGCGTGTGCCGGTGCTGATGCAGCAGTCAAAAGGTTTTTAACTTCCGGAGCTTTGCCATGTCAACACGTTTCAATCCGACCGATCTGGTCGTACCGTTCGAGAATCTGCGCATGACCGACGTCGAGTCGGTCGGCGGCAAGAACGCCAGTCTGGGGGAGATGATTTCCCATCTGCCCACCGGCGTGAAGGTCCCCACGGGATTTGCCACCACCGCCCATGCCTTCCGCGAATTCCTCAAGTTTGACGGTCTGACCGACAAGATCAATGCCCGTTTGCAGGCGCTCGATACCGAAGATGTGCGCGCCCTGGCATTGGCTGGCGCAGAAATCCGGGCCCTGGTCGAAGCCCAGCCGTTTCCGCCCGCGCTCGAACAAGGCATTCGCGAAGCCTTTGCCACGCTGAGTGCTGGCAATGCGGACGCCACCTTTGCCGTGCGTTCCTCGGCCACGGCGGAGGATCTGCCCGATGCGTCCTTTGCCGGTCAGCAGGAAACCTTCCTGAATGTGCATGGCATCGAAGACATCCTGCACAAGATCCGCGAGGTGTTTGCCTCGCTGTACAACGACCGCGCCATCAGCTACCGGGTGCACAAGGGCTTCGCCCACGAGCATGTGGCGCTCTCCGCCGGCATCCAGCGCATGGTGCGTTCCGACATTGGCGCCGCCGGCGTGATGTTCACCATCGATACGGAGTCCGGTTTCGAGGACGTGGTGTTCATCACCTCCAGCTATGGCCTGGGGGAAACCGTGGTGCAGGGTGCCGTCAACCCGGACGAGTTCTATGTGCACAAGCCCATGCTGAAGGCCGGCAAGCGCGCCGTCATCCGCCGCAACCTGGGCTCCAAGCTGATCCAGATGCAGTTCACGACGGCCGAGGAAAAGGCCGCCGCGGGCGGCAAGCTAGTGAAAACCACCGATGTGCCCACCGAACTGCGCAACCGCTATTCGCTGACGGACGCCGATGTGGAGCAACTGGCCCACTACGCCCTGGTCATTGAACAGCACTATGGCCGCCCCATGGACATTGAATGGGGCAAGGACGGGCTGGATGGCCAGCTCTACATCCTGCAGGCACGGCCAGAGACCGTGAAGAGCCAGGCCGGCAACCAGGCCGAATACCGCTACAAGCTGAAGGAATCCGGCACCGTGCTGGTGGAAGGCCGCGCCATTGGCCAGAAGATCGGCACCGGTCCGGTGCGCATCGTCCACAACATCAGCGAGATGGACAAGGTCCAGGCCGGCGACATCCTGGTGACCGACATGACCGACCCCAACTGGGAACCGGTGATGAAGCGGGCCGCCGCCATCGTTACCAACCGGGGTGGTCGCACCTGCCACGCCGCCATCATTGCGCGCGAACTGGGCATTCCCGCCGTGGTCGGTTGCGGCCATGCTACCGAGGCGCTGAAGGACGGCATGCTGGTCACCGTGAGCTGCTCGCAAGGCGACACCGGCTTCATCTACGACGGTCTGCTGGAAACCGAGGTCACCGAAGTGCAGCGCGGCACCATGCCCGAGAGCCCGGTCAAGATCATGATGAATGTGGGCAATCCGCAGTTGGCCTTTGACTTCTGCCAGTTGCCCAATGAAGGGGTGGGCCTGGCCCGCCTGGAGTTCATCATCAACAACAACATTGGCGTGCACCCCAAGGCGATCCTGGACTACCCCAATGTGGATGCGGATCTGAAGAAGGCGGTGGAATCGGTGGCCCGTGGCCACGCCTCACCCCGCGCCTTCTATGTGGACCGCGTCGCCGAGGGTGTGGCCACCATTGCCGCAGCCTTCTGGCCCAAGCCAGTCATCGTGCGTCTGTCCGACTTCAAGAGCAATGAATACCGCAAGCTGATTGGCGGCAGCCGGTACGAGCCGGAAGAAGAAAACCCCATGCTGGGCTTCCGCGGTGCGGCGCGTTATGTCAGCGCAGAGTTCGGCGAGGCCTTTGCCATGGAATGCGAGGCCCTGAAGCGCGTTCGCAACGACATGGGTCTGAACAATGTGCAGGTCATGGTGCCGTTTGTGCGCACGCTCGGTCAGGCAAAGAAGGTCACCGAGTTGCTGGCGCGCCACGGGTTGCGCCGGGGCGACAACGAGCTGAAGCTGGTCATGATGTGCGAGATTCCCAGCAACGCCATCCTGGCCGAGCAGTTCCTCGAATACTTTGACGGTTTCTCCATTGGCTCCAACGACCTGACCCAGCTCACCCTGGGCCTGGACCGCGACTCCGGTCTGGAACTGCTGGCCGCCGACTTTGACGAGCGCGACCCGGCGGTGAAGGCGCTGATCAGCCTGGCCATTGCTGCCTGCCGCAAACAAGGCAAGTACATCGGCATTTGCGGCCAGGGCCCCAGCGACCACCCGGACTTTGCCCAGTGGCTGGTGGGTGAGGGCATCTCGTCGATCTCGCTCAATCCGGACTCCGTCATTTCTACCTGGCAGAAGCTCGCGGCCCAATGACCCAGCCGGCGATCGCACACCGTTGGCGCCTGCATGCAGGTTTGCTGACGTTGTGGTTCGTGGCGTCGTTCGGGGCGGTGTTCTTTGCCCGCGACCTGCAGATGGTCGTGGCCAACTGGCCGGTGAGCTTCTGGTTTGCGGCGCAAGGGTCGGTGCTGATCTTCATTGCGGTGGTTGTCCTGTATGCCTGGATTGCCAACCGCCGTGAGGGGCCCGAGCCGGGCTTTGACCCCGTGGCCTATACCAATTACAAGCGCAAGCTGCACCGCCGGTTTGGCTGGTATGTGCTGAGCCTGCTGGTGTTCCTGCTGGGGCTGGCCGTGGCCGAGCGCTATGGCTTGTCCAAGGTCTGGGTAGCAGGCATCTTCCTGTCGGCGACCCTGGTCATGTACGCCGTGATTGGGGTGTACGGCCGCACGGCCGATTCATCCGAGTATTACGTGGCGGGCCGGCGCATTCCCGCCGTGTACAACGGCATGGCCACCGCTGCGGACTGGATGAGCGCAGCCTCCTTTATCAGCATGGCCGGTGGGTTGTACCTGCAGGGCTACTCCGGTTCGGGGTCGCAGGCGGGCGGGTTGGCCTACGTGCTGGGCTGGACTGGCGGCTTTTGCCTGGTGGCGCTGCTGGTGGCGCCCTATCTGCGGCGCATGCGCCTGTATACGGTGCCCGACTACTTTGCGATGCGTTTTGGCGGCCGCTGGCCGCGCATGCTGGCCGCCTTTGCGGCGGTGCTGTGCTCCTTCACCTACGTTGTGGCCCAGATCTATGGCGTGGGGCTGATCACGTCCCGTTTGACCGGTGTGCACTTCGAGATTGGCATCCTGCTGGGACTGGGGGGGGTGCTGGTGTGCTCCTTTCTGGGGGGCATGCGGGCGGTGACCTGGACGCAAGTGACACAGTATGTGGTCATCATCCTGGCGTTTCTAATTCCGGTGTCCTGGCTGTCCTACAAGCAGGTCGGCAATCCGCTGGCACCACTGGTCTATGGGCAGCAGTTGCAGAAGATCGCGGCTATTGAGGAGCAGTTGATCGCGTCACCGGCAGAGCGGCAGGTGGTGGATGAATACGCGCGCCGGGCCCGGAACCTGGAAAAGAAGCTCCAGGATGTGGACGCTTCCCTGCAGGCGGATCGCCAGGAGCTGCGACGACAACTGCGGGCCCTGGGTGACATGAAGGCCGACGACGAGCGGGCCATTGCCTTGCGCCGGGAACTGGCGGCGGTCCCCAAGGATGCCAATTCCGCACGCGAGCAGTGGACCCGAGCGATGGCGGAAAACTGGGCCCGTGCCAAACCAATGGGCGGCATGCCGACCCACTCCACACCATTCAGTGGCGATCCAGCCGGTTCGCCCTCGGAACAGGCGGAATTTGAGAACTCGCGGCTGAACTTTCTGGCGCTGATGTTTTGCCTGATGGTGGGGACAGCCGGCTTGCCCCACCTGCTGACCCGCTACTACACGACCCCCACGGTCGCTGAAGCCCGCACATCGGTCGCCTGGTCGCTGATCTTCATTGCGCTGCTGTATCTGTCGGCGCCCGCCCTGGCCGTGTTGGTCAAATACGAGGTCATGGCACACTTGGTTGGGCAGCCCTTTGACAGCCTGCCGTCCTGGGTGGCGCAGTGGGCGCGCGACCCCAGCCTGTTGACCGCGTCCGACGTCAATGGCGACCAAATTCTGCAGTTCGCCGAGTTGAAGATGGGGGCCGATCTGGTGATGCTGGCGTCTCCGGAAATTGGTGGGTTACCGTATGTGGTCTCGGTTCTGGTGGCCGCCGGCGGGCTGGCCGCAGCACTCAGCACGGCCGACGGATTGCTGTTGACCATCGGCAATGCCATGGCCCATGACGTCTACTTTGAGGGTGATGGCGACAAGGCGCAGGCGATGCGCCGTGTCATGTGGTCCAAATTTGCGTTGCTGGTGGTGGCGCTGATTGCTGCCTACGTGGCGGCCCAGCGGCCGGCCGGCATTCTGTATCTGGTCTCCGCATCGTTCTCGCTGGCCGGGGCTGCATTCGTGCCGGTGATGGTCCTGGGCATTTTCTGGAAGGGGACAACCCGCACCGGTGCAGTGGGTGGCATGCTGGCCGGCCTGGGCGTCACTATTTACTATATGGCCATCAACCTGCCCGGCGTGCGCTCTGCGATGGGACTGGCGGCAGACGGTTTGTGGTGGGGGATTCAGCCCGTGTCCGCCGGTGTCTTTGGCGTTGCGGCGGGCTTTGCCGTTGCCGTTTTCCTGAGTCTGGTTACGCGGGGCACATTGACCGAATCCTGATGCCTTGCCTGTCCCTTGCAAGGTGGGCTATAATCTTGGGCTTCGCCTTGCTGCACCTCACACGACGCTGAGGGCAGCTTTTCTTACCCCCGAAACTGAAGTGGGGGATATCCAAAAGGAGTATCAATGCGTCATTACGAAATCATCCTCATGATCCACCCGGATCAGAGCGAACAAGTTCCAGCCATGCTGGAGCGTTACAAAGGCATGATCACTGCCGGCGGTGGCAAGATCCACCGCGTGGAAGACTGGGGTCGTCGCCAGTTGGTCTACATGATCAACAAGCTTGCAAAAGCCCATTACCTGTGTGTCAATATCGAAGCCGACCAGGCTGTGATGTCCGAACTGGAACACGCGTTCAAGTTCAACGACGCTGTTCTTCGCCACCTGACCGTGTTGAAGAAAAAGGCCGAGACAGGTCCTTCGTCCATGATGAAGACCGTCGAGCGCGAAGAAACACGCAAGACACAACAGGCTGAATACAACGCCTAAACGAACTTTTTACTGACGGAGAGTGCCTGCCAATTCCCTTGTACTGAGTGCCTGTATCGCAGAGCTCGATGCCATGCGTTACACACCAGCTGGAATACCCGCCCTGAACCTCAAACTCGAACACGAGTCTGAAACACAGGAAGCTGGGCAGCCCAGACAAATCAAGGTGGCAGTGAAAGCGGTGGCTTTCGGCACATTGGCGGAGCGGTTGGTCAAACAACCTCTTGGCAGTGTCTGGAGGTTCAGTGGTTTTCTAGGCAACGCCCGCCACGGTAAAAGTATCGTTTTGCATATTCAAGAATTTTCGCAAGATTAGTTTTTTAGGAGGCCCACATGGCCACGTTCAAAAAATTCAACAAAGACAAGCGCCCCAAGCGTCCCGCACAAAACCTGCTGTTCAAGCGCAAGCGCTTCTGCCGCTTCACGGTGACTGGCGTCGAAGAGATCGACTACAAGGACATCGACACCTTGCGTGATTTCATCGCCGAAAACGGCAAGATCATCCCCGCTCGCCTGACCGGCACCCGCGCAATTTTCCAGCGCCAACTGAATACCGCTATCAAGCGTGCGCGTTTCCTCGCCATGCTGCCCTATAGCGACCAGCACAAGATCTAAGGAGTACGACCATGCAAATTATTCTGCTCGACAAGGTCGTGAACCTGGGTAACCTGGGCGATATCGTCAAGGTCAAGGACGGCTACGCACGCAATTTCCTGATCCCACAGGGTCGCGCACGCCGCGCCACCGAAGCAGCCAAGGCTGCCTTCGAAGCCAAGCGCGCTGAACTGGAAAAAGCCGCTGCCGCCAAGCTGGCCGAGTGCCAGGCTCTGGGCGAAAAGCTCGGCGGTACCACCATCAAGCTGACCCAAAAGGCTGGTGTGGATGGCCGTTTGTTCGGTTCCGTGACCAATGCTGACATCGCTGAAGAGCTGGTCAAGAACGGCTACAAGGTCGTGAAGTCCCAGATCCGCATGCCTTTGGGTGCTATCAAGACCGTCAGCGACAACACCGTCGCTGTGGCTCTGCACACCGATGTGGTGGTGGATATCACTGTGTCGGTATACGGCGAAACTGCCTAATCGTCCGTAAGCTCGGCCCGCATGGGTCGATGCTTGGCAAAAGCCGCCGGGGCTGGTCCCTTGCGGCTTTTGTGCTTTTGGGGCTGGCTTATCCCGCGCTTTTCACAACTTGCCCACACGTTGCCCCCAGCCTTGTCCCTCGACGCGGCACCTGCCGCGACGTAGGATGCAGGGTTACAAGGAAATAGTCCATGTCTGCCGTTTTGTCTACCAGCGACGCGTTCGAAACTGACCGCCAAATCGCCCAGTTGCGTGTGCCACCCCATTCCATTGAGGGTGAGTCCAGCGTGCTGGGTGGTTTGCTGCTGGACAACGCCGCCTGGGACCGGGTTGGTGACATCCTGGCCGATGGGGACTTCTACCGCTACGAGCACCGCCTGATCTACGCGGCCATCGGTTCCCTGGTCAATGGCGGTAAGCCCGCCGATGTGATCACGGTGTTTGAGCACATGCAGAACCAGGGAAGAGCGGAAGAAATTGGCGGTCTGGCGTATCTGAACTCGCTGGCGCAGTACGTGCCCAGCGCCAGCAATATCCGCCGCTACGCCGAGATCGTGCGGGACCGTTCGCTGCTGCGCAAGCTGGTCACCGCCAGCGATGAAATCGCCACCAATGCCTTCAACCCCAAGGGGCGCCCGGTGGCCGACATCGTGGACGAGTCCGAACAAAAAATCTTCAATATCGGCGAGCAGGGCAAACGCAACAACCAGGGCTTCCAGGCCATGGATTCGCTGGTTGTCAAGCTGCTGGACCGCGTGCAGGAGATGGCGGACAACCCCAATGATGTGACGGGGGTCCCCACCGGCTTTCTGGACTTTGATCGCATGACAGCGGGACTGCAGGCCGGCGACCTGATCGTGCTGGCGGCGCGTCCGTCCATGGGTAAAACGGCACTTGCCATCAATATTGCGGAACACGTGGCCCTGAATGAAGGCCTGCCGGTGGCCATTTTTTCGATGGAAATGGGTGCATCCCAATTGGCAGTGCGTATCGTCGGTTCCATTGGTCGCATCGACCAGGGGCACTTGCGCACCGGCAAGCTCACCGATGACGAGTGGCCGCGGCTGTCGGAAGCCATTGAGAAGCTGCGCACCATTTCCCTGCATATTGACGAAAGCGCGGGCCTGACGTCCAGCGAGCTACGCGCCAACGCTCGACGCCTGGCACGCCAGTGCGGGCAACTTGGCCTGATCGTCGTGGACTATTTGCAGTTGATGAGCGGCAGCAGTGGGGATGGTGAAAACCGAGCCACCGAACTGGGCGAAATCTCCCGTGGCCTGAAGATGCTGGCCCGTGAATTGCAGTGTCCCGTGATTGCCTTGTCGCAGCTCAACCGCAGCGTGGAGCAACGTCCCGACAAGCGCCCAATGATGAGCGATTTGCGCGAATCCGGCGCCATCGAGCAGGATGCGGACATCATCATGTTCATCTACCGTGACGAGTACTACACCAAGGACCAGTGCAAGGAGCCAGGTGTCGCCGAGGTCATCATCGCAAAGCAGCGTAACGGCCCCACCGGGACCGTCAAGCTGGCCTTCATGCGCCAGTTCACCAAGTTTGAGAACCTGGCGTATGGAGGCGGTGGGGACTACTAATTAGTCGGGGTCAGAGCACATCGCTTGCGCGGGTGGTCCGACCCGCAATGTCACAGCACTTCGCTTGCGAAATCTGCCAGGCGCGATCGCTCGCCGCGCGCCAGGGTAATGTGCCCGCCATGCGGCCAGCCCTTGAAGCGGTCCACGGCAAAGGTCAAGCCGGACGAGCCTTCGGTCAGGTACGGCGTGTCGATCTGGGCCAGATTACCCATACAGATGATCTTGGTGCCGGGGCCGGCGCGGGTGATCAGTGTCTTCATCTGCTTGGGCGTCAGGTTTTGCGCCTCATCGATGATGACGTACTTGTTCATGAAGGTGCGCCCGCGCATGAAGTTCATGCTCTTGATCTTGATGCGGCTGCGGATCAGCTCGTTGGTGGCCGCGCGACCCCATTCGCCGGCGCTGGTGTCGGTTTTGCCCAGCACTTCCAGGTTGTCGTCCAGCGCGCCCATCCAGGGGCCCATCTTCTCTTCTTCGGTGCCGGGCAGAAAGCCAATGTCCTCGCCCACGCTGACGGTGGCGCGGGTGACGATGATTTCGGTGTAGCGGCGGTCGTCCAGCACCTGGGTCAGGCCGGCGGCCAGTGCCATCAGCGTCTTGCCGGTGCCGGCGGTTCCGGTCAGGGTCACGAAGTCCACTTCCGGGTCCATCAGCAGGTTCATCGCGAAGTTCTGCTCGCGGTTGCGTGTAGTCACGCCCCAGACCGCGTTCTTCAGGTGGTTGAAGTCGCGCAGCGTCTTGATGACGGCCGTGTTGCCGCGGATTTCGGTCACGCGGGCATACAGGCTGGGTTCGCCGGGCGACTCGAAGTAGACAAACTGGTTGATCTGCATGCTGGGCACGACCGGCCCGGTGATCTTGTAGAAGGTGTGCTGGCCTTGCTGCCAGCTTTCCACGGTCTGGCCGTGGGTGGCCCAGAAATCGGTCGGTAGCGCCATGGAGCCCGCGTACAGCAGGTCGCCGTCTTCCAGGGTCTTGTCGTTCTGGTAGTCGTCGGTCGCCAGGCCCAGGGCGCGGGCCTTGACGCGCATATTGATGTCCTTGGACACCAGCACCACTTCGCGTGGCGCCATCGCCTGGCGCAGGGCTTCCACCACGCCCAGGATCTGGTTGTCGGCCTTGCCCTGGGGCAGGCTGGTTGGCAGCGAGTAGTTGAGTGGTTGGGTCTGGAACAGCAGCTTGCCGCGGGCATCGCGGTTACCGGTGCTGGACAACTGGAAGCCGGCGGTGATGTCCGCACCGGGTGCTGCGGCCAGCGCGTCGAGCGTGCGGCTGGTCTGTCGGGCGTTGCGGGCGACCTCGGTCATGCCCTTCTTGTGTCCGTCCAGTTCCTCCAGCACGATCATCGGCAAGTAGATGTCGTGCTCTTCAAAGCGGAACAGGGACATGGGGTCGTGCAACAGCACATTGGTGTCCAGCACGAACAGCTTGGTCGGGCCGGTGCGCACGGGTTTCCTGGAACGCGCCGTGCTGGTGGTGCGGGTTTCCACCTGCACCATGACAGGGGCTGCGACAGGTGCCACGGGTGCTTGCTCGCGCCCGGATTTTTCCAGCAACGCAGCTGTTGCCCGTTTGGGGGCTTCTTTGGGCACAACCTTTTCCGTGCTGGTCCGTGCGTTGGGCGCTTTGACGGCCTCAAGGGTTTCCGATTTGTGTGCGGGGCGGGCAACGCTGCGGGCAGACGCAACAAACGCCTTGGGGGGGAGACGGTCAGCGGGTTTGGTTGGGGCGGGTGGCAGTGGCATGGATGGTGGGGCTCATGGGTGGGGGAAATGGAAGAAATGGAATCGCAAAAGCAAAAAAGCCGCCCTGAGCCAAGGCGGCTTTTTGTTGTGGCGCGTTTGCGGTATTCAACGGCATTGGATCATTATGCATGAGCCAAGTGACACCGCCAGATGGGCGTGTGCCAAAACAACGTTGCCGTGTCAGGATGCCTTTTTGAGCGCCTTGACGGCCTTGAGCACGTCGTCCACGTGACCCGGAACCTTCAGTCCGCGCCATTCTTCCTTGAGCATGCCATCGGCACCGATCAGGAAGGTGCTGCGCTCGATGCCCTTGACCTTCTTGCCGTACATGATCTTGTTCTTGACCACGCCGAACATGTGGCACATTTTCTCTTCGGTGTCGGCGATCAGCTCAAACGGCAGTTCCAGCTTGGTCTTGAACTCGTCGTGCGACTTCATATTGTCGCGGGACACACCAAACACGGTAGCCCCGGCTTTGACAAAGTCTTTGTATTTGTCGCGGAACTGCATCGCTTCAGTGGTACAACCGGGTGTATTGTCCTTGGGGTAGAAGTACAACACCATGGTTTTTCCGACGTGGGTGGTATTGCTGACCTTAACGCCGCCGGTTGCGTTGGCTTCAAATTCAGGGAGGGGCTTGTTGACAACGATCGCCATATGGTACTTTTAGTCTCGCGTTCTGGATGTGTCAGTCAAAGTTGAGGGAACCAAACGTGACAGCGTTTTTGGCTACCCCCGACTGCAACCCATGATTTTACTCTGAAAAGCACCCAGCGAGGCGGGGCAGGCGCCGCGGTTACAACAAAAGCGCCGCCACGACCCTGCGGCCTTCACCCGCCAGAAAGTTGTAGGTCCGGCAGGCAGCCTGTGTATCCATGGTCTCCACGCCAATACCGCGTGCGTACAGGGCCTGCATCAGTGCCGGTTGGACAAAGCGGATGCGCGCGCCGCTGCCAAAGATGACCAGCTCCGTGTCCAGCTCCGCCAGGCGCTCGAAATGGCTGCTTCGCAGGTCGTCAAACCCGGCGCATTCCCACAAAAAGGGCGCTGCCAGCGTGCTGATGACCAGGCTGGATGTGAATTTCTCCCCGTTGATCGCCACCCAATCCGGGCCGTAACCGGTCACGGAGGACGCTTGCGTGGGGTCTGGAAGGAGTTTCATGGGAGCGCCTGGGTGAAATTTGAATGCTGCACCGCACTAGTCAGGCACGGAACTGTGGTCAAATTATAGGTTTCGCCCTGTGATCCTGACTTCCGGAGGGACTTTGAGAACCATTCAAAAATCTGCCAAGCTGGCAAACGTGCTCTACGACATCCGCGGCCCCATCATGGATGCGGCCAAGCAGATGGAGGACGAGGGCCAGAAGATCATCAAGCTGAACATCGGCAACCTGGCGGTTTTCGGCTTTGATGCCCCTGAAGAAATCCAACAGGACATGATCCGCAACCTGCCCAATTCGGCGGGCTATTCGGACAGCAAGGGCATCTTCGCCGCGCGCAAGGCGGTGATGCACGAGACCCAAAAACAGGGCATCAAGGGTGTCACACTGGACGACATCTACCTGGGCAATGGCGCCAGCGAGCTGATCACCATGGCGACCAACACCCTGCTGGACAACGGCGACGAGTTGCTGCTGCCCATGCCGGATTACCCGCTGTGGACCGCGGCCACCAGCCTGTCCGGCGGCACCCCTGTGCACTACCTGTGCGATGAGGACAACGGCTGGATGCCCAACCTGGACGATATCCGCGCCAAGATCACGCCGCGCACCAAGGGCATTGTGGTCATCAACCCCAACAACCCCACCGGCGCCCTGTATTCGGACGAACTGCTGCTGGCCATCGTCGAAATCGCCCGCCAGCACGGCCTGGTGATCCTGGCCGACGAGGTGTACGACAAGGTGCTGTATGACGGCGTCAAGCACACCGCTCTGGCGTCGTTGTCAACCGACGTGTTCACGCTGACCTTCAATTCGCTGTCCAAGAGCTACCGCTCCTGCGGATACCGCGCCGGCTGGATGGTGGTTTCGGGCGACAAGAAATCGGCCAGCGACTACATCGAGGGCCTGAACATGCTCTCAAACATGAAGCTGTGCTCCAACGTGCCCGGCCAGTGGGCGATCCAGACCGCCTTGGGCGGCTACCAGAGCATCAACGATCTGGTGTGCGAGGGCGGTCGCCTGCGCCGACAGCGCGACCTGGCCTATGAGCTGATCACCGCCATTCCCGGCGTCAGCTGTGTCAAGCCCAGTGCGGCGCTGTACATGTTCCCCAAGCTGGACCCCAAGGTCTATCCGATTGCCGACGACCGGCAGTTCTTCCTGGAGCTGCTCAAGGAAACCCGCGTCATGCTGGTGCAGGGCACCGGCTTCAACTGGAAGCAGCCGGACCATTTCCGCATTGTGTTCTTGCCGCACGAGGACGATTTGCGCGAGGCCATTGGCCGCATCGCAAAGTTCCTCGAAGGCTACCGCAAGAGCCACGGCACGCAAGCCATCGCAACGGCGCCATCTGCTATTAAATTGGTAGCTGCTCGCGCTTGATCCACGAGGGCTAGATCCCTGTTTTACTCTTAAAAACTGTATGAAACCCATTCAAGTAGGCCTGCTGGGCATTGGCGTCGTCGGCGCTGGCACCTTCAACGTGCTCAAACGCAACCAGGAAGAAATCCAGCGCCGCGCCGGCCGTGGCATCGAGATCACCATGGTGGCCGATCTGGATGTGGTCCGGGCTAAAAGCATCGTGGGTGAGGGGGTGCAGGTTGTGAACGACGCCCGCGCCGTGATTGCCAACCCGGATATTGACATCGTCATCGAGCTGATTGGCGGTTACGGCATCGCCAAGCAACTGGTGCTGGAAGCCATCGCCGCTGGCAAGCACGTGGTCACCGCCAACAAGGCGCTGCTGGCCGTGCACGGCACCGAAATCTTCGCCGCAGCATCCGCCAAGGGCGTGATGGTGGCGTTCGAGGCCGCAGTGGCCGGTGGCATTCCCATCATCAAGGCCCTGCGCGAAGGCCTGACCGCCAACCGCATCCAGTGGATTGCCGGCATCATCAATGGCACGACCAACTTCATCCTGTCCGAGATGCGCGACAAGGGCCTGGACTTCGCCGTGGTGCTGAAGGAAGCGCAACGCCTGGGCTATGCCGAAGCCGACCCCACCTTCGACATCGAAGGCGTCGATGCCGCGCACAAGGTCACGCTGATGTCGGCCATTGCGTTCGGCATTCCCGTCCAATTCGACAAGGCCTACGTTGAAGGCATCACCAAGCTGGGCGCCGCCGACATCAAGTACGCCGAGCAACTGGGCTATCGCATCAAGTTGCTGGGCATTACCAAACGCCGCGAAGCCGATGCCGTCAAGGGCACAGCGGCTGGCATCGAGCTGCGCGTGCACCCCAGCCTGATCCCGGCCAAGCGCCTGATCGCCAATGTGGAGGGCGCCATGAACGCGGTTGTTGTCCACGGCGACGCCGTTGGCACCACGTTGTACTACGGTAAAGGTGCCGGCTCGGAACCGACGGCCAGCGCGGTGATCGCCGATCTGGTGGACATCACCCGCCTGCACACCGCCGACCCGCTGAACCGGGTACCGCATCTGGCGTTCCAGCCCGGAGCCCTGAGCGATTTGCCCGTCTTGCCGATGGGTGATGTGGTCACCAGTTACTACCTGCGTTTGCGCGTGGCCGATGAAGCCGGCGTTCTGGCCAAGGTCACAGGCATTCTGGCTGCTTCCGATATCAGCATCGACGCCGTTCTGCAACGCGAAGCCGACGAGGTCGGTGGCGAGGGTGCCACGCAAACCGATGTCATCATTCTCACGCACGACTGCGAAGAGTCCCGCATGAACCACGCCATGGCGCTCATGCAGGCGCTGCCAACCGTGCTGCAACCGATCGTGCGCATCCGCAAGGAGGAGTTGGCCTGATGAAATACCTCTCGACACGCGGAAATCCCGAGCGCAAACGCTTCTGCGAAATCCTGCTCGAAGGACTGGCGCCCGATGGCGGCCTATACCTGCCGGAGAGCTATCCGCAGGTCAGCGATGCCACGCTGGGCCAGTGGCGCACGGTCTACCACACCCAGGGCTATGCGGCGCTGGCATTCGAGATTCTGTCGCTCTACATCGACGACATTCCCGCGGCCGACCTGCGTGCCATTTGCGAGAAGACCTACACCGCCGAGGTATTTGGCACCGGCGAGATCGTGCCGCTGCGCCATCTGGAAGACGGTCTGTGGCTGGAAGCCCTGTCCAACGGGCCCACGCTGGCCTTCAAGGACATGGCCATGCAGCTGCTGGGCAACCTGTTCGAGTACGAACTGGGCCGCCGTGGCGAGCAGCTCAACATCCTGGGTGCCACCTCGGGCGACACCGGTAGTGCGGCCGAATACGCCATGCGCGGCAAGAAGGGCGTGCGCGTGTTCATGCTCTCGCCCAATGGCCGCATGAGCGCGTTCCAGCAGGCCCAGATGTTCAGCCTGCAGGACCCCAACATCCATAACCTGGCGGTGGAGGGCGTGTTCGACGACGCGCAGGACATCGTCAAGGCCGTCTCCAACGATCTCGAATTCAAGCGCAAGTACAAGATCGGCACGGTCAACTCGATCAACTGGGCCCGCCTGCTGGCCCAGGTCGTGTACTACTTTGCCGGCTACTTCTACGCCACCAAGTCGAACGCCGAGAAGGTCAGCTTCACGGTGCCGTCGGGCAACTTCGGCAACGTCTGCGCCGGCCATGTGGCCCGCATGATGGGCCTGCCCATCGACCAACTGGTCGTGGCCACCAACGAGAACAACGTGCTCGACGAGTTCTTCCGTACCGGCAGCTACCGCGTGCGCGGCAGCGCCGAGACGTACGAAACCTCGTCGCCCTCGATGGACATCTCCAAGGCGTCCAACTTCGAGCGCTTCGTGTTCGACCTGCTGGGCCGTGACGGCGCGCGCGTGAAGTCGCTGTTCAAGGACGCCATCGAGCAAAAGGGCGAGTTCCATCTGTCGGCCGACGAGTTCGCCAAGGTGGCGGGCTACGGTTTCGTGTCGGGCACCAGCAAGCACAGCGACCGCCTGACCACCATCAAGGACACCTTCGAGCGTTTCGGCGTGATGATCGACACCCACACGGCCGACGGCCTGAAGGTGGCGCGCGAGCACGTCAAGGCGGGCGTCCCCATGCTGGTGCTGGAAACCGCCTTGCCGGCCAAGTTTGCCGAGACCATCGTCGAGGCAACGGGCCGCCAGCCTGAGCGTCCACACTGGATTCAGGGCCTGGACGGTCTGGAAGACCTGCCCAAGCGCTTCGTGGTGGTGCCCAACAACACCCAGACAGTGAAGGACTACATCGTCCAGCACTGCAACGACTGAGCGCGCTTTTCACGAAGCGCTCAGTGTCCCGGTTCTCTGCAGGAGTGGCGCCATGGCGGCTGCGTTCAAACCCTTGATGCCGCTGGACGAGGCCTGGTCTCGTCTGCATGCGGCGGTGGTCGAGCACCTGGGGCAGACGCCCCGCGCGACCGACGTCGTTGACAGCTTTGACGCCCTGGGGTGCGTGCTGGCCGAGGACCTGGTGTCCAAGGTGGACGTGCCGCCGCTCGACAACAGCGCGATGGACGGCTACGCCTTGCGCGCGGCCGACCTGCCACTGGCGGGCCAGGCTGGTGCTGATGCCGCTGCCGTGACCCTGCCGCAGGGCCAGCGCATTGCCGCCGGCCAGGTGGGCGCCTCGCTGCAACCGGGCACCTGTGCCCGCATCTTCACGGGTGCCCCATTACCCGACGGCGCCGATGCCGTCGTGATGCAGGAGCACACCGGCGTGGACGCCGCCACCGGCGCCGTGCACTTCAAGGAGGCCATCCAGGTCGGCCAGAACATCCGTCGCCGCGGCGAGGACATCGCCCAGGGCC
>JBAQDE010000003.1:0-91410 GCA_049294595.1 Rhodoferax sp. | reverse complement strand
GGCGGCGAGTTGCTTCAGGCGGATCGCGGTGGACAGGCCTCCTGGGCCTCCGCCCACAACGACCACGTCGTATTCCATTGCTTCGCGCGGGCCGTACTGGGCCAGAATTTCCTCGTTGGTCATGGTGCAGAAAAATGATTAATTGAAAAAAGTGGTCCTAGCCCTCGTGGAATGGTCACGAGAAGCTATCAATTCAGTAGCAAGTCAGACGCGCTCGAGGATCAGCGCAATGCCCTGCCCCACGCCAATGCACATGGTGCACAGCGCATAGCGCCCGCCGGTCGTGTGCAGGCGGTTGACGGCCGTGGTCACCAGGCGTGCACCCGAGGCACCCAGCGGGTGGCCCAGCGCAATGGCACCGCCCCAGGCGTTGACACGCGCGTCGTCGTCCGGCAAGCCCAGCATGCGCAGCACGGCCAGGCCCTGAGCGGCAAAGGCCTCGTTGAGTTCAATCACATCCAGTTGATCCAGAGACAGGCCTGTGAGTGCCAGCACCTTCTGTGTGGCAGGTGCCGGGCCAATGCCCATGACGCGGGGTGCCACACCGGCGGTGGCCATGCCGACCACGCGAGCCTTGAGAGTGAGTCCATTCTTCGCAGCCGTGGCCTCATCGGCCAGCAGTACGGCGCAAGCGCCGTCGTTGACGCCACTGGCGTTGCCGGCGGTGATGGTGCCGTCGGGCCGGACGATGGGTTTGAGCTTGGCCAGCGCCTCCAGGCTGGTGGCGCGTGGGTGCTCGTCCTGGTCCACGATGAGGGCGTCGCCCTTTCTCTGGGCAATGGAAACCGGCGTGATCTCGCGCGCCAGGTGACCGGCCTGCTGGGCGGCAACGGCCTTCATCTGGCTGGCTAGCGCCATACGGTCTTGGGCTTCACGCTCAATCTTGTATTCGGTTGCCACGTTTTCGGCGGTCTCGGGCATGGAGTCCACGCCGTACTTCTCCTTCATCAGCTTGTTGATGAAGCGCCAGCCGATGGTGGTGTCATACACCGCGTTGGCGCGGCTGAATGCCGTGTCCATCTTGGGCATCACAAACGGCGCGCGGCTCATGCTCTCCACGCCACCGGCAAGCATCAGTGTGGCTTCACCGGCACGGATGGCGCGCGCGGCCGTTCCCACGGCATCCAGACCGGAGCCGCACAGGCGGTTGATGGTGGCACCGGGCACGTCCATGGGGAGCCCTGCCAGCAGGCTGGCCATGTGGGCCACGTTGCGGTTGTCCTCGCCGGCCTGGTTGGCGCAGCCGTACAACACATCGGTCACTGCGGCCCAGTCCACACCCGGGTTGCGCGCCATCAGGGCCTTGAGCGGAATGGCGGCCAGGTCGTCGGTGCGCACACTGCTCAGCGCCCCACCATAGCGGCCAAACGGGGTGCGAATCGCATCGCAGACAAAAGCGTGGTTCATGGGAGCGTCCTTCCAGGGTCAATCAATGGTGTCTAAGCGGCCAGTTGGGCGATGTCACCCAGCGCAAAGCCGTGACCCGCAGCTTGGATCAGGGCCTGCAGGTCCTGCTTCAAAGTGGTGGCATCCTGCTGGCGTGCCCAGAACACCGGGCCGCCCTGCGCGCGCGGAAAGCCGTAGCCATGCACCAGCACCACGTCCACATCGCCGGGTCGTGCGGCCACGCCCTCGGCCAGCAACAATGCGGCCTCGTTGGCCATGGCCAGCAGGGCGCGACGCTGGATTTCTTCGGCCGACAAGCTGCGCCGGGTGATGCCGCGCGCGGCACTGGCCTGGGTGATGATGCCGCGCACCACGTCGTCGGTGGTTGGGCTGCGTTTGCCGTCCGCATAGCTGTAGTAGCCGGCGCCGGTCTTGCGACCCAGCCGACCTTTCTCACACAAATGGTCCAGGATGGCGACGTAGCGCTCGCGTGGGTCGCGCGTGGCCGCCTGGGCCTTGCGCATGCGCCAGGCGATGTCCAGGCCGGACAGGTCGGCCACGGTGAAGGGGCCCATGGCAAAGCCAAAGGCCTCCAGCGCGGCGTCCACTTCCTCGGGCCAGGCGCCGTCTTCCAGCATGAATTCGCACTGGCGGCGGTAGGCGTTGTAGATGCGGTTGCCGATGAAGCCAAATGCGTTGCCGGTCAGCACCGGCATCTTCTTGAGGCGTTTGCCCAGTGCCATGCCGGTGGCCAGCACATCGGGCGCGGTCTGGGCACCGCGCACCACTTCCAGCAGCTTCATGACATTGGCCGGGCTGAAGAAATGCAGGCCCAGCACGTCCTGCGGGCGCCGGGTCGCGTTGGCGATGGCGTCCACGTCCAGGTACGAGGTGTTGGTGGCCAGCACCGCACCGGCACGGGCATGGGTGTCGATCTTCTGGAAGACCTGCTGCTTGACGGCCAGGTCTTCAAACACGGCCTCAATCACCAGATCGGCCTGGCCGAGCAGGGTCCAGTCGGTGCCGGGCGTCAGCCGAGCCTGGGATGCTGCAGCCGCTTCAGGAGACAGCTTGCCCTTGGCCACGCGGCCCTGGTAGTGGCTGGTCACGCGCTCCCGGCCCCGCTCCAGTGCGGCATCGTCCTGTTCCAGCAGGATGACCTGAAGCCCGGCATCCAGGGCGCAGATGGCAATGCCGGCACCCATGGTGCCCGCGCCAATGATGGCCACCGTCGAACAAGCGCGCGGCGCAACCTGGAGAGCCTGCGGCAACTCCGCAGCCTGCGCTTCGCAAAGCGCCAGGTGCTGGTCTGCGGATGGGTCGTTGGTTGTGTCGCGGCGTTCACTCATGGCGGGGCTCTCTCAAGTAGCGTTCTTACATCTTGCACAGAGGCGAGGCGGGTGGAACGATGGCTGCGGGATAGGAGCGTTCGATCACCGGGCGCAAGACGCCATCGGCCGTCTTGACGCGCGCCACGTAGTTGGGAATCACCAACTGGTTGTCGGCCGCACGGATGGTCATTTTGCCGTACAGCGTATCGACTTGGGCGCCGCGTAGCGCCTTTGTGACAGCTTCCGGCTGAACGCTCTTGGCCAGCGTGACGCCCTGGAACAGCACCATTGCGCCGTTGTAGGCCTGGCCTTCGGTGTCCGACGGCAAGCGGTTGTACTTGGCCTTGAAGGCGTTGACAAAGGCCTTGGTCTGCGGCGTGTCGATGTCGGGCGTGAAGCCCACATTGCCCGGGATATTGGTCATGGCCTTGCCGGTGGCGTTGATCACGAAGTTCGACACCAGCGCGTGGCCGATCAGCGGGGTCTTGGGGATCAGGTTGAAATCCGCTGCCTGCTTGATGAAGGCCACGGCACCCGACACCTCGGCCACCCAGATGGCGTCCACATTGGCGGCCTTGAGTTGCTGGATGTAGGGCGCGTAGTCCTTGGTGCCCAGCGGGACGAACAGCTTCAGGGAAACCTTCTTGCCCTGCGCGGTCACAGCGGCTTCAAACGACTTGGCCGAATCCTGGCCCCACAGGTAGTCCGCCGCCAGGATGGCGAAGTTGTTGCCCTCGATGCCCTTGACCCATTCGCCGATCATGGCCAGGTCCATGGCGTCCGAATGGTTGGTGCGCACGAAGCGCGGGTTGCAGGCATCAGTCGTCAGCTTGTCGGCCTTGCTGATGGTGCCGATCAGGGCTGCATCCCAGCGCGTCAGGTTCTGGTTGATGGCCAGGGAAATGGCCGAGGTGATGGGGCCGATCAGCAGGTTGTGTCCGTCACGGGCCAGCTTTTCGGCTGCGCGCCGGCCGGCGTCGGGTGTGCTTTCATCGTCGCCCTCGGCCAGGATGATCGGGCGGCCATCGACACCGCCCTTGGCATTGGCCTCTTCCACGGCAAACTTGATGCCATTGGCCACATCCGCGCCCATGGTGGCAAAGCCGCCTGACTTGGAGGTAACCAGGCCGATCTTGACCGGTTCCTTGCCCTGCGCGGTAGCCGCCAGGGGCAGCGCGGCCAGCAGCACGGTGCCGGCCAGCAGTTGGTGAAGTTGTGTGCGTTTGAACATGTCTCTCTCCTCGTTTTGAAATGCCGGAAAAGGCTCCGGTTGCCACCATCACGACTGACAGCCTGCCCCTCAGACCATCACGTGTTCTTCAATGTCTTTCAGGCCGTCATGGGAATTGACCACTGAACCCTGCGCCACCACAGAACCCTTGGACATGGCCAGGTAGCGATGCGCCACGCGCACCACCAGGCTCAGGTTCTGTTCGATCAGCAGCAGGGCCGTGCCCTGGTCCGCCACCCGGTTGAAGATGTCGGCCAGTTGGTCCACGATGACCGGCGCCAGCCCTTCCGTGGGCTCGTCGAGCAGGATCAGGTTGGGGTTGGCCATCAAGGCGCGCCCTACCGCCAGCATCTGCTGCTGGCCGCCCGACAGGGCCGTGCCAGGGGTGTGGGCGCGTTCCTTCAGGATGGGGAACAGCTTGTAGATCTCTGGCACATTCCAGGGACCCTTGCGGCCCACGGCCGCACCCAGGAGCAGGTTCTCCTCCACCGTCAGATTGGCGACGATGCGTCGCCCTTGCGGAACCACCACCGTGCCGTGTTGGGCGGCAATGTACGGACGGGGTTTGGAGATGGACTTGTCCCCCAGCTGGATCTGTCCACCCTTGAGCTGCGCCAGTCCCAGAATGGTGTTGACCACCGTGGTCTTGCCCACGCCGTTGCGGCCGATCAGCGCCACGCGCTCGCCGGGCTGCACCGCCAGGCTCAGGCCATGCAGGATGTGGGCCGAGCCATAGAAGGCGTGCACATCGGTCAGTGTTAGAAGTGCACTCATGCGGCGCTCCCCAGGTAGGCTTCGCGCACGCGCGGGTTGGCGCGCACGCTGGCCGGATCGCCATCGGCAATGACGCGACCCAGTTCAAACACGGTGACGACGTTGGAGATGCCAAAGACCACGTCCATGTCATGCTCCACCAGCAGCACCGACACATCCCAGCGCGAGGTCAAGGCCTTCAGGTGCTGGGCCAGGTCCAGCGATTCCTTGACCGAGAGACCCGCCATGGGCTCGTCCAGCATCAGCAACTTGGGGCGGCCCACCAAGGCCAGTGCCAGATCCAGACGGCGTTGTTCGCCGTAGCCCAGGTCTTCGGCATGCACATGGGTCAGGTTGTCGAGGTTCAACTCCTCCAGCACGGCGTGAGCATCCGCGGCCGAGTCTTCCACACCCATCTTGTGCGAGGCCAGCTCCACCTGCTTGAGCACGGTCATGCCGCCAAAGATGCTGGTGCGCTGGAAGCTGCGCGAGAGGCCCCGGCGGCGGCGCTCCACCGCGCCCAGTTGGCTGACATCCTCGCCATCCAGAATCACCTTACCGCGGGTCAGGCGCCGGCGACCGGTGATAGCGTCGATGACGGTGGACTTGCCGGCGCCGTTAGGGCCGATCAGTCCGCGGATCTGCCCCTTCTCCAGGGTCAGTCTGACACCGTCCAGCGCCTTGACGCCGCCGTAATGGATGGCCACATCGTCGGCCTGCAATACGTAGTGGGGGGTCATACGACTTTCCTCTCAGTGGCCGGGCCATAGCGCAAGCGAATGCGCAGCTGTTCGAGTGCGCCCACAATGCCGTGGGGGGAAAACACGATGACGGCAATCAGGGCCGTGCCCAGAATGGCCATGGAGTAGGTGGCGTAGTCGCCCAGCAGGTCTTTCAGCAGGATGTAGACCATGGCGCCGACGATGGGGCCGGTGGAACGCTTGATGCCGCCCACCACCACCATCACCAGGGTGATGCCCGACACGCTCCAGTGCAGACTTTCCGGGGAAACGAAACCGGAGTTCAATGAAGACAGCATTCCGGCAACGCCGGTCACCATGGCCGACAGCGCGTACACCGCAGCGCGGGGCAGCGTGGTGGTGATGCCGATGAAGCGGGCACGCTCCTCGTTGTCACGGACGGCCTCGGTGATGGTGCCAAAGCGCGTGCGCAGAATGCAGTGCAGCGCTAGCGTGACCAGAACCAGTATCACCCAAGCGATCAGGAACAGGGTGGCGGGCTTGAGCAAGGCGGCCTGCGGAAAGCCGAACAGCGTGGATGGCCAGTTGATGCTCATGCCGTCCGCTCCCCCCGTCAAACCGCGTGCGCGTGACGCCAGCAGATAAACCATCTGACCAATAGCCAGGGTCAGCATGCCGAAGGCGATGCCGGGCACGCGGACAATGATCAGGCCAATGGTGAAGGCGAACAGGCCGATGGCCAGCAGCACCACCGGAATGGCCAGCTCGGCGGGCATCCAGTCCAGTGCCAGGACCACTCCCATTCCGTAGCCCGCCGCGCCAAAGAACAGCGCATGCCCGAAACTGACCAGGCCGTTCTGCCGCAGCAGCACCCCCACGCCCGAGGCGAAGATGGCAAAAATCACGGCCTGCGTCAGCACACCCAGCATATTGCTGGAAGGGGTGAATTGCGCGATGCCCAGGCCCAGCGCGATGGCGGCGAGCGACAGCATGGCGATGCGTGTAAGACTCATGGGATTCCTTCTTGATTCAGGTCCGGCTGCCGGCCAGACCGGAGGGCTTCCAGATCAGGATGGCGATCATGAAAATGAAGGGCAGCAGCACTGACACCTCGGGCATGTAGACCGCGCCGATGGCCTGCATCATTCCCAGCAACAGCGCGGCTGCAAAGGCGCCGGCCAGGGAGCCCAGGCCGCCGATGACCACGACCACAAAAGAGTCGATCAGCACGTCCGAACTCATGTGCGGAGACAGCGACAGAAACGGTGCAGCCACCACCCCCGCCAGGCCCGCCAGGGCGCTGCCCAGACCGACGACGGAAGCGCTGATGAGGTCGGTGTTGACACCCTGCATGGAGGTGGTGACCGGATCGGTGCTGGCGGCGCGCACGAACAGGCCCATGCGAGACAGGCGCAGCCACATGGTGAGGCCGATGGCAACTGTGGCCCCCACGGCAATCACACCGATGCGGTAGGCCGGCACCTCGTTGCCGAACAGGTTGACCGAGAAATTCAGCAGGTCCGGCGTGAAGAGCGAGTAGTTGGCCTTGCCCCAGATGGCCACCACCACGTCTTCCAGAATCAGCAGCAGCCCGAAGGTGACCAGCATCACGTTCAGCGGTTCGCGGTCCTGCAACAGGCGAAAGCCATAGCGGTCCAGCAGCACGCCGACCACTGCCATAACGGCGGGTGCTGCCACCAGCGCCACCCAGAAGTTGCTCTGCATGGCGACGGAATAGCCGATGTAGGCACCCAGCATGTAGAGGGCACCGTGCGCGAAGTTGACAACGCGGCGCAGGCCGTAGATCAGTGCCAGACCCGAACTCATGATGATGAGTAGCGAGCCGTACACCAGACCATTGAAGAGGTTGATGGTCAGCATGGAAATGCTTTCAGGGGTTGGGGGTCAGTCTCGGCGCAGCAGTTCGCGGCCGATGATTAGTTGCTGCACCTGGGTCGTGCCTTCGTACAGGCGCAGCAGGCGCACGTCGCGGTAGAAGCGCTCCACCGGGTATTCGTTGATGTAGCCGGCACCACCGTGCACCTGCACGCCCCGGTCCGCCACGCGGCCCACCATCTCGGTGCAGAACAGCTTGGCGCAGGACACACGCATGGAAACATCCGCATCCGACACATGGGCCGGCTTGGCGTCAAAACGCTTGGCCACGTCCTGCACCAACGACCAGCCGGCCAGCAGCTCGGCCTGACTGTCGGCCAGCATGGCCTGGATCAGCTGGAATTCCCCAATCGCCTTGCCAAACTGCTTGCGCTCGCGGGCATAGCGGGTGGCCTCATCGAGGATGCGTGATGCCGTGCCGCAGGAGACAGCCGAAATGTTCAGGCGCCCCCGATCCAGCACCTTCATGGCGGTCTTGAAGCCTTCGCCGGGAATACCACCAATGATGTTGGCGGCGGGTACCCGCGCGTTCTCCAGGATCACGTCGCAGGTCATGGTTCCGCGCTGGCCCATCTTCTTGTCCTTCTTGCCGAGCTTGAGACCCGGTGTATCGGCAGGAACGATGAAGGCCGAGATGCCACTGGCACCGGGGCCGCCGGTGCGCGCCATCAGCGTGAAGGCGCCGGCACGCGGCGCGTTGGTGATGAAGCGCTTGGTGCCATTGAGCACATAGTGGTCGCCATCCAGCTCGGCGCGGGTCTTGAGCGAGGCGGCGTCCGTTCCTGCATCGGGCTCGGTCAGCGCAAACGACATGACCAGCTCGCCACTGGCCACCTGTGGCAGGTAGAGCGCTTTTTGCCCGGGCGTACCATCCATCAGGATGCCCTGCGAGCCGATGCCGATGTTGGTGCCAAACACCGAGCGGAACGCCGGTGCGGTGCGGCCCAGCTCGTAATTGACCAGCACCTCCTGGCTCACGGAAAGGCCGATGCCGCCAAACTCCTCGGGCACGGTCAGGCCGAACAGGCCCATTTCCTTCATGTCCTCGACGATATCGGCGGGTACCTCGTCGTGCTCTTCGAGGTGGTTCTCGGCCGGCACCAGGCGTTCGTGCACAAAGCGCTGCACAGTGGCCAGCAACAGTTCAAAAGATTCGGCATCCAAGGCCATGGTGTTCCCCGTTTGGTTGGTGGTGGGCTTCAGCGGTGGCTGAACGCCGGTTTGCGTTTTTCCAGGAAGGCGTGCATGCCCTCGTGTGCATCGGCGCTGGCAAAGCGGGCGTGCAGCTGGCGCCGCTCGAACAGGACGCCCTCGGTCAGCGACGACTCCCAGGCGCGGTTGACCGACTCCTTGATGGCCATCAGTGCGGGCAACGAATAGCCGGCAATGCGCTCTGCCAGAGCCATGGTCTCTGTCATCAATTGCTCGTTGGCCACCACGCGGGAGACCAGCCCATAGCGGTCTGCCTCCTGCGCGCTCAGGGTGCGGGCTGACAGGCACATGTCCATGGCCTTGGCCTTGCCAATGGCGCGTGGCAGGCGCTGCGTGCCACCGGCACCGGGCAGCACGGCCAGCTTGACTTCGGGCAGGGCAAACTGCGCGGACTCGGCCGCCACGATGATGTCGCAGGACAGCGCCAGCTCGCAGCCGCCGCCCATCGCAAACCCCGCCACCGCGGCGATGACCGGCTTGCGCACCCGGCGAATCGTCTCCCAGTTGCGGGTGATGAAGTCGCTCTGGACCACGTCCATGTAGGACCAGTCGGCCATGGCCGCGATGTCGGCACCGGCGGCAAAGGCCTTGTCGCTGCCGGTGATCACAATGGCGCCGATGGCGCGGTTGGCGTCAAAGTCCAACAGGGCCGTGCCCAGCGCATCCATCAGCGCGTCGTTCAGGGCATTGAGCTGCTGGGGGCGGTTCAGCGTGATGACGCCAACGCGGCCCTGAGTGGCTACAAGAATGGGTTGTTCAGTCATGGTGTCAGATGGCATGGTTCTGGGAAGTGGTCTTTAGCATGGCCTCGCCCTGGAGCACCACGCGGTCATGAACACGGCACACGGTGGACAGCACGACCCGGGCCGCAGCCTGGTCCGCCGAGGAGACCGTCACGGTGGCGGTGACCGCTTCACCGGGCCGCACCGGTGCCACGAACTCCAGCCGCTGCGACAGGTACACGGCACCAGGCCCCGGCAGGTGTTTGGCCAGCGCGGCAGAGATCAGGCTGCCGGTCAGCAGGCCGTGCGCAATGCGTCCGCCAAAGCGGGTGGCACTGGCATAGTCTTCATCCAGATGCAGGGCGTTGTCATCGCCCGAAATCTGGGCAAAGCCTTCGATGTCCGCCGCGCTGATCGTCTTGGTGAACGACGCATGCATGCCGGGGCGAAGGTCCTCGATGTCGTAACCACCAAACGGGTTCATAGCGTGCCGTCACGCAGCATTTCACGCAGTTTGAATTTCTGCATCTTCCCGGAGGGCGTGGACGGTATCGCGTCGCGCACGATGAGCCGCTCGGGGATGTATTGGATGGCGATCTTCTGTTCCTTGAAGTACGCCACCATGTCGTCCAGGGTCAGCTTCTGGCCGGGCTTGAGCACCACGATGGCGCAGGCGCGCTCGCCCAGACGTTCGTCCGGGTAGGCCACGACAGCCGCCATCGAGATGGCCGGATGGCGGTACAGCAGGGACTCGATCTCGACCACCGGGATGTTCTCGCCGCCGCGGATGATCACGTCCTTGCTGCGGCCGGTGATGCGCACATAGCCCTTGGCATCCAGCGTTGCCAGGTCGCCGGTGTCAAACCAGCCATCCGCATCGGTGCCATTCAGGTGCGGACGTTTGAGGTAGCCGCCAAAGTTGGAGCAGGAGCGCAGCAGCAGTTTGCCGGCCTGGCCGGCGGGCAAGGTAGAGCAGTCGGTATCAATGATCTTCAGCTCCACGCCGGGCAGCGGGTGACCGTCGGTGTTGACGGCACGCTCGTCGGGGTCGCCCAGCTCGATCAGCGTCACCGCGCCGTTCTCGGTCATGCCCCAGGCCGACACGATCTTGGTGCCCAGCACGGCCCTGGCCTGCTCCACCAGCGGCCCCGGGATGGGGGCGCCAGCGCACAGGAAGGTGCGCAATGTGGGCACGGTCTTGCCCGACTCGGCCACGTTCTTGGCCAGGTCCGTCAGGAAGGGGGTGGATGCCATCGTGAAGGTGGCACCCTCGGCGCGGATCAGGTCAATGGCCTTGAGCGGCTCCCAGATGTCCAGCAGCACGGCATTGGCCTTGAGCAGGATGGGCATCATCAAGCCGTACATGAAGCCGGTCTGGTGCGCCATGGGCGAGGCCATCAGCACCACGTCTTCGGCATCAAGCTTCAGGCGCTGGGCGTAGGGAATGATGTTGGCCATGGTGGTGTTGGCCGTGTGCATCACCCCCTTGGGCTCGCCGGTGGTGCCCGAGGTGTAGATCAGCTGCGTCACATCGTCCGGGCCGGGGCGGTTGCGGGTCAAGATGCTGCGTGCATCGTCAGCCGTTTCCCAGGCGGGCTCGCTCAGCAATTTCTCGAAACTGTTGTCGCCGCTGCCACCCACCACGACCACGTGCTGCAGATCGGGCAGCGTGGGGCGCAAGGCGGTGACCATGGCCTCAAAGTCAAACCCGCGGAACAGCTTGGGCACGATCATGACCTTGGCTTCGCCATGCTTGAGCATGAACGACAGCTCGCGCTCGCGGAAGATGTGCATCAGCGGATTCATCACCGCACCGATGCGCGAGCACGCCAGGTAGGTGACGGTGAACTGCCACCAGTTGGGTAACTGGCAGGCCACGATGTCGTTCTTGCCCACGCCCAGGCGGGTCAAACCCACCGCCACGCGGTCGGCCATGGCGGCCAGCTCGCGGTAGGTGAAGCGCCTGACCGCGCCGCCTTCGGCCTGCACGGCCGTCAGGGCCAGCTTGTCCGGGCAGGCCGCCAGACAGGCGTCCAGCTCGGTGTTGATGGTCTTGTCATGCCACAGCCCCTGGGCAATGCTGGCGGCGCGGCGGGGTGCAATCAGTACGGCGTCAAATTCCATGGTGTATCTCCTCGTTTTTATGGGTGTGTGTCACTCAGGCCGGTACGAACTTGCGTCCGGCACGGGTGCGGGCGATGATGGTTTTCATGATCTGGGCGGTGCCGTCGCCAATCTGGAAGCCCAGCACATCGCGCAGGCGCTGTTCCATCAGGCCGCGGTCATAGCCGCCGTGGCCATAGCACAGCAGGCACTGGTGGATCACGTCGTAGGCCAGCTTGGGCCCCCACCACTTGGCCATGCCGGCTTCCGCCGTGTGCGGCAGGCCCTTGTCCTTGAGCCACAGGCCCTGCAGGCAGATGAGGCGTGCGCCTTCGACTTCGGTATCAAACTGGGCCAGCGGGTGCGTCACGCCCTGGAAGGCGGACAGTGGCTGGCCGAACGCCTGGCGCTCGGTGATGTACTGCCAGGTTTCTTCGAGCGCCACGCGTGCCACCGACAGGCACTGCAAGCCAATCAGCGAGCGCGAAAAGTCAAAGCCATGCATGACCTGGACAAAGCCCTTGTTCTCATCGCCCAGACGGTGGCTGACGGGAACGCGCACGTTCTCGAAGAAGATGGAGCCGCGGCCAATGGCGCGTTGCCCATGGCAATCGAAGCGATTCGTTGTGACACCCGGGGTGTTCATGGGCACCAGCAGCGCGGTGACACCGTGGGCGCCCGACTCCGGTGTGCCGGTGCGGCCAAACACCACGGTGATGTCGGCCTGGTCGGCAGCGGAAATGGAGGTCTTCTCGCCGTTGATGACATAGAAGTCTCCATCGCGGTCAATCTTCAGGCGCAGGTTGGCAGCGTCGGAACCACCACGCGGCTCGGTCAGCGCAATCGCGCAGATGGCCTCGCCCTGGACGATCTTCTTCAGCCAGGGGCCGACGATCTCGGGATTGCCATACTTGGACAGGATCTGGCTGTTGAGCGAGGCCAGCAGATTCAGGTAGGAGAAGCTCAGGTCAGCGCGGGCAATCTCCTCGTGGATCACACCCGCGGCCAGGCAACCGAGTCCCAAGCCCCCGAACTGCTCAGGCAGCTCGGGACAGATGAACCCGAGTTCGCCCATCTCGCGCAGCAAGGCACGGTCGAACACGCGGGTCTTGTCACGTTCCAGAAAACCGGGCTTGACGCGCTCGTCGGCAAAGCGCCGGGCCGTTTCAGCCAGCGCCTGCAGGTCTTCATCGATATAGGGGTTGGGGTTCATCATTTGTCTCCGGCTGCTGTGAGGCTCACTTGGCGTACTTGCGGAACTCAGGCTTGCGCTTGTCCTTAAGCGCATTGACACCTTCGCGCGACTCTTCGGTGTCGTAGTACAGCTTGAGCGCGTACATGCCCAGACCGGCGATACCCGCCTGGTGGGCGGTGTCGGCGTTGAAGCTGCGCTTGGCAATGGCCAGGGCAGTAGGGCTGCGCTCGCACAGTTCCTCGCCAATCTTCTGCACCTCCGCATCCAACTGGTCGTGCGGGAAGCAGAAGTTGGCCAGGCCCATGGCCACGGCCTCGGCACCGCTGTAGCGGCGGTTCAGGTACCAGATTTCGCGGGCTTTCTTCTCACCCACCACGCGGGCCAGAAAGGCGGTGCCGTAGCCAGGGTCCACCGAGCCCATCTTGGGTCCGACCTGGCCGAACTGGGCCTTGTCGGAGCAGATGGTCAGGTCGCAGATGGTGGCCAGCACGTTGCCGCCGCCAATGGCAAAGCCCTGCACGCGGGCAATCACGGGCTTGGGCACGTCGCGGATGGCGGTGTGCAGCTCTTCCATGGGCAGGCCAATGGTGCCGCGGCCGTCGTAGTTGCCGTTGTGGGCGGACTGGTCGCCACCGGTGCAGAAGGCGCGGTCACCGGCGCCAGCCAAAACAATGGCGCCGACTGACCGGTCGTAGCCGGCCTTGTTCAGGGCACGGATGATCTCGTCACAGGTCTGGCCGCGAAAGGCGTTCATCTTGTCGGCACGGTTGATCGTGATCCAGGCCACGCCGTTGCGGTTTTCGTAGAGGATGTCTTCAAAGTTCATGGTGATTCCTTTTTGAAATTGGATTTAGCCGTGCATGGTCAGACCGCCCGAGACGGAGATGACCTGGCCGGTGATGAAGGAGGCGTCGTCGCTGGCGAAGAAGGCAATCGCGCCGGCCAGGTCGTCGGGCTGGCCCAGGCGGCCCAGCGGAATGGCGCTCTTGAAGGCTTCGATGAGCTTGGCGGGGTCGCGCGCGCCTTCGGCCACACCGGCCAGCAATGCGGTGTCGGTCGGTCCGGGGCAGACCACGTTGACGGTGATGCCCTGGCGGGCGTGTTCGCGGGCCAGGGTTTTGGACAAGGCCACCAGACCGCCCTTGCAGGCGGAGTACACCGCTTCGCCGGAGGAGCCGCCACGCGCCGCGTCGGACGCCACGTTGACGATGCGACCGGTCTTGCGCTCCACCATGCCGGGTAACACGGCGTGGTGCATGTGCAGCGCGCCGGTGAGGTTGATGGCGATCAGTTTGTCCCACTCGGCGGGGACGGTCTTGGTGAAAGGCTTGAACACGTCCCAGCCGGCGTTGTTCACCAACACGTCGATCGGCCCCAACTGGGCAATGGTGGCGGCCACGGCGGCGTCCACCTGCTCGCGGCTGGTGATGTCGCACTGAAAGGCGGCTGCGGCGCCGCCGGCGGCCTGGATGGCGTCGACCACCTTCTGGGCGGCTTCCAGATTCATGTCGAACACCGCCACCTTGGCGCCGTCACGCGCCAGGCGCTGGCAGGTGGCCCCGCCGATTCCGCCGCCGCCGCCTGTGACGATGATGGTCTTTCCGTCAAACTTGCCCATGTTCTACTCCTTGGTTCCTGGTTGGTATGCTTGTGCAATTGGAATCGGGCTAAAACCGATATATGTCAATGTATTGACGTATATTACCAAGACCGTATACCCGGCGCAAGAAATATTTTTGATGGAAACCTATGGAAAACCCTAGTACAAACAGCGACGTTGCACGAATAGAACTAGCCAATCGCCTGTTCTTCCGTTTGTATCAATGTACCAATATGTTGCACAAAACCGGCACCAAGGCGGTTGAACAGGAGGGGCTGACGACGCAGCAGTGGGCGGTGTTGGGGGCCTTGTCGCGGCCCAAGGTCGAAGGCGGAATGAGCGTGGGTGACCTGGCGCGCTACCTGTTGGTGAGCCGCCAGAATCTTTCGGGCCTGATCAGCCGCATGGAGCGCGACGGGCACGTCACCATCGCGCCCGACGACCGGGACCGGCGCGCGCGCCTGATCCGGATGACCGATTCAGGCCGGCATGTCTGGAATGTGCTGGCCCAGCCCAAGATCAATGCGTATTACGAGCAGGCGCTGGCGGACTTCTCGATTGCCGACATCGCCCACTCGCTGCACTACCTGCTCAAGCTGCTGGAGAACATGAAGAAACTGGACGGCGAAGAGGCCGCCGAGCCGCTGCCCGAGGACTGAACGCAACCGCTGGGTCCAGCGGAATGGCTTTAAGCGAAATCGGCCTCTAGCCCTCGTGAGATGAGCATATATAGCTATTCATTTGATAGCAAATGCACTTTCACCCAGCAGCACGACGGCTGCCGTTATTCGTTGCGGATGCCCTGGCGGGCAATCACCCCGCCCAGCACGGCGGTGTCCTGGCGCATGCGGTGGGCCAGCCCCTCGGGCGAGGAGCCCACCACCTGCCAACCCTGGGCATACAGGCGCTGGCGCATCTCCGGGCTGCGCACCATCGCGCTGACCAGGCCAGCCAGGCGCTGCACCACCGGCTGGGGCATGCCGGCCGGCACCGCCAGTGCGTTCCACACCTCCAGATCCACGCCGGCAATGCCCAGCTCCGCCAGGCTTGGCAACTCGGCCACCAGGCTGCTGCGCCCGGCGGATGTGACCGCAATCGCCTTGAGCCGCCCGGCGCGCACCTGTGCCATCGCCAGCCCCGGTGGCAGCAGGGCCAACTGGATTTGTCCGCCCACCATGGCGTTCATCACCTGCGGGTTGCCGGGGTATGGGACGTGCACCGGTGTCAGGCCGGTCTTGGCCTTGATCAGCTCCATGCCCAGATGGGCCACGGTGCCCAGGCCCGGCGTGCCATAGCTCCAGGTGTCGCCCGCCTGCAGGCCGGCCTTCACAAAGTCCTGCGCCGTGCCACCGTAATTGGCGGGCACCGTCAGCACCAGCGGCGCGGTGCCGATCAGGGACACGGGTGCCAGGTCCTTGAGCGGGTCATAGGGGGTCTTGGGGTTGAGCAGCCGGGCAATGGTCAGGTTGCCGTTGATCATCAGCCCCAGCGTATGGTCATCGCGGGCCTTGGCCACCAGGTCGGCCGCAATATTGCCGCTGGCACCGGGCCGGTTCTCGACGACCACGGGCTGCCCCAGGGCCTGCGACAGGGGTTCTGCCAGCGCCCGGGCGGTCAGGTCCGGACTGGAGCCTCCCGGAAAACCCACCAGAATGCGCACCGGTCGGGTTGGCCAGGGGGTAGCCACTGCCGGGGTCTGCGCGGCAATTGCAACCCGGGGCAACGCGGCACTGACGACGGCGCAACCCGCAGCCAGCAACAGACGGCGGCGCGGATTCATCGACTCACACTCGACTGGCATCTCAGTTCGGTCCACGGTACAGCCAGGGGACATCCAGCAGGCGCTGGCCCAACAGGTTCATGGACAGGTCACGCCCCCAGCGCACCAGCCCGCTGGCGTGGAAGATCTGTCCATTGCGGATGGAGCGCGCCTGCACCCGCGCGTTGCGCCGCCAGCGCTGCTTGGCGTAACGCTCCAGGCGTTTGTCCATGGGCATGTCCGGAACTGTCAGCAGTGTCTGCAGGCAGGCGGCATCCTCAATCGCCATACCAGCGCCCTGGGCCATGTAGGGGCGCATGGGGTGCGCCGCATCGCCCAGCAACGCAACCCGGCCCTGGGCTTGCTGGCGTGCGCTGGTCATGGGCGGGCGGTCGCACAGCGCCCACAGGCGCCAGTTCGGAATGGCGCTGATCAGGTCCTGCAGCTTGTTGCAGGTTTCCCCCATGGCGTCCTGCAAGTCGGACGCATGGGTTTCATGGTCCCAGTCATCGACATCGCCGTTGACCTGGCCATGAACGATGGCCACCACATTGAGCCAATGGCCACGGCGCACCGGGTACTGCACCACATGCAGGTTTGGCCCCAGCCAGACGGTGACCTGCTGGCTGCGCAAATAGCCAGGCAAATCGCGCTGCGCAATCAGCGCCCGGTAGGCCAGGTGACCGGTCACGCGCGGCGCCTCGTCATTGAGCAGCAAATGGCGCACCGTGCTCCACAGGCCATCGGCACCGATCAACGCCTGCCCTTCCAGTTCCAGACCGTCCAGGGTGTGCAGGTGCACACCGTCATCCCCTTCATGGAATGATTCGACCCACTGCCCCATGTGCAATTGCGCATCAGTGTGCTGTTGCACGGCCATCAACAAGAGCTTGTGGATATCGGCTCGGTGGATGGTTGCGTAGGGCGCGCCATAGAGGGTGCGCGAGCGCTCGCCCAGCATGAGGCGGCCCAGTTCCTCGCCGGTGTCGGCGTTGCGCACGCGCAGCATGTCGGGATAGGCGGCTACGCGGGCCAGTTCCTGCCCCAGACCCCAGTCGTGCAGGACGCGCACCACATTGGGCCCCATCTGGATGCCGGCACCCACCTCCCCGAATTCACGGGTTCGTTCCAACAATTGCACCGGCCATCCGGCGCGCGAGCTGGCCAGCGCTGCCGCCAACCCGCCAATGCCACCGCCGGCAATCAGTATCTGTTTTTTCATGGCGGTATTGTGAAGCCAAAAAGCACCCCAACAGACAGTCTGGCACGCACTGCGGGACAATACGGGTATGAGCCTCAAATCACCCGAATTGCTACTACCAGCCGGATCGCTGGACAAAATGCGCGCCGCCTACGACTTTGGTGCCGACGCCATCTACGCCGGCCAGCCCCGCTATTCCTTGCGCGCGCGCAACAATGAGTTCAAGCTGGAGCAGATCCAGACGGGCATCGAAGAAGCCCACGCCCGCGGCAAGAGATTCTTTGTCACCAGCAACCTGCTGCCGCACAACGACAAGGTACGCACCTATCTGCGCGACATCGAGCCAGTGATCGCGCTCAAACCCGACGGTCTGATCATGGCCGACCCGGGCCTGATCATGATGGTGCGTGAAGGCATGGACAAGGGCAACTTTGCCGACGTGCCGATCCACCTCTCGGTGCAGGCCAACACCGTCAACTACATGGCGGTGAAGTTCTGGCAGAAGGTTGGCGTGAAGCGCATCATCCTGTCGCGCGAACTGAGCCTGGACGAAATTGAAAAAATCCGCCAGGAATGCCCGGACATGGAGCTGGAAGTGTTTGTGCACGGCGCGCTGTGCATTGCCTATTCGGGCCGATGCCTGCTGTCGGGCTACTTCAACCGGCGCGATCCCAACCAGGGCACCTGCACCAATGCCTGCCGCTGGAACTACAGCACGCAGGACAGCGCGGTGGACCCGAATACCGGCGAAGCCATCGCCATCAAGATGGACAGCGGCTTCAGCTTCAACCAGGCGCAGGAAGAGGCCGAGCAGTCCTTTGCCGCCTGCGGTGGCAGCGCGCGCCACCCGGCGGCCGATAACGTCTACCTGCTCGAAGAGGCTGGCCGCCCTGGGCAACTGATGCCCATCATGGAAGACGAGCACGGCACCTACATCATGAACAGCAAGGACCTGCGCGCCGTGGAGCACGTGGAGCGCCTCGTCAAGATCGGCGTGGACTCGCTGAAGATTGAGGGCCGCACCAAGAGCCTGTACTACGTGGCCCGCACCGCACAGACCTATCGCCGCGCCATCGACGATGCCGTGGCTGGCCGCCCCTTCAACCCCAAGCTGATCACCGAACTCGAAGGCCTGGCCAACCGGGGCTTCACCAGCGGCTTCCTGGAGCGCCGCCCATCGCAGGACTACCAGAACTACGAAACCGGCCACTCCGACATCGGCCACAGCCATTTTGTCGGCGAGGTCCGTGGCGTAGCAGACGGCTGGGCCGAGGTCGAAGTGAAGAACAAGTTCCAGGTCGGCGACCAGATCGAGGTGATTCACCCCAGCGGAAACCACATCGTCACGCTGGAGACCATGCGCAATCTGGACGGCGAGGCCATCGCAGTCGCCCCCGGCAGCCCGTTGCATGTCCGCATTCCACTGGAGGCGCGCTATGCCGGCGCCCTGCTGGCGCGGCTGATGCCGGCCTGACACCCAGGCAGAAAATTCACCGGTTGCCCTTCTGTGGCGCAGCGCGTGCCAGGGTGGAGTACGCCCTGAAATTGGGGTGGCAGACATACCCCGCCAAGTAATGCAGTAGAACCCTCAACTAAGTGTTGTGGCCCCAAGTCAGTTGTGACAAGATGTAACCATATCAAGAGAGACTGATATGAACATCAAGAATGTCTCGATCGGTTTGACCCTAGTTTGCGTGGCACTTCACAGTGCGGCTCTGACCATAGGTCCGGCACAGGGAGCAGCCTGGATTGGACGGCCACTGGACTTGCGCATTCCGGTGATCATTGACATGCCGTCAGACGCTGCGGCCTTGTGCGTTCATGCGGATGTCTACTACGCCGACACCCAGCAGGATCCCTCTCGTATCCAGATTCAGCAGGAACCCACCGATCAACCGGAAACCCTGCGGCTGCGGCTGCGATCCGGCACCCTGATTGATGAGCCCGTGGTCACCATCAACCTGCGCGTGGGCTGTGAGGACAAGTCCATGCGGCGCTTTGTGCTGTTGGCAGATTTGCCATTGGCGTCAGACCCACCCCCCGAGCGGACTGCCGCCAACCTGCCGGTTCCGCTGGTAACGCCACCACCCGCGGAAGCCCCCGCCGCCAACGCGCCAGTGCCCGTGGCAAGCGCCGCCACCAACAGCGTGGAACGCAGGGCCTCGGTCTCGCCGGATGGGGGCTCTGGCGCAGCCGCGTCCAATCCGCGTCCGGCGGTGCGCAAGTCAACGGAACGTGCGCCTGCTGCCCGCATGGCCGCACCCAAGGTCAAGCCGCCACCCACTGCCGCAGCCTCAAAGCCTGCCCGCGCACAGGGCGGCTCCCGCCTGCAACTGGACCCGCTGGAAATCCTGCTGGATCGGGTCAAGACACTGGAAATTGCCACCGCCACACCGCCCGTGGAAACCGTCAGCAAGGAATCCGAACTGCTGCTGCGCATGGAAAGCGATCTCAAGTCCCTGCGTGAACAGACCGCCAAGAACGAAGCCACGCTGGCCGCCCTGCAGAAGCGCCTGGAGCAGGCCGAGTCGGATCGTGTGTCGGCCGAGCTGTTCTATGGCCTGCTGGCCGTGGTGGTGGTCTGTGCTGCCGCTGTCGTGGCGCTGTGGCAACGCCGGCGCGCGCCTGTCGCCGCGCGGGAGGAACCCATGGAAGATGAGCCCGAGCCGTATGAGGCGCAGTTCCTGCGCAAGACGCTGGAGGCCGAGAATTTCGCCCCCCCCATCGTGGTGCGCCAGCCACCCCCACCCACGCCAGCGGCGGCTGGCGACGGCGTTGTGCCGGTAGATGTCAACCTACTGGACTTGGACGAGCCGCCCTGGCCAGACACCAGCGTCACCGCGCCGCGGCGACTGTAGCGCTCCGTTTTTGATAGCAACTCGTGGCGTAACCACGAGGGCTGGATCAGTAAGTGATGCTGAGCGCGTCGGCGTCCACATTGATGACCGGCTTGCCCAACACGGCACTGGCGGCCTGGGCAAATTCCAGTGCCCACTGAGGATCGGCAAACTTGGCGGGGCCAGCCGCCTGGGCCACCACCACCACCCGGTCGGCCATCAACAGCTTGCCGGTGGCGCGCAGGGGTTCGCATTCCATGCTGGTGAACTGGTCGTCCAGCCACTTGCGGGCCAATTCCCGCTCAAGGGCTTGCTCGGGGCTGAGTTCGATTCGAACGGGTGCGGTATTTTTGAAGGTGACGCTGACTTGGCTACGCATGGTTTACTCCTGTTGCCGCAATCATAGAACCAAAAAGCGCCAGTCATGGTGAAATGGACCTCTGATCCGCACACCCTTTGATCTGCAGCACAAGGCCCGACCATGCGCCCCCACTTTGCAAGCCCACTCACACGCCCCATCGCCCTTCCACTGGCCGCCCTCGCCCTCGCCCTGGCCTGCCTGCTGCCCGCCGTGACGCTGGCGGAGGCGCCCAAGCGGGACCTGACCATTGAGCTGCGCCAGGTCAAGGAAGGCCACGAGGGAGCGGATGCGCCCGGCGGCGCCTACACCGTAGGCACCGCGCCACGCGGTGCCGAGTTGGCACCCCAGCAGGTGCGGGTGCGCAGCGGCGAAAAAGCCAGCCTGCGCCTGAACCAGTCCATGCCCATGCAATGGGTGCAGAAAATTGAATCGCAAAGCGCCACGCTCAGCGCCGCCGGCACTTCGGCCAGCAGCCATGCCGGGGGCGTCACCCAGGCGGTCACCTGGATGGAGTCGGGGCAAAGCCTGACAGTGACACCCCACTGGGCCGGCGGCAAGCGCCCCGTCAAGCTGGAAATCGAACTGCAGGCGTCGGCCGTGGACGAGCGCACCAGCTCCGACCTGCCGGCCACCAACCGCCAGCAACTGTCCACCACCGTCACCGCGCCGCTGCAGCAGTGGGTCACCATTGCCAGCACGGGCGCATCGGCCAAGCCGGGCAGCTACAGCAGCGCCGGCAGCACGGGCACCCGCATGCTGATGCAGATCCGCGTCACCGCAAACTGACACCCGCCAGGGGCCGCAGGACGGCAAATGCCACCATAGCCGCCAGTGACAACAGCGCCGCCAAGCCAAAGGCCAGTTCCGGTGCCACGGTCCACAGCGCACCCGCGATCAGCGAGGCCGGCAGGTACAGAATCCCGGTCACAAAGTTGTAGGCCCCCATGGCCGTTGCCCGGCGTTCCGGCTCCAGGTCGGCAATCAGGGCCTTGCTCTGAGACTCCTCGATGGCATAGAACAGACCATAGAAGGCAAAGGCCAGCACCACTTCCCAGCGGCTGCTGGCAAACACCAGACCCAGCGCAATCGAACCATACAGGGCATAACCGAGCAGCACCACGCGGCCGCGGCCCACAGCATCGCCCAGCAAGCCGGCCAACGGCGCCGCCAGCACGCAGGTGGCGTTGAACAGCGCGTACAGCAGAATCACCTGCGTGGCGCTGAATCCCACGGCATGGGCCTTCAGCAACAGAAAACCCAGACTGAAATAACCCAGCGCAAAGATGCCCGCGGGAACCAGAAAACGCTTGAAGCCGGGCTGCAGCAGGCGCCAGTTTTCGCCTACGCCCTCACGCACGTGGCGCGTGGCAGGCTGCTCGGGCACACGGGACAGCACCACCACACTCAAGACTGCCGGTGCAAATGCCACCCAGAACAGCACGCTGTAACCCTGCAGCGTGTCCCCCAGCCAGGACAACAGCGCATAGGCCAACAGTGGCCCCAGCACCGCGCCGGCCTTGTCCAACGCCTTGTGCACGCCAAAGGCATAGCCGCGGGTCTCTTGCGGGGCTATCGCGCTCAGCCATGCGTCGCGCGGCGGCCCCCGAAAGCCCTTGCCCAAGCGTTCAATGACCCGAAACAGGCTCAGGCCCACGACGGATGTGCTGACCAGCAGAATCATCTTCGCCAAGGTCGAGAAGCCGTAACCCATCAGCACAAACACCTTGCGTTTGCCGCCCCGGTCCGACAGCCAACCGGCCAGGTAGTTCAGCGACGAGGCCGAGAAATCTGCCAGCCCTTCAATCAGCCCCAACAGCGATGCCGACGCCCCCGCCACCGTGGTGAAGAAGATCGCAAACACCGAAAAGATCATCTCCGAACTCAGGTCCGTCAGAAAGCTGACCAGACCGAGCTTGAGGATGTCAGGGTGCAAGCGTGCGCGCTTAGCCACCATCGCCCCTTCGTTTCTGTCGCTGGCGCTCCAGTTCTTCGGCCTGGCGGGCCAGCTCCTTGCGGGTCTCGGCATTGCGCGCCTCGTCCTCGGCCAGACGCACCAGATCTGCTGCGGTAAAGCGCAGCTCGACCGGCAGGTTTGCGTGGCAGGACTCACAGGTCGCCAGGCGCCGGTTGAAGACGGTAAAGCCACAGGCAGGGCAGCGAAAGCGGGTATGCAGTGTCATTCGCAATGGTTGCGGCTAAAAACGGCGGCAATCCACCGCATTGTGGGGCGCAAACCGGAGTCACCTGTGTTCTGGACAAGACTTAATTGACGTGCGTCAATGCACACCTCAACCGTTACGACCCACGAGGAGCCCATGCCAGACACCACCACCCACCACCGCATCTGCCCCCTGTGCGAAGCCTGTTGCGGGCTGGAAATCAAGGTCCAGGCCGGCAAGGTCATCAGCATCCGCGGACACGAAGCCGACGTCTTCAGCTCTGGCTACATCTGCCCCAAGGGCGTGGCGCTGAAAGACCTGCACGAGGACCCGGACCGCCTGCGCACCCCGCTGATCAAGCGCAACGGCGTCTTTGAAGAAGCGAGTTGGGACGAGGCCTATGCCGAGATCGCCCGTCGCCTGCCGCCGCTGATGGCAGCGCATGGGCGCAACGCCACGGCCGTGGTGGTCGGCAACCCATCGGCCCACAAGATCGGCCTGCTGACCTACTTTGGCAAACTGGCCCGCGCGCTGGGCACCAAGAATGTGTTTTCGGCCTCCACGCTGGACCAGATGCCCAAGCAACTCTCCAGCGGGCTGATGTTTGGCCACTGGTTGTCCGTCGCCCTGCCGGACATTGCCCGCACCGATTACCTGCTGGTGCTGGGCGCCAACCCCTTGGTCAGCAACGGCAGCATGTGGACCGTACCCGACTTCCGTGGCAAGGCCAAGGCGCTGCAAGCGCGCGGTGGGCGCATGGTCGTCATCGACCCGCGCCGCACCGAGACCGCCGCCGTGGCCGATGCCCACCATTTCATCCGCCCCAACTCCGATGTGTTTCTGCTGGCCGCCATGGTCCACACGCTGTTTGCCGAAGGCCTGGTCAAGCTAGGCAACGTGGCCGACTGGGTCAACGGTGTGGATGCCGTGCAGCAGACCATTGCACCCTTCACGCCCGAGGCAGTAGCCGCGCGCTGTGGCATCAGCGCCGACACCATCCGCGCTCTGACACGGGAACTGGCAGCCGCCCCCCGCGCCGCTGTCTATGCCCGCATTGGCACCTGCACGCAGGAATACGGCACTCTGTCCAGTTGGTTGGTGGACGTGCTCAACACCTTGACCGGCAACCTGGACCGCGAAGGTGGTGCGTTGTTCGCCAAATCGGCCGCGTTTGCGTCCAACACCGCCGGCAAACCCGGCTCGGGCAAGGGTGTGACCACCGGCCGCCACCATGCTCGCGTCAGCGGCGCGCCCGAGGTCTATGGCGAGCTGCCCATCACCTGCATGGCCGAAGAGATCGAGACGCCCGGAGAAGGCCAGATCCGCGCCCTGTTCACCGTGGCCACCAACCCGGTGCTGTCCAGCCCCAACGGCCCGCGCTTGGCAAAGGCGCTGGACACGCTGGACTTCATGGTCAGCATGGACATCTACCTGAACGAGACCACGCGCCATGCGGACGTGATCCTGCCCGGCGTCTCGCCACTGGAAGACTTCCACTACGACGTGGCCTTCCCCCAACTATCGTGGCGCAACCACGCACGCTACAGCCCACCCATTTTTCCCATCGCACCCGGCCAGCCCGAGGAATGGCAGACGCTGCTTAAGCTCGCGGCCATCGCCCAGGGCAAGGGCACGGACATCGACGCCAACGCGCTGGACGACGCCCAGTTTGCCGAAGACGCGCAGCGCCTGTTTGGCGAACACGCCGCCGCCGTGATCGCGGCGACCAAAGGATTGAAAGGCCCGCAGCGCACACTAGAAGTGGCGCTGCGCAGCGGTCCGTACGGCGACCAGTGGGGCCGCAAACCCGACGGCCTGACGCTGGCCAAGGTGCAGGCGTCCAACGCCGCAGGCGGCATCGATCTGGGCGAACTGCAGCCCCGCATCCCCGAAATGCTGCGCACGCCCAGCGGCAAGGTCGAGCTGGCGCCGCCCTCTTTGCTACAAGATTTGGAGCGCGCTGTTGAGGATCTGCGAGGTCCAGCGCCCGATTTGGTCATCATCGGCCGGCGCGATGTGCGCACCAACAACAGCTGGATGCACAACCTGCCCATCCTGGCCAAGGGCCCGTTCCGCTGCACCGCCCTGGTCCACCCCAAAGACGCCCAGCGCCTGGGCTTGCAGGACGGTGCGCTGGCGGACATCCGTAGCGCCAGCGGCCAGGTGCGCGCGCAGGTCCACGTCAGCGCGGAGATGATGCCCGGCGTGGTCAGCCTGCCCCACGGCTGGGGCCACGATGCGCCGGGCGCGCAACTGCGTGTGGCCGCCGAGCGCCCCGGCGCCAATGTGAATGCCCTGCTCGACGACCAACGGCGTGATCCGCTGTCGGGGAACGCGGTGCTGGGGGGCGTGGCGATCACGATGCAGGCGGCGGCCTGACCTCCAGCGGAGAGGCCAATGCTCAAATCGGCCTCTAGCCCTCGAATTGATTGACCCATACGCTACAAAAACAGTAGCGTGTTGGGTTTGACCTTGGTAGCAGAGCTGGTGCAGGACTAGCGACGCTCCCAATCACGTTTGAGCAGCGCGTAAAAGACACTGTCGGACACCATTCCGTTGACGATGCAGTTTTCACGGAAATGGCTTTCCATGGTGAATCCAAGCCGCTTCACGGTCTTTTCAGAATTCGTGTTGGCTGGGTCTATTTCCGCCATGACGCGGCTCAACTTCAACTCGTGCAACACGAAGTTCAGGAACGCCGACAAAGCCTCGTGCATAAACCCGAAACCGCATGCTTTCGTGAGAAGTCCATAACCGACCTCACCCTTCTCGCTGTCCCGGTCGATATTGAAAAGATCGCAATATCCAATGACTGCGCCATCGTCAAGACGTTCAATGCCAAGCCGTAACCGCTGTCCGGCGGCCCGTTTGGCGGCGTCCCTGGCAACCAGTGCGTGCGCCTCTTCTATCGACTGGAACATGGGGGCTGACGCGTATTCCATGAAGCCTTTGTCTGTGAACAGGGCGAGGATGGACGACGCATCGCGCTCCTGGAATGGCCGCAACCTCAGATGCTCGGTTTGCAGGACGACTCCGTCAAACGACGGGCTTTGGGGTGTTTCGGGTTGCATCCGGCCCCGGCTCAGGGCTTTTCACGCACGACGACGTGACTGCGCAGCCAGGCGGCAAACGCGTCTTCGCTGACCTCGCCTGCAGCTACGCCGAGCATGGTGAGCGTGGTATCTGCCTGTGTAGCCTGTAGGCGCCATCCGTTCAAGAACAGGAACAAACCCGCGGCCAGCAGCGCGGCACGTTTGTTGCCATCGACAAAAGGGTGGTTCTTGGCAACACCCACGCCATAGCTGGCCGCCAACGCTGCCACATCGGGCTCGCCATACGCCGCCAAGTTAACCGGGCGCGCAAGGGCTGAATCCAGCAGACCTTCGTCGCGCAGTCCCGACCCACCGCCGTGCTCTGCCAAGCTCTCGTCGTGCAAGAGCAACAAGGCTTGCTTGCTAATCCAACGCCAACTCATTTGGCAAGCTGGTGAAAGGTATCGCGGTACTCACGCATAAACGCCCTCCCGGCAGCAATCTCTTCCTCCAGCGCGGGGTCGTAGGGTGTCAGCACATAGCCTTCTTGGGTTTCGGTCAGGAACACGGATTCCCCTTTGGCAAGCTTCAGCCTGGACAACGCCTCTTTGGGGAGGATGACCCCCACCGAATTGCCGATTTGAGTGAGTTTGAGTACATGCATAGCCCGGCTCCAATATGTTATTACATATGTAATACTAACCTCAAACCCGACTCGCGTCCAAGCAGGCCACTCGGCCCTGCTGGACGACCAGTTGCGTGATCCGCTATCGGGCAATGCGGTGCTGGGTGGGGTGGCGATCACGATGCAGGCGGCTGTGGCCTGACCCCCAGCGGAAAGGCTATGGATCAAATTGCCCCCTAGCCCTCGTCGGTATTGCCTCATACGCTACTAAAACAGTAGCGTACTGGGCTTTAGCCTGGTAGTGGAGTTTGGGGCCCATGTCGCCACGCAAAGAAGCGCTGTTCAGGATGGAGTCAACTGCCCAGTGAAGGTGACAGCCGATAGCCGTCAACTTCAAACAAACGCAGGCAAACCCCGCACACGTCCGGGTCATAGAGGCGACCCGCGCCGTGGCGAATTTCGTCCAGGGCCTTGGCGATGCCCAGTGCCGGGCGATAGGGGCGGTGCGTTGCCATGGCCTCCACCACATCGGCCACGGCGAGAATGCGGGCCTCCAGCAGAATGGCGTCGCCGCGCAGTCCCTTCGGGTAACCGCTGCCATCCAGGCGTTCGTGGTGTTGGAGGATCATGTCCATCACCGGCCAGGGAAACTCCACCTGGCGCAGGATGTCCGCCGCGACTTCGGGATGGCTCTTCACCAACAGAAACTCTACTTCCGTGAGCCGGCCCGGACGGCTCAGTATCTCGGCGGGCACGCTGATCTTGCCCAGGTCGTGGATCATGCCGCCCAGGCGTATGCCGTCGATCTGATCCGCTGGCAGGCCCAGTTTCTGCGATATGGCAACGGCCAGTTGTGACACGCGCGCCTGGTGTCCGGCGGTGTAGGGGTCGCGCTTCTCGATGGTGAAAGCGATCGCCTGGATGGTCTGCTCCAGCATGCGCCGGTATTGGCCCTGGCTCGCCCGCAGGGCGTCACAGCTGACACGCAGCTCGGCCGTGCGCTCTGCAACCTGGCTTTCCAGCTGGCGTTGCATGTGGTGAAGTTGCAGGTGGGTCCGCACCCGTGCCAGGACTTCCTCGGCCTGAAAGGGCTTGGACACGTAGTCCACACCGCCAGCCCGAAAGGCCGCCAGCTTGTCGGCGGTCTCTGTCAGCGCACTGATGAAGATCACCGGGATATCGCGGGTCTGCGCGTCGGCCTTGAGGCGTTGGCAGGTCTCGTAACCGTCCAGGCCCGGCATGCGGATATCCAGCAGGACCAGGTCCGGCGCGCTGGCGGCAATGGCACGCAGTGCGATCTCACCACTTAGCGCCGGACGCACCTTGAACCCAGCCTGTTGCAGAATGCCGCTCAGCACCTGCAGGTTGTTCGGATTGTCATCAACGATGACGATGCTGGGTTTTTCGTTGTTGTTCATGGGGAACCTTGCGGACCCTCGCACAGGGCGACGATTCGATCATAGCGATAGGTCCGAACCCATTCTTCGAGTTCACTGGCCAGGCGGGCGTCTGCTGCACGCACGCGATCAATGGCGCGCTGGGTGGCTTCCTCGTCCAGGATTCCCGCCGCACGGCAGAGTTCTTCGCGCAGATCCGTCGGCAAACGGGCCAGATCCGCGCCGCAGTCAGCGGCTGCAACGGCTACGGTAGGGGGTTCTGCGTAGCGGTAGGCAAGGCCCAGCAACCGCTCCATGGCAGCAAACAACTGCTCTTCATCGAGCGGCTTGGACAGCACGTCGTCGCAGCCGGCCGCGATGATGTCGCCGCGATCCTCACGGAACGCACTGGCGGTGAGGGCTGCGATCTTCACCTCGCGTCCGCCGGGCAATGCACGGATGCGGCGGGTGGCTTCGTAGCCATCCATGACCGGCATGCGCATGTCCATCCAGATGAAATGCGGGTGCCAAGCCTCAAAGGCTTCCACGGCCTCCTGGCCGTTGGCGGCGATGCGGGCTTCCAGTCCGACCCGCTGCAGCAATTGCGCCAGCAAGCGCTGGTTGTCCTCCTTGTCTTCGACCACCAGTATCCGTCGGGAGGTCTGCCCCTCGGCCAAGCCCACGACGCGGCGATGGGGCGGCAACACAATCATTGTCTCGGCGACCTCGACCGGCAGACGCAAGGTAAAGGCGGAACCTTTGTTCACGACGCTGGCTGCAGCCAATTCGCCGCCCAGCAGTTGCGCGAACTGCCGCGCAATGGTCAAGCCCAAGCCCGTTCCCTCGCCTGATCGAATGCCGTGCTCGGTCTGGTAGAAGGGCTGGAAGATGCGACCAAGTTCATCGTCCGAGATGCCGACACCCGTGTCGCGCACGACGAAGACCAGGGTCAACTGCGTCGACTGGCTATCCCACTGCGCTGTGCTCACATCCAGGTCAATCCCTCCATGGACCGTGAACTTGACCGCATTGGACAGCAGATTGATCAGTATCTGGCGCAGCTTGCCGGGATCGGTGCGGATGAATTTCGGCACGTCGTCACCCAGATGCACATTGAGCTCCAGGCCTTTCTGGCGCGCTCGCAGTTCCATAGCCTCGACAATGGTTGCCACCAGCTCATGCGAATCGCAGACCTGCATCTGCGTGGTCAGCCGCCCGGCCTCGATCTTGGAGAGGTCCAGGATATCGTTGATCAGTGTCAGCAAGTGGCGGCCGCTGCGATTGATGGTGTTGAGGTTGCGTTTTTCTGCCTGCGGAATGGCGTCGTCGTGCTCCATCAGTTCGGCAAAGCCCAGGATGGCATTGAGCGGCGTGCGCAACTCGTGGGACATGTTGGAAAGAAAGACACTCTTGGCGCGGTTGGCGGCCTCGGCGGCATCCAGAGCGGCGTGCAGATCCCGATCCGCCCGGTCAATGCGTCGCATCAGGAACCACAGCAATATCCCAATCAGGGACAGCCCTATAGCGCCCACGAGGGTGTTGCGCATGGCCGCCGCCAGCACTCTGTGCGTAATGGATTTTGTAGGAACCCCGGAGAAGGCGACCCAGTTGGCTTCGGGGATGGAGACGAAGGCATAGTGTCGGCTCACTCCGTCCGTCCCAATGGTCTCGGCATCGCCATCCCGAATTTGAAGCGCCAGCTTCGGTCCCGCCTGGTCACCCACGTATTTGCCAATGAGCTGCTCCTGGTCGGCGTTACGCCAGACCATGATGCCATCCGCGGAAATGAATCCATAGCGCGTGCCGTCTGGCATGGAGTCAGCGGGAATGCGCGGGTTGAAACGCTCCAGGTCCAGTGGCAGGCCCAAAAAGCCGCGCAGTTCCTTGTTCTCGCTCCATACCGGCTCCACCAACACCGACACCTGCTTGCCCGTGATCGGACCGATGAAGGGCTTGCCAACAATGAAGCGTTTCTCCGCCATGGCACGCTGGAACCACTCAGTCTTCGCCACCGACACCGGCTTGCCGCCCGGCTGGGGGACGGCGGAGCACGGGGCGGAGCCACTCAAGTCCACGGTAGCCAAATTGGCAAATTCGGGAAACATGGCGCGCAAATCCGCAAACAGGGTTCCGCACTGGGCCGGGTCCATAGCCTGAACCTCAGTGCGCTGATTGATGCCGGCCATGCGCTCGCGGTTGCGCTCCAGCAGCACCGTCGTGTTGTTGGCGATCAGGGTACTCAGGGTCCGCAGCCGCCCCCTCTCCTGGTCCACGGCATTGTTGAAATCGGAGTAGAGGGTAAAACCCAACATGCCCACGAGAGACGCCACCACCACGGCCGCCAGGGCAAACAGGTAATTCTTCATGGAGACCGCGTTGGTCGGTACGGAGTCCTGTCCTTCTCTACCTTGCACACGATACGGCATGGCAACACCTCCTCGTTACCAGGAAGTCACTCCCAGTTCAACCCAGTGTGGCACGCAAAATTGGTAGGTGAGTTGTCGATCATCAACAATGTGCTGCATAGGCGTATCTCGCGGACTTGCTCACCACACCTGTGCATTGCTGGCCTCCAGCGCCCTCTGGTCGGCAAATTTGGCGGCCAGAAAGTCCAGAAACACCCGGACCTTGGACGACAGGTGGTGGCGCTGGGGATAGATGGCATAGATGTCGGACGCCGTGCCCTCCCAGGGCGCCAGCACCCGCTGCAATTGCCCGCCACGCAGGTAGGGCGCCACATCCCATTCGGACCGCAGGATGATGCCGTGCCCGGCCAGCGCCCAGTCCACGGCGATCTCGCCAAAGTTCGTGCTCAAGCCTCCATAGACCTTGACCATTTCCTGGCGCTGGCCGTCGGAAAGCTGCCAATTGTTGAAGGCGGTGTTGTTCTCGCGGATCACGATGCATTCATGGGCGTGCAGGTCCCGCGGGGTGGCGGGTTCCACGCGGCCTTCCAGATACGACGGTGCCGCACACAGGAAGCGCCGGTTCGGCGCGATCTTGCGGGCCAGGATACGGCGGTCCGGTGGCTCACCAAAACGGATGCCAATGTCCATGGCATGGGCCGTCAGGTCCAGGGCCCGGTCGGTGAGCTGCAGCACGATTTCGACGGATGGATAGAGCTGGCGGAACTCGGAGATGGCCGGGGACAGGTGGCGCCGGCCGAAGCCGAAGGTCGCATTGATGCGCAACAGGCCGTGGGGCACATCGGAGCCGGCCCCCAGGGAGCGCTCCAGCCCCTCGATCTCGCGCAGAATGCGGCCGCCCTCCTCCCGATAGCGTTCACCTTCCGCGGTCAGACTCAGGCGCCGGGTGGTCCGGTTGAGCAGGCGCACGCCGAGCCGTTGCTCCAGCTGCGCCAGTCTGCGGCTCACGGCTGGTGGCGTGACCCCCAGCTCTAGGGCGGCCGCGGCCAGACTGGGATGGCGGGCCAGAATGGAGAAGAACAGGAGGTCCGGGGCGTCTTTCATTCATGCCAATTATTGATGAATGAATTGTTTTTGCAACCATTGATGCAATTTACAGCCACCAATACCATAGGCATTCCCTGAACTGCCACGCCGCCGATGCCACCGATTGCCCTGCCCGAACTGTTGATGATGCTGAGTCTCGGTGCGGCGCTGGGCTTCTTTGGCGGCCTGTTCGGCATTGGGGGCGGGATCATCGTCATCCCGCTGCTGGTCCTGGGCTTTGGGATGGACCAGGCGCTGGCCCAGGGCACAGCCCTGGTCATGATGGTGCCCAACTTGCTGATAGCCTGGTGGCGCTACAGCCAACGGCATCCGGTTGCCCTCAAGACCGCGCTGCAGATCGGCACCTGTGCCTGCCTGACCACCTGGCTGGTGGCCCACTTGGCAACCCGACTGGCGCCGGACCTGATGCGAACCGTCTTCAGCGTCTTCCTGCTGGTGCTGTCACTGCGCATGCTGAAGCGCCAATCCGCCGGCACGCCCGCGCCGACACACCCTCCCCGCGACCTGCGGCTCATGCCGCTGGTGGGTGTCGTCGGTGGGAGCAGCATGGGCCTGCTGGGCGTGGGTGGTGGGTTGGTGGCGACGCCCATCTTCACCGGCTGGTTCGGGCAACGGCAGACAGTGGCCCAAAGCCTCTCGCTGGCCCTGGTTGCACCGAGTTCCATCATCGCGCTGATGACCTACAGCAGCGCAGACCGGGTGAACTGGTCCGTGGGGCTGCCGCTGGCGGTGGGGGGTCTGTTCACCGTCTCCGCCGGTGTGGCGGTGGCCCATCGCCTGCCCGAAAAGTGCATGCGCGCCGCGTTTGCCTGGATGGTGCTGTGCACCGCCGCCTGGATGCTGGTCAAGCCACTGTTCCTGCGGTAGTTCAGGACGGCTGCTCAGGTGGCGGCAGAAGATTCTTATCCACCAGCGAGTACCCAGGATGCTGTTGCGTCAACAGCAGAAACATCGCAAAGATGGGGCCTGGCATGTTGCGCGGGTCGCTGTCGCTCTCCAGCGCCTGCCAGGTGCGTGACTGCACTCCACCGCGGCTCCCTGCCTGGACGGGATAGCCCATGAGTTCTGCCGCTTCCACCTGACTCAGCCCCGCGGCGACCCTGGCAGCCTTGAGTTGCTGGCCCGAAGGGGATGGCATGGGGATGGGCGTGAACGGGTTCATGGCAAATACGCAAGTCAAACGGAGATACTAATCGCAGAAGTCACACGAGCGTAGCAATTGCCAACCCATAATCCTGCATGACTGCACGCAAATCTTCAAAGCCCATTGGCACAAACGCTGCAGACAGGGCCGGTGCTCCCGCGACGCGTGAGGCGGTCTGTCTTTCGCTCATCGCGCAACTGATGGCACTGCGCCAATCCCTGCTCGAACGCGAAGCAGCCATGCAGACGGAACTGTCCCGCGTTGCCCCCCAGTACCTCGACAGTGCCCGCAACCTGGTTCACTACCTGGCCCTGCGCGTTCACGATCTGCGCGCGGTGCAGGAGCAACTGGCATGGCTGGGTCTGTCATCTCTGGGGCGCTCGGAGTCCCATGTTCTGGCCAGTCTCGACAAAGTGCTGGGTATCTTGCACACCCTGACAGGCAAAGCCTGGATGGACAAGTCTCCTGACGAGCCGGCGGGAAGCGTGAGCAGCCGCCGCTTGCTGGAGCAGCACGCCGTCGAGCTGCTAGGCCCCTATCCTGCGGGGCGACCGGTTCGGATCATGGTGACCTTGCCCTCCACCGCTGCGACCGACACGGACGTGGTGCGCGAACTGGTGGAAGCCGGCATGGACATCGCGCGCATCAACTGCGCCCATGATGGTGCCGAGGCCTGGGCTGCGATGGCCCGCAATATTCGCCACGCGGCGAAGGCGCACAAGCGTGACGTTCGCATTCTGATGGACCTGGCCGGCCCCAAGATTCGTACCGGAGACATTGCACCCCGACCGGCTGTGCTGCGGCTGCGCCCCGAGCGGGATGAATACGGCCGGCCCTTCCGCCCCTACCAGTTGGGACTGCGTGCGCACACCAGCCATGTGCCGGTAGCGGAAGTGGATGGCTGCGTCGGCGTGGACGAGAAGTGGCTTGAACACCTCAAGGTGGGAACACAAATCGATTTCGCGGATGCGCGCGGCGCCAAGCGGCATCTGCTGGTGGTGCGCAGGGATGCGACCGGTGCCGTTGCAGAGGGCATTCAAACCGCCTACATCACTTCGGCCACGCAATTCACCATTCACAAGGGCGATGGCAAGAAGAAGCGCACCACGCTCGCCAGCCAGATTGAAAGCCCGCCGGGTGTGTTGCATCTCCACCAGGGCGAAGTGATTCGTGTCACCCGGGACGGACTGGGTGTTGACGCTGACGCGGCCCGGGCAGTGGATGGGGCCTCCAGCGAACCCGCGCACATCTCCTGCACACTGCCCCAGGTCTTTGGACAAGTAGCGGTTGGCGAACGCATCTGGTTCGATGACGGCCGCATTGGTGGCGTGATCCGCCGCGCAGACGCCGAGGGCATGGATGTCGAAATTGTCCACGCACGGGAGGGTGGCGAAAAACTCGGAGCCGACAAGGGCATCAACCTGCCCGACAGTGCGTTGACGCTTCCCGCACTGACGGAGAAGGACATCGAAGACCTGGAATCGGTTGTTCAAATAGCCGACATGGTTGGCCTGTCCTTCGTCCAGCAGGCATCCGATGTGTACATGCTGCGCACGCATCTGGAACGGATGCGGCGCACTGACATGGGCGTCGTTCTGAAGATTGAAACCATCAAGGGGTTCGAGAATCTTCCAGAGTTGATGCTCGCGGCGCTCTCGGGGGCCAGTGCCGGCATCATGATTGCGCGCGGCGACCTGGCTGTGGAGTGCGGCTACGAGCGGCTGGCCGAAGTGCAGGAGGAAATCCTCTGGTGTGCAGAAGCCGCGCACATGCCGGTGATCTGGGCCACGCAGGTTCTGGAAACACTGGCAAAAACGGGTGTGCCATCGCGGGCCGAAATCTCGGATGCGGGCCTGGGCGTGCGGGCCGAGTGCGTAATGCTCAACAAGGGGCCCCACATCACGGATGCCATTCACACGCTGGACGACATTCTCCGGCGCATGGGCGGGCACCAGGCCAAGAAACGTTCACTGCTGCGGGCCTTGCGTGCCTGGAGTTGATTCAACCGACAGGGGCCCGTCAAACTGGTAGCCATCCGCCAGATGCAACTCCCATGCACCTGCGCCTACCAGCCGCAGCACGTGGGTGTGGTGGCGCAGCACGGTCGGGCGGTGGGCGATGCTGATGAGGGTGGTACCCGCGCCGCGCAGCCGTTCATAGAGCGAGCTTTCATTGTGGCTGTCCAGCGCGCTGGTGGCTTCGTCCAGAATGACAATGCGGGGCTGGTGCACGAGAACACGGCCGAAGGCCAGACGCTGCTGCTCGCCCACGGACAGCAGCTTGCCCCAGTCCTGCACGGCATCCAGGCCGCCCACCCGCTCGGCCAACTCTTCCATGTGCACCGCGTCCAGTATTCCAAGCAATTGCTCATCTTCAAGGCTGGTCTCCAGACTGGGGTAGATGAGTTGACTGCGCAAGGTACCAACCTGCATATATGGCTGCTGCGGCAGGAAGAAAACCTCTTCCTGCGGCGGCTGGCGAATCAAGCCCGTGCCAGAGTGCCACAGCCCGGCGATGGCTCGCAGTAACGAACTTTTGCCGCAGCCGCTGTCACCGGTGATCAGCAACCCATCCCCCGGCTTCAATGTCAGGGTCAGCTCCTTGATCAGCATGCGTTCATATTGGGGCGTGTACAGCGTGAGCGCCTCCAGCGCGAGATGCTCACCCACTTCCGTCCGGATTTGCGGATGGTTGGCGTCGGGTGCGGGCTGCGTCGTCGGGTCGCTCAACACCAGTTTCGACAGGGCCTGCAGCCGGTCGATGCCGGCCACAAACCGGCTCAGACTCTCGAAGTTGTCGACAATCAGCGCGACTGCACCCAGCACGGCGACAAACGCCCCGGTCGCCTGCACCGCGCGACCCACTTCCATCTCGCCCGACAACACCGCATGGGCCAGAATCACACTGGGCAATACGATCGTGAGTTGGTTGAAGCCGCGCTGAAAAATATTCAGTGCGCGCTGCTGCTTGATCAGTCGCGCAAAGTTGGTGAACACCTTGCCAAATCTGCTGTCGATCTGTGCGCGCTCTTGTGCTTCGCCACGGTAGAAGGCTATGGATTCCGCGTTCTCGCGCAGGCGCATCAAGCCGAAGCGGAAGTCGGCCTCGCGCCGGATTTGCCAGAAATTGAGCTGAATCAGCGGTTTGCCGAAGATGTAGAGCGCCACGAAGGTCCCCAGCAGCGCGTACACCGCCAGCACCCCTACCAACAGACGCGAGATCGACCACAACACCGTGCTAAAGGCCACCAATTGCATCAGCGAGCCCAAAAATATCAGCAGGAAGTGAATAGACCTGCCGGTGAACGTATTGATGTCCTCGCTGATACGCTGGTCCGGGTTATCGATCTCCCCCATGGAGCCCAGAGCGTAGTATTTGCGGTCGCGCAGATAGCCATCCAGAAAGCGGCCGGTGAGCCAGCGCCGCCACTGGTTGGCGAATGCATCGCGCATGTAGTAGTAGAAGGCGTAGATCGGTACGGCGATCGCCAATATGCCCAGACACGCGTACACCGAATGCCAGAAGCGATCGGCTTCCTTGCGCGCCAACGAGGAAGCCATCTCGCCGCTCTGCTCATTCAGCATCACGGCCATCTGTGTCTCGGCCAGCATCAAGGCGACGAGCAAAGCCAGCAGTGTCCATGCTGCCTTTTTCTGGTCACCCAGCCAGTAAGGTTTCGCTACATCGACGAATTGCTTCCAGGCAGCCAGTGAAAATGGCGATGGGCGTCGACGCGATGGGGTCGGTCCGTCTGGTTTTTCAGCGGTTGCAGAGATTGGCATGGATGCACTCTCGGTCAGACAAATGTTCCGCAGCCTGGATTGACGACGTATCCGATCGACGTTTTCAGAGAATAGTCAAGCAGCCACTGACAGTCTGTTGGCTGCCACACCAAGCCCCGCCAGGTAAGCATCCAGCGCCTGGATACCTACCACCTCCAGATCAAATGACTCGGGGTGCAACAGCCAGTTGTGCATCAGGCCATCAATCAGTGCGTGCAGCCCAATCGCCGCCGGGCGCACGGAAATGCTGCTGGGCAATTGCCCGCAGTCCACGGCCAGCGACACCAGGCGATGCAAGTCATCCATGCACTCATTGCGCTCGGTAATGTGGCGCTCGCGCAGGGTCAGCAACTCGTCCACGTATTCGACCTTGTGCGAGGCAATTTCGAACACTCTTTGCACCTGCTGGTCATGTACGGTCTGATGGAAGGCAGAGGCCACATTGCGGCGCAAGTGCTGCAGGGGGTCGGCGGCCTCGACCTCGGGCGGACTTTGGAGGCTGGCCACCATGGGCAGGGTCACGCGCTGCATCATGGCGTCGAATACGTCGGCCTTGTTCTCGAAGTGCCAGTAGATGGCGCCGCGCGTCAAGCCAGCGTCCTGGGCTATCTCCTGCAACGAGGTGCGCGAAACCCCGCGGCGCTGGAACACCCGCTCAGCAGCGTCCAGGATCAGGTCACGGGTCACTAGGGCGTCTTCTTTGGTGCGGCGGGCCATATCTCGCTTGCTGTCAGGGTTATTTACAAAACGCTCACAATATACATTCACTGATGTATGTATACTAATTCAAATTCCTAGAATTGCCACCTTTGGTTGACGCTGGCTTGCGCTGGCTCAACATCCATCGCTCCCTGGCGGCTGCCAGGTACCTCCAAGAAAAAGGATTTTTCATGTCCTCATTGCGCTCCTTCGCTGACCAGCCCATTCCAGGTGTTTCCCTGCGCCGCATGGCCCTGGTGCTGACCCCACTTGCCCTGCTTGCCGCCTGCGGCGCCAAGGACGGTGCACCCGGTGCAGGTGGCGCGCCCGCTGGCCCGCCACCTGCCACCGTGGGCGTCGTGACGGTTGCCAATGAAACAGTGGCCCTGCAAACCGAGCTGCCCGGCCGCGTCAGCGCCGTGCGGGTGGCCCAGGTGCGCGCACGTGTGAACGGCGTGGTACTGCAGCGGCTGTTCCGCGAAGGTAGCGAGGTGAAGGCGGGTCAGTTGCTCTACCAGATCGACCCTGCCCCCTACAAGGCCGCGCTGGAAAGCGCCCAGGCCAGCCTGGCCAAGGGTCAGGCCAATCTGGCACAGGCCAGCGCCCAGGTCGAGCGCTACAAGCCCCTGGTCGAAGCCAATGCCATCAGCAAGCAGGAATTCACCACGCTGGTGACGGCGGAGAAGCAGGCGCAGGCCGATGTGGCCACCGCCAAAGCCGCCGTGCAGACCGCCCAGATCAACCTCGATTACGCCGCAGTCAGCGCCCCCATTTCCGGACGCATCGGCCAGGCGCTGGTGACCGAAGGCGCGCTGGTCAGCGCTGCCGAGGCCACGCAACTCGCCGTGATTCAGCAGACCGGCACGGTGTACGTGAACTTCACCCAGAGCAGCACCGACGTGTTGCGCCTGCGCAAGGCCCTGGCCGCCAAGCAGTTGCGCGCATCCGGCGATGGCTCGGTGCCGGTGCGTGTGGTGCTGGAGGACGGCACCGAGTTGCCCAAGCCCGGCAAACTGCTGTTCACCGACCTGACGGTGGACGCCACCTCCGGCCAGATCACGCTGCGCGCCGAGGTGCCCAACCCCGATGGCCTGCTGCTGCCAGGCCAGTACGTGCGCGTGCGCCTGTCGCAAGCGGAACTGCCGCAGGGCGTGCTGCTGCCCCAGCAGGCGGTCACCCGCACCAACCAGGGTGACACGGTGCTCGTGGTTGGCGCCGACGGCAAGCCCGGTCCGCGCCCAGTCAAGATCGGCAACGCCCAGGGCAACCAGTGGGTGGTTCTGGACGGTCTCAAACCCGGAGAACAGGTCATCGTGGACGGCTTCCAGAAGATGATGGTGCCCGGTGCGCCGGTCAAGACCGTGCCGTGGGCACCCGGTGGTGCAGCGGCTCCCGCAGCGCCAGCCAGTGCGGCATCGGCACCCTCTGGCTCCGCCAGCAAGTAAGGGGCATTCGACATGGCCCAGTTTTTCATCAACCGACCCATCTTTGCTTGGGTGATCGCCCTGTTCATCCTGGTGATGGGCGGCGTGGCCATCACGCAACTGCCGATTTCGCAGTACCCGCCGGTGGCGCCGCCCTCCATCGTGATCACGGCCGGCTACCCCGGTGCATCGGCCCAGACGCTGGAGGACAGCGTGCTCTCCGTGATCGAGCGCGAAATGAATGGATCGCCCGGCATGATCTACATGGAGTCCGTGGCACAGGCCAATGGCTCGGGCACCATCACCGTGAGCTTTGAGCCGGGCACCAGCCCCGACCTGGCCCAGGTGGATGTGCAAAACCGCCTGGCGCGCGCGTCCCCCCGCCTGCCCGCAGCGGTGACGCAGCAGGGTGTGCGCGTGGAGAAGGCGCGCGCCAACTTCCTGTTGTTCACCATGCTGTCCAGCGACAACCCAGACATCGACATCGTGGCCCTGGGCGACTTTGCCTCGCGCAATATCCTGCCCGAACTGCAACGCCTGCCCGGCGTGGGCCAGGCCCAGTTGTTTGGCACCGAGCGCGCCATGCGCATCTGGGTGGACCCCGCCAAGCTCACCGGCTACAACCTGTCCACCGCCGAGGTGAATGCCGCCGTGCGCGCGCAAAACGCCCAGATCTCGTCCGGCTCGATTGGCGAGCTGCCCAACATCACCGGGCAATCCATTTCCGCCACCGTGGTGGTGGACGGCCAGCTCAGCAGCGTGGAGCAGTTTGGCAACATCGTGCTGCGTGCCAACGCCGATGGCTCGGCCGTGCGGCTCAAGGATGTGGCGCGCATCGAACTGGGCGCCCAGGGCTACGCCACCACGGCACGCCTGAACGGCAAACCAGCCACCGGCATTGGTGTCCAGCTTGCGCCCAGCGGCAATGCCATGGCGACCGCCAAGGCCGTGCGGGAACGCATGGCGGAACTGCAGCCCTTCTTTCCCAAGGGCGTGAGCTGGACGGTTCCCTTTGACAGCTCGCGCTTCGTCAAGATTTCCATTGCGCAGGTGGCAGAAACCCTGATCATTGCGGTGATTCTGGTGTTCCTGGTGATGTATCTGTTCCTGCAGAACTTCCGCTACACCATCATCCCCACCATCGTGGTTCCAGTGGCGCTGATGGGCACTTTCGCCACACTGCTGGCGCTGGGCTTTTCCATCAATGTGCTGACCATGTTCGGCATGGTGCTCGTGATCGGCATCGTGGTGGATGACGCCATCGTGGTGGTGGAAAACGTCGAGCGCATCATGAGCGAAGAAGGTCTGCCACCGCTTGCTGCCACGCGCAAGGCCATGGGTCAGATCTCGGGCGCCATCATTGGTGTGACCGTGGTGCTGATTGCCGTGTTTGTGCCACTGGCGTTCTTCAAGGGATCGGTGGGCAACATCTACCGCCAGTTCTCGGCGGTGATGGTTGCATCCATTGCGTTCTCGGCGTTCATGGCACTGTCGCTGACACCCGCGCTGTGCGCCACCCTGCTCAAGCAGGTGGAAGCCGGCCACCACCATGCCAAGACGGGTTTCTTTGGCTGGTTCAACCGGGGGTTCTCCAGCACCGCCAAGAGCTACGAAGGCCTTGTTGCCCGCATCCTCAAACGTGCGGCCCGCTACCTGGTCATCTATGGCGCCATCATCGCCGTCGTGGGTGTCGTGTACGTGCGCCTGCCGGCGAGCTTCCTGCCCAATGAAGACCAAGGCACCATGCTGGTCAACGTGCAGTTGCCACCCGGCGCCACCCAGGAGCGCACGCTGGGTGTGATGCAGCAGGTGGAGGCCTATATTCTCAAACAGCCTGAAGTGCAGAGCATGGTCGGCGTGCTGGGCTTCAGTTTCTCCGGACAGGGGCAGAACGCGGCACTGGCGTTTGTGACACTCAAGGACTGGTCCGAACGCAAGGGCGAGGAGCACTCCGCACAAGCACTGGCCGGGCGCGCCTTTGGCGGCATGATGGGCATCCGCGATGCCTTCATCTTCCCGCTGAGCCCACCACCCATCCCCGAGCTGGGCACCGCGTCCGGCTTCACCTTCCGCCTGCAGGACCGCGGTGGCAAGGGCCACGATGCACTGGTGGCGGCACGCAACCAGCTGCTGGGCATGGCATCCAAGAGCAAGGTGCTCACCCAGGTACGCCCCGATGGACTGGAAGACGCGCCACAGTTGCAGATCGACATCGACCGCGACAAGGCCAGCGCGCTGTCGGTCAGTTTCGATGCCATCAACAGCACCATTTCCACGGCACTGGGCTCCGCCTATATCAACGACTTCCCGAACCAGGGTCGCCTGCAGCGCGTGGTGGTGCAGGCCCAGGCAGAAGCGCGCATGCAACCCGACGACATCCTGAAGCTCACCGTATCCAATGCGCGGGGCCTGCCAGTGCCGCTATCCGCATTTGCCAGCACGCGCTGGATCAAGGGCGCCATGCAGACCGTGCGCTACAACGGCTACCCCGCCATGCGCATTGGCGGCTCTGCTGCTCCGGGTTACAGCACGGGAGACGCCATGACGGAAATGGAAAAGCTGGCCGCACAATTGCCCGAAGGCTTTGCCTTTGAGTGGACCGGTCTGTCGCGCGAAGAGAAGCTGGCAGGCTCGCAGGCCATGATTCTGTATGGCTTTGCCATTCTGGCGGTGTTCCTGTGCCTGGCGGCGCTGTACGAGAGCTGGTCCATTCCCATGGCGGTGATTCTGGTGGTGCCACTGGGCGTTCTGGGCGTGGTGCTGGCCACACTGATGCGCGGCTATGCCAACGACGTGTACTTTCAGGTGGGCCTGATCACCATCATCGGCCTGTCCGCGAAGAACGCGATTCTGATCATCGAATTTGCCAAGGACCTGCAGGCCCAGGGCAAGACCGCCGTGCAGGCGGCCCTGGCGGCGGCGCACATGCGATTCCGCCCCATCCTGATGACATCCATGGCCTTCATGCTGGGAGTTCTGCCACTGGCCATTTCCAGTGGAGCCGGCTCGGCCAGCCAGCGCGCCATTGGCACCGGCGTGATTGGCGGCAGCCTGCTGGGCACGGTGCTGGCTGTGTTCTTTGTACCGATCTTTTTTGTGGTGGTGCGCTCCATCTTCAAGGGCAGCGAGCGCCAGCACCAGTTTGACGCGGAGCACGGTCACCAGATCGGAGTCGACAACCATGAATGACCTGCATATGAATCCGTTCCACGCACCCCGCCAAGTGTCCCGCCTTGCGCCACAGCTCCTGCGCCTGACCGCCTTGTCGGTTGCGCTGGCCATGGCAGGCTGCAGCTTCATCCCCACTTACGAGCGCCCTGTCGCTCCGGTGGCTGAACAATTTTCCACGGTAACCTCGGACCAGTCAGCAACGCCGGCATCTGCCAAGGCTGCCACTGACATCGCCTGGCAGGACTTTTTCAAGGACGCACGCCTCAAGCGCCTGATCGCGCTGTCCCTGCAGAACAACCGCGACCTGCGCATGGCCGTGCTCAACATCGAGCAGACCCGCGCCCAGTTGCGATTGCGCCAGGCCGACCAGTTGCCCACCATCAATGGCGGCATCACCGGCACCCGAGGGCCCGTGAGTTCTGGCGCCATCAACGCCACCTACACCGCAGGCTTTAGCGTCACCGCCTACGAGCTGGACTTCTTTGGCCGCGTCGCTGCCTTGAGCCAGGCCGCTCAGGCCCAATTGCTGGCCACCGAAGAGGCCCGCAAGACGGTGCAGATCAGCCTGATTGCGTCGATTGCCAACACCTATCTGACGCTGTTGGCCGACGACGAGCTGCTGCGCGTGACCCGCGAAACCGTGACGACACGCCAGGAGTCCCTGCGCCTGACCCAACTCAAGTTCGACAATGAGGCGGCCTCCAAGATCGAACTGAGCCAGGCCCAGTCCCTGCTGGAAGGCGCCCGGGCCGCACTGGCCCAGGCCCAGCGCCAGCGTGCGCAGGACGAGAACGCACTGGTGTTGCTGGTGGGTCAGAGCCTGCCGGCCGATCTACCAGCCGGCCTGCCGGTGACCGCCCAGGGCCTGCTGCCCGACCTGCCAGCCGGAGTGCCATCCGACCTGCTGACACGCCGCCCCGATGTGCGCCAGGCCGAGCAGCAATTGCTGGCGAACAACGCCAACATCGGAGCCGCCCGGTCCGCCTTCTTCCCACGCATCACACTGACGGGCAGCGCCGGCGTGGTCAGCAGCGATCTGGACACCTTGTTCAGCAACGGCACGTCGGCCTGGACCTTCGCGCCGCAACTGCTGGTGCCCATTTTTGACTTTGGCCGCAGCCAAGCCAATCTGGAGAGCGCCAAGGTAGCCCGCGACATCGCCGTGGCCCAGTACGAGAAAGTCATTCAGACCGGCTTCCGGGAGGTCTCCGACGCCCTGGCCGGCCGCGCTACGCTGGGTGAGCAACTGCGTGCGCAGAACGCCCAACTGGCCGCCGAGCAAACCCGCATGCAGCTCACCGATATGCGCTTCAAACACGGCGCCGCCAGCGCCTTCGAGGTGCTGGACGCCCAGCGCTCGCTGTTCGCCACCCAGCAGGCAGCGGTGCTGGTGCAGGTGCAGCAGGTGCAAAACCTCGTCACGCTGTACAAGGTCTTGGGTGGCGGGTGGAATTGACCCTTTTTATCGCGAGATACAAATACTTACTTGGTCTATAGAATGGTTGTGAGGGGCCCTGCTCCCTCCAATCCAACATCCTTTCAAGGCCACTGCACATGTCCACATTGCTCGACTACCTGAATCTTCTCGACAGTGACGCTACGGCGCGTGAAGCACATCAGCAAGACCCCCAGGCGTCCATGACCCAGTTTGGCTTGAGTGCGGATGAGCAGCAGACATTCATGTCCGGGGACATAGCAGCAATCGCAACTCTGGCAGGAGTTGACGCAAGTGATCTTCCGAAAATCAACGTAACTAATACCGACTTGACCTACTAGCCGTTGCAGAGCGCAAGCATTCCAACATTGATGGTACGCAACGACATCGTCAGGTTGCTTGCAGTCCTTGCCATAGGGTTGCTGTGTTCGTCTGGCACGATTGCCGCGGAACGCGACACGTTCGACTCCCTGTATCCCGAGGTTGTTAAAACCCTGGGGACATCGCCGAAAGAGGCTGATGCGGCACTGGAAAAGCTCAGGGCATTGCAACCAACTTTCACGCCGGAGCAAAACGAAAAATTTCAGCTGACCTATGCCCATTCCCTGGGTGACCGGGGGCGGCATGAGGAGCGTATTGCCATCGTGGAGTCGTTCATCGGTCAGGTGAAGGCGCCCGCACGACGCGCAAGGTTCCTCTACGAGTTGATTGACGGGAACACGGCTCTGGGCCGCTACGAAAAAGCCCTGCAGGCAATGAATGAATCCATTCTTTTGGTCCCTGTCATTGAAAAACCTTCACAAAAAATTGTTGCCTTGCAGGGCGCGCTGAATCTGCTGCGATCACTGCATGCCTATGACGACGCCCTGGGTCTTGCCGAGCGTATCTATGCCTTGCGGGGAGACACCATCGGTTCCTACGCTGCGTGTGCCGGTCTTGCCAACAAGGTCGAGACCAATTACGAGCGCGGAAGCAGCGTCCTGGCAGGCTCATTTGTGCCGGATGCCATCAAGGCCTGTGAGGCCAATAAAAACCAATTTATTGCACTGATCGTCAAATCTCTGGCAGCGATTGATTTGGTTGACGTTGGCAACTATGCCAAGGGCATCGCCAGCAGTTTGCCACTCATGCAGGAGTTTTCTGTACTGAGCCCGGACTCGGACTACGCCGTGCAGCTTGAGGAGGCTCTGGCCCGTGCCTATCTCAAAACCGGCAACACAGAACGCGCTGAATACTACGGCGCGCTGGCGTATCAAAGGGCCCAAGCCGGCCGTGTTCTGCTGCTGCAGGAGAAGACCAGCGAGACCATGGCCGCCATCAAGCGTGCCCAAGGCCAACTGGGCGCAGCCATTGACTACTACGACATCAACCTGGCACTCAAGAAGAAGGTGCTGGATGACCAGGTGCAGAAGAACCTGGCCTACCAGCGCGTCAAGTTCGACACCCAGGACAAGGCCAACCAACTGGCCTTGCTGGAGCAGAAAAACCAGAACCTGCGCATGGAAAAGACGCTGCAGGAGCGCCAGTACGAAAACATGATCCTGCTGATGACGCTGGGGTTGATCCTGCTCACCATTCTGGGTGCATGGCTGATCCGCACCATCGGAAAAATGGATGCATTCCGCTTGTCGGCGCAAGTGGACGCGCTGACCCAGGTCAGCAACCGCGCCTACTTCACCGCCTGTGCGCAGCAGGCCTTCAAGGACACCCGCCAGACGGTGAGCCTGGTGCTGTTTGATATGGACTATTTCAAGCACGTCAACGACACCTTTGGTCACGCCACGGGCGACTGGGTGCTCAAAACCGTGTGCGATACGGTCAAGGCGCATCTGCGCAAGACCGATTTGATCGGGCGCCTGGGCGGCGAGGAGTTCGCCCTGTGCCTGAGCGGGTTCACCCCCGAGGAAGTGCTGACCCTGGCCGAGCGTTGCAGGGTCGCCATTCTTGCCACCGATACCCGCCCCAGCGGCTTTGAGTTCGCCATCGCCTCCAGCTTCGGCATTGCCACGCGCGCCGTTGGCCAGAACGACAGCTACAAGGATCTGCTGGCTGCCGCAGACAAGGCGCTGTATGTCTCCAAGAACACCGGGCGCAATCGCGTATCGGTCTATCAACCATCCAAGGCAAACGAGCAATGACTGATGTGAGAAAGGGCAGGCTGATCTGCGTCGGCACCGGCATGCGCATGGCCGGCCAGATCACGCCGCTGGCACAAAGCTACATCGAAACGGCCGACGTGGTGGTCTCGGCCGTACCCAACATCTTCACCCGTGACTGGATCAAGGGCATTGCCAGGGACTTCATTTGCGTGCTGGACCATTACGACGATTGCGAGGTGGATGGCAAAAACCGCGGCGATACCTACCGCCGCATGGCCGACACCATCCTGAACCAGGTGCGTGCCGGCAAGACGGTGTGTGCTGCGTTCTATGGGCACCCCGGCATCTTTGCCTGCATTTCGCACATCGCGATCAAGGATGCGCGCGCCGAAGGCTACAGCGCCGAGATGCTGCCCGGTATTTCCGCCGAGGACTGCCTGGTGGCCGATCTGGGCATTGACCCCGGCCGCACCGGCATGCAGTCCATGGAGACCACGCAGTTCATGATCTATGAGCGTCGCATCGACCCCTCGGCACTGCTCATTTTGTGGCAGCCCTTTCTGGCGGGAGAGCTCAGCCTCAAGCGCTTTGAGACCACGGAGGCGCGGGTGCAGGTGCTGGTGGACAAACTGGCACGCGACTATCCGCTGGACCACGAAGTGATCCTGTACGAAGCAGCCACCAACCCGCTGGAGAAGACGCGCATCGACCGGATGGCACTGCGCGACCTGCCTACGGCCACCATGGTCGGCGCCACGACGCTGGTCATTCCCGCAGCCTACGCGCTGAAGCGCGACCAGGCCGTCGTGGACCAGCTCAACGCCCTGCCCGCCTGAAGTTCAGGAAGTGGCCCTTGTAGGCCTCGCCCGTGGTCTGCCGCAAACCAGCACGTTGCATCTCCAGCGTGTAGCCCAGCGCCACCATCTTGCGGCAAAAGCCGTTGCGGTTGCCACGGTCCGGGTCCAGAACGATGACGTCCACCGCATCGGCCGAATGGCGGTCAATGAAACGCGACAGCGTGTCCGGCTGGTCGCGCTCGTACAGCACATCGCTGGCAATGATCAGGTCAAAGCGCCCCAGCTCCGGGTTCTCACGGCCCCAGTGACCGGTCTGGTACTTCAGATGCGGCAGCGCATTCAGGCGGGTGTTTTCGGCCAGGAAGTCGCCCGTCAGCGGATGGCAGTCGCTGGCCGTAATGTCACCCAGCCGGCGATGGATGACCAAGCTGGCCAGCGCCAGGCCACAGCCAATTTCCAGAATGCGTTTGCCCGCCAGGTCCTGGGATTGCATAGCGTTGGCCAGAATGCGCGCCGAGGGCCAAACCATGCCAAACAGCGGCCAGGAGGCTGACGAAATACCGGCTGCCAGCGCTGCGCCGTGGGGGTCGGCGTATTGCTGGCGATCCAACAGCGAGCGGATTTCGAAATGGGAAGAGCCCAGCAAGTGGGTCTCCAGCTTGACCTGGTAGCCTGGCATCGCACAGCTCCTGAAAGCCTGGTTGTGGCGTGAGTAAAAATGCTTTTGCTCAACAGACACAACACTTGTCGAAGTGCGATGTGGGTGGACTAGACACAGCGGGCGCAGGCCTTGCGACCGCACCCGGCAAGTGTACCGGGGGCAGCGGTTGATGGGCAATGCAACGACCATCCCTCGAAGTAGCTACTATTTTTATAGCAACCAATCCATATTTTACGAGGGCTGGAGCCTGATTTGATCAATAACCGTTCTACTCGACCCGGGTCACACTGTTGGGTTTGAAGCCCAGGTCTGCCGCCTTGCCCTTGCGCGCACGGGCGGCGCGGGCGTTGTTCAGGCTGCGGATCTCCAGCGTTTCCTCGCGGTCCTTGCCACCACGACCAATGCCGGCGATGCGCACGCTGCGGGTGTAGGCCGCCGCGCCGGCCAGCGTGTCCTTGGCTTCCAGATCGATCAGCATCAGGCCGCGGCCGCCATTGGCCATGGACTTGAGTTCGCTGATCTCGAAGGTCAGGATGCGCCCACCCGTGGAGGCGCAGGCCACATGGGTTGCGACCGGCACCACGGTGGCTGGCGTGCCCGCCACGGCTACCTTGCCTTGTGCGCCGGATACCAAGGACGGGCAGCACAGTGTCTCGCCGTCGTTGACCGACACAAAGGCCTTGCCCGCCTTCTGGCGCGACACCATGTTGTCCACGGTCGCCACAAAGCCATAGCCCGCGGTGCTGCTCAGCAGCAAGGTGGCGGCTGCCGGGCCGGCAAAGTAATACAGCAGTTGCGTACCGCTTTCCAGTTCCAGCAGCGTGGTGACGGGCTGGCCATCACCCCGGCCGCCAGGCAGCAGCGACACCGCCACCGAGTAGACGCGGCCGTTCGACCCAAACACCAACAGCGTGTCCACACTGCGGCATTCAAACGTGCCGTACAGTCCGTCGCCCGCCTTGAAGGCAAACGAGGTGGCCTCGTGGCCATGGCCGGTGCGGGTGCGCACCCAGCCCTTCTGGCTGACAACCACGGTGACGGGTTCGTCCACCACCTTGATCTCCAGCACGGCCTTCTTCTCGGCCTGGATCAGTGTGCGGCGCGGGTCGGCAAAGGCCTTGGCGTCCGCCTCGATCTCCTTGACCATCAGGCGGCGCAGCGCGGCGGGGCTACCCAGGATTTCTTCCAGCTTGCCCTGCTCGCCACGCAACTCGGCGAGTTCCTGCTCGATCTTGATGGCTTCCAGGCGGGCCAGTTGGCGCAGGCGGATTTCGAGAATGTCCTCGGCCTGGCGGTCAGACAGCTTGAAGCGCTCGATCAGCGCGGCCTTGGGCTCATCCGACTGGCGGATGATGGCAATCACCTCGTCGATGTTCAGCAGAACGGTCTGGCGGCCTTCCAGAATATGGATACGGTCCAGCACCTTGCTTAGTCGGTGCTGCGAGCGTTTTTCAATGGTGCTCTGGCGGAACGCGATCCACTCCTGCAGCATCTGGCGGAAGGACTTCTGCGTGGGCCGCCCGTCCAGGCCAATCATCGTCAGGTTGATGGGTGACGAGGTCTCCAGGCTGGTGTGGGCCAAGAGCGCGGTGATCAACTCCTGCTGTTCAATGCGGCTGGTCTTGGGTTCGAAAACCAGGCGCACCGGTGCGTCCTTGTTGGACTCGTCGCGCACCACATCCAGCACCGACAGAATGCTGGCCTTGAGCTGGTTCTGATCTTGCGACAAGGCCTTCTTGCCGGCCTTGACCTTGGGGTTGGTCAGCTCTTCGATCTCTTCCAGCACGCGCTGGCTGCTGACACCGGGTGGCAGCTCGGTCACCACCAGTTGCCACTGGCCACGCGCCAGGTCTTCGATCTTCCAGCGCGCGCGAACCTTGAGCGACCCGCGTCCGGTGCGGTAGGCGTCCGCAATGTCGGCTGCGCTGCTGATGATCTGCCCGCCACCCGGGTAATCGGGGCCGGGCACCAGCGCGGCCAGGGCGTCGTCGGCCAGCGTGGGCGTCTTGATCAGCGCCACGCAGGCGTCGGCGATCTCGCGCAGGTTGTGGCTGGGGATTTCAGTGGCCAGGCCCACGGCAATGCCGCTGGCGCCATTGAGCAGGCTGAACGGCAGGCGGGCCGGCAACTGGCGCGGCTCCTCGGTGGATCCGTCGTAGTTGGGCTGGAAGTCCACCGTGCCCATGTCGATCTCGTCGAGCAGCAGGCTGGTGATCTTGGCCAACCTAGCCTCGGTGTAGCGCATGGCAGCGGCCCCGTCACCATCGCGCGAGCCGAAATTGCCCTGGCCGTCGATCAGCGGGTAGCGCTGCGAAAAATCCTGCGCCATGCGAACCAGTGCGTCATATGCCGCCTGGTCGCCGTGCGGGTGGAACCGGCCCAGCACATCACCGACCACACGGGCGCTTTTGACCGGCCGGGCGCCGGTGTTGCCGTTGGGTCCACCAAAGCCCAGACCCATGCGCGACATGCTGTACAAAATGCGCCGCTGCACCGGCTTCTGGCCATCGCACACATCCGGCAGGGCGCGGCCCTTGACGACCGAGAGGGCGTATTCCAGGTAGGCACGCTGGGCGTAGGTGGCCAGGTTCAGTTCATCGTCACCGCCATCGCGGGGTGGTTCAGGATTCAGGGCAAGAATGGCTTGGTCGGTCATGGGTACTAATTCGACAAATCGCTGGGGGGCAGCTCGGCAATGGCGGTCTGGCCCGGGGTCGCAGGGGGGGCACCGTGGAATTCACCACGCACCCGCGGACCTGCCGTGGCGGCAGGCGCATGCTGGGCCTGGGGATTCAGGCGCTTGTAGAGCTGCATGACGGAACGCACGTAGTTCTGCGTTTCCTTGTAATTGGGGATGCGGTTGCCGGCCCTCTGCACGGCGCCTTCGCCCGCGTTGTACGCGGCGACGGCCAGTTCGAGTTGGCCTGGGAACAGCTTGATCAGGTCGCGCAAGTAGCGGGCACCGGTGTGAACATTGGTCTTGGGGTCGGTCAACTTGGAGGCAACCGTGCCACTGCGGTCGTTGGTCAGTCCATAGCGCTGCGCCGTGGCGGGCATGACCTGCATCAGGCCCACCGCACCCTTGGGCGACACCGCAGACGGATCAAAACCGGACTCAGTCGCGATGACGGCCTGCAACAGGGCCATGTCCAGTTGGTTGGCGTCGGCCGCGCTGCGCACATGGGGCTTGATGGCCATGAAGCCCGGAGACAGCTCCAGGCTGGCCACGCTGCGACCCGCTGCACCTACCGGCGCAAAACGGGAAACTGCGGTCTCGGTGCCACCATCGGGCGCTCCCAGCGGTTCCGGCGTTGCCATGCCCTTGAACAGCAGCTTGTAGCGCTTGTCCAACTGGCTGGAGGCGAAGTGCTTGACGCCACGCGCATCCACATAGGTCCACATGTCGGCGTGCGCCAGGTGCATGCCCAGCAGCAGCATGCCCAGCACCACGGGGAGCCGCGCGCCCCGGACGTTGCGAGCGATAACCATCAGATGTCCACCTCGACCGAGTCGCCGTGCAGTTCCATCAATTCCCGCCGGGCTGCGGCTTCACCCTTGCCCATCAACTTGGTGATCAGGGCTTCCGTCTCGCCAAAGGCAATGGCACCCAGGGCCACGGGCAGCAGGCGGCGCGTGTCGGGGTTCAGCGTGGTGTCCCACAACTGCTCGGCATTCATTTCACCCAGTCCTTTGAAGCGGCTGATGCTCCACGCGGCTTCGCGCACGCCCTCCTTGCGCAACTTGTCGAGGATGGCGGTGAGTTCGCCCTCGTCCAGCGCGTAGGCCTTGCTGGCTGGCTTCTTGCCGCGTGCCGGTGCGTCAACACGGAACAGTGGGGGCCGTGCCACATACACATGCCCAGCCTCGATAAGCTTGGGAAAGTGGCGAAAAAACAGCGTGAGCAGCAGCACCTGAATGTGCGAGCCGTCCACATCCGCATCGGACAGGATGCAGACCTTGCCGTAGCGCAGGCCGGACATATCCGGCGAGTCATTGGGACCGTGGGGGTCGACGCCGATGGCAACCGAGATGTCGTGGATTTCAGTGTTGGCAAACAGGCGGTCGCGGTCCACCTCCCAGGTATTCAGGACCTTGCCGCGCAGCGGCAGAATGGCCTGGTTTTCCTTGTCACGGCCCATCTTGGCGCTGCCGCCGGCGGAGTCGCCCTCAACCAGAAAGACCTCGTTGTAGGCGGTGTCGCGGCTTTCGCAATCGGTGAGCTTGCCGGGCAAAACCGCTACGCCGGAGCTCTTGCGCTTTTCTACCTTCTGGCCGGCCTTTTGGCGCGACTGTGCGGCCTTGATCGCCAGTTCGGCCAATTTTTTGCCGTAGTCCACGTGCTGGTTCAGCCAGAGTTCGAGCGCGGGGCGCACAAAGCTGGAGACCAGGCGCACGGCGTCGCGGGAGTTCAGTCGCTCCTTGATCTGGCCCTGGAATTGGGGATCCAGCACCTTGGTGGACAGCACATAGCTGGCGCGGGCAAACACGTCTTCGGGCATTAGCTTCACGCCCTTGGGCAGCAGCGAATGCAGCTCGATGAAGCTCTTGACCGCCGTGAACAGGCCGTCGCGCAGACCACTCTCATGCGTGCCGCCGGCACTGGTAGGGATCAGGTTGACATAGCTCTCGCGCACTGGCTGGCCGTCTTCGGTGAAGGCCACGGCCCAGGCCGCGCCCTCGCCCTCCGCGAAGTTGTCGCTCTGGCTGTCGGCAAAGCCTTCGCCTTCGAACAGCGGAATCACCGGGTCGGCTGTCAGGGTCTGGGTCAGGTAGTCGCGAAGGCCGCCCTTGTACAGCCAGGTCTGGGTCTCCTTGGTCTTCTCGACCAGCAGCGAGACACTGACGCCCGGCATCAGCACGGCCTTGCTGCGCAGCAGGTGCGTCAGCTCGTTCATAGGCAGGGCGGCGGATTCGAAATACTTGGCGTCGGGCCAGACGCGCACCGTGGTGCCGGATTTGCGGTCGCCCTCGCCCGATTTGCGTGCCTGCAACGCCTGGGTCACATCACCGTTCTCGAACACGATGGTGGCGGCCTGGCCCTCGCGGTAGGAAGTGGCCTCCAGCCGCTTGGCCAGGGCATTGGTCACGCTGACGCCCACGCCGTGCAGGCCACCGGAGAAGCTGTAAGCCCCGCCCTTGCCCTTGTCGAACTTTCCGCCGGCGTGCAGGCGGGTAAAGACCAGCTCAATGACCGGCGCCTTCTCTTCGGGATGCAGGCCGAACGGGATGCCGCGACCGTCGTCTTCGACGGTCACGGAGCCGTCCAGGTGAACAGTGACCTTGATTTTTTTACCGTAGCCGCCCAGGGCTTCATCGGCCGCGTTGTCCAGGACTTCCTGGATCACGTGCAGCGGGTTGTCGGTGCGGGTGTACATGCCCGGGCGCTGTTTGACGGGCTCCAGGCCCTTGAGGACCCGGATGGAACCTTCGGAGTATTCGGGGGTGGGTTTGACTGACATAGGGCGGCATTGTAATCGCCGAACACCCATTGGCTGTACACCCATACAGCATTGCCGCCCTGGGATTGTTCCGGAGCCAGGCGGGGTTAACCCGAATTGGCGACAATCCAGCCATGAGTCATGCCCACAAACCGCTCTCCACGCTGCAGGTTCTGGCCTGTGGCGCCACCATCGTCACCTTGTCCATGGGCATACGCCACGGCTTTGGCCTGTGGTTGCAGCCGATCACCCAGGCCCAGGGCTGGACGCGCGAAACCTTTGCACTGGCCATCGCGATCCAGAACCTGGCCTGGGGCGTTTCCGGCATTTTTGCCGGCATGGCAGCGGACCGGTTTGGTGCCTTCCGGGTCATCATCGCCGGCTCCGTCCTCTATGCACTGGGCCTGGTGGGCATGGCACAGGCCACCACGCCCCTGCTGTTTGCGCTGAGTACCGGTCTGCTGATCGGCATGGCCCAGTCGGGCACCACTTATGCCGTGATCTATGGCGTGATTGGCCGCAACGTCAGCGCCGACAAGCGATCCTGGGCCATGGGCGTGGCAGCTGCGGCGGGCTCCTTCGGCCAGTTCCTGATGGTGCCCACCGAAGGTTTCTTGATCAGCCAGTTCGGCTGGCAACAGGCGCTGGTGTTGTTGGGCATGGCGTCGCTGCTGATGATTCCGTTGGCCTGGGGGCTGCGTGAACCGGGCTTCGGCGGCGCTTCGGCTCCCATGCGCGACCAGACCATTGTTCAAGCCCTGCGGGAAGCGTTCAAATACCCCAGCTTTCAGTTGCTGATGGCGGGATATTTCGTCTGTGGCTTCCAGGTTGTCTTCATTGGTGTACATATGCCCAGCTATCTGAAGGACAAGGGCCTGTCCCCCCAGGTGGCCAGCTATGCACTGGCCTTGATCGGACTGTTCAACGTGTTTGGTACCTATGCGGCAGGCGTGCTGGGCCAAAAAATGCCCAAGAAGAATATCCTGGCCTTCATTTACCTTGCCCGGGCAGTCGCCATCAGTGTGTTCCTGCTGGTGCCGCTGTCTCCTATCAGCGTGTATGTATTCTCTGCCGTGATGGGGATGCTGTGGCTGTCCACCGTGCCTCCCACCAATGCCACCGTGGCCCAGATTTTTGGGGTGGCGCACCTCTCCATGCTGGGCGGCTTCGTGTTCTTCAGCCACCAGATCGGCTCCTTCATGGGAGTGTGGCTGGGCGGCTATCTGTATGACAATACCGGCAGTTACGACATCGTTTGGTACATCGCGATTGGTCTGGGTGTTGCCGCGGCGCTGATCAATCTGCCCATTCGGGAGGCAGCCATCAATCGACCGTTGCCGCGGGGCGCGGTCACACCATGAATCTGCGCACACACTGGTGGTTGGGTGCCTTGGCGGCTGCCGTGCTGGCCGGGGTGTTCTTCCTGTACACCCAGCCTGACTTCATGGTGCAGATGGCCAACCAAGTGTGGTCGTGCTTTTGAAAGCGTCTGACTGGATCATCCGCTGGTCGCACCTGCTGGAACCGGACGCCACCGTTCTGGATGTTGCCTGTGGCGCAGGCAGGCACCTGGCCTGGTTTGCCGGGCGTGGCCATCAGGTAACCGGCGTCGACCAATCCACTGATTCCGCCCGCCAGAACGTACCTCAGGCGGAGCTGATTTGCGCTGACATCGAAAGCGGCCCGTGGCCGCTGAAGGAAAACGACGGGCAGATTCGCCGTTTTGGGGCAGTGGTGGTGACCAATTACCTGTGGCGCCCACTGCTCCCCACGCTGATCGCCAGCGTCGCACCTGGCGGGGTCCTGCTGTATGAAACCTTTGCCGACGGCAACGCGCAGTTCGGGCGGCCGTCCCGCGCCGATTTCCTGCTGCAGCGCGGTGAGCTGCTGCACACCTGCGCAGAACTGGACCTTGTGGCTTTTGAGCAAGGCTACCTGACGGCCCCCCAGCGCGTGGTCCAACGCATTGCCGCCTTGCGTCCCCAGGCGGACGAGACCCGGCCGCTGAATTGGGCGCGCCAGGCACTCTAGGTAGAATAATTGATTACTGTACAAATGACTGACATGAACTCACCTCAAGGTCCCATCAAAGGCAGCATCGTGGCGCTGGTCACTCCGATGCAGGACGACGGCTCCGTGGACTACGCAGCGCTGCGCAAGCTGATCGACTGGCATATCGCCGAAGGAACGGACTGCATTGGCGTCGTGGGCACCACCGGTGAGTCCCCCACGGTCAATGTGGAAGAACATTGCGAGATCATCCGCGTGTCGGTCGAGCAGGCCGCCGGACGCGTGCCGATTATGGCCGGTTGCGGCGCCAATTCGACCTCCGAGGCAATTGAACTGGCGCGCTTTGCCAAGAAGGTTGGAGCGGACTGCCAGTTGCAGGTGGTTCCCTATTACAACAAGCCCACGCAGGAAGGGCAGTACCTGCACTTCAAGGCCATTGCCGAAGCGGTGGACCTGCCGGTTGTTTTGTACAACGTGCCAGGTCGCTCGGTGGCAGATATGGCGCATGACACGGTGCTGCGCCTGGCCCAGGTTCCCGGCATTGTCGGTATCAAGGAAGCGACTGGCAACATCGAGCGCGCACAGTGGCTGATCAAGGAAGCGCCCAAGGGTTTTGCCATCTATTCGGGTGACGACCCCACGGCCGTGGCCCTGATGCTGTGCGGTGGACATGGCAATGTCAGCGTGACCGCCAATGTGGCCCCACGTCTGATGCATGAACTGTGCATGGCCGCAATTGCCGGCAATGTCCAACGCGCCATGGAGATTCAGTTCCAGTTGCTGCCCCTGCACAAGGCACTTTTTGTCGAGTCCAATCCCATTCCGGTCAAGTGGGCGGTTGCACGCATGGGACTCTGCGGACAAGCCCTGCGTTTGCCACTGACGGTGCTGACCCCAGCGAACCAGCCCGCGCTGGAACGCGTGATGCAAGCCGCAGGCCTGCTATAAGTACCCCTTCCATTTTGAGGACTTCCGTGAACCCTTTATTCAAATTGACGCTTGTCAGCGTCGCGATCTCGCTGTCTGCCTGCACCGTACTCGAATCCGACAAGGTGGATTACCGCAGCGCCAGCACCGCCAAGGTTCCTTCACTGGATGTCCCCCCGGACCTCACGCAGCTCTCCAAGGACACGCATTACGCCGTGGTTGGCGGCTCCGTTTCGGCTTCGGGCTTCAAGTCGGGTCAGATCGCGGCCACCGCCCCCACAATTGCGGCGGTTTCGGTGGGCGACGTGCGCATCGAGCGCTCCGGCAACCAGCGCTGGCTGGTGGTCAACCGCCCGGCCGAAAAGTTGTGGGACCCGGTCAAGGACTTCTGGCAGGAAAACGGATTCCTGTTGGCCATCGACCAGAACACGCTGGGCATCATGGAAACCGACTGGGCCGAGAACCGTGCCAAGATTCCGCAAGACTTCATCCGCTCCACGCTGGGCAAGCTACTGGACTCGCTGTATTCCACGGCCGAGCGTGACAAGTTCCGCACCCGCCTGGAACGCAATGCCAAAGGCGAGACAGAAATCTTTATCAGCCACCGCGGCATGGTGGAAACAGTCAACAACGAGCGCAAGGACAGCACCATCTGGCAACCCCGTCCGGCCGACCCCGAGCTGGAAGCCGAGTTCCTGCGCCGCCTGATGGTCAAGCTGGGAGTCGCCGAGGCACAGTCGAAGACACTGGTTGCCAACAGCGGTATCGTCCGGAAAACCACCGTGGTTGCAACCGAGAATGGCCAGCCAGTCGTGCGCATCGAAGAGGGATTTGACAGCGCATGGCGCCGCGTCGGTCTGGCACTGGACCGTACAGGCTTCACCGTGGAAGACCGCGACCGCAAGCAGGGTATCTATTTCGTGCGCTACGTTCCGTTGGATTCCAACAGCTCGGAACCTGGTTTCTTCGCCAAGCTGTTCAGCAGCACACCCAAGAATGACGCGGCCAAGTTCCAGATTGCCGTGCGAAGCCAGGCTGAACTGACCACCGTGTCAGTGCTCGATGCCAAGGGTGCTCCCGAGCTGTCGGCCAATGCGCAACGCATCGTCAAGGTCATTGCAGACGACATCAAATAATCTGCCCCAGGTAAGAAGAAAGGGGGGTTACCCCCTGCTTCCTCAGTGAGGCGCCCAACAAAAAAGCCACCTTGCGGTGGCTTTTTTGTTGGGCGCAACAAGTATTACTTGGAGGCAGCAGCAGCAGGAGCCGAAGCTTCAGCAGCGGGAGCAGCAGCGGCAGGAGCCGATGCGTCAGAAGCGGGGGCAGCAGCGGGAGCGGGTGCGGCGGCAGCGGGAGCAGCGGCGGGAGCAGGAGCTTCTTCTTTCTTACCGCAAGCAGCCAAGGCAGCGGCAGCGATAACGGCTGCCAAGACGAGTGATTTGTTCATTTTTAAAAACTAGAGTGAGTTAACGAAACAATTTTTGGAAATTGTCAAAGCAGCAGGCCGCCCAGACTCAGACAAAAAGCATTCGATCTCTTTTTGCCTAACCGCAAAGTATACAGGAACTTGCAAAAATCACTGGGGAAAACCCTCTAAGTGCAGGCTACAGACCCAATGTTGTGGCGGAAAAACCGGGAGAGCCCTGGCGACGGCACTCGTCCAATTCCTCTTTCAACAATACCCGCCGCTGCGGCTCCAGCCCCGCAACCCCCGTGCTGCGCACCAAATCGAGGCGGCGCATGGCCCACTGTGGGCTCCACAGTGCGCTGGGCACTTCACTGGCATCCAGGTTCTTGCACAAGCGGCATTCAATGATATGGTCCCAGGTCTTGCGCCACGCAACCAGGCGTGGCTGGTACCGCAAGATGCTGTCGTAACTGTGAGCCAACATGACCAGATGGCGGCCACTGCCGGCCCACGCATTCAGGGACTCCACCACGGACCGTTCACCCAGCGGCCAATCGGCAAAATTGGCGTCACTCCACACCATGGACTTCCAGCCTTCACGGGCTGCACAGGCCAGTGCCTCGCGCACCACGGCAGCGAATTCGCTGGGACCGGAAAAGGCACCATCCAGGTGCCCACCTTCATTGTCAGAATTCGACATACATCCACCCCGCTTCACACCAGTCTGCCACCAATGAACGGGCAGGCCCGCTCAGCCGTTTGACGTCCGCGGCGCTCAGGGTCCGCAGGTCTGCCAAACCACGCATCAATTTTGCATCACGCCCCGATGCCATGAAACTCTCTCCATTGAGGAATATATGCCGGTCGTCGTACAACATCCGGGTTCGCCGGTCCAGGGTCAGCGTGCCCGCGGCTGGCGTTGATGCCCCGCCATCAAAGTGGACATGCCCCTTGGGCTCGCTCAAATACTCGCCCAGAACCCGCTGCAAGGCGAGCGGGTCGCGCAACGCATCGGCCACCGCGGCGCGAGCGAAGTCCGCCAGGGCATCGGGAACCGCCCCACTCTGCGCCACAGCGGACTGCTGGGGATCCCGATACAGAACACGGGTCTCCTCATCCAGCACGTCCTCCGCGAGGCGCTGCAACAACTCACTGGCCAGCTCCGATTTGGAGGGAGATCGAAAACCGATGGAGTACGTCATGCACTCGCCCTGCGCCACACCATCGTGGGCGTAACGCGGCGGCAGGTACAGCATGTCGCCCGGATTCAGTACAAACTCCATCTCCGGCTCGAAGTGGGCCAGTATCTTCAGCGGCATGTCAGGCTGCAGACTCAGGTCCTTTTGCCGGCCGATACGCCAGCGCCGTTGCCCATGGGCCTGCAATAGAAAGACGTCGTAGCTGTCAAAGTGTGGCCCCACGCCACCGCCATCGGTGGCATAGCTGATCATCAGGTCATCCAGGCGTGCATCCGGTACAAATCGGAACTGATTCATCAGCGCGTGCACACGTGCGTCCAGCAAATCCACGCCCTGCACCAATAGGGTCCAGCCCGGCTGCTTGAAGGGTGGCAAGGCCTTGCGCCCGAACGGACCATGGCGAAAGCGCCAGTTCTGCGCACCGTCCGGGTGGGCCTGCACAACCAGACGCGACTCGACCTCGTCCTGGGCGGCCAGATCGAGGAGCTCGGCGCGGTCCAGCAAGGCCTGGAATCCCGGGATGGCCTGGCGAATCAGCAGGGGCTTCTTCTGCCAGTGGCGCCGCATGAAGGTGGCGGGCGTCAATCCACCCAGGAGTTGCAAGGGTTCATCGATGTTCATGGGACAATTCTCCTATGGAAATCACTGAACAATGCGTCGTTGCCCTGACCTGGACGCTGAAAGACACTTTGGGCGAAGAACTGGATGTGCTGGACGAACCCGTCGAATTTTTGCTGGGCGGCAATGACCTGCTGCCCATCATCGAAAACGCGCTGCAGGGACATGGCGTGGGGGCGACCGTGCAATTGCAGATAGAACCGGAGCAGGCCTTTGGCGATTTCAATGACCAGTTGCTGTTTCTGGAACCGCGCCACCTGTTCCCCGAGGAATTGCAGGAAGGCCTGACCATGGAGGGCAATGCCCTGCCCGAAGGCTGCAACCCGAACGCGCCCCGCGACACGCTGTACACCGTGACCGACATCTACCCGGACCATATCGTCATCGACGGCAATCACCCGCTGGCCGGCATTGCCATCCGTATCACCATGAAGGTTGAGTCGGTGCGGGAAGCAACCGAAGAAGAGATCGGCCGGGGCAGCTGTGGCACCGGATTCTTCAAATTGCAGGTGGCGTCCGAGGAAGTGCCGCCCGGTGGCCTTCTGCACTGATGCCTGACATCAAAATTGGCCACCAGCCCTCGTCAAATGGACTTATATTGCTACGTTTTCGATAGCAATTTCCAAGCCGATCAGCGTTTGCCGGTAGACCCGTAGCCGCCTTCGCCGCGTTGGCTGGCCTCGAAATCGGTCACCAAATTGAACTGGGCCTGCACCACCGGCACGATGACCAGTTGCGCGATGCGCTCCATGGGCTCGATGGTGAAGGCCACATCACTGCGGTTCCAGGCGCTGACCATCAACTGGCCCTGGTAGTCGCTGTCAATCAGCCCCACCAGATTTCCCAGCACGATGCCATGTTTGTGGCCCAGGCCGGAGCGCGGCAGGATCAGGGCCGCGTAGCCCGGGTCCTGCAGGTACATGGCCATGCCGGTGGGTACCAGTTGCCAGGCGTTGGGCGCCAGTGTCAGCGGCTCGGCCAAGCAGGCGCGCAGGTCCAGCCCGGCGCTGCCGGGTGTGGCGTAGGCCGGCATCTGGTCGACAAGGCGGTTATCGAGGATCTTGACGTCAATTTTCATGTTGGAGGTGCGGTAGGTAGGCGCCTGGCAATCTCGGCCACCAGTTGGCGGGCCAGATGCAATTTGCTGGCGTGGGGGAGTTCTTGCGTGCCATTGGCGTCAACCAGCAGCAACGCGTTGTCATCTTTGCCGAACGTGGCCGGGCCAATGTTGCCCACCAGCAAGGGCACGCCCTTGCGGGCGCGCTTGGCCGTGGCATGGGCCAGCAGATCATGGCTCTCGGCGGCAAAGCCCACGCAGAACAGGCCACCTCTCTGGGCGCGCTCCGACTGCGCCACGGTGGCCAGAATGTCGGGGTTCTCCACGAATGCCAGCGTGGGTGTCTGGCCAGAGCCGTCCTTCTTGATCTTCTGGTCCGACGACTGGGCCGGGCGCCAGTCCGCCACAGCCGCAGTGGCCACAAAAATGTTCGCGACTGGGACCTGTTCCACGCAGGCCTGCAGCATGTCTATTGCGGATTGCACGTCGATGCGCTGCACCCCGCGCGGCGTCGCCAGTGCCACAGGACCAGCCACCAGCGTGACCTGCGCCCCGGCCTCGTGCGCGGCACGGGCGATGGCAAAGCCCATCTTGCCGCTGGAGCGGTTGGTAATGCCACGCACCGGATCAATGGCCTCAAAGGTCGGGCCCGCTGTGACCAGCACCTGCTTGCCTGCTAGCAACTTGGGCTGGAAAAACGCAATCACGTCGGCCAACAGCTCGTCAGGCTCCAGCATGCGGCCATCACCCGTTTCGCCGCAGGCCTGGAAACCACTACCAACACCCAGGATCGTGGCACCATCCGCCGCCAACTGCATCAAATTGCGCTGCGTGGCGGGATGCGCCCACATCTCGCGGTTCATCGCCGGCGCAATCAGCAGCGGCACCGTATCGATAGGGCGCGCCAGACACATCAGGCTCAAAAGCTCGTCGGCACCACCATGCAGCAGCTTGGACATGAAATCGGCGCTGCACGGCGCAATCAGGATGGCATCGGCCTCGCGGCTCAGGTTGATGTGCGCCATATTGTTGGGTTCGCGCGCATCCCACTGCGAACCGTAGACGGGGCGGTTGGAGAGCGCCTGCATGGTCACCGGCGTGATGAATTGCGTGGCCGCTTCGGTCATCACCACCTGCACGGTGGCGCCTTCCTTGATCAGGGCGCGGCAGAGTTCGGCGGCCTTGTAGCAGGCGATGCCTCCGGTGAGGCCCAGGACGATGTGTTTTCCGGCTAGATCATTCATGGGGGGCAATGTAGCAGAGGCTTTCAACTACTATTGCCAAATTCCGGCTTCCTCACCTCCCCCACTCTCCCCCCGCCCTCTCGCCCCGCCGGGCGAGAGGGAGCTTTAACAGCCATATGTGACCGCGTCTTCAAAGGGAGCACGTTCAATTTGTGAGAATCCTACGGTGGCCGGTGTTGGCTATTGAGCGTGTACGTCCCACCAAAAAAGACAAGCCCAAATATGGCTGTTAGGCTCCCCCTCGCCCGGCGGGGCGAGGGGGCTGGGGGGAGCGGGGACCGGAAGTTAAGGGAATCTGGGACCCATCCCCACACGTATAATCTCGCTTTACCACCTCCCAGAGCCAAAAGCTCTCCCCCTGACATGACCAAATTTGTCTTCGTCACCGGCGGTGTGGTGTCTTCCCTTGGCAAGGGAATCGCCTCAGCCTCCCTCGCTGCGATACTGGAATCGCGGGGCCTGACAGTCACTCTCATCAAGCTGGATCCGTACCTGAACGTCGATCCCGGCACGATGTCCCCCCTGCAGCACGGTGAAGTATTCGTCACCGACGACGGCGCCGAAACCGACCTTGACCTGGGCCACTATGAGCGATTCATCGAGTCGCGCATGCGCAAGGCCAACAACTTCACCACCGGCCAGATCTACAAGAGCGTGCTCGACAAGGAACGCCGTGGCGACTACCTGGGCAAGACCGTGCAGGTCATACCCCACGTCACCAACGAAATCCAGGAGTTCGTCAAGCGCGGCGCCCGCTTTGGCGAGCCCGACGCGGTGGATGTGGCCATCGTTGAAATTGGCGGCACCGTGGGCGACATCGAGTCCCTGCCCTTCCTGGAAGCCGTGCGCCAGATGAGCCTCAAGCTCGGCCCCAACAACAGCGCCTTCGTGCACCTGAGCTACCTGCCCTGGATTGCTGCGGCCGGCGAACTCAAGACCAAGCCCACCCAACACACCGCCAAGCAGTTGCGCGAAATCGGCATCCAGGCCGACGTCCTGCTGTGCCGCGCCGACCGGCCCATTCCGCAGGAAGAGCGCTCCAAGATTTCGCTGTTCTCCAATGTGCCCGAATGGGGCGTCATCAGCATGTGGGATGTGGACACCATCTACAAGGTGCCCCGCATGCTGCATGAGCAGGGACTGGACGGCCTGATCTGCGACAAGCTCCGCCTGAGCACGCCACCGGCCAACCTCAAGCGCTGGGATGACCTGGTGTTCGAGACCGAGCACCCGCAGGGCGAAGTCAGCATCGCCATGGTTGGAAAGTACGTGGACCTGTCCGACAGCTACAAGTCGCTCAACGAAGCCCTGCGCCACGCCGGCATGAAGAACCATGCCAAGGTCAAGATCGAGTACATCGACTCTGAAACCATCACGCCCGATAGCGTTTCCCGCCTAGCCCAATTCGACGCGGTGCTGGTGCCCGGCGGCTTTGGCAAGCGCGGCATCGAAGGCAAGATCTGCGCGGCCCGCTTTGCCCGCGAGAACAAGGTCCCGTATCTGGGCATTTGCTTGGGCATGCAGGTAGCCACCATCGAATTCGCCCGCCATGTGGCCGGACTGAAGGACGCCAACAGTACCGAGTTCGAACCCGATTGCGCCAACCCCGTCATCGCCCTCATCACCGAGTGGAAGGATGCCGACGGCACCATCAAGACCCGCAACAAGAACTCCGACCTGGGCGGCACCATGCGCCTGGGCGCCCAAAGCTCCGATGTGGCCAAGGGCACGCTGGCGCACCAGATCTACGGCGACGTGGTCACCGAACGGCACCGCCACCGTTACGAAGCCAATGTCAACTTTCTGGACCAGCTGCGCTCAGCCGGCCTGGTGATCTCGGCTCTGACCCAGCGCGAACAACTGACCGAAATGGTGGAACTGCCGCAGGCCGTACACCCCTGGTACATCGGCGTGCAGTTCCACCCCGAGTTCAAGTCGACACCGTGGAACGGTCACCCCCTGTTCAACGCCTTCATCAAGGCCGCGCTGGACCACCAGACTGCGGGCAAGAACCTGAAGGCCGTGGCATGAAACTGTGCGGATTTGACATCGGGCTGCAGCATCGCATTTTCCTGATCGCCGGTCCCTGTGTCATCGAGTCCGAGCAGTTGCAGATGGACACCGCCGGGACGCTGAAGGAGATCACGGCATCCCTGGGCATCCCCTTCATCTTCAAGAGCAGCTTCGACAAGGCCAACCGCTCCAGCGGCAGCACCTTCCGCGGCCCCGGCATCGACAAGGGTCTGGAGATTCTGGCCAAGGTCAAGCGCGAGCTGAATCTGCCCGTGCTGACCGACGTGCATGACGAGGCCCAGATCGCCCAGGTTGCATCCGTCGTCGACGTGCTGCAGACGCCCGCCTTCCTGTGCCGCCAGACCGATTTCATCCGCGCCGTGGCACAAAGTGGCAAGCCGGTGAACATCAAGAAGGGCCAGTTCCTCGCGCCGCATGACATGAGAAACGTCATCGACAAGGCCCGTGCCGCAGCGCGCGAAGCGGGGCTGATCGATGACAACTTCATGGCCTGCGAACGCGGTGCCAGCTTTGGCTACAACAACCTGGTGAGCGACATGCGCAGCCTGGCCATCATGCGCGAGACACAGGCGCCCGTGGTGTTTGATGCCACGCATTCGGTGCAACTCCCCGGTGGCTTGGGGCAAGCGAGTGGCGGCCAGCGCGAGATGGTGCCGGTGCTGGCCCGCGCGGCCGTGGCCGTGGGCGTGGCCGGCCTGTTCATGGAAACCCATCCCGACCCGGCCAAGGCCATGAGCGACGGCCCGAATGCCGTGCCGCTCAAGCACATGCGTGCGCTGCTTGAAACCCTGGTGGAACTCGACGCCGTCACCAAGAAGCGCCCTTTCCTGGAAGACCGTTTTGACTGACGTCCTCCCGACCCGTTTTGTTATTTTTAAGAAAGAGATGAAATGAGTGCAATTGTTGATATCGTAGGCCGCGAGATTCTGGATTCGCGCGGCAACCCCACCGTCGAATGCGACGTGTTGCTGGAGTCTGGGACCATGGGCCGTGCCGCCGTGCCGTCGGGCGCATCCACCGGATCGCGCGAAGCCATTGAGCTGCGCGATGGTGACAAGAAACGCTACCTGGGCAAGGGCGTGCTCAAGGCCGTGGAACACATCAATACCGAAATTTCCGAAGCCGTGTTGGGCCTGGACGCCTCCGAGCAGGCCTTCCTGGACAAGACCCTGATCGACCTGGACGGCACCGACAACAAGAGTCGCCTGGGAGCCAACGCCATGTTGGCCGTGTCCATGGCCGTGGCCCGCGCCGCCGCCGAAGAGTCCGGCCTGCCGCTCTACCGCTACTTTGGCGGCATGGGCCGCATGCAGATGCCCGTGCCCATGATGAACGTCATCAACGGCGGCGAGCACGCCAACAACAACCTGGACATCCAGGAATTCATGATCATCCCGGTGGGCGCCCCCAGCTTCCGCGAAGCCCTGCGCTACGGCGCCGAGGTGTTCCACGCGCTGAAGAAGATCCTCCACGACAAGGGCATCAGCACCGCCGTGGGTGACGAAGGCGGCTTTGCCCCCAGCGTACCCAGCCATGAAGCTGCCATCCAGGTGATCCTGGAAGCCATCGACAAGGCCGGTTTTGTGGCCGGCGAACAAATCGCCCTGGGCCTGGACTGCGCCGCTTCCGAGTTCTACAAGGACGGCAAGTACCACCTGGAAGGCGAAGGCCTGACGCTCAACGCCGAAGAATGGACCAACATCCTGGCCACCTGGGTCGACAAGTACCCCATCATCAGCATCGAAGACGGCATGGCCGAAGGCGACTGGGATGGCTGGAAGCTGCTGACCGACCGCTTGGGCAAGAAGGTGCAGATCGTCGGCGACGACCTGTTCGTCACCAACACCAAGATCCTGAAGGAAGGCATCGACAAGGGCATTGCCAACTCCATCCTGATCAAGATCAACCAGATCGGCACCCTGACCGAGACCTTTGAAGCCATCGAGATGGCCAAGCGCGCGGGCTACACCGCCGTCATCAGCCACCGTTCGGGCGAAACCGAAGACTCCACCATTGCCGACATCGCCGTGGGCACCAATGCCGGCCAGATCAAGACCGGTTCCCTGAGCCGCTCGGACCGCATGGCCAAGTACAACCAGTTGCTTCGCATTGAAGAGGACTTGGGTGACGTGGCCAGCTACCCCGGCCGAGCTGCCTTCTACAACCTCAAGTAACGTGGCCCCCACGCTCACGCACTGCGTGTCGTTCGCTGCCCCCCACGGGGGCCGCGTTTCGCCTTGGGGCGGCCCGGCGTCGAAACATCCCTGCTGATGGGCGCCCGCCTCGCTTCTGCCGCCCTCATTGCCCTGCTCGTCATCGTGCATGGGCAGTTGTGGTTTGGGCGGGGCAGTGTGCCCAACGTCGCGCTTCTGGTGCGCCAGCTCGACGAGCAGCAGCAGCGCAACGCCCAGGCCGCCCGCACCAACGCACGCCTGGCGGCCGAAATCAACGACCTGCGTGAAGGCCTGGAGATCGTGGAAGAAAAGGCGCGCTCCGAGCTGGGCATGGTCAAGGCCAACGAAATCTTCGTGCAGATTGCCAAGTAACGGCCCCCCTGCCCTGCCCATGCCAATCGCCATTGTTGGCGCGCCCGGCACCGGGGTCATCGAGCTGCTCAATGCCCTGCCAACTGCGCTGTTGGCAGCGGGCTTGCCCCGCACCTGCGCACTGTCTGCAGCCCCGGCGCTAGACCCGCATCCCCCGTTTGAACTGGTCCTGCTGTGCGGACTGCCCCACACACCTGCCGACCCACAAGCCCAGCTCATCGATACCCGCTTGCGCCAACGGCTGGATGCGCACGAGCAAGCTTACGCCGTGGTCTATGGGGACGCCGCAGCCCAGCGCATCCACAGCGCCGTGCAGGCCATTGCGCACCACCAGCAGGCCGGGTTCAACCCGCCTACCGGTCAAACGCCCTGGCAATGGCAGTGTGAAAAGTGCTCTGACGCCGCCTGCGAACACCGAATGTTCAGCAGCCTGCTGAAGACCGAATCAGTGCGGCCCTGAGCCGCCCGGCACCTGCTGCACCGGCGCCAGAAACAGCTGCGCCGCATCCACCGGGTCAAAGTGGTACTGCAGGCCACAGAACTCGCACGCCACCTCAATCGCTGCGCGCTCGGCCAGAATGCTTTCGGCCTCCTCGCGGCCCAGCCCCACGATCATGCGCCCCACCCGCTCGCGGCTGCAGGAGCAGGCAAAGCGCGGGCCCGTATCGCCCTGCTGGGGCTCAAAGCGGGTGATGCTCTCTTCCCAGAACAGACGACGCAGGATGGTCTCCACATCCAGCGTCAGCAGCTCCTCGCGCTTCAGACTGCTGGCCAGGATGGCGATGCGGTTGTAGTGCTCGTTGAGACCAATCTGGTCCTCGTTTTCCTTGCTGACCAGGCTGCCCGACAGGTTGTCCGTGCCTTGCATTGGCAGGCGCTGGATCAGCAGGCCGGCTGCCACTTTGTCATCCGCGGCCAGCACCAGCGTGGTGTCAAGCTGCTCGCTTTGCAGCATGTAGTGCTCCAGCACCGCGCTGATTTTTTCGATCTTGTGGCGCCGGTCATCGAACAGCGGCACCACCCCCTGGTAAGGCTGCTGGCCGGGGAACTTGGTGGTGGGGTCCAGCGTGATGGCGCAGCGCCCCTCATTGCCCACGTTGACCATCTGGCTCAGCGTGGCGTCATCCGCCACCTCGCCCACCACAGTGGCGGTGGCTCGCAACGCCAGATCGGGTTGCACCTCCACCACGGCCAGCTTGACCGGACCATCGCCAAAGATCTGCAGCACCAGTGAGCCATCGAACTTGATGTTGGATTGCATCAGGGTGGCGGCAGCCACCATTTCGCCCAGCATGTCTCGTACCGGCGGAGCGTAGGCACCGGTGCTGCTGTTAGATGCGCGGCGGCGCAGGACTTCGGTCCAGGAATCGGTCAAGCGCACGATCATGCCCCGCACCGGCAGGCCATCAAACAGGAATTTATGCAGTTCGGACACGCGCTCAACCAATCTTCTTCAAGCCACGCTGGAAGCGGCGGGCGTTTTCGATGTAGTGCACCGCGCTCATCTTCAGCCCCTCTTGTTGTTCGGCACTGAGTTCGCGCACGGCCTTGGCCGGGCTGCCGATGATCATGCTGCCATCGGGAAATTCCTTGCCCTCGGTCACCAGCGAGCCGGCGCCAACAATGCAGCCCTTGCCGATCTTGGCACCGTTGAGCACCACAGCGCCAATGCCGATCAGCGAGTTGTCGCCAATCGTGCAGCCATGCAACATCACCTGATGGCCCACGGTCACGTTTTCACCCACCGTCAGGGGCTTGCCAATGTCGGCGTGCAGCACGCTGCCGTCCTGGATGTTGGAGCCACGCCCGATGCGGATGGTCTCGGTGTCGCCGCGCACGATGGCGCCAAACCAGATGCTGGTGTCGGCCGCCAGTTCCACATTGCCCATCACCTGGGCGCTGTCGGCCACCCAGGCGGAGTCCGCCACGCGGGGTGCGACCTGGTCGAGTTCGTAAATTGCCATAAGAGAAATATCCGTCCGTTGAGGCTGCGCCTGATCCCTAGAATTGTAAGGATGGAACTCAGACACCACTGCCTGGAGGCCTTTCGCCTCACCGCCCCCCAAGAGAAAGTCGCCGCCGTTCTGGCCATCACACCCGAATACGCACCGGATGGTCAGGCCGAGCTGGCCTACAGTGGCCCGCCGGGTCGGCCCCAAAAGCCGGTGCTGGTGCTGCCGCAGGATGTGCCAAGGCGTTCGCCGTTTACGCTGGAAGGCCACTGCGCGCTGGTGCACGCCATCTGCCACATCGAGTTCAACGCCATCAACCTGGCGCTGGATGCGGTCTGGCGCTTTGCCGGCATGCCCAACGCCTTCTACCTGGACTGGCTGCGTGTGGCACGCGAGGAGGCAAAGCACTTCACGCTGCTGCGCAACCACCTGCTGGCCCTGGGCCACGACTATGGCGACTATGTGGCCCATGACGGCCTGTGGACCATGTGCGAGGCCACGCGCCACGACGTGACCGCGCGCATGGCCCTGGTGCCGCGCACGCTGGAGGCGCGCGGGCTGGACGCCACGCCCATCATCCAGACCAAGTTGCGCAAGGTGGGCACACCGCATGCGCTGGCGGCCGTCTCGATTCTGGACACCATCCTGGAGGAGGAAGTGGGCCACGTCGCCATCGGCAACCACTGGTACCACTGGCTGTGCCAGCAGAACGGACTGGACCCCCTGGTGTTCTACAACCAGGCCGCCGCCCGGCACGGGGCGCCGCGGCTCAAGCCACCGTTCAACCTGGCAGCCCGCCGACTGGCGGGATTTACCGACACCGAACTGCAGGCCCTGCCTCTGGTCACACAACCATAATGCTATTAAATCAGTAGCATTGTGACCAAATTTCACGAGGGCTAGTGGCCCATTTGGCATAAAACCATTCGGGTAACTCCCCGCACCAAACGGCACAATTCGCTACACAAGACTGCACACCACAGGCACAATCTTTCACGGTCGCCCAAAAAGCGCCAGCCACCGCGCTAGCATTCAATCTCCACACATCGTCAGCCTCAACCAGCAATGACCACACGGGACGCTTCTGCCACGCCGCTCTTCGGACGCCCGCTCGCGGTGGCATTGGCCGTTTTTGTGGTTGCAGCCCTGGCCTCGGCCCTGGTGATCTGGAAACTGGAGCAGCGCGGGCTCAACGCCGAGCGCATGCGCGTGGCCGCCCTGGCCAGCGACCATGCGCACGCCATCCAGGCCACCATGGAGCGGGCGCTGTCGGCCACCTACTCCATCGCCGCGATGGTGCGCCAGGGCAAGGGCCATGTGCCCGATTTCGAAGGTGTGGCCAGCGAAATGCTGCCCTGGTACCCCGGAGTTTCTACCCTGGGCCTGAGCCCGAACGGCATCATCCAGCGCGTGGCCCCGCTCAAAGGCAACGAAAAATCGATTGGCTTCAACCAGCTCAAAGACCCGGTGCAGGGGCGCGAAGCCCGCCTGGCTCGCGATACCGGCAAGCTCACACTGGCAGGCCCCCTGCAACTGGTACAAGGTGGCCTGGGTGCGGTCGGGCGCATGCCCATCTTTCTGGACGATGCCGACGGAAAGCCGGTGTTCTGGGGATTGACCTATGCCGTCATCCGCTTTCCGCAGGCGCTGAGCAGTGTCCGCCTGGCGCAACTGACCGAAAGCGGGCTCCAGTATTCGCTGTGGCGCATCAATCCTGACACCGACACCAAGCAGATCATCGTTTCCTCGTCAGACACCCTGGACACTCCGGTCGAGCGCAGCCTGACGGTGCCCAACGGCCAATGGATACTCAGCGTGGCACCCGGCAGCGGCTGGGTTGACCCCTCCGAACTGGCCTTCAAGGTGGCCCTGGGCCTGGCCTTCAGCCTGATGCTGGCCTACGCCAGCAAGCTGCTGGTGGAACTGAAAACCCACGAACGCGGCCAGGAAACACTGATTGCGCAGCGCACCATGGAAATTGAGCGCTCGCAAAACCAGCTCAAGGCCACGCTGGAGGCCATTCCCGACGTCATGCTGGAAATGGGTCTGGACGGCACCTACCACGACTACCACGCACCGCGCTCCAACACCTCTTTTCCACCGGCTGAGTTCTTCCTTGGAAAAAAGGTGCAGGACGTGCTCCCGCCCGATGCGGCACAGGCAGTGATGACAGCCCTGCAGGAAGCCAACGAACAGGGGCACTCCGAGGGCAAGGAATTCGCCCTGCACACTTCCAAGGGCGACTTCTGGTTCGAGATCTCGCTGACCCGCAAGGTCGACCCCACCAGTGCCGAGCCCCGCTTCATCGTGCTGTCGCGCAATGTCACGCAACGCAAGGCTTCCGAGGACGAGATCAACAAGCTGGCCTTCTACGATCCGCTCACCAACCTGCCCAACCGCCGCCTGATGGTGGACCGGCTGCGCCAGGCGCTGGCCATCAGCTCGCGCAGCGGGCGCATCGGCGCCCTGCAATTCATTGACCTGGACAACTTCAAGACCCTCAACGACACCCAGGGCCATGACATGGGTGACCTGCTGCTGCAACAGGTTGCCCAGCGCCTTACCGAGTGCATGCGCCAGGGCGATACCGTGGCTCGCCTGGGGGGTGACGAATTTGTGGTGATGATCGAGGAGCTGAGCGACATCCGCGAGGAAGCCGCCGCCCAGGCCGAAATGATTGGCGAGAAGATTCTGGCGGCCATCAACAAGCCGTACCGCCTGGCCGGTCTCGAATACGAGATCACCCCCAGCATTGGCGTCACGCTCTACACCAACCACGAGCAGTCCACCGACGAGCTGCTCAAGCAGGCGGACCTGGCCATGTACCAGGCCAAGGCGGCCGGGCGCAATACGCTGCGGTTTTTCGACCCGGCCATGCAGGCCGTCATCACCTCCCGCGTGGGCCTGGAAACCGACATCCGCCAGGGCATTCTGAAGGGGCAGTTCGAGCTGTACTACCAGCCCCAGATCAACCGCGACAACCAGACCGTGGGCGCCGAGGTCCTGCTGCGCTGGCCACACCCGGTGCGTGGCAACGTCTCGCCGCTGGAGTTCATTCCCCTGGCCGAAGACACCGGGTTGATCTTGCCCCTGGGCAACTGGGTGCTGGAAACCGCCTGCACCCAGCTTGCGCAGTGGGCCAGGGATGATCGTTTCAAGCATCTCACCCTGGCCGTCAATGTCAGCGCCCGGCAGTTCCGCCAGCCCGACTTCGTGCCCTGGGTGGTAGACCTGATCCGGTACACCGGTGTCAACCCCCGGCGACTGAAGTTGGAGCTGACCGAGAGTCTGCTGGTGGACGACGTCACCGAGACCACCACCAAGATGACAGCGCTGAAAGAGCATGGCGTGGGCTTCTCGCTGGACGACTTCGGCACTGGCTACTCCTCCCTGTCCTACCTCAAGCGCCTGCCGCTGGACCAGTTGAAAATTGACCAATCCTTTGTGCGCGACCTGATGACCGATCCCAACGACGCCGCCATCGCCCTGGCCGTCATCACCCTGGGCCACAGCCTGGGTCTGGCCGTCATCGCCGAGGGCGTGGAGACCCAGGCCCAGCGCGATTACCTGCACAGCCAGGGGTGCGACGCCTACCAGGGCTATCTGCTGGGACGCCCCATGCCTTTGCTGGAATTCGAAAAACGACTGACGCAGACCTGATCTGTTGACCCATTCTCCTGATTCAACCTATGTCCGACCACACGTCTCCCGCAGCGCCCGCCCAGCCGGACACTCCGGGCGCCATCGCCTTTGCCCACCAGGCCATACTGAACGCCAACCGCGCCGTCATTGGTTACGAACTGTTCGACCGTTCAGTAGCCTCCCACCGGCACACCGCCGCCAGTGACGCCCAGTTGCTGTTCAATGTGCTCAGCACCGTGGACAGTGAGTCGCCCATCGGCAACAAGACCATCTTCGTCAACTGCACCCACGATAGCCTGGCCGGCGGCCACCTCGACCTGATCGCGCCGCAGCGGGTAGTGCTGGAAATTCCCCCGCTGCCGGTGTCCGAAGTGGACCAGATCCTGACCCGACTGCCCGCCCTGCAGGAGATCCAGCGGCGGGGTTTCCGGCTGGCATTTGACTATTCGGTACTGACCCAACCCTATGCCCCGTGGCTGGCCCTGGCGTCCTACATCAAGTTTGACCTCTCGGTGATCCGGCCCCAGTCGGTCGGGTCCTTCATCAAGCTGGCACAGGCAAAATGCCGCGCCGAACTGATTGCGGAAAAAGTGGAGACACCCGCCCAGTACGAGCTGGTGTCCGGCCTGGGTGTGAAGCTGTTCCAGGGCTACTGGTTCGCCCAGCCGGTGCTGGTGCAGGGACAGACCGTGCGCCCCGCACAGGCCATCATCCTGCAGCTCATCAACCTGGTGCGCAAGCAGGCCAGTACGGCCGAGATCGAAGAGGTGCTCAAGCGCGACCCGACCCTGTCGTTCAACCTGCTGCGCTTTATCAACTCCGCCGGTTTTGGCATGCGTTCCGAAGTCACGTCCTTCAAGCACGCGGTGATGCTGCTGGGGCTGAACCGCCTGTTCAAGTGGGCCGCACTGCTGCTCACGACCTCCCGCAATGGGGACATGCCGCCGGCCGTTGGCACCACCGCCGTGGCGCGCGGGCGCCTGATGGAGTTGCTGGCACTGCAGTTGCTGCCACCCGAGGAATGTGACAACGCCTTTGTGGTGGGCGTGTTCTCGCTGCTGGACACCATGCTGGGCATGTCGATGGAGGCCGCACTCGCCACCGTGGCCCTACCCGACTCCGTGACGCAGGCCCTGTTGCACCGCTCCGGCCCGTTGGCCCCATTTCTGGAGCTGACCGTGGCCTGCGAAACCGGGGATGACGAGGCCTTTGCCCGCACTGCCACGCAGCTCGGTTTGAGCAACAACCAGGTCAATGTGGCGCACCTGGATGCACTGGTCTGGGCAGAGAGCATGGGAATTTAGGCCTCCCGGGCGTCTGTTAACAAACCGGCTTTCTCACACCCCCACTCCCCCAGCCCCTCGCCCCGCCGGGCGAGGGGGGCCTTGAACAGCCGATTTGGCCACGTGTTCAAAGGTGGCACGTTCAACGTGCGAAGTTGAAGAAATGCGTGTTGGCTGTCGCGCGTGCACGTCCCTTGTTCAAAAACGCGGCCAAATAGGGCTGTTCAGGCCCCCTCTCGCCCGGCGGGGCGAGAGGGCGGGGGAGAGTGGGGACAGTGACAGAGAACAAAATACCCCTCCAGCCCTCGTAAAAACCGCCTAACCAGCTACAAATTCAATAGCAAATCTATCCCCGCGGATGGTGCTGACGATGCACCGCCGCCAACCGCTCCCGCGCCACGTGGGTGTAAATGGTGGTCGTCGAGATATCCGCATGCCCCAGCAGCATCTGCACCGCGCGCAAATCCGCGCCGTGGTTGAGCAAATGCGTGGCAAACGCATGGCGCAGCGTATGCGGCGACAGTGGCACGCGAATGCCAGCGGCAAAAGCATGCTTTTTCACAATCATCCAGAAGCTCACCCGTGACATCGCCGAGCCCGGGTTGGCGCCGCGGGCGGTCACGAACAGGTCATCGGTCTGCTTGCCCGCCAGCAACTCCGTGCGCGGCGCGCCCAGGTACTGGCGCAGCCACTGGGCGGCCACCTCGCCATAGGGCACCAGCCGTTCCTTGCTGCCCTTGCCCAACACGCGCAGCACGTTGTCATTGAGGCTGATGTTCAGCGTCTTGAGCGTGACCAGTTCGGAGACCCGCAGGCCACTGGCATACATGAGCTCCAGCATAGTGCGGTCGCGCACACCCAGGGCGGTCGATGTGTCGGGCGCAGCCAGCAGCGCCTCCACCTGCGCCTCGCTCAGGGTCTTGGGCACGCGCAGCGGCTGTTTGGCCGACTGCAGGCTCAGTGTCGGGTCTACTTGCAGCAGACCTTCACGCAGCGCCCAGCGGAAATAGCGCTTGAACACCGTCAGGCGCCGGTTGGCCGTGGTGGCCTTGGTATGGGCGTGGCGTTCGGAGTAGTAGGTTTGCAGGTCCAGTTCGGTGGTCTGGTCCAGGTGCCGCCCCTGCGCGGCCAGCCAGGTGGCAAACAGGGTCAGGTCGCGGCGATAGGCGGCCAGCGTGTTGCGCGCCAGCCCCTCTTCCAGCCAGAGGGCATCAATGAAGGTATCAATGCCCGCCAGGCTGGAAGAACTCGCAGCCGTCATTCCAGACGCAGCTTGGCGGAATCCACCACCTTCTTGTAGACCTCGTACTCGGCCTTGATCTGCGCGGCAAACTGCTCGGGCGTGTTGCCAATCACCAGGGAGCCGGTGTCTTCAATGCGCTTCTTCACGGCCGGGTCTTCCAGCACCTTGCGCACTGCGGCGTTGACCTTGTCCACAACTTCCTTGGGCAGGCCCTTGGGGCCGTAGATGCCATAGAAGGCCATGCGGTTGGCCGGCTCCAGTCCCACTTCCTTCAGTGTCGGCACATTCGGAAATTGGCTCAGCCGCTGCGGCGCCGCCACCACGATGGGGATCAGCTTGCCGGAGGTGAAGAAGGGCATGGCCGAAGGCATGTTGTCAAAAATCATCGGCACCTGGCCGGCCACCGTGTCATTGAGCGCAGGGCCCGCACCCCGGTATGGAATATGGGTGATGAAGGTGCTGGTCAGGTTCTTGAACAACTCCATCTGCAGGTGCCCGATGCCGCCGGTGCCGGAGGTGGCATAGGAATACTTGCCCGGATGACCCTTGATTTCGGCCAGATAGGCCTTGTAGTCCTTGGCCGGGAAACTGGGGTGCACGGCAATCACATTGGGCGTGGCCGCCAGGTTGATGATGGGCGTGAAGTCGGTGAGCGGGTTGTAGGGGATCTTGGGGTTGATGGCCGGGTTGGCCGCCACGGTGGACACCGTGGCCATGCCCAGCGAGTAGCCATCGGGCGCGGCCTTGGCCGTCTCGTTGGCCCCCACCACGCCGCCGCCGCCGGCCTTGTTCTCCACCACCACGCTCTGTCCCAGCGCCTTGCCCAGCGGGTCGGCAATGGTGCGGGCAATGATGTCGGTGGTGCCACCCGGCGCAAACGGCACCTGCAGCTTGATGACACGGTTGGGATAGCCCTGCGCCAGCGCGGCGCCTGCGGCAAGGGAAAGACTCAATGCAAGAAGATGACGGTATCGCATGCTGGCTGTTCTCCTGGGGTTGTGGTGTTGTTGTCGGTCAAATAGTAACCGCAGTGCACCCGGCGTTGCAAAAAGGTCTTCGCTGGTATTCTTGCCCGGTGAACTATGCCCAACTGCTCTTCCCCGACTTCTCGCTGATTTTGTGTGGCTATCTGGTGTGCCGCTACACCGCCCTGAACCGCCCGGTGTGGGAGCAGGTGGAGACACTGGTGTATTTCTTCCTGTTCCCGGTGCTGCTGTTTCAGTCCATCGTGAAAAGCCCGCTGGACGTGCAGGCCGCCTCCCGGTTGATGGGAGCCGGCTGGGCACTGGGGCTCTCGGGCATTGCGCTGGCCTATGCCCTGCCCCACGTGCCGGTGCTGCGGCGCTGGATCGACGCCCGTGACCATGCCAGCAGCGCGCAAGTGGCGTTCCGTTTCAACTCCTTCATCGGGCTGGCCATCGCCGACCGCCTGGCCGGGCCACAGGGCCTGCAGCTGATTGCGGTGCTGATCGGCGTGTGCGTGCCCCTGTTCAACGTCGGGGCCGTCTGGCCGATGGTGCGCCACGCGCGGCGCAGCCTGGCGCGCGAACTGCTGCGCAACCCGCTGATCATTGCCACCGCATCCGGGCTGGTGGCCAACCTCATGGGCTTTGCGATACCGCACTGGCTGGAGCCATCGGTCACGCGCATCGGCGCGGCGTCACTGGCGCTGGGTCTGATGGCCGCCGGCGCCGGCATGCAGTTCGGCGCACTGGCGCGGGCCAAGACGCTGGCCGTGTCCGTCCTGGCCATCAAGCATCTGATCCTGCCGCTACTGGCGGTGGTGGTCGCTCGGCTGTTTGGCTTGAGTTCGGTGGAAACCACCGTGCTGCTGGCCTTCTCCGCGCTGCCCACTGCATCGAGCTGCTATGTGCTGGCAGCCCGCATGGGCTATGACGGCGCCTATGTGGCAGGGCTGGTGACGCTGTCCACGCTGTTGGGCATGCTCAGCCTGCCGATGGCGTTGGGGTTGCTGCGTTAGCCACCACCGCATCAGGCAGCATTTGCTGCCAGGACTGTCCGCGCAACCGGATCAGCAATGCCCCGGCCATCGCCGCAATAGCCAGCATGGCGTTCTGCGCTGCCGCCACAAAGAATGGCCCACCCATGCTGGCCGGCAACCAGGCAGCGATCGCATCCAGGTGGTAGCGCACGTACATCAGAATCAGCAATGGCGCCATCCAGGCACCCCAACGGGCCGGCCAGCCGCCGGCTTCACCCAGCACGGCACGTCCGGCCAGCAAAAACAGCGCGGACGCAACAAACACCAGCGTGAACAAAGTGCCCATGATGGGCTTGGCGGCGCCGACAGATGCGCTCCAGACGCTGCAGGGCACCCAGGCCAGGCACATCAGGCCCAGCACGAGTGCCAGCCCCCGTGCGCGCCTGGGGCCCAGCGCATCGGTAAAGCTGGCGCCGGCTCCATCGCTGCGTTTGAGCCAGGGCAGTACCAGCAGACACAGCAAGCCCACGATGCCATCCACCAGCATGGTGGTGGGGTAACCCCAGGCCTCGATGGCAATGCCCTGCCAGGTGGCCGAATAGGAAATCGCCAGATTCATCAGCGCCATGTACGCGGTGAACTGGGTGGCAGCCACGGCCGGGTTGGTCACGTCCATCATGATGGCCGAGCGCGTGCCATACATCAGCCCCTGGAACACGGCATAGGCAAGGGTCGCCATCCACAGTGCCGTCACCAGAGCGGGGGGCACTGCCGGGCGGTTCTCGGCCGTGGTGCTGACCGGCATGACCCAGCCATGGCGGGACAGCTCGTTCATCAGGTAGAACACCGGCAGGCTCATCAGCGCCAGGTAGACAAACAGCGTGCGGCGTCGGCCCAGGCGGTCCGACAGATAACCACCCAGCACGCAAAAGCCGGCGTTCAGGACTGATGACCAGATGCCCAGCGCTGCAACCTGGTCATCGTCCATGCCCAGTTCCACCGCCAGATTGGACTGCAGGGCCAGCCCCAGGCACATGGCTCCGGAGGGAAGCAGCGCAAACCACAAACCGTTGAAGGCACCAGAACTACCCAGGAACGATTTGAAAGAGTCCACGGCAAAGGCGCGCATCTCGCGCCCAGCCTGGGCCATTTTCGAACCCACCACCACGGCCCGTGCGGGGCCGGCCACCTCGCGCATGGGCAGCACCACGAACGCCGTCACCAGCAAAATACAGCCGGCCACAAAAAAGAACGTCGGCTGAAAACCCGTCACACCGCTGAGGAACAGCACGCCGCTGCCTCCCAGCATGCTGCCAATCATGGCGCCGCCAAACATCATGCCGTTGGCGAGACCCCGCTCATCCTCCTGCAAGGTGCTGCAGGCCAGCGCGTCAATCGCCACGTCCTGCATCGCACCAAAGGTGTTGTGCACCAGCAGGATGATGGTGAACAGGCCCAGTTGCTGCGGCAGGTCCAGCAGCACGGTGGACAGCAGCGTCAGCGCCATTGCCATCTGGGTGAACAGAATCCAGCCGCGGCGGCGACCAAAGCGATCCGACGAGAACACATCAATCACCGGGCCAAAGGCCCACTTGAACGCCCAGGGCAGGTAGAACGAGCCGACAAAAGCGCCAATCTCCGCCGGCCCCACATCCAGCCGGCGCAGCCGCGTGGCCACGGCCGTGGCGGCAAAGCCCAGCGGAATTCCCTCCGTCAGATAGAGCAGGAAGAACGCCGTCAAACGGCCATTCTTGGTGGCCAGCAGATTGGGTAGACGCATGGATGAGGACCCTGAGAATGTGGGCGCATCATCGCACGATGGCCGGCGTCAGGGCGCGTGTGGCCCTTGCTCCAGCGCCCATTGCAGATGCTCGCGCACCAGCGCGTTGGGGTGCTCCGCCAGCGCCTGAACCGCGGCGCGCAGCTCGTCACCCTGACTCAGCGCATTGCCCAAGGCCACCGCGATATTGCGCTGCCAGCGCTCATGACCAATGCGGCGGATCGGGCTGCCCTCGGTGCGTTGCAAAAACTGTACTTCGGTCCAGGCAAAGAGATCCAGCAGTTGCTGGCCGCTCAGGCCCTCTCGGGGATCGAAGTCAGGCAAGGGACTGCGCTGGGCGAACTTGTTCCACGGACACACCAGCTGGCAGTCGTCACAGCCGTAGATGCGGTTGCCGATCAGCGGGCGCAGTTCCACGGGAATAGCGCCGGCGTATTCAATCGTCAGGTAGGAGATGCAGCGCCGCGCATCCAGCCGGTGCGGTGCCACGATGGCCTGCGTGGGGCAGACGTCAATGCAGGCGCTGCAGCTGCCGCAGTGTTCCTGCACCGGCTCGCTGATGGGCAAGGGCAAGTCAATATAGATTTCGCCCAGAAAAAAGAGCGAACCGGCGTCCCGGTTCAGCAACAGCGTGTGCTTGCCGCGCCAGCCCTGGCCGCTGCGTGCAGCCAGTTCTGCCTCCAGCACCGGGGCCGAATCGGTGAACACGCGGTGGCCAAAGGGACCAATCGCCTCGGCAATGCGGTCACTGAGTTTTTGCAGGCGACTGCGCAGCACCTTGTGGTAGTCCCGCCCCCGGGCGTAGAGGGACACAATGCCTTCGCCGGGATGCTGCAAACGCGCCCATTCAACGGCCTGCCAGCCGTCGGGCGTGGCCAGCGGCAGGTAGTTCATGCGTGCCGTGATCACGCACACCGTGCCCGGAACCAGCTCGGCCGGGCGGGCCCGCTTGAGGCCGTGGCTGGCCATGTAGGCCATCTCGCCATGGAATCCACGCTCCAGCCAGGCCTGCAAACCCGCTTCCGCCGACGATAAATCCACAGGGGTCACGCCAATTTGGGAGAATCCCAGTTCCAGGGCCCAGGCCTGTATTTGAGAAACCAACTGGTTACCATCGAATTGAGTGCTGTTCATCGTCACGATCCTATTGTAAAAACCCTGCTGTGGAGCGATGAAACCGCCACGCAGTCCTTTGCCGCCGCCCTTGCAACGCAGCCCGCCATCCGCAACGCCTTCCTTGCGCTGCATGGCGATCTGGGGGCCGGCAAGACCACGCTGGTGCGCCACCTGCTGCAGGCCCTGGGTGTGAAGGGACGCATCAAAAGCCCGACTTACGCGGTGGTGGAACCCTACGAGCTGCCAGCACTCAGTGTCTGGCATTTCGACTTCTACCGCTTTGCCGACCCGCGCGAGTGGGAAGACGCCGGCTTTCGCGACATCTTTGCCAGCCCCGGCCTGAAGCTGGCCGAGTGGCCGGAAAAGGCCGCCGCGTTCCTGCCACAAGCCGACCTGGACCTGACCCTGCGCACACGTGGCGAGCACGAACGCGAGGTCACGTTGCAGGCCCACACACCCACAGGCGTAGCGCTGCTGCAAGCGGCAGGCGCTGGAGAGTCCGGCAGGTGAAACGCCGCACCCTCCTGCAAGGCGGTAGCGTGGTCCTGACCCTGGGGCTGGCGGAACTGGCACATGGCGCCACCATCGTGACGGTGCGCATCTGGCCCGCGCCCGAATACTCGCGGGTCACCATCGAATCCGACGGCGCCCTGAATGCCAAGCACCTGTTTGTGCCCAGCCCGCCCCGCCTGGCCGTGGACATTGAAGGCATTACGCTGAATCCCGCGCTCAAGGAACTGGTGGCCAAGGTGCGGGCGGACGACCCCAACATCGCCGGCATCCGCGTCGGCCAGTTCACGCCCTCGGTGGTGCGCCTGGTGGTGGATCTGAAGCTGCCGATCCGCCCGCAGGTGTTCTCGCTGACACCGGTGGCCGCCTACCAGCACCGCCTGGTTCTGGACCTGTATCCGGTGGACGAGGTGGACCCACTGGAGGCCCTGATCGCCCAGCGCCTGCCGGCCAGTGCGCCCGCTGCCGTGCCAGCCCCCACCGCGTCGGCACCCACGGGCACCGTAGCCGATCCTCTGGGGGAACTGATCGTGCGGCACACCCAAACACCCGGTGCTGACGGCAAAACGCCCCCGCCCCAAAGTGCTACACAATCGATAGCTGGAGGACAAGTATCCACGAGGGCTAGTGGCCAAAATGACTCAAAACCACTTGGCAAAACCGATGCCGGTTCGGCGACGGCCACGGACCGCCTCATCATCATCGCCCTGGACGCCGGACACGGTGGCGAAGACCCCGGCGCCATTGGTCCGGGCGGCACGCGCGAGAAGGACGTGGTGCTGCGTCTGGCCCACCTGTTGCGCGACCGCATCAACGCCACCAGCGTGAATGGCAATGCGATGCGCGCCTACCTGACGCGCGACGGCGACTTCTTTGTGCCGCTGCAAGTGCGGGTGCAAAAGGCGCGCCGGGTGCAGGCTGACCTGTTTGTCAGCCTGCACGCCGACGCCTTCTTCACGCCCGATCCGCAGGGCGCCAGCGTGTTTGCGCTGAGCCAAGGCGGCGCGTCGAGCAGTGCCGCGCGCTGGATGGCGGCCAAGGAGAACAAGGCGGATTTGATCGGCGGCATCAACGTCCAGACCAAGGACGCCATCGTGCAACGCGCCCTGCTGGACATGAGCACCACGGCGCAGATCAACGACAGCCTCAAGCTGGGAGGAACGCTGCTGGGTGAGATCGGGCGCGTCGGCAAGCTGCACAAGGCCAAGGTGGAACAGGCGTCGTTTGCTGTGCTGAAGGCGCCGGACATTCCCAGCGTGCTGGTGGAAGCGGCCTTCATCAGCAACCCCAGGGAAGAGGCCAAGCTCAACAGCGAGGAATTCCAGAACCAGCTGGCCGATGCGCTGATGCGCGGCATCGAGCGCTATTTCTCCCGCAACCCGCCGCTGGCACGCAACCGGATCAGGAGTTAGTGACCGCCTTGCGGCGACCGCGCCAGGCACCGAACAGGATGACCAGGCCGGGGATCAGGATCATGGCCCAGATGATCTTGTCCAGATTGGCCTTCACCCACGGGAAGTTGCCGAAGAAGTAGCCAATCGTGATGATGCCGCCCACCCACAGGGCACCACCGAACACGTCATAGAACGTGAAGCGCGAACGCGTCATCTGTGCCACACCGGCCACAAAAGGCGCAAAGGTACGCAGGAACGGCATGAATCGCGCCGCCACAATGGTGATGCCACCATAACGCTCATAGAAGGCGTGCGCGGCATCGAAAGCGGCCCGGTTGAACAGGCGCGAGTCTTCCCACTGGAACACGCGCGGCCCGAAATGCCGGCCAATCGCATAGTTGGACTGGTTGCCCAGCACAGCCGCCGCAAACAACAAACCGACCGACAGCGGGTAATTCATGAGCCCCACTCCGCACATGGCGCCGACCACAAACAACAGCGAATCACCCGGAAGAAACGGCATGACCACCACCCCGGTCTCCACAAAAATGACCAGAAACAGCAGGCCATAGACCCAGAGGCCGTAGTTCTGGACAAACGCCTCCAGGTACTTGTCCACGTGCAGGACGAAGTCGATCAGAAAGGTGACAAATTCCATGGATGTGCTGTATGCAGAGGTGGTTGGGTCCGGTGCCTGGGATGCGTGACCCGCCAGTAAAAAGGCTGCTAAGTGTACGTTCTTAGCAGCCTCTGTCTGAAGCATCCCCAAGCACCGTGGGTGCAAAGGGACAGCGTGCCGATGGGCACGCCATGGATTACTTGGCTGTGCGCTTGGCCTTGGTGGCAGGAGCCACCGATGCTGCCAGGGAGGCGCTCTTTTCAATGGCGGTATCCAGAGCGCTTTCGGCGTTGGATGCGGCGGCCTTGAGACTCTTGGCGACGGGGGCAAAGCTTTCGGCTGCGGGATGGGCCTTTTGCACGGCATCCACCGTACCGTGGAATTGGGTCACGCTCAGGGCGGTTGCATCCTTCAGGTTCTTCTGAAACAGGGCCATGGCGGCTTCGGACGATGCCTTGAACGCTTCAAACGCTGCCTGGGGATCCTTGGCGCCCTTGACTGCTTCCACGGTTTCCATCAGGGTTGCTTGCGCTTCAGCCGCCTGACTTTGAGCCAGATCAGCCCAAGCCTTCAGGTTGTCTTGAACCGGGCGAAATGCATCCTGGGCAGCAGCCATATCAAACTTGGGTGCGGACTCGGTCATGGACTTGGCGATGGCTTCGAAGGGAGTGTTCTTGAACATGGCGGGCCTTTGGTGAAAATGTTGCGATGCAGCAATTATCAACCAAAAGCCATCGCTGTGCCTGTTTTGACCAGAAATTGCTTCAACGTCGCGCAATTGCGGGCGTTTCGGGCAAGAAAAAGCCCAACTGAAAACAGTTGGGCTTTTCGTATATGGTGGAGCTGGCGGGATTTGAACCCGCGTCCGCAAGCCTTTTTCGGACAGTTCTACATGTGTAGCCGTCTGATTTGAGTCTCGCCTTTTACATCGCGCAGTGGCACGCTATGCAAAACGCCAGCAACCTATTTTCTCGATCCACCCCAAGTTACCCGAGGCAGACCCAGCCAAATGAAGTTACCCCGCAGCCTGGACTGAAGCACCTTGCGGCACTTCAACCCTTGCCCAGCCTATTGGCTTGCTGTTGCGAGGCTCACGCGCAATTAAGCGGCGAGTGCGAAACGTTCGTCGTTTGCAGTTAGTTTTTTTCTGCTGTTTTACGAGGTAACAGAACCTCGACATGCCCTGCGCCGCGTCCGAACCCACGTCGAAACCAGTGCAGCCCCAAGACCTCTATTTTAGGCGCTTGGCAGCAATTGCAAGAGCGCCAACGGAGAATTAATCTCAGCGTGTGCTCCCCAGGCCTGGATTTCGGTCTTGTTACCCAGATACCCATAGGTCGCAGCCACGGTTTGCATGCCCGCCGCCAGCCCGGCCACCACGTCGCGTTCATCGTCGCCCACATACAGGCAGCGCTGCGGTGCCAGTCCCAAGCGGCGCGCAGCCTCCAGCAAAGGAGCGGGATGCGGTTTGGCATGGGGGGTGGTATCGCCACTCACGATAGCCCCGGCACCAGTGAAGAGTGGCATCGCACAGGTCAAAGGATCGGTGAAGCGGGAGGATTTGTTGGTCACCACGCCCCACAACAGTTGCCGTTGTTCCAGTTGGGCAATCAGTTCGGCCACACCGTCGAACGCGGCCGTGCGCTGTGTCATGCAACGCTCATAGTTGGAAAAAAATTCCTCCCGCAGGGAATCAAAGGCAGGGTCGTCTACCCCGATACCGAAGGCCACTCCCAGCATGCCACGCGCTCCGGCGCCGGCCATGGGGCGGTATAGATCCAGCGGCAGGGAGGGCATTCCACGCGCCAGTCGCATCTGGTCGGCAGCGGCGCCCAGGTCGGGGGCGCTGTCGATCAACGTGCCATCCAGATCAAACAGGACGGCTGCAATGTCTTGAAAAACCACGCGGGATGCCGCCTACAGGGATTTGCGCGTGGCAAACAGGTAGTTGACACCGGTGTCGCGGCTCATGGAATACCGCTTGGTCAGCGGGTTGTATTCCATCCCGCTGGTCTGCTGCACATCCAAGTCAGCCTGGCGGCAATAACCCGCCAGTTCGCTGGGGCGGATCATCTTGGCGTATTCGTGGGTGCCACGCGGCAGCATATTGAGTATGTATTCCGCACCCAGAATGGCGAACAGGAACGATTTGGGGTTGCGGTTCAGCGTGGAGAAGAACACCCAGCCACCCGGTTTGACCAAATCCGAGCAGGCTTTTACGACGGATGCGGGGTCCGGCACATGCTCCAGCATTTCCATGCAGGTCACGACGTCGAAGCTGCCAGGAGCCTCGGCGGCGAGACCTTCGGCACTGATTTCGCGGTACTCAATGCGGGGAGTCTGCGCCTCCAATGCATGCAACTGAGCCACTTTGAGCGCCTTGCTGGACAAGTCAATGCCCAGCACATCAGCGCCTTTGCGGGCCATGGAGTCGGCCAGAATGCCGCCGCCGCAACCAACGTCCAGGGCGCGCAGCCCTGCAATGGGACAAATCGACTGGATCCAGTCCAGTCGCAGCGGGTTGATCATGTGCAGCGGACGGAATTCGCTGTCCATGTCCCACCAGCGGTGGGCCAATTCGGAAAACTTGGCCAGTTCGGCCGGGTCGGCATTCAGTGTATTGCTCATTCCGCAATTATCTCCGTGTTGAAAGACCGATCCACAGACCTGTAGACATTGATGGACTCAGACAACAAAAAACCCGCCGAAGCGGGTTTTTTTGAGGATTGGTCGAAACCAGTCGCTTTACTTGGTGGCGCGGGTACCGACCACTTCGATTTCAACGCGGCGGTTCTTGCTACGGCCTTCCTTGGTCTTGTTGTCAGCAACGGGTTGCTTTTCGCCCTTGCCTTCAGTGTAGACGCGGCTCTTTTCAATGCCCTTGGACACCAAATAGGCCTTGACGGCTTCGGAACGCTTGACCGACAGCTTCTGGTTGTAAGCGTCAGAACCGACGGAGTCAGTGTGACCCACAGCGATGATCACTTCCAAGTTGATGCCCTTGACCTTGCCGACCAAATCGTCGAGCTTGGCCTTGCCTTCGGGCTTCAGAACAGCCTTGTCGAAGTCAAAGAAAGCGTCAGCAGCATAGGTCACCTTGCTGGCAACGGCTGGTGCGGGTGCGGGTGCGGGTGCTGGCTTGGCCGGTGCGGGTGCAGCCACAGGAGCCGGTGCGGGTGCGGGTGCGGGAGGAACGATCGCGCCATCGCAGCCAGGGGCTGCAGTAGCGGGAGTCCAGCTGTTATCGCGCCAGCATTGACCAACGGAGTTCTTCCAGACATCGCCGGCATTGCTCTTCCAGTTGTGGATTTCCTGTGCACCAGCGACCGTTGCGAGCGCTGCAGCAGCGAGGGCGATTGCTACTCGATTCAATTTTTTCATGACTTTCCTTTTGCGTAACAAACTGCAGCAACGCTGCGAATGATCGGTTGACGCCCCAAAATGGGCCGTTCACACGATTGTGCCATAGCCAAAGAGGCTTTTTGTGCGTCCATTGACCACAATCACAATGTGTTGCTGACAATAGGTGCGATTGTTGCCTGTATACGACAGCAGCGGGGTCGTAGAATCGCGGGTTGTCCCAGACACCGTCAAAGTATCCACTCCATGACCCAGTTCGCCAAAGAAACCCTGCCCATCAGCCTTGAAGAGGAAATGCGCCGGAGCTACCTTGATTACGCCATGAGCGTGATTGTGGGTCGCGCCCTCCCCGATGCGCGCGATGGTCTCAAGCCGGTACACCGGCGCGTGCTGTTTGCCATGCACGAGATGGGCAACAACTACAACAGCAAATACCGCAAGAGTGCGCAGGCTGTTGGTGAAACCATGGGTAAATACCACCCGCACGGTGACTCTGCCATCTACGACACCATTGTGCGCATGGCGCAACCGTTCAGCATGCGCCATATGCTGATCGATGGCCAGGGCAACTTTGGATCCATCGATGGCGACAACGCAGCGGCGATGCGTTACACCGAAATCCGTCTCGACAAGATTGCACACGAGTTGCTGACCGACATCGACAAGGACACCGTCGACTTTGGTCCGAACTACGACGGTAGCCTGAAAGAGCCACTGGTTCTGCCCGCACGTTTCCCCACCCTGCTGGTCAACGGCTCGGGCGGCATCGCGGTGGGCATGGCCACCAACATCCCTCCGCACAACCTCAACGAGTCGGTGGACGCCTGCCTGCACCTGCTGAAGAACCCGCAAGCGTCCATTGACGAGTTGATGGAAATCATCCCTGCGCCCGACTTCCCCACTGGCGGCATCATTTACGGCATCAATGGCGTCAAGGACGGCTACCGCACCGGCCGGGGCAAAGTGGTGATGCGCGCCAAGTGCCATTTTGAAGACATCGACAAGGGCCAACGCCAGGCCATCATCGTGGACGAGCTGCCCTACCAGGTCAACAAGAAGACCCTGCAGGAACGCATGGCCGAACTGGTGCATGAGAAGAAGATCGAAGGCATCAGCCACATCCAGGACGAGTCGGACAAGTCCGGCATGCGCCTGGTGATTGAACTCAAGCGTGGTGAAGTGCCTGAGGTGGTGCTGAACAATCTGTACAAGCAAACGCAGTTGCAAGACACCTTTGGCATGAACATGGTGGCCCTGGTCAACGGCCAGCCCAAGCTATGCAATCTGAAAGACCTGATCGAGGTCTTCCTGCAGCACCGCCGCGAAGTGGTGACCCGCCGCACCGTCTTCAACCTGCGCAAGGCCCGCGAGCGCGGCCATGTGCTGGAAGGCCTGGCAGTCGCCCTGGCCAATATCGACGACTTCATCCGCATCATCCGTGAGTCACCCACCCCCCCGGTGGCCAAGATGGAACTGATGACCCGCCCATGGGACAGCAAACTGGTGCGCGAAATGCTGACCCGCGTGCGCGCCGATGGCGGCGTGATCAATGCCGATGACTACCGCCCCGATGGCCTGGAAAAGGCTTTTGGCATGGGCAGCGATGGCCTGTACCGCCTGTCCGAGACCCAGGCGCAGGAAATCCTGCAGATGCGACTGCAACGTCTGACCGGACTGGAACAGGACAAGATCGTCGCCGAGTACAAGGAAGTCATGGCCGAAATCGACGATTTGCTCGACATCTTGGCCAAGCCGGAGCGCGTATCCGTCATCATTGGCGAAGAACTGGGTGCCATCAAGCAGGAATTCGGCCAAACCAAACTCGGCGCGCGCCGCAGCTTGGTCGAACACAGCTCGTACGATCTGTCCACCGAAGACCTGATCACCCCCACCGACATGGTGGTGACCATGAGCCACAGCGGCTACATCAAGAGCCAGCCCCTGGGTGAATACCGGGCGCAAAAACGCGGCGGCCGCGGCAAACAAGCCACCGCCACCAAGGAAGACGACTGGGTTGATCAGCTATTTGTGGCCAACACCCACGACTACATCCTGTGCTTCTCAAACCGGGGCCGACTGTATTGGCTCAAGGTGTGGGAGGTGCCGCAGGGCTCGCGCGGTTCACGCGGTCGCCCCATCGTCAACATGTTCCCGCTTCAGGAAGGTGAAAAGATCACCGTGGTGCTGCCGCTCACCGGTGAAAAACGCAGCTTCCCGGCAGACCAGTTTGTGTTCATGGCAACCAGCATGGGCACGGTCAAGAAAACCACGCTGGACGAATTCTCCAACCCGCGCAAGGCCGGCATCATTGCTGTGGATCTGGACGAAGGCGACTACCTGATTGGCGCAGCGCTCACAGACGGCAAGCACGACGTGATGCTGTTCAGCGACGGCGGCAAGGCCGTGCGCTTTGACGAGAACGATGTGCGCCCCATGGGCCGCAATGCGCGCGGCGTGCGCGGCATGATGCTGGAAGACGGCCAGGGCGTGATTGCCATGCTGGTGGCCGAGGACGAGCAGCAAAGCGTGCTGACCGCCACCGAAAACGGCTACGGCAAACGTACCAGCATCACCGAGTACACCCGCCATGGCCGTGGCACCAAGGGCATGATCGCCATCCAGCAAAGCGAGCGCAACGGCAAGGTTGTGGCCGCGACACTGGTCCACGTGGATGACGAGATCATGCTGATCACCGACAAGGGCGTGCTGGTTCGCACCCGTGTCAGCGAAATCCGTGAACTCGGCCGCGCCACCCAGGGTGTGACCCTGATCGGCCTGGACGAGGGCTCCAAGCTCAGCGGCCTGCAGCGCATTGTCGAAAACGATGCCAACGCAGCCGGCGAAGACAGCTCCGACGACGCGGATGGTGATGCCACCAGCGCGTAAACGGACAACCACGAAACAGCCCGCTTTCCTCCGCGCAACCCTTTCGCCCCGTACCCATGGCAAGAACGCTTCCCGAACTTCGCATCCAGATCGACGCCGTTGATCAGGAGTTGTTGAAACTGCTGAACCAGCGCGCTGAACTGGCGAATGAAGTGGGCGAAGTCAAGCGCCTGGATGGCTCAGCCGTGTTCCGCCCCGACCGGGAGGCACAGGTGATTCACCACCTGCAGGAGACCAACGGCGGGCCGCTGAAAAATGCCAGCGTGGCCATGATTTGGCGCGAGGTGATGTCGGCCTGCCGCGCCCTGGAGGCACCCCAACGCGTAGCCTACCTGGGGCCTGCCGGCACCTTCAGCGAAGAAGCCGCACTGCGCTTCTTTGGCTCCAGCATCCAGCATGTGCCGTGTGCCAATTTCGACGAGGTCTTCCATGCCACCACCTCCGGCGCCGCCGAGTTCGGCGTAGTGCCGGTGGAAAACAATACCGAAGGCGTGGTCACCCGCTCGTTGGACCTGCTGCTGCATTCCCCCTTGCACATCATTGGCGAGATCAGCCTGCTGGTGCGCCACCATCTGCTGCGCACCACAGCGTCGCTGGAAGGCATCGAGGTCGTTCTGGCCCACCCCCAGGCGTTGGCCCAGTGCCAGGAATGGCTGAACATCCACCTGCCCAACGCCGAGCGGCGCGCCGTCTCCAGCAATGCCGAAGGCGCGCGCCTGGCGGCCGGCCACCCGAACTGGGCCGGCATTGCCAGCGAACGCGCCGGCTCCGAATTCGGTCTGCACATTGCCTCGCATGCGATCCAGGACGACGCCTACAACCGCACCCGCTTTGTCGTGGTCTGCCTGCCCGCCACCATGCCAGCGCCGCAAGCGACAGGCAAGGACTGCATCAGTCTGGTGGTATCGGTGCCCAACAAGCCGGGCGCCGTGCACGACATGCTGGTTCCGCTGAAGCAGCACGGCGTGTCCATGACCCGTTTCGAGTCCCGCCCGGCCCGCTCCGGCCAGTGGGAGTACTTCTTCTACATCGACCTGCAGGGCCATCCCTCGCAACCCCACATCGCTGCGGCCCTGAAGGACCTGCAGAGCCTGTGCGCCTTCTACAAGGTGCTGGGTACCTACCCCCTGGCCGATTGATGCCCACCCACAGGAATACCCATGTTTGAACAGCTCGGATTGATTGGATGTGGCCTGATGGGCGGCTCGTTTGCCCTGGCCCTCAAACGCGCAGGTCTGGTCAAACGCGTCGTCGGCTACAGCAAATCCCCCAGCACCACCGAGCGCGCCCGCGCCATGGGCGTGATTGACGTCGAGGCGCCATCCGCCCTGCTGGCCGTCTCGGGCGCCGACATCGTGCTGATCGCCGTGCCGGTGGCGGCCACCGAAGCCACCTTCAAGGCCATCAAGCATCTGGTCACCGACAAAATGCTGGTCATGGATGTGGGCTCCACCAAGCGCGATGTCATCGACGCTGGCCGGCGCGCGCTGCGCGAGCACATCGGCTCCTTCGTTCCAGCCCACCCCATCACCGGCAAGGAAGTCTCTGGCGTCGACAACGCCGATCCTGACCTGTACACCGGCCGCCAAGTCATCATCACGCCCATCGAGCGCACACTGACCGTTCAGTTGCAGAAGGCCGTGGATGTCTGGACGGCGCTGGGGTGCCGCGTGCTGAAGATGTCGCCGGAACAACACGACGCCGCATTTGCGGCGGTGAGCCACCTGCCACACCTGATCGCGTTTGCCATGATGAACGCCATTTCGGGCCAACCGCAGGGCAAGGATTACCTGTCGCTGGCCGGCCCCGGTTTCCGTGATTTCACCCGCATTGCCGCCAGCGACCCCAAGATCTGGCGCGACATTCTGGTCTCCAACCGCGAAGAACTGCTGGCGCAGTCCAAGATTTTCCAGCGCAACCTGCACGCCCTGGAGCTGATGATTTCCAGTGGCAACACCGAGGCACTCGAAGGTCTGCTGGAACAAGCCAGCATCACCCGCGGGACCTGGAGCATGACGTCGCGACACAACCCCTGATGTATTCCACCGAATTTCTGGATCTCCCCCCGCTGGGCCAAGCCCACGGAACCGTCACCCTGCCAGGCTCCAAGAGCATTTCCAACCGGGTTCTGCTGCTGGCGGCGCTGTGCCAAGGCACGACCACCGTCCACGACCTGCTGGACTCCGACGACACCCGCGTCATGCTGGACGCCCTGCGCGTGCTGGGCTGCGGGATTCGCCAGGATGGCGCCCGGGTCGAGATCGACGGGCTGGACGGCAAACTGACCGCGAACAGCGCCAAGCTGTTTCTGGGCAATGCCGGCACCGCGATGCGGCCGCTGACTGCGGCACTGGCCGTGCTGGGTGGAGACTTTGAGATGAGCGGCATCCCACGCATGCACGAGCGCCCCATCGGTGATCTGGTGGACGCCCTGCGCCAACTGGGCTGCCAGATCGACTACCTGGGCAACGATGGCTACCCGCCCCTGCGCATCGGCCAACCGACCCTGCGTCTGGAGGCTCCCATCCAGGTGCGAGGCGACGTCTCCAGCCAGTTCCTGACCGCGTTGCTGATGGCATTGCCTTTGGCAGCCCAGAAGGACATCGTGATCGACGTCGTGGGCGAGCTGATCTCCAGGCCCTACATCGAAATCACGCTGAACTTGCTGGCACGCTTTGGCGTACAGGTTCAGCGCGACGGCTGGCAGCGTTTCACCATTCCGGCGGGCTGCCGGCTGCGCTCGCCAGGCGACATCCATGTCGAGGCAGACGCCTCAAGTGCTAGCTATTTCATAGCACTCGGAGCAATAGCGACGAGGGCTGATAGCGAAAAATCCATCAAGATACTTGGCGTGGGAGCCGATTCCATCCAGGGCGACATCCGCTTCATGGAAGCCGCCCAGATGATGGGCGCACACATTGAAAGCGGCCCCAACTGGCTGAAAGTGTCGCGTGGCACCTGGCCGCTCAAGGCCATCGAACTGGACTGCAACCACATCCCCGATGCCGCCATGACACTGGCCGTCATGGCCCTGTATGCCGACGACACCACCACACTGCGCAACATCGCCAGCTGGCGCGTCAAGGAAACCGACCGCATTGCCGCCATGGCCACCGAGCTGCGCAAGCTGGGCGCCACCGTGGTGGAAGGCGCTGACTTCATCCAGGTGACGCCGCCGGCCAGCAACGCGGACTGGAAGCCGGCCAGCATCCACACCTACGACGACCACCGGATCGCCATGTGCTTTTCGCTAGCGGCTTTCAACCCGGCCGGGATTCCGGTGCGCATTGAAGACCCCAAATGCGTGGCCAAGACCTTTCCGGACTACTTTGAAGCCCTGTTCTCGGTTTGCCAGACAGCGGTCGACGCCATCCCCGTGGTCTGTGTGGACGGCCCCACGGCCTCCGGCAAGGGGACGCTGGCCGCCGTGCTGGCCGAAAAGCTGGGTTACCACTTCCTGGATTCCGGCTCGCTGTACCGCATCACCGCACTGGCAGCCCTGCGCGCCGGCCTGGGCCTGGACGCCCCCAGCGAAGGCGCCATCGCCGAACTGGTGAAGCGCCTGCAGATCCGCTTCGCCAACGGCCGGGTGCTGCTCGATGGCGATGATGTCAGTGACACCATCCGCACCGAGGAAGCCGGCATGAACGCCTCCAAGGTCTCAACCCTGCCCCAAGTACGCGCCGCGCTGATTGACCTGCAACACGGTTTCCGGCAGTTGCCGGGCCTGGTGGCCGACGGCCGCGACATGGGCACGGTGATCTTCCCCCAAGCTTCGCTCAAGGTCTTCCTGACAGCCAGTGCCGAGCGCCGCGCCGAGCGCCGCTATAAGCAGTTGATTTCTAAGGGAATTTCAACTACACTCCCATCTCTCCGCGCGGACCTGGAAGCCCGCGACGCTCGGGACTCCTCCCGGACCGTCGCCCCTCTGAAGCCCGCAGAAGACGCCCAGTTGCTGGACAACTCGGATTTGACGGTTGAAAAATCGGTCGATCTGGTGTTGGACTGGTGGCAGGGCAAACAGCCTTTTCAAACCGTTTGAGAAGACTGGTGGCAGGTACGCAAAAGCGCCCGCTTTTGCGAGGTCCACACCGCCCCTCTCGCGCAGCAGCGCACTGGTGGTGTGGTTCAACAACTTAACCCCGCGGTTTTTTTATACCGCAAAGCAAATGTCAGAATCTTTCGCAGACCTATTTGAAGAGTCACAAAAACGCTCGGAAACCCGTATCGGTGAAGTCGTTACCGCTGAAGTCGTTCGCATCGAACACAACTTCGTCGTGGTCAACGCCGGCCTCAAGTCCGAAGCGTATGTTCCATTGTCCGAATTCAAAAGCGACAAGGGTGAGCTCGAAGTTCAAGTAGGTGAGTTTGTGTCCGTCGCCATCGTGGCCATGGAAAACGGCTACGGCGACACCATCGTCAGCCGCGACACCGCCAAGCGTCTCGCTTCCTGGATGTCACTGGAGAAATCCCTGGAATCCGGCGAATTCGTCACCGGTACCACTTCCGGCAAGGTCAAGGGCGGCCTGACCGTTCTGGTCAACGGCATCCGTGCCTTCCTGCCAGGCTCGTTGGTTGACACACGTCCTACCAAGGATCTGTCTCCGTACGAAAACAAGACCATGGAATTCAAGGTCATCAAGCTGGACCGCAAGCGCAACAACGTCGTGTTGTCCCGCCGTGCCGTGGTCGAAGCCTCCATGGGCGAAGAGCGCGCCAAGCTGATGCAGACCCTCAAGGAAGGTTCTGTGGTCCAAGGCGTGGTCAAGAACATCACCGAATACGGTGCGTTCGTGGACCTGGGCGGTATCGACGGTCTGCTGCACATCACCGACATGGCCTGGCGCCGTGTCCGTCACCCAAGCGAAGTGGTGACGGCTGGTCAGGAAATCACCGCCAAGATCCTGAAATTCGACACCGAGAAGCACCGCGTTTCCCTGGGTCTGAAGCAGATGGGCGACGATCCCTGGATGGGCGTTGGCCGCCGCTACCCGCAAGGCACGCGCATGTTCGGCAAGATCACCAACATCGCCGACT
>JBAQDE010000002.1:0-77523 GCA_049294595.1 Rhodoferax sp. | reverse complement strand
GGCTTGAAACGCGGGAATAGCTCAGTTGGTAGAGCGCAACCTTGCCAAGGTTGAGGTCGAGAGTTCGAGACTCTTTTCCCGCTCCAAATTCCAAGAAAAAGGGAAGCTTCCAGCTTCCCTTTTTCATTCGGTGGAATAGGACCATTTGGTTCTGTGGACAAGAAGACAATGGCGCGGTAGCAAAGCGGTTATGCCCCGGATTGCAAATCCGGTTAGTCCGGTTCGACTCCGGACCGCGCCTCCAGAAATATCGATCAACTGTGCCCCGTCAACGTTCGCTGGCGGGGCATTTTTGTTCCACAATAGACTGCACGTGCCCGAGTGGTGAAATAGGTAGACACATCGGACTTAAAATCCGCCGCTTCGTGAATAACGGGCGTACCGGTTCGATTCCGGTCTCGGGCACCATCTACACACTTCATCCTATGCCACGCTACAACGCCCCCTTTGAGATCCATGTTCATGGACAAGTCGCCTTGCGTACGGACGTGCGCTTTGAGCAGCTCCAGGAGGCACTCAAGCCACTGTGGAAATACGCTGGAGCCAGGTCTCTGTCGGATGGCGCGAACAGTTCATATGAAGACGAGCCAGGCATCAAGTTTGACGCACAGGAACACCTGCTGCAGATGTGCTGGACGGTTGCAGGGGACTACGACTTTCGCCAGACCCTGGATGAGTTGTGCATGAATCTGAACGACATTGCTGATGCAGGGGCTGCCGTGGAGGTAACTTTCTACGACGCAGATTTTGACGAGGAAGACGGGCCTCCCGGTACCGAGTCCAGGGATGATTTCCTGATGCTGTTTGTCGGGCCGAATCCGGCAGCCATCATGCAAGTGCAGCGTGATCTGCTGGTGCAGGATGTCGTCAGCCTGATGGAGCGCCATTTTGATGGCGCTGAACTGAGTGGCGTGGTGAGCGAGGTTGATAAATTGTTCACGCAACGTTTCGATGCGTTGGTGAGTTCCCTGGCCCTGGGAAAACCCCCTAGCGGGTCCGGTGGCAACCATGGCGGTGGCCATGGTGGTGGTGGCCGCAAGCCGCGGCACTTGCATTGATCTCGCAAAGTAACGGTATTTCGATAGGGCCAAAAGAGAGCGCAGATTCATCGTTGCACTGAGAGGTTACGGGGACCTCGCTTGTATGGTGTTCAAGAAGTAAACATGCTGAAGAAGATCAAGGTCGAACAACTGACACTGGGGATGCATCTCAAGGAGTTTTGTGGCTCCTGGATGGAGCACCCATTCTGGCGAACCGGCTTTGTTGTGACGGATCCCCAAGACATCAAGGCCGTTTTGGCCAGTAGCATTCGTGAGGTCTGGATCGATTCCGACAAGGGAGTGGACGTGCCGGTGGGTACCGTTGCGGTGTCAGAAGCCGAATCGGATGCGCAAGTGGAGGCGCAGCTTCTACAGGAAAGCCATCAGAAGCGTGAGGTGGCACCTGTTTCGATGGGGAAGGAACTGGAGCGGGCGGCGAAGATTTGCCTGCAGTCCAAGCAGGCGGTTATTTCCATGTTTGAGGAAGCCCGTATGGGCAAATCGGTGGATACCGGTGGCGCCAGACAACTGGTGGAGGAGATTACCGACTCCGTCGCGCGCAACCCCGGTGCATTGATCAGTCTGGCCCGCCTGAAGACGGTTGACGACTACACCTACATGCACTCGGTGGCCGTGTGCGCCATGATGGTCAGCCTCGCAAAACAGCTGGGCCTGGACGAGGAGCAGACGCGCCTGGCCGGGATGGCAGGCCTGATGCATGACCTAGGCAAGGCGTTGATGCCCATGGAGGTTCTGAACAAGCCGGGCAAATTGACCGAGGCCGAGTTCAACATCATCAAGACCCATCCGGTCGAAGGACATCGCATGCTGTTGACCGGCCGCGACGTTCACCCCATGGTGCTGGATGTGTGCCTGCACCACCACGAGAAAACCGATGGATCGGGCTATCCGAAGGGTTTGAAGGACGAAGAGATCAGCTTGTTTGCCAAGATGGGCGCGGTCTGTGATGTGTACGATGCCATCACATCCAACCGTCCGTACAAACTGGGTTGGGACCCTGCCGAATCTTTGCGCAAGATGGCTGAATGGGCCAAGGGCCATTTTGATGCCAAGGTGTTTCAGGCTTTTGTGAAGAGCCTGGGAATTTATCCCATTGGCTCCTTGGTCAAGCTGACCTCTGGGCGATTGGGTGTGGTGGTGGAACAAACTGGAAAATCGTTGACCATGCCCGTGGTGAAGGTGTTTTTTTCCACCAAATCCAATATGCGCATCGTCCCGGAACTGGTTGACTTGTCGCATGCCCACGCGACCGAAAAAATCGTCAGTCGGGAGGATCCGGCCAAATGGCGGTTTGCCGACCTCAACGAACTATGGTCGGGGCTGAGTCATGCCCCCTGGTGAGGGGACAAAAAAACGGCGCCTAAGGCGCCGTTTTTCATGGTACCGGATGCCTTACGCAGCCTTGGGCTTGGGGTTGTATTTGCCCAGTTCCCACTTGGCAATGGCGTTGCGGTGCACTTCATCCGGGCCGTCTGCAAAGCGCAGGGTGCGCGCATTGGTGTAGGCATAGGCGAGCGGGAAATCGTCGCACATGCCGGCGCCGCCGTGCACCTGGATTGCCCAGTCGATGACGTCGCATGCCATCTTTGGGGCCACCACCTTGATCATGGCGATTTCATTGCGGGCAAACTTGTTGCCAGCCACGTCCATCATCCAGGCGGCCTTCAGGGTCAGCAGACGGGCCATGTCGATCTTGCAACGGGCCTCGGCAATGCGTTCCTGGGTCACGGTCTGTGCGGCAATCGGCTTGCCAAATGCTACGCGCAGGGAGGCGCGTTTGCACATCAATTCCAGTGCGCGTTCGGCCAGGCCGATCAGGCGCATGCAGTGGTGGATGCGACCGGGGCCAAGGCGACCCTGGGCGATCTCGAATCCGCGCCCTTCACCCAGCAGAATATTGCTGACGGGTACGCGCACGTTTTCGAACGCAACTTCCATGTGGCCGTGGGGGGCATCGTCGTAGCCAAACACGTTCAGAGGGCGCACGATCTTGATGCCAGGGGTGTTGGCTGGTACCAGCACCATGCTCTGCTGTGAGTGGCGAGCCGCTTCCGGATCGGTCTTTCCCATGGTGATGAACACGGCGCAGCGCGGGTCGCCGGCACCGGAGGTCCACCACTTGCGACCGTTGATGACATATTCATCGCCTTGGCGCTCAATACGGGTCTCGATATTTGTCGCATCGCTGGACGCCACCTGGGGTTCCGTCATGGCGAAGGCAGAGCGGATCTTGCCTTCCAGCAGGGGTTTGAGCCAGCGGGCCTTGTTTTCCTCGGAGCCGTAGCGGGCGATGGTTTCCATGTTGCCGGTGTCGGGTGCCGAGCAGTTGAATACCTCGCTGGACCACATCACGCGGCCCATGATTTCGGCCAGCGGAGCGTATTCCTGATTGGTCAAGCCGGCACCGTCATAACCCGACGCCTGGGCACTATCGACCGGCAGAAACAGGTTCCACAAGCCGGCAGCTTGGGCCTTGGGCTTAAGGTCTTCAATGGTTTTCAGCGGGGTCCAGCGCTTGCCGGCTGCCGTGTTGGCAGCAATCTCGGCGTGGTAGGCACCTTCGGAAGGGTAGATGTAGTCATCCATGAACTGCGTAAGGCGCGCCTGCAGTTCTTTTGTTTTCGGGGAATAGTCAAAGTCCATGGGATCTCCAGTTGAGGTGTGCCAAAAAATAGGGAAGGAGTTCTTATGCTTGAGCGCAGGCGAATTTCCAGGCCATTTGCGCCAACGGTCTGGCACCAGCCGCTGAACTGACCGCCTGGGCGCTGGATGCCGTGCCCGTCTCGACGCGCTTGGCAATGCCCTGCAAAATCGCGGCGATGCGGAACATGTTGTAGGCCATGTAAAAGTTCCAGTCGGTCTTGAGTTGCTCGGGGGTGACCAAGCCGGTGCGTTCGCAGTACATGCGGATGTACTCGTCCTGGCCCGGGATACCCAGGTCCGCTAGATCCAGACCGGCTATGCCGCGGAATGACCCCGGCGGGATGTTCCACGCCATGCAGTGGTAGCTGAAGTCGGCCAGTGGATGGCCCAGTGTGGACAGCTCCCAGTCCAGCACCGCTATCACCTTGGCCTGCTCGGCGTCGAACATCAGGTTGTCGAGCCGGTAGTCGCCGTGCACGATGCTGACCATGCTGTCATTGCGGGCCATGGCAGGAATGTTCTTGGGCAACCATTCCATCAACTGGTCCATTTCGGGAATGGGCTGGGTGATGGAGGCGACGTACTGCTTGCTCCAGCGGCCAATCTGGCGCTCGAAGTAGTTGCCGGGTTTGCCATAGTTCTGCAGTCCCCGTGCCGCGAAATCCACCTTGTGCAGCGCCGCAATGACGCGGTTCATCTCGTTGTAGATGGCGCCCCGTTGCGCGCGGTCCATGCCTGGCAGCGACTGGTCCCACAGAACGCGGCCCTGCATGAACTCCATGATGTAAAAGGCACGGCCAATGACGGACTCGTCCTCGCACAGGCAATGCATGTGCGGCACAGGTACGTCGGTGTCTTGCAGGCCGTGCATGACAGCGTATTCACGCTCCACAGCATGGGCTGAGGGCAGCAGTTTGGCAACCGGCCCCGGTTTGGCGCGCATCACATAGCTCTTGCCGGGTGTGATGAGCTTGTAGGTGGGGTTCGACTGCCCCCCCTTGAACATCTCCACGCTGAGCGGGCCGGCAAATCCCGGAAGATTCTTTTCCAGCCAGGCGCTCAGTACGTTTACATCAAAGGCGTGTTGTTCGGAGACGGGGCGCGTGCCAACGAAGTGGTCGAATTGACTCATGGATTTTGGGTGACTAGGTTGCGAAAGTGGGAAGATTCAGTTGTCTGCATCAATGATGTGCATCAGTGCATCGCGGTCGCGTATCACCAGGCCACCCTGTTCGATACGGATGGCCCCCTCGCGCTCCATAGACTTCAGTTCCTGGTTGACGCGCTGGCGCGAAGCACCCAGCAGTTGCGCCAGCTCCTCCTGTGCCAACTGCAGGCCGATGCGCACCTCGGACGCTTCGCTGAGCGACGGCACGCCGTAACTGCGCACCAGGTGCAGGAGCTGTTTGGCCAGGCGTGCACGCAGGGGCAGGGTGTTGAGGTCTTCCACCAAGCCGTAGAGTTGCCGTATGCGCCGGGCATGCAGGCGCAACAAGGCTTCGTACAACTCGAAGTGCTGAGCCAGTATCTTCTTGAAGTCCGCCTTGGCGACGCACAGAATAGTCGTCTCGCCATGGGCGTAGGCATCGTGCGTGCGCCGATCCCCGTCGAAGATCGACACATCCCCAAACCAGATACCCGGCTCCACGTAGGTCAGCGTAATCTGCTTCCCCGAGATCGAGGTTGAACTCACGCGCACCGCGCCCTTGGCGCAGGCAATCCACTCTTCCGGCGGTTCCCCGCGGGCAGTGATCAGATCGCCGTCTTTGAAACGTTTGACGTAGGCACATCGCAGGATGTCGTGTTTGAGCGAAGGGGACAGGGATGAAAACCAGCGACCGGTATTGATCGCTGAACGTTCATCAATGGTAAGGATAGGTTCGTCCATAGCTTGTCTTTTGAGTGACTGCATGTGTCAAATTTGACGACACTATTGTGACCTGCAGGGTGATTGCATGGGCGCGTATTTGTCGCCTGCGTGTCTGGTGTTGACGTACACGGAAAGTGGGTTGGCGCGAATGGTGCATACAGACTGAAGGGGCGGCGGCATGCCATTGCGTGGGGGCGCAACGACTCTGTCGGCCTGCGATTTGTGTTGCTTATGCGAAAATCAACTTCGTACATGATCCTTTATAGAAAATATAAATTTGCGATGTTGGGAGTCGCGGTGTTATGCGCCGCGGTCAACAGCCCTGCCTTGACCCTGGGGCGAGCCCGCGGTGCGGTGCTGGTTGGCCAGTCTCTCAAGTTGACGGTCCCGATCCGTGCGGAGCCGGAGGAGGGTGCGTCTGCGCTGTGCTTTGAGGCAGATGTTTTCTATGGCGATACGCAACAGGATGCGAGCCGTGTGTCGGTCAGCAGTGATTTTTCCCCGGTGTCGCTATCGGGCAATGTGCATGTCAGTGCGGATACGCGTGTCGATGAACCAGTGGTTACGGTCTACCTGCGTTCGGGTTGCCAGCACAAAACCACCCGCCGCTATGTACTGCTGGCCGATGTGACCAGTGAGGTGACTCGGCCAACGACGGAACGCAAGGAGCCGCCCCGTTTGGTGGCACCGGTTGCCTTGCCCGCGCTGCCTCCCGCGCCAGCAGACCCTGATGCCGGATTGGAGCGGTCAAAGCCCGCGAAAAAGCCTGCCCCTGTCCGGTCGGAGCGACCTCCTGTGGCAGTGACAGCGCCTGCACCGCCTCCCAAGCCCCTTGCGCCGCGACGCGCGCACTTGAAGCTGGCCCCCCTGGACTTGACGATTGATCGCGATCCGACGTTGAAGCTGAGCAACGAGATGCATGTCGGCGACGGTGAGGACTTGCAAAAACGAGCTGAAGCGGTTGCCTTGTGGCGCGCTCTCAATGCGAGCCCTCAGGATATTTTGAGTGCCGACACTCGCCGGCAGGCGATGGAGACCGATCTCAAGGGCCTGCAGGCGATCACTGCCAAGAACCGACAGACCCTGCAGGAACTTACTGGTCGTCTGGACAAGGCCGAATCCGAACGGTATTTCAACCCCCTGGTGTATGGCCTGGTTGCTGTGCTGCTGGCCTGCAGTGCGGCTGTTGCGTATGCATGGCTCCGTATGCGGCAGGCCGGTCAGTCGGCGGCCCCGTGGTGGCGCAACGAGGGGGACTCCGTCGCACAGCAATGGACGGACGATGCGGCTGCCGATCAGTCTGGGGAAACCCCGGTGCCTGCCCGGTCTGCAGATGCCCCCAACACGCTGCCATCGGAGTCTGGCACCGACAACCGTGCGGCCGCCCTCACTGATGTGGACATCGATATTCATCTCGATGCGCCTGATCCTGTGTCGTCGCCTTCTGTGTCGGACCCGTCCAAGAGCGCTCCTACCCAGTCCGCCCCGGCCAGCACGCCGCCATCGCGTGCGTCAGGCCATGCGGATTTCGCGCACAGCATGACCGCCAGCTTGCGGGCATTGAATACGCAGGAAATGTTGGACGTGCGCCAACAGGCGGAGTTCTTCATGACCCTGGGGCAGCATGAAGAGGCCATTGGCATGCTGAAAGACAGCATCGAACGCAGCGCAGATTCCAATCCCCTGGTGTACCTGGACCTGTTGAAAGTGCTCCACACACTGGGCCGTAAGGTCGAGTACGACCAGTACCGGGCGGACTTCAACGCGCTGTTTTCCGGTCGTGTTCCGCCGTATGCCGAATTCAACCAGGCACGGGAAGGGCTGGAGGCCTATCCCGACGTCTGTGAGACGATCTGTGCACGATGGCCTTCCCAGGAAGCAGTCGATTACATGGAAGCGTGCATGGTCCGCACACATGGGGAAGACCCGCGGCAGGGATTCGAGCTGGAAGCCTTTCGGGATCTGTTGATGCTGCATAGCATCGCACAGCGCATGGCTTCGGACTCGGATACCGGTCTGCAACCCTTTAGTGCGGCCCGCGGAATGGCCCCTGAGGCCCCACCCAGCCTGTCGATGGGTGGTTCCGATTGGCAGGACGGCAGGACGCTACCCATCGCTCCCGGCAAGCAGGCTGCCGAACCGCTCGATGTGGATCTGGACCTGTCAGAACCTCCACCGGGCAATTTGATCGATTTCGACGCGGCCGATCTGGCACCCTTCAAGCCCCCAACCCGCAAGCCCGAGTGAGGGCTTAGCGCCGGACTTGCAGGGCGCCGGGGTTGACGATGTTGGTTGGGGTGCCTTTGATGAAATTCGTCACATTGTCAAAGGCCGCTCCAAAGAGCTGTTCGTAGTTGTTCTGCTCCACGTAGCCAATGTGCGGTGTGCAGATGCAGTTCTCCAGGCGCAGCAGTGCGTGGCCTTGCAGGATAGGTTCGGTTTCGAACACATCCACCGCCGCCATGCCGGGGCGTCCCCGGTTGAGGGCGCTGATCAGGGTGTTGGTTTCGATCAGTTCGGCGCGCGAGGTGTTGACCAGCAGAGACGTGGGCTTCATGCGCGCCAAATCCGCCTGGTCGATCATGTGGTGGGTAGTGTCACTGAGTCGCAGGTGCAGTGACACCACGTCGCTTTGTTCGAAGAAGCTCTCCCGGCTGCTGGCGGTTGCATATCCATCCTGGCGGGCCTGCTCCAGGGAGCTTTCACTGCCCCAGATGACGACATGCATCCCGAAGGCTCGGCCATAGCCGGCCACCATGCGGCCGATTTTTCCGTAGCCCCAAATGCCAAGAAATTTTCCGTTCAATTCGCTGCCAATGCCAAAGTTGGGCGGCATGGAGCCGGCCTTGAGGCCGCTCTGCTGCCAGGCACCGTGCTTCAGGTTGCCGATGTACTGCGGTAGCCGGCGCATGGCAGCCAGGATCAGCGCCCATGTCAATTCCGCCGGTGCCACGCCGGAGCCCATGCCTTCTGCCACGGCGATGCCGCGCTCGGTGCACGCTTGCACGTCCAGGTGTTGTCCCACGCGCCCGGTCTGCGAAATCATCTTCAGCTTGGGCAGTTTTTCAATCAATTGGCGGTTGATGTGGGTCCGTTCGCGGATCAGGACAATGACATCGGCGTCTTTGAGGCGCACTGCGAGCTGCCCCAAGCCCTTGACGGTGTTGGTGTACACCTTGGCTTCGTAGTTCTCCAACTTGGCCGCGCATTCCAGCTTGCGCACGGCGTCTTGATAGTCATCCAAAATCACAATATTCATGGATGCAATTGTGCCTTGTCGGGCCTGCTCATTTGCTTTGGCAGGTCGATTCCGTTGGGGCAGTAGCCCCCAACGCACCAGGCTTGCTCAAGACAAGGCTGCTTCGCGGGCCGCCAGGCGATCCAGTTCGGCACACACGTCGGCCATGCGTCCGGAAATCACCATGCGGCCGCTGCTGGCTCGGGCCTGGCCGGCTTCCATAACGCGGACCACCCGTAGCGGCATGGATGCAGTGGAATTTGGGGCTGTAGCCCTCGTGGATACTGCGCAAGATGCTACTGATTTAGGAGCGTCAGGGTGCTCGCCGCAGGGAGAAGCAGGTGCCGTCCGGCGAGCCGACGCACGATGGGCCACCCACCGACGGACCAGGTTGTGCAGTGGTTCGAAAACGCCGGATTGGGCAATGAGAGCGATGTTCATATCGGTGGTGTTTCCGTGGGGGATTACATGAGCATGGTGTTGCGGATCAGGCCGACAGCCAGGCCCTCGATTTCGAACGGTTCGCCGGGCTCGACCACAATGGTCTGGTAGTCGGGATTCTCGGGGTGCAGTTCGATGAGGTTCTTGTTGCGACGGAAACGCTTGACGGTGACCTCATCACCCAGGCGGGCAACGATGATCTGGCCGTTCTTGGCGTCTTTGGTTGCCTGCACGGCCAGCAGGTCGCCGTCCATGATGCCGGCATCGCGCATGGACATGCCGCGCACCTTCAGCAGGTAATCGGGCTGGCGCTGGAACAGGCTGTTTTCCACGTAGTAGGTCTGGTCCACATGTTCCTGCGCGAGAATGGGCGAGCCGGCCGCCACTCGGCCAATCAGCGGAAGTGCCAGCTGGGCCAGGCCGGGCAGTGGCAGCGAGAATTGCTTGATGCGGGACTCGTGGATGGAGCGCAACGTGTCACTCTTGAGGCGGATGCCGCGCGAGGTGCCGCTGACCAACTCGATGACACCCTTGCGGGCCAGGGCCTGCAGGTGCTCTTCGGCGGCGTTGGCGGACTTGAAACCGAGCTCGTTGGCAATTTCGGCGCGGGTAGGGGGGGCACCGGTGCGCGCGATGGCGCTTTGGATCAGGTCCAGAATCTGTTGTTGCCGTGCGGTGAGTTTAGGACTTTCAAGCATGCTGACTCCTTGGTTCTGGGCCGGTTGGCTGTTGGTCTATACACACTGTTTCGGCATCCAGTGACTGTATTTTTAACCAGTTTTATTTTGATTGCAAGTGGGAAGCAGAAATATGTTGAAAAAAGTGGCATTCCTGGGCACGGGGGGCACGATTGCCGGCACTGCTGCAAGCGCGTCCGATAACGTCGGTTACCGGGCGGCGCAGGTGGGTGTGGCGCAGTTGCTGGATGCCATAGCGCCGCTGCAAGCCGCTCTGGGGGGGTGGGCGCCGGTGTTCGAGCAGGTGGCACAGGTGGATAGCAAGGATATGGGGTGGTCACAGTGGTCGGCGCTGGCGCAACGGGTGGAGCACCATTTGGCCAAGCCGGATGTTGCTGCGGTCGTGATCACCCATGGCACCGATACGCTGGAGGAGACGGCCTACTTCCTGTCCCGTGTTCTCCCAGTGGATTTGCAGGCGAAGCCCGTGGTGCTGACTTGCGCGATGCGTCCAGCTTCTTCCCTGGTGCCTGATGGTCCGCAGAACGTGCTGGATGCGGTGGCGGTTGCCCAGTCCGCGCAGGCCTGCGGTGTGCTCGCCGTTTGCGCGGGATTGGTCCATTGCGCGCGCGACGTCCAAAAGGTTCACACCTACCGGCTCAACGCCTTTGATTCCGGTGATGCAGGCCCCTTGGGCTATGTGGAGGAGGGCGTGGTGCGGTGGCTGCATGCATGCCCCACAGGCGCCGATACGGGTGCGCGAATGGACTGGCAGCGGTGGGCTGCGGTCGATTGGCCGCGAGTGGAAATTGTCATGAACTATGTTGGCGCCAGCGGCGCCATTGTGCGAGCCCTGTGTGCCGCGCCTGCGATTGGAGCGCAATCGGTGCGAGGTATCGTGGTGGCCGGCACGGGCAACGGCACCATTCACCAGGATCTGGAGCGTGGCCTGCTGGAGGCGCAGGCCCAGGGTGTGCGCATCGTGCGCGCCACGCGTTGTGCGCAGGGCGTCGTGGTTCCCGGTGCTGCCAATGGCGGATTGGCGCACTCAGAAGGGTTGCCCCCGGTCAAGGCCCGCATCGCGCTGATGCTGGAGATGATGGCCGAGTAGGCGCTCGCCACTGAGCAATAAAAAAGGCCGCATGTGCGGCCCATTTGGTGGGAGGCGTCAGGGACGCGGAGATTCAGCTCCCCAATGCCTCAAACGCCCGGTTCTTGATCACCTCCACATCGCCCGTGCCGCTGATGGCGCGGTATTTGGGAGCCGCTGCTGGCTCGGCCTTGGCCCAACTGCTGTAGTAGTCCACCAGGGGGCGGGTCTGGGCGCTGTAGACGTCCAGGCGCTTCTTGACGGTTTCTTCCTGGTCATCGGGGCGCTGCACCAGCGGTTCGCGGGTCACATCGTCCTTGCCTTCCACCTTGGGTGGATTGAACTTGACGTGGTAGGTGCGGCCCGATGCGGGGTGTGAGCGGCGGCCGCTCATGCGTTCGATGATGGCATCAAACGGCACATCAATTTCCAGCACATAGTCCAGCTTCACGCCGGCGGCCTTCATGGCGTCGGCCTGGGGGATTGTGCGCGGGAAACCGTCGAAGAGAAAGCCTTGGGCGCAATCGGGCTGGGCGATGCGTTCCTTGACGAGGTTGATGATCAGATCGTCGCTGACCAAGCCACCGGATTTCATGATGGCATCGGCCTGCTGGCCCAGAGGCGTGCCGGCCTTGACGGCCGCGCGCAGCATGTCGCCGGTGGAAATCTGCGGAATGCCGTATTTCTGGCAGATGAACGTGGCTTGTGTGCCTTTGCCCGCACCTGGTGCGCCCAACAAAATCAGTCTCATGGATACCCTCGGATAGAACTAGAACCCTCAGCGCGACAATCGGCGCCTTGGGACGCCTCACGATACGCGATTACTACCCGAGAATAGCATGGACCACCCGGCTGCTAACTTACAGACGCAGCGCCTTGGGCAAGAAATAGCGCGCGCACGCGCTCCAGGTCTTCTGGGGTGTCCACTCCGGGACCGGGTGCATGGTCCGTCACATGCACCGCAATGCGGTGGCCGTGCCACATGGCGCGCAATTGCTCCAGCGCCTCGGTGATCTCCATCGGGGCCTGTTCCAGCAGGGGGAATTGGCGCAGGAAGCCAACGCGGTAGGAATAGATGCCGATGTGGCGTAGCGGCGCCGGCTGTGGCAGCGTGCGCAGGCCCTGGGCAAAGCCGTCACGCCACCAGGCGATGGGTGCACGGCTGAAATACAGGGCCAGGCCCCGGGCGTCGTGCACGACCTTGACCACATTGGGATTGGCAAAGTCCTGGATGCTGTCGATGGGGTGCGCTGCGGTGCCCATGCTGGCGTCCGGGTTGGTTCGCAACGTGTCGGCCACGGCCCGAACCAGCGCGGGGTCGATCAGGGGTTCGTCGCCCTGCACATTGACCACGATGGCGTCGTCACCAAGGGCCAGCAACTCGCAGGCTTCGGCCAGGCGGTCGCTGCCGGATGGGTGGTCTTCGCGGGTCAGCACGGCTTCAATCCCATACTGTTGGCAGGCGGCCAGGATGGACGGGCTGTCAGCCGCAACCACAATGCGGGTGGACGCCGGCAGGCCCGAGCGCACACGTTGGGCCACGCGCACCACCATGGGCACGCCGCCAATGTCGGCCAGCGGTTTGTTGGGCAGGCGGCTGGAGGCCAATCGTGCCGGGATCAGGACCGTGTAGTCCATGGGCACTCTACAGGCCGAGTTCGGCGTCGGTCAGGGTCCGGGCCTCGTTTTCCAGTAGCACCGGAATGCCGTCGCGCACGGGATAGGCCAAGCGCGCTGAGCGGGAAATCAATTCCTGCTTTTCGCGGTCGTATTCCAGGGGGCCCTTGGTCACAGGGCAAACGATGAGTTCAAGAAGTCTGGTGTCCATGCCCAGATGATAGCCGTGCCGTCAGCGCCTGCGAGAGGGCGTCGTCCAGCGCCGCGAAAAATGCGGGCTCGGGTGCAAACACCAAGGGAATAGCCAGCGCATCGGGTGCCTGCTGCCACAGCTTGGCGGCATCCTTTTCGGTGCAAATCACGGTGTAGCCCTCGTGGCTACTGTGTTTTAAGCTATCAAAATCATAGTGATCTGGGAGGGGGATGGTGTGCGCCAGCGGCAGCTGGAGCGCGCGCAGCATGCCGAAAAATGACTCTGGCCGCGCAATGCCGGCCAATGCCAGCAGGGGCTTTACGCCTGGTGCACGCAGCGTGTCCAGCGGAACATGGGTGCCATCACGGCGCACCGCATACGGCGCCAGGCTGCGCTGCGCGGTATGACCGGCAAAGGCGCGCTGGCCGCCGGTGTGCAGCACCAGTAAGCGATCCTTGCGCTGTCCCGCTTGACTGAGCGTCCGGCGCGGCCAGGGCTCGCGCAGCGGCCCGGCAGGCAGCAGCCAACCGTTGCCAATGCCGCGGTCGTCAAAGACGCAGACTTCCAGATCCCGGTACAACGCATAGTGCTGCAGGCCGTCGTCGCAGACCAGCACCTGGGTTTGCGGGTGGCGCGTCAGCAGGTCGGTTGCGGCCGCAAGGCGGGTGTCACCCACCCAGACCGGTGCATGTGTCGTGCGGTGGATCAGCAGGGGTTCATCGCCAACCGCCTGGGGGCGTGAATCGGCCAGAACCTCGACACTGCCTGAGGTGGTGCGGCCATAGCCGCGCGAGATCACTCCGACCTGCAAGCCGCGCTCGCGCAGATGCCCAACCAGTGCAATGGTGGTGGGGGTCTTGCCCGCTCCGCCGGCGATTACATTGCCGACGACGATGACCGGCACCGGGACACGTTGGATTTTCAGCAGCCCCGCGGCATACAGCAGGCGCCGTGTACCAAACAGGAGGCGATACAACCAGGAAACCGGCCACAGCAGTGTGGCCAGGGGGCCGCGTCCGGTCCAGGCGTTCAACAGGGCGCTGTGTAGCCCCTGCCGCCCGGTAGCCGGCATGGGCTATCGGCCCCCCGCCTGCGCGGAGGACTGCGTGGCGAAGGTGATCTGGTTCAGGCCGGATCGCCGGGCTGCTTCCATCACCGTGACGACCGATTGGTGCTTGGCACTGGCATCGGCACTGATGATGACAACCGTGTCTTTGCCTGCCTTGGCGCCTTCCGTCATGGCCAGGGCGATGCTCTCCAGGCTGCGTCCTGCCACGGGAGAGCGGTTGACGCTGTAGGCACCATCGGCGCTGATGGCAACGATGAGCTCCTTGGCGTAGTCGCGCTGGGCATCGGTGTCGGCAACCGGCAGCTTGAGTTGCATTTCCGTGAACTTGCTGTAGGTGGTGGACAGCATCAGGAAGATCAGGACCACCAGCAGGACGTCAATGAACGGGATCAGGTTGATCTCGGGTTCGTCCGTTTTGCGGGGGCGAAAATTCATGGCCGTCCTACTTGCGGAACACTTTGAGGTGGCGGGCCAGATGCTCGGCAGAGAGTTCCAGCGTCAGCAGGTAGGCATCCACCTGCCCACGGAAGTAGCGCCAGAAGATCAGCGAGGGAATGGCCACGATCAGGCCAAAGGCGGTGTTGTACAGCGCAATGGAAATGCCGTGCGCCAGTTGTGCCGGGTTGCCGCCGGTGGCGCCACCCGGAGCTTGCGAGCCGAAGATTTCAATCATGCCGACCACAGTGCCGAATAGCCCCATGAGCGGAGCCGCCGAGGCAATCGTGCCCAATGCGCTCAGGCGTTGTTCCAGACGCTGCGCGACGATGCGGCCGGTACTCTCCATGTGGGCGCGCAGGTCATCCTCGGTGCAGCGGGGGTCGGCATTGATCGCACGCAGCCCGCTGGCCAGTACTTCGCCCAGAGCCGAGTTCTGCTCCAGTTGGGTCACCACGTCCGGGCCGGGTATGGCGGTGCGCGTCACGCTCAGAACTTCATCGAGCAGCCGTGGCGGAGCCACTTTGGCGGTCTTGAGACTGATAAAGCGGTCAATGACAATGGCCAGTGCCAGGACGGAGCATGCGATAAGGGGCCAGATTGGCCAGCCAGCGGCTTGTATGATGGAAAACAAAGAGGTCACTCCGTACGGATGAAATGCATCGCGATTATGGCGCAGGTGCATGAACTGTCCGCCCACAGAACTTGTGGATAAGTTTGTGCAGAACTTGACTGAGTGTGGGTGTGAGGCCGCATCCACGTAGGGTTTTGACAGTTTGATGACAAAAGCAGCAGTAGAAATTCCAATGGAATCAACCACTTATAACGAGAAATCGGGCTATGCGCCGCGTGTCTGGCAGGTCGGCGCGCTGTGCCGCGCCATTGCCGATGCACTGGATGCACGCTTCAACCCCGTGACCGTGGGTGGAGATATCAGCGGCTTTACCCGTGCTGCCAGTGGTCACTGCTACTTCTCGCTGAAGGACGAGTCCGGCCAGATGCGCTGCGCGATGTTCCGCCGCGCGGCCAGCTTGCTGGACTTCAATCCGCGCGATGGTGACCGGGTCGAGGTGCGCGGCCGCCTGGGTGTGTATGAGCAGCGCGGAGAACTGCAACTGGTGGTGGAGAGCATGCGCCCCGCCGGGCAGGGCACACTGTTCGAGCAGTTTTTCAAGCTCAAGGCCAAGTTGGAACAGGAAGGACTATTTGACAGTACCCGCAAGCGGCCGCTACCTGTCATGCCGCGCGGCATCGGCGTGGTCACATCCTTGGGTGCCGCTGCACTGCATGACGTGGTCACTGCCCTGCAGCGCCGGGTTCCGCACATCCCGGTCGTCGTGGCGCCAGCCGCGGTGCAGGGGGAGGGCGCGCCACGGGAACTGATGCAGGCGCTGAATGGCCTGTACGCCCTGCACGATGGTGCAGGCGTAGCCCCTGTTGTCCCGGTTGACCTGATTCTGCTGGTGCGCGGTGGCGGCGCCATGGAGGACCTGTGGGCCTTCAACGATGAGCAACTGGCCCGCACCATTGCCCGCAGCCCGGTTCCTGTGGTTTGCGGCGTCGGGCACGAGACCGATTTCACGATTGCCGACTTTGTGGCCGACGTGCGTGCCCCAACGCCCACGGCAGCGGCCGAACTCGCCGCGCATCCCACCGATGCCTGGCTGGCTGCCGTGCAAACCCTGGAGACCCGTTTGCAGGATGCGGTGCTGCGCCACGTGGATCGCCAGTCGCAGCGCCTGGATTTGGCGGCCTCTCGCCTGGGTCGACCATCGTCGCTGGCACATCGACAGCACATGCTGCTGGCGTCCGTCCAGCAGCGTTTGCAGCACAGCGCGCATCTGTCTTTGCAGTCGCGCCGCATGGCTCTGGATCGTGCGGGGCAGGACGTGCTGCCGGCGCTGCGCCGTGCCCTGCAACGGGCAACGGACCGCCACCACAGGGCCGAAGTACGCCTGGGGCTTCTGGACCCCACTTTGGTGCTCAAGCGTGGATACGCCTGGTTGACGCTGGAAAACGGCAGCACCCTGACCAGCGTCACACAGACCCATGCTGGGCAGGCCGTGCGTGCAACCCTTACGGACGGCGCGGTTGACTTGACCGTCGCCAGCTAAAAAATCAATTCGTTCCTACAATCGGTTTCATTTGCAAACCAAACGAGAGGATTCCATGGAACATACCCTGCCCGCATTGCCCTACGCGATCGATGCTCTGGCACCCGCCTACTCCAAAGAGACGTTGGAGTTTCACCATGGCAAGCACCACAACGCCTATGTGGTCAACCTGAACAACCTGCAAAAGGGCACCGAGTTTGAGAGCATGTCGCTCGAAGAAATCGTCAAGAAGTCCAGCGGCGGCATTTACAACAACTCGGCCCAGATCTGGAACCACACCTTCTTCTGGAACTGCATGAAGCCTGCTGGCGGTGGTGAACCGTCCGGCGCATTGGCAACCGCCATCAACGCAAAATGGGGCAGCTACGCCGCGTTCAAGGAAGCCTTTGTCAAGTCCGCCGTGGGCAACTTCGGCTCCGGCTGGACCTGGCTGGTGAAGAAGCCTGACGGCTCGGTGGACATCGTGAACATGGGCGCTGCCGGAACACCCTTGACCACCGCCGATAAGGCGCTGTTGACGGTGGATGTGTGGGAGCACGCCTACTACATCGACTATCGCAACCTGCGCCAGAAGTTTGTTGAGACCTACTTCGACAAGCTGGTGAACTGGAGCTTTGCCGAAGCCAACTTCGCTTGAAGCGAATCGGCGCCTGAAGAAAACCGGCCCAAGGGTCGGTTTTTTTTATGGCTTGAAGGGTCCGCCGGAGAGTCGGCTGCCGGCCTTGAGCCCCTTTTTGGCAAACCAGCCTTTGTTCATCTCCAGCACATAGCGCACGGGCTTGGTGGAGCAGTGGGATTCCAAAGACAGGGGCTTCATGTCTTCCAGATTGACGATGGTGCCCTCATCGTCGATGAAGGCGGCCGTTAGTGGGATCAGCGTGTTTTTCATCCAGAAGCATAGTCGGCTGGGGTTGTCGAACACAAACAGCATGCCCTCCTGTGACGGCATGTCCTTGCGGTGCATCAGACCCGTGGCGTGCTCTTGCGTTGTGACCGCAACCTGCGCGTCGATCTGGTGAATGCCGGCAGTGAGCCGGGTTCGCTGTAATTGGGTCTGTGGCACATCCTGTGCCATGACGGTGGCATGCCCCAACAGCAGAGTAGCCAGCAGTGCGGATGCGAAATATTTCATGACGTGATTGTGAATCAGCAATTGAAAATGCCCGCAAGTGCGGGCATTGGACAAGCAGGTTGTCAACTATTTCCGGGCAGCCTTTTTGGCCCTGTGACCTGCCTTCTTGGCCTTGTGGGCCTTGGTCTTTTTCTTTTTGATTTGGTTGGCTGAAGTAACTGCAACCGCAGTCGTTGGTGCGGCTACAGGTGCCACGGGGGAAGCAGGAGTGGCCACCTGGGCAAACGCACCAAGGGACGCAAGGCCCACAAACAAAGCGGCGGCTAATTTTTTCATCTGAGTTTCCTAAATAGGCTCACGATAGCCTCTGCAGGTTCCGCTGCATGGCACATTGAGTGAACGGATAGCAGGCGATATCTTATCGCTTGACAGAATCAAGTAATTTTTTAGGAATAGAATTTATGCACTTTTAGAAGCACAACTTCTCAGGTAATTGCGATCCCAATACTCAACGGAGACCACTTTTCCATGTACCAGCACATCAAAGTCCCAGCCGAAGGCCAGAAAATTACCGTCAATGCGGATATGTCCTTGAACGTGCCTGACCAGCCCATCATTCCATTTATCGAGGGCGATGGCACAGGTTTTGACATCACCCCCGTGATGCTGAAAGTGGTCGACGCGGCGGTTGCAAAAGCCTACAGCGGCAAGCGCAAGATCCACTGGATGGAAGTCTACGCTGGCGAAAAATCCACCAATGTGTACGGCCCGGATGTTTGGCTGCCCGAAGAGACTCTGCATGCACTGCGTGATTACGTCGTGTCCGTGAAGGGGCCGTTGACAACGCCCGTGGGCGGTGGCATTCGCTCGCTGAACGTGGCCCTGCGCCAGGAGCTGGACTTGTATGTCTGCCTGCGCCCCATCCAGTACTTTGAAGGCGTGCCCAGCCCGGTCAAGGAGCCCCACAAGACGAACATGGTGATCTTCCGTGAAAACTCGGAAGACATTTATGCCGGTATCGAGTTCGAAGCCGAAAGCGACAAGGCCAAGAAACTGATCAAGTTCCTGCAGGACGAGATGGGCGTGAAGAAGATCCGTTTCCCCAACACTTCGGGTATCGGCATCAAGCCTGTGTCGCGCGAAGGCACCGAGCGCTTGGTGCGCAAGGCCATCCAGTACGCGATTGACAACGACAAGCCCAGCGTGACCATTGTCCACAAGGGCAACATCATGAAGTACACCGAAGGTGGCTTCCGTGATTGGGCTTATGCGCTGGCACAAAAGGAATTCGGTGCTGAACTGATCGATGGTGGTCCTTGGTGCAAGTTCAAGAACCCCAAGTCCGGCAAGGACATTGTGGTCAAGGACAGCATCGCCGACGCCTTCCTGCAGCAGATTCTGTTGCGCCCCGCCGAGTACAGCGTCATTGCCACGTTGAACCTGAACGGTGACTATGTTTCCGACGCCCTGGCCGCCCAGGTCGGTGGTATCGGCATTGCGCCCGGTGCCAACCTGTCTGACTCCGTGGCCTGCTTCGAAGCCACCCACGGCACAGCACCCAAGTACGCTGGCAAGGATTATGTGAACCCTGGTTCCGAAATCCTGTCCGCCGAAATGATGCTGCGCCACATGGGCTGGTTTGAGGCTGCTGATTTGATCATCGCTTCCATGTCCAAGTCCATCAAGAGCAAGAAAGTGACCTATGACTTCGCCCGGCTGATGGACGGTGCTACCCAGGTCAGCTGCTCCGGATTCGGACAGGTCATGATTGACAATATGTAAATGCAAGACGGGGTACCCGCACCGGGTGCCTTGTTTCTGTATTGGCAAGCAAGCCGCCAGGACCTCCGAGGGTCGTGGCGGCATTTTTTTTGCTTCGTGACTTGAATCGGCGCACTATGGCTCCAATTCACTCTTGCGGTGCAGTCCTTTGAGGTGACCGATAGAATGGTTTTCATGGCTACAAATAACCCGTCTCAACCACCCGAACCCCCAGTACGCCAGCCGGACCGCGAGGAGGGCGACTCCGTTGTTCTGGAGCGACGGACGCAGCGAACTAAACCGCCGCAGATGTACCAGGTGGTGATGTTGAATGATGACTACACACCCATGGAGTTTGTAGTGGTGGTTATCCAGGAGTTTTTTGGCAAGGATCTTGAATCAGCGACCCGGATCATGTTGAAGATCCATCTGGATGGCAAAGGCGTATGTGGGGTGTATTCAAGAGACGTGGCAGTAACCAAGGTGGATCAGGTGCTGGAGGCGGCCCACAAGGCGGGGCATCCGTTGAAATGCATCTGTGAACCCGTGGGTTTGTAGAGTGAAAGCAAATTGAACGCATGGTGAGCCGGTAAACGGTTTACAGTTAAATATCAACGCACGGCAAAAGGAAATCTCATGATTGCCCAAGAATTGGAAGTTAGCCTGCACATGGCGTTTGTCGAGGCACGCCAGCAGCGCCACGAGTTCATCACCGTGGAACATCTCTTGCTCGCGTTGTTGGACAACCCCAGCGCCGCCGAGGTGCTGCGCGCTTGTTCCGCCAATATTGACGATTTGCGCAAGTCGCTGTCGAATTTCATCAAGGACAACACGCCCCAGGTGGCGGGTACCGATGATGTGGACACGCAGCCCACATTGGGTTTCCAGCGGGTGATCCAGCGCGCCATCATGCATGTGCAATCCACCGGCAGCGGCAAGAAGGAAGTGACCGGTGCCAATGTGCTGGTTGCGATCTTTGGTGAAAAGGATTCACACGCCGTCTACTACTTGCACCAACAAGGTGTGACACGCCTCGATGTGGTGAATTTCATTGCGCACGGCATCAAGAAGAGCGACCCACCGGAGTCGGCCAAGTCCAGTGAAAGCCCGGCCGATACCGAAGAAGGTGCCAGCGGCGAGAAGAATGAAAAGGCTTCTCCCCTGGAGCAGTTCACCGTCAATCTGAATCAGCTCGCCAAGGACGGCAAGATTGATCCGTTGATCGGTCGCGAGTATGAGGTGGAGCGCGTGATCCAGATCCTGTGCCGTCGCCGCAAGAACAATCCGCTGCTGGTGGGAGAAGCCGGCGTGGGTAAGACCGCCATTGCGGAAGGCCTTGCCTGGCGCATCACCCAGTCCGATGTGCCCGAGATCTTGGCTGAGGCAACCGTCTACTCCCTGGACATGGGCGCTTTGTTGGCGGGAACCAAGTACCGCGGCGACTTTGAGCAGCGGCTCAAGGGCGTTTTGAAAGCGCTCAAGGACAAGCCCCATGCCGTTTTGTTCATTGACGAAATCCACACCCTGATTGGTGCGGGTGCCGCGTCGGGCGGCACTTTGGATGCATCCAATCTGCTCAAGCCGGGCCTGAGCTCGGGCCAGCTCAAGTGCATTGGTGCAACCACATTTACTGAGTACCGAGGCATCTTCGAGAAGGATGCCGCGCTGTCCCGGCGCTTCCAGAAAGTGGACGTGGTGGAGCCGACTGTTGAGCAGACTGTGGAGATTCTCAAGGGGCTGAAGTCCCGTTTTGAAGAGCACCACAATGTCAAGTACGCTGTGGCTGCATTGCAAGCCGCCGCAGAACTCAGTGCCAAGTACATCAATGACCGCCATTTGCCGGACAAGGCTATTGACGTGATTGATGAAGCCGGTGCAGCACAGCGCATCCTGCCACCGAGCAAGCGGAAGAAGACCATCAGCAAGGCCGAGGTCGAAGAGATCGTGGCCAAGATCGCCCGCATCCCGCCGGCCAATGTGTCCAACGATGACCGCGGCAAGCTCAAGACGCTGGAGCGCGATCTGAAGAACGTGGTGTTCGGTCAGGACAAGGCGCTGGATGTGCTGGCTTCTGCCGTCAAGATGGCTCGTTCGGGCCTGGGCAAGGGCGACAAGCCGATTGGCTCCTTCCTGTTCAGCGGCCCCACTGGCGTTGGCAAGACCGAAGCGGCCAAGCAACTGGCCTACATCATGGGTGTGGACCTGATCCGCTTCGACATGAGCGAGTACATGGAGCAGCATGCAGTCAGCCGTCTGATTGGCGCGCCTCCCGGGTACGTGGGCTTTGACCAAGGAGGTCTGCTGACCGAAGCCATTACCAAGAAGCCGCATTGTGTGCTGTTGCTCGACGAAATCGAGAAAGCCCATCCGGCCATCTTCAATGTATTGCTGCAGGTCATGGACCACGGCACGCTGACGGATAACAACGGGCGCAAGGCCGACTTCCGCAATGTGATCATCATCATGACCACCAATGCGGGCGCCGAGACCATGAACAAGGCCAGCATTGGGTTCACCAACCCGCGTGAGTCGGGCGATGAGGCCGCCGACATCAAGCGTCTGTTTACACCGGAATTCCGCAATCGTCTGGATGCCATGGTGAGCTTCAAGTCGCTGGACGAAAACGTGATCCTGCGGGTGGTGGACAAATTCCTGTTGCAACTGGAAACCCAATTGGCCGACAAGAAAGTGGATGTCACCTTCACCGACAAGCTGCGCAAGCACCTGGCCAAGAAGGGTTTCGATCCACTGATGGGCGCGCGCCCCATGCAGCGCCTGATCCAGGACACCATCCGCCGTGCGCTGGCCGATGAATTGCTGTTCGGTCGCCTGACCGACGGCGGACGTTTGACCGTGGACCTGGATGACAAGGACGAAAGCAAGACCGAGGTCCTGTTGGATATCCAGCCGTTGCCGGAGAAGAAAGGCAAGTCCAAACCGGAAGAAGCCACCGCAGGCTAAGAGCCGGCGTTGTACGCACTGTAAGAAAGGAAAAGGGCCCGGTTCACTGAACCGGGCCCTTTCTTGTTTGTTGGAAGCGCCGAGGCGCCTGGGGCTATTTGAAGCCCACGCGGTCCAACATTTGTTGCACCTTGACCTGATTCATGCCGACTACGCTGATTGGAATGGTTTCGCTCTTGAAGCTGCCACCGGTCATGGCCTGCAGGGCCGGATTGTTGATCTTGACCCCTTTGGAAACGGGCCACTCGTTGTTGCCGTTGGCGAAATGGTCCTGTGCCGACGCGCTAGCCAGGTACTCCAGGAACTTGATGGCATTGCCTGGGTTCTTGGCATTCTTCGCCACGGCCCCTCCGGCGATATTGACGTGGGTGCCCCAGCTGGCCTGGTTCGGGAACACGACGCCAACGCGCTCCACCACCGTGCGGTCTTCGGGTGCGCTGGAGCGCATCAGGCGGGCCAGGTAATAGGTGTTGGTCACCGCTATCCCGCATTCGCCGGATGCGACTGCCTTGATCTGGTCGGTGTCACCGCCCTTGGGTGCCCGCGCCATGTTGTCCACCATTCCCTTGAGCCATTGCTCGGCTGCGGGCGCTCCCAGGTGCTCGGTGACCGCGCCGAACAGGGACAGGTTGTAGGGGTGTGAGCCGGAACGGATGCACAGCTTGCCCTTGTTTTTGGGGTCGCCCAGTTCTTCGTAGGTGTCCACATCCTCTTTCTTGATACGGGCCTTGTCGTATACGATGACGCGAGCCCGTGTTGAAAAGCCAAACCACGGTGTTTCTCCGGTAGCCGTTGGCTTGCCGCGCAACTGTTCGGGAATGGCGTCTTCCAGCACCTTGGAGCGAATGGGCTGGAACAGGCCCTCGACTTCACCGCGCCACAGGCGGCTGGCGTCTACCAACAGGATAATGTCGGCAGGCGATGCACTGCCTTCGGCCTTCAGGCGCGCCAGAATCCCGGCGTCATCTGCATCCACCCGGTTCAGCTTGATACCCGTTGCCTTGGTGAAATTGCTATAGAGCGCTTCATCGGTTGGGTAGTGCCGGGCGGAGTAGATGTTGAGAACCTGGTCTTGGGCAAGTGCGGTCCCGCTGGCGATGCAGAGCAGGCTGGCAATGGCGATGTGTTTCTTGATCATGGGTGGTCTACCGAAGTGGGTGATGTGAATGCCCTCATCATAATTCAAACGCGAATCATTCTCAATAAATTTCAATTCCCGTACTGGGATTCAGACTTTCATGCAATATTTGTCACTGTTGGTTGTGTCTTTGGTTCTGACTGGTTGCGTCTCCGCACCCAAGGAAGTGGTTCCAGAGGTGGTCGTCACACCGCCCCCCGCGGTTGTGACGACCAAGACGCCTCCGCGTATCGGGCTGGCCCTGGGTGGCGGGGCCGCCCGTGGTTTTGCCCATGTCGGGGTGATCCAGGTGCTGGAGGAGGCCGGTATTCGCCCGGTGCTGGTCGCCGGCACTTCGGCGGGCAGTCTGGTGGCGGCCATTTATGCCAGTGGCAAGAATGGCAAACAACTCCAGCACGTCGCGGAGACGATGGAAGAGGCCACCATCACCGATTGGACCTTGCCCCTGTTCAACCGGGGGATGCTGCGGGGTGACGCGCTGGCCCGGTATGTCAATGGCCAGGTTGGCGCTCGGTTGATCGAGGACATGCCTCTGCCTTTGGGCATTGTTGCAACCGACCTGAACAGTGGCCAGAGCATGCTTTTTCAGCGGGGTGATACCGGAACCGCCGTGCGGGCCTCCAGCTCGGTTCCGGCCGTTTTCCATCCGGTACGCATTTCCGGCCGCGACTATGTGGACGGCGGCCTGGTTTCTCCGGTGCCCGTGCGGGCCGCGCGGCAAATGGGCGCGGAGCTGGTGATCGCGGTCGACATCTCCAGCCCGCCCGAGGCCAACGCCGCTGGTGGAACGCTGGACGTGCTGCTGCAAACCTTTTCCATCATGAGCAAGAGCATCAACTACTTTGAGCTGAAAGAAGCCGATGTGGTGGTTCGGCCGGCCCTGCTCGGTGTTTCCAGTGCCGACTTTGGTGCCCGCAAGCGCTCCATCGAGGCGGGACGCCAGGCCATGTTGCAGGTGTTGCCGCAGTTGCGGGTAGCGATTGCTTCCAAGACCCGCTGAAACTCGAGGGACAAAAAAAAGGCCTCGTCTTGCAACGAGGCCTTGAAGGGATCCCTGAACCTGATGGTTTCGAAAGGACCCGAGGAGACAACCGGTGGAAACACATGTGTTTCCGTAAAATTTATTATGTCAGGGTTTTCCCTTGACAGCTAGAGTTGGCGCTCCAAAAGGTGTCTCTTGTGCGCCATAACCCTCAATTAACGCTTCTTGGCAGCTTGCTTGGTGGCGCTGGTCGCGGTAGCGGCCACTGCGTTGAAGTTGGCTTCAGCCATTTCGGTGGCTTGTTTAACGGCCTTTTGCACGGATTCCAGTGCATTGTTGGCGGCGGAAACCGAGCTCTTCATGATGGCAACAGCAGACTCGGAACCAGCGGGTGCGTTCTTGGCAGCGCTGTCAACCAGGCCCATGAACTTCTTCTGAGCGTCAGCAGCCTGGCCTTCGAAGTTCTTGGAGAACTCGGCGGAGGTGGAAGTAGCGATGTCGTACAGGTGACGGCTGTAGGCAGCGGTCTTCTCAGCCAGGGGCTGCAGCAGGCCGGATTGCAGAGCCAGCAGTTCTTGTGCATCCTTCACGCTCAGCAGGGACTGGGCGTGGGCATTGGCTTCAGACAGGGCAGCCTTGGAAGCGGTCAGGTTCAGTTCAACGATCTTTTCAACGCCTTCAAAGGCCTTGCTGGTCAGACCAAACAGGGTTTCGAGGTTGGCTTTGTTGGAAGCGACTACTTGTTCAACGGTCATCATGTTCATTTCTCCAGGAGTTGAGGTAAAAAATTCACTATCTGCCCCGAAACCTGCCTGATGGCGTGTTTATGTTGCAGCGCAGCATGGTTTGAATTATAGGGATGCGAAGCGTTCATGCAAGAACTTTTTGCTGCAACGCAACAATTTGGTACAAATTCTCTAAATCCGGTCTTTTTCACGGGTGCGTCACATAGTTGACGCTGCTGGGTCCATTGCCGGGCGTTACACCCCGATTCACTGCGGTTGTGCTGGCAAAATCAGGCCATGCAGGAACCCACGCCCCCCAACAAACCCCAACCCGAACCGCGCAGCGCCTACAGGGCTTTCCGCACCATTGCCACCCGCTGGATGGACAACGATGCGTATGGTCACGTCAACAACGTCGTCTACTACAGCTGGTTCGACACGGCCGTCAACGCCTACCTGATCGAGCGTGGCGTGCTCGACATCCACCAGGGCGAAACCATCGGGCTGGTGATTGAAACCCAGTGCAATTACTTTGCGTCGCTGGCATTTCCCGAGCCGGTGGATGTGGGCATTCGCGTAGCCAAGCTCGGCACCTCCAGCGTGCGCTACGAGGTCGGCATCTTTGGCGCGGGGGACACTACCGCTGCCAAGGGCCATTTTGTGCATGTTTATGTGGACGCAAACACCCGCCGCCCGGTTCCCTTGCCAGGCCCCTTGAAAGCAGTTTTGGAGACTTTGTTATGACCCAGTCGGTAGTTGACCAGGCGATCGCCTCGCGCATGTCGGTGCGCGCGTTTACCAGCCAGCCGGTTCCCCGCGAACGCCTGGAGCAGATCCTGCAGGTGGCCAGCCGGGCGCCGTCGGGCACCAACTGCCAGCCCTGGAAGGTCTATGTGTTGCAAGGTGCCAGCCGCGACAGGTTGGTCGAAAAAGTCTGCGCCACGCACGACGCCATGCGGTCCGACCCGGCACTGGCTGCCGAATACACGGAAGAGTACGACTACTACCCACAACAATGGGTCAGCCCCTACATTGACCGCCGCCGCGAGAACGGCTGGGGCCTGTATGGCCTCCTGGGCATCGGCAAGGGCGACAAGGACAAGATGCATCTTCAGCACCAGCGCAATTACCGCTTCTTTGATGCGCCAGTGGGCCTGATGTTCACTGTGGACCGCGTCATGGGCCGCGGCTCGCTGGTGGATTACGGAGCCTTCCTGCAGAACATCATGGTCGCGGCGCGCGGCCACGGCCTGCACACCTGCCCGCAGGCAGCGTGGAACGGCTTTCACAAGCTCATCATGCCGCACATCGGCGCCGGCGATAACGAGATGCTGGTCTGCGGCATGGCCCTGGGCTACGCCGATGAAACCGCCGGCGTCAATGGCTTCCACACGCCACGCGTGCCGGTGTCGGAGTTCACCCACTGGCTGGAATGACCGTTGTAGCGATCCAGTTCCTCAACGGGCTGAGCTACGCCACCACACTCTTTCTGATGGCGGCCGGCCTCACGCTGATCTTTGGCGTGACGCGCATCGTCAACTTTGCCCACGGCAGCTTCTTCATGCTGGGCGCGCTGTTCAGTGCGCACTGGCTGGTGAACTGGTTTCCGGCCTGGAGCGAAAGTGCCTGGCTGTATGTGGCCGCCATGTTTTTGGGCGCTGCCTGCGCAGCGTTGACAGGGGCTGTCACCGAATATCTTCTGTTGCGCAGGCTCTACGGCGTGCCCGAGCTTTACCAATTGGTTGCCACCTTTGGCCTGAGCTTGGCGCTGCGCGACGCCATGCGCTGGGCCTTCGGGCCGGACGAGGTGTTTGCACCGCGCTTTCCCGGGCTTAAGGGTGCCATCGAGATCGGCGGCGACTACTTTCCGCAGTACCAGGCGCTGACCATTCTGCTGGGCCCGCTGGTCTGGCTGGGCCTGCACCTGTTGCTGACCCGCACCGCTTTTGGCACACGGGTGCGTGCCGCCACGCAGGATCGCGCCATGCTGGGTGCACTGGGCCTGAACCCGGCGCCGCTGATGCTGGGAACCGTGGTGCTGGGTTGCGCGCTGGCAGGCCTGGGCGGCGCCTTGCAGTTGCCACGCGAGCCGGCCCATTTGCAGATGGATGTCAACGTGGTGGTGGAGACCTTTGTCGTCGTCGTCACCGGCGGGCTGGGCAGCATCAGCGGCGCCTTCTTTGCGGCCCTGCTGATCGGGCTGGTGCATGCCTTTGGCATCAGCCTCTTTCCGCAGGCCACGTTGGTACTGGTGTTCCTGACCATGGCCCTGGTGCTGGCGCTGCGCCCGCAGGGGCTGATGGGCCACGCGCTGGATGCGGGTCCGCAGGAAGTGGCGCACCCCTTCAACCGCCGTCCGGATACGCGCAAGGGATTTGCACTGGTGTGTGCTGGTGGAGCGGCGCTGGCCGCTTTGGCGTGGTCGGCCGGCAGTTACTGGCAATCGCTGGCCAGTGATGCGCTGATCCTGGTGATTCTGGGTGTCAGCCTGCAATCCATGATGGCGCTGGGCGGGTTGGTCAGCTTCGGCCATGCGGCCTATTTTGGCTTGGGCGCCTACGGTGCAGCGCTATCCCACACGCTGTGGGGCTGGGGCCTGCCCGGCGCGCTGGCGGCGGGTTGTGTGGCGGCCCTGGCCGTTGCTGCGGCGTTTGGCGGTGTATTGGTGCGCAGCGCCGGTGTCTATCTGGCCATGCTGTCGCTGGCGCTCGCCCAGGTGCTGTGGGCGGCGGCCTCGCAGTGGGTCAGCCTGACCGGCGGCGACAACGGTGTCATTGGCCTGAACCTGGTGTCGGATGACACCCGTCCGCTGTTCTTTGCGCTGCTGCTGGGGCTGGCGCTGCTCAGCATCGCCGCGCTGGCGCGTCTGAGCCGCTCCACGCTGGGTGCCGCCCTGCAAGCCGTGCGTGATGCACCCCAGCGCGCGGCCGCCAGCGGCCTGCCGGTGCAACGCATTAAGTACCGCATTTATGTCGAGAGTGCCACCTTGGCCGGTCTGGCCGGGGGGCTGTTTGCTGCACACCAGGGGGCAGTGTTTCCGTCGGTGGCGTCGGTCGCCACGTCGGTCGATGCCTTGCTGGTAATCCTGCTGGGTGGTGTGCACCAACTGTGGGGAACGGTGGCAGGGGCAGCGGTGCTGGTCTGGGCCGGGGCCGAACTCGGGCGGGGCTTTGACTACTGGCGCGGGGCCTTGGGCCTGCTGGTGATGGTCATCATGGTGGTGGCGCCATCGGGCCTGCTGGGCGTGCGGTGGAGGCGGCACTCATGAGCCTGGAAGTGCGCAACCTGGTCAAACACTTCGACGGGGTGCAGGCTGTCAATGGGGTGAACCTGGCCGTTCAGCCTGGCGAGTGCGTGGCGCTGATCGGGCCCAACGGCGCCGGCAAGTCCACCAGCTTTGCCTGCATTGCCGGCCAGCACGCGCCGACCCGCGGTGAGGTCTGGTGGAACGGTGCGCGCATCGACCGCCTCAGTCCCGAGCAACGCCTGCGCCGCGGCGTGGCGCGCACTTTCCAGGTGGCGCAGACCTTTGAAGCTCTGACGGTGCTACAAAATGTGCAGCTACTCCTTCAATATCCACGAGGGCTAGCTGCCTATAACGTGTTGGATGGTTCCGTAGCCGGCCCGGCGCTGGCGCTACTGCGGCAGGTGGGGCTGGAGCCACAGGCGCAGGCCCTCGCGCAGAGCCTGCCGTATGGCGCGAAGAAGCGTTTGGAGCTGGCCATGGCGCTCGCCGGGTTGCGTCGCGCACCGACTGCGGTACCCTTGCAGCGCCCTGAAGATGGCCAGTTGTTGTTGCTCGACGAGCCCGCTGCCGGCCTGGCTGCCAGCGAACGCGCCGAGCTGATGGCGCTGGTGAAGTCGCTGACAAAAGCGCAGGGTCCGCGCAGTGGCATGGCCGTGCTCTACACCGAACACAACATGGACGCCGTATTCGGCGTGGCGGACCGGGTGCTGGTGCTGATCGACGGCGTGATTGCCGCGCAGGGCAGCCCCGAGGCGATCGCCCAGGACCCGATCGTGCGCCAGCGCTACCTGGGCCATTGGTGGGAACGTTCACGCGATGAGGCACGGGATGCTTGAAATCCGCGACCTCCACGCCTGGCATGGCGCCGCGCAAGCGCTGTTTGGCGTGTCGCTGACCGTGCGTGCCGATGAACTGGTGGTGTTGCAGGGGCTCAATGGCGCCGGCAAGTCCACGCTGTTGCAGGCCATTATGGGCATGGGCCCTCGTGTAGAGGGTGTAATTTGCTACCAAAATGAGAGCATTGTGGCGCTGCCCAGCCACCAGCGGGCACGACTTGGTTTGGGTTATGTCCCGGAAGACCGGCGCCTGTTCACCGCACTCACCGTGCAGCAGAACCTCCTGATTGCCGCCCGCACCGACGTGGCCCGGCGCTTGGGCGAAGTGCTGCAACTCTTCCCCGCGCTCAAGACCATGCTGGGCCGTAGCGCTGCCCACATGAGCGGGGGCGAGCAGCAGATGCTGGCGATTGCCCGCACGCTAATGACCGGCCCCAGCCTGCTGCTGCTGGACGAGCCCTGCGAGGGCATTGCCCCGGTGCTGGTGGAGTCCATCCGCGATGCACTGCTGTCACTGAAAGGGCGGGGCATGGCGATGCTGGTGGCGGAGCAAAATGGCATCCTGGCCGAGCGCGCCGACCGCGTGATTACACTGACAGCGCAGATGCAACTGCGCACCTAAGACATGATCATTACCAGCCTTCTGGACACCGACCTCTACAAGTTCACGATGATGCAGGCGGTGCTGCACCAGTTTCCCGGTGCCCAGGTGGAGTACCGCTTCAAGTGCCGCAACCCCGGCGTGGACCTGGCGGCGCACGCCAGTGACATCCGCGAGGAAATCCGCGCGCTGTGCAGTCTGCAGTTCCAGGACAGCGAACTGGCCTACCTGCGTGGCCTGCGCTTCATCAAGAGCGATTTCGTAGACTTTCTGGGCCTGTTCCGGCTCAACGAGAAATACATCACCGTCACCCCCAAGCCCACTGGCGAGATCGACATCGTTATCGTCGGCCCGTGGCTGCACACCATCCTGTTCGAGATCCCGGTGCTGGCCATCGTCAACGAGGTGTACTTCCGCAACACCCAGAAGGTGCCCGACTTTCTGGAGGGGCGCAAACGCCTGGACGTGAAGATCAGCCAGTTGCGCGCCGAGGGTCTGTCGGAGCTGAAGATTGCCGACTACGGCACGCGCCGGCGCTTCTCGCGCGCCTGGCACGACGAGGTCTTGCGCGTGCTGGTGGCGCGCCTGGGCACCGCACAAAGCCCGGGCAACAGCACCGGCATTCCGGGCCAGTTGGCCGGCACCAGCAACACGCTGGCCGCCATGCGGCTGGGGCTGACACCCCTGGGCACCATGGCGCACGAATATCTGCAGGCCACGCAGGCTCTGGGTCCGCGTCTGCGCGACAGCCAGATCTTTGCCTTTGAATCCTGGGCGCGGGAGTACCGGGGCGACCTGGGGATCGCCCTGTCCGATGTCTACGGCATGGGTGCCTTCCTGCGCGACTTCGACCTGTATTTCTGCAAGCTGTTTGACGGCGCCCGCCACGACAGCGGCGACCCGTTCGACTGGGGCGAGCGCATGCTGGCCCACTACACGCGCAACCGGGTCGACCCGCGCACCAAGACGCTGATCTTCAGCGATGGCCTGACCGTGCCGCGCACCATCGAGCTGTACCAGCAGTTCCGCGGCCGCTGCCAACTGGCCTTTGGCATCGGCACCAACCTGACCAACGACCTGGGCTACGAGCCGCTGCAGATCGTCATCAAGATGGTGCAGTGCAATGGCCAGCCGGTGGCCAAGTTGTCGGATACGCCCTCGAAGAACATGTGCGAAGATGAAAAATACCTGGCCTATCTGCGCCAGGTCTTTGACATACCCAGCTAAGCCCACACCATCATGTCCATCGCCGCAACCCGTCCCCGCATCCTCGTCACCCGCGCCATCTTCCCGGAAGTGGCCCAGCGCCTGTCCGAACACTTTGACGTGGAATCCAATGCGGCAGACGACGACTGGAGCCGCGAGGAACTACTGCGCCGCCTGCAGGACAAGGACGGCGCGCTCACCTTCGGCCTGGAGCGCATCGACGCCGATTTGCTGGCCCAGTGCCCGCAGATCAAGATCTGCGCCAACATGACGGTGGGCTACAACAACTTTGACCTGCCTGCGATGACTGCCGCTGGCGTGTTGGGCACCAACGCTCCCGACGTGCTGACCGAGACCACCGCCGACTTCGGCTTTGCGCTGCTGATGGCCACGGCCCGGCGCGTGACCGAGAGCGAGCACTTTCTGCGTGCCGGCAAATGGACGCGCTGGCAGTACAAGATGTTCTCGGGTGCCGAGGTGCATGGCTCGACGCTGGGCATCATCGGCATGGGGCGCATCGGTCAGGCCATTGCCCGCCGCGCCGCGTTCGGCTTTGGCATGCAGGTGGTCTATCACAACCGCAGCCGCCTGGATGCCGCGCTGGAGGCTGAATGCCGCGCAACCTATGTGAGCAAGCAGGAACTGTTGAAGACTGCCGACCACGTGATGCTGGTCGTGCCGTATTCGAAAGAATCGCACCACACAATTGGCGCAGCCGAACTGGCGCTGATGAAGCCCACGGCCACGCTGATCAACATCGCCCGCGGCGGCATTGTGGACGACGTGGCGCTGGCCGCCGTGCTGCGTGACCAGCGCATCGCAGCCGCCGGGCTGGACGTGTTCGAGGGCGAGCCCAAGGTGCATCCCGATCTGCTGGCCTGTTCCAACATCGTGCTGACTCCGCACATCGCCAGTGCCACGGTTGGCACGCGCCGCGCCATGGCGATGCTTGCGGTGGACAACCTGATTGGCTATCTGGTGCACGGCAAGCCGGTGACACCACTCAACGCAGCCGGGCTGGTGGCCCGCACCGCTGCGTAATTGCTACGCTTTTGATAGCTGTTCAGTCAGCTTCCACGAGGGCTAGGGCCCTATTTGACTCTTAATGACTTGGCTACAAGGACACCATGGCTGTGAATCAGGAAATTGTTTGGCTGCTGCTGGCGTTGGGTGTGCTGACCCTGTGCCTGCTAGTCTGGGTGGCGATGGGGCTGGCGCGTGCACGTGGGAATGCGGTGGATGCCGAACAGCAACGCAAGGACCTGCAGGACCTGCGTGCCCAGTTGCAGACCGGCCATGAACGTCTGGAACGTGAGCTGCGCCGCGAGATTGCAGAGTCCAGCCAGGGCGCGCGCCAGGAGCTGAGCCAGAACCTGGCCACCTTCCAGCAGACGCTGACGCAGCAGGGGGCAGAGGCCACGCGCACACAGAACACGCAGATCGACGCCTTTGGCCAGCAGTTGGCCCTGATGCAAAAGACCCTGGCGGACACGCTGCACACGCAGCTTTCCAGCGTGGGGGAGTCCACCGCGCGCCGCCTGGCCGAAATGAGCGACACCAACACCCGCAGCATGACGGCCGTGCGCGACGCCCTGAACCAGCAACTGGCGCAACTGCAGACCACCAATGCCGCCAAGCTCGACGAGATGCGTGCCACCGTCGACGAGAAGCTGCAGACCACGCTGCAGGCGCGTCTGGGTGAGAGTTTCAAACAGGTGGCCGACCGGCTGGAGCAGGTGCACAAGGGCCTGGGCGAAATGCAGACCCTGGCCCAGGGCGTGGGCGACCTCAAGCACCTGCTGACCAATGTGAAGACGCGCGGCATCTTTGGTGAGGCGCAATTGGCTTCGTTGTTGGAACAGGTGTTCGTGCCGGACCAGTACGCGGTGCAGGTGGCCACGCGCCCCGGCAGCAAGAACGTGGTGGACTTTGCGATCAAGCTGCCCGGCAAATCCGACAACGGTGCGCCGCTGTGGCTGCCGATTGATGCCAAGTTCCCCAACGAAGACTACGAGCGCCTGCTGGACGCCCAGGGCCGCGCCGACGTGGCTGGGGCCGAGGCAGCCGGCAAGGCGCTGGAGATGCGCATCCGCCTGGAAGCCAAGTCCATGGTCGAGAAATACGTGGAGCCACCCCACACCACCGACTTCGCGATTCTGTTCCTGCCCACCGAGGGCCTCTACGCCGAGGTGTTGCGTCGCCCGGGGCTGATGGAGTCCTTGCAGCGCGACCACCGCGTCACGCTGGCCGGGCCGACCACTTTGCTGGCCATGCTCAGCTCGTTGCAGATGGGCTTTAGAACGCTGGCGCTGGAGAAGCGCTCCAGCGAGGTCTGGCAGGTGCTGGGTGCGGTCAAGACCGAGTTCGAAAAGTTCGGCGGTGTGCTGGCCAAGGTCAAGTCGCAGACCCAGACCGTGCTCAACACGCTGGACAGTGCCGAGACGCGCAGCCGCGCCATGGGCCGGGTGCTGAAAAAGGTGGAGGCCTTGCCCGAAACCCAGGCGCAAACGCTGATCCCGTTCGACAAGGACTATGACCGTCTCGAAGGTGAGGCCGAGGGTGACAACGGTACGGCATGAGTTCTCCGCAGCCCAACGCTACGCCGGAAGTTGAACGCGTCCAGACCTGGGCCCTGCTGCGCCTGATCTGTGGCCACATCTGCCTGCACGGCAGCATGGCCGGCCTGCGCATGGCGGCACCCCTGCTGGCGCTGCGCCAGGGGCATAGCGCCTTCTCGGTGGGGGTTCTGCTGGCGTTGTTTTCGCTGACCCAGGTGTTTCTGGCCCTGCCGGCCGGCCGCTATGCGGACCGCCATGGACTCAAGCGCCCAATGGGCATGGGCGTGGTCGCGGCCTCCACTGGGGCCTTGCTGGCCGTGCTGTGGCCGCAGTTCTGGGTGCTGTGCTTGGGGGCACTGCTGATGGGCGGCGCCACCGGGGCAGCGTCGATAGCCTTGCAGCGCCATGTGGGCCGCGCCGCACGCGATTCCACCGAGCTCAAGCAGGTGTTCAGCTGGCTGGCCATTGGCCCGGCAGTGTCGAACTTTGTCGGGCCGGTGCTGGCCGGCCTGTTGATTGACCATGTTGGCGTCTGGCTCGGCGGCACAGCAGGGGACGACAACGGTTTTCGCGGAGCCTTTGTGATGCTGGCGCTGCTGCCATGGGCCACCTGGCTTTGGGTGCGGCGCACCGTGGAGCTGCCGCCGGTGGAGCCTGCAGCCGGTGCACCGCAGCAGCAGGTGTGGCACTTGCTGCGCGAGCCGCAGATGCGCCGCCTGCTATTTGTGAACTGGCTGCTGGCGAGTTGCTGGGATGTGCACACTTTTGTCGTGCCGGTGCTGGGTCATGAGCGCGCATTCAGCGCCTCGGTGATCGGCACCATTCTGGGCGCATTCGCGATTGCCGCTGCTGCGGTACGGGTGCTGATGCCCTTGCTGGCGCAGCATTTGAAGGAATGGGTGGTTGTCAGCGGCGCGATGGTGGCAACCGCCTTGCTGTTTGTTGTCTACCCGTTCATGGTGTCGCCGTGGACCATGGGCCTGTGCTCGGTGCTGCTGGGGCTGGCCCTGGGTTCGGTGCAGCCCATGATCATGAGCACGCTGCACCAGATCACGCCGCACCACCTGCACGGCCAGGCGCTGGGACTGCGTCTGGCGGCCATCAACCTGTCGAGCGTGCTGATGCCCATGCTGTTTGGAACAGCGGGCGTCGTGGTTGGGGTGTCGGTTGTGTTCTGGACCGTAGGCGCCGCGGTGGGGTTGGGTGCCCAACTGGCCTGGCGGTTGAGACCGTGACTTGTGAAAAGGACTACAGACCGTAAAAGTGCCGAATGATGTCCCAGGCTTCCTGGGGATCGTCGGTGTACTGGAACAGGCTCAGGTCCTCTGGGGAAATCGCGCCTTCTTCCACCAGCACTTCCATGTTGATCAGGCGTTTCCAGTAGTCCTTGCCAAACAGGATGATGGGCACCGGTGTGGATTTCTTGGTCTGCACCAGGGTGATGACTTCGAACAACTCGTCCAGCGTGCCGAAGCCGCCGGGGAAGGCCACCATGGCCTTGGCGCGCATCATGAAGTGCATCTTGCGCACGGCAAAGTAATGGAACTTGAAACTCAGCTCCGGCGTGACGTAGGGGTTGGCGTGCTGCTCGTGCGGCAGTGCGATGTTCAGGCCCAGCGTGGGTGCGCCGGCCTCGGACGCGCCCCGGTTGGCCGCCTCCATGATGCCGGGGCCACCGCCGGTGCAGATGTAGAGGCGCTCTTCCTTGGGCAATGCGGTGCTGTGCGTGGCCACGATGCGGCCAAACTGGCGGGCCTGTTCGTAGTGGTGGGCGTTGCGCACATGGCGCTGGGCCAGGGTCAGTGCTTGCGCATCACCGCTGGCCCTGGCGTCGTTGACCATGTGCCGGGCCTCTTCCAGGGATTTGAACCGGGCGCTGCCAAACACCACGATGGTGTTCTCGATGCCCATCTCGGTCTGGTCCAGATCCGGCTTGAGTAGTTCAAGCTGCAGGCGGATGCCGCGGGTTTCGCGGCGCAGCAGGAATTCGGGGTCGCCAAAGGCCAGGCGGTAGGCATTGGGCCGCAGGGGAACGCCGGCATCGGCCTGGGCTTGGATATAGGCCCAGGCATCGGCCATGGTGCGTTCGTCGAGGTCTTTAGAGGTATCCAACGGTGTTGTCCTAGTGTGGGTTTTTCAATGCGTCGGCAATGCAGGCTGCCATGCTAACGGCATTGCTGGGGTGGGAAATGCAATCGGTGCTCCAGACCCTGTCAACACCTGCGTTTTTGATGACCTGCAGGGCATCCCCGGCGAAAAGTGCATGGGTGACGGCCACGTCAACCGATGTCGCTCCACCGGCCAACAGCAGGCGTGCGGCACCCGCCAGCGTGCGGCCACTGCTGGCCACGTCATCCAGCAACACCACGGCACGGCCGGCAAAGGCGAGGTTTGCGGGCAGGGCAATCTGCACATCGCGGTCGCCATGGCGGACCTTGCGGCACACGCCAAAGTCGTAGCCATGCGCCTGGGCGGCCTGGGCGATCCACTGCGCGGATTCTTCGTCCGGGCCAATCAGCAGCGGGGCGGCATGGTGTGCCGCAATCACATCGGCCAGCAGTGGCGCTCCGCTGAGCACCACGGCCTGCGGCACGGGCACGGCCTCCTGCAGTGTGGCCACGCGGTGCAAATGCGGGTCCACGGTGATGACGGCGTCAAACAGGTCGGCCAGGAAGCGGCCGATCACGCGCTGGCTGACCACCTCTCCGGTCTGGAAGGCAATGTCCTGGCGCATGTAGGCCAGGTACGGCGCCACCAGGGTCAGGTGGGTGGCACCCAAGGTGCGTGCGGTGCGGGCCACCAGCAGCAACTCGGTCAGTTTTTCATTGGGGTGGTCCAGTGTGCGCAGCAGCACCACGCGCGGTGGCAGTTCGGCGGGCAGGCGCAGCTTGAGTTCACCGTCGGGAAAGCGGTGGCGCGCAATCGGCGCACAGGCCATTCCAGCAGCGCTGGCTATGCGCTGTGCGCTGCCCTGGTCTTCGTCAAAATGCAGCAGGAGTGTGGAGGACGTGTTCATCAGAATTCCACAAATGCGTGCAGCAGGTCGGATGCGGCGCCAATGGTATAGCCGTTGGAGCGGCGGCAGGCCTGGCGCGCAAACTCCAGATCGGCGCCAAAGCTGGCATGCACGCGGTAGAGCAGGGTGTCGGCCTGGACCTCGTCACCGAGTTTGCACAGCAGATCGACGCCCGCATTCTTGACCTTGGGCGCACCGGCCAGACTGGCAATGCGCGCCAGCTGGATGTTGTCGATGCTGGTCACCACGCCGGCACGTGGTGCACGGACCTCAAAGCTCAATTTCCCGAGTTCGGGCTGGTTGTGGTCAAAGCCCTTGCTGCCCTGGGCGGCGATGATGTCGTTCATCTTGGCCAGGGCGCGTCCCGAATCCAGGATGTCACGTGCAATGGCAAAGCCGTCGCCACCGCGCACATCGGGGTCGCATTCGATCAGGCGCCCGGCTAGGCGCAGCGACTTTTGCCGCAGGTCCATCGGCGCTCGAGGGTCGTTCTCCAGCACGCGCATCACGTCGCGGGCCTCCAGCACCGGGCCGATGCCAAAACCGATCGGCTGGCGTCCATCGGTGATGACCACATCCAGGGATAGCTTCATGCGCCGCGCCACGTACTCGAACAGGCGGCGCAGACGCTGGGCCTCTGGCATGGAGCGCACCTTGGCGGTGGGGCCAATCGGAATGTCCAGCACCAGATGGCTGGAGCCGGCCGAGATTTTTTTCGACAGGATGGAGGCGACCATCTGGCCGGGAGAGTCCAGCGACAGCGGACGCTCCACCGAGATCAATACATCGTCGGCCGGCGACAGGTTGGCCGTGCCGCCCCAGGCCAGGCAGCCGCGGTGGACGCGAACGATGTCCTGCAACTGTTCCATGGGCAATTGCACGTTGGCCAGCACTTCCATGGTGTCGGCCGTGCCGGCTGGGGATGTGATGGCGCGCGAGGAGGTTTTGGGGCACAGCATGCCGTGCGCCGCGACGATAGGCACGAGCAGCATGGAGGTGCGGTTGCCCGGTATGCCGCCTATGCAGTGTTTGTCCACCACCAGCGATTCGTGCCAGTTCAGGTGGCGCCCGACGCCAATCATGGCTTCGGTCAGGAAGTAGACCTCTTCGCGGTCCAGCTCATCCCGGTTGGTGGCCACGACAAAGGCGGTGAGTTCGATCTTGGAGTAGTGGTGCTCGGCAATGTCCTGCACGATGGCCTTGAAGTCGTCCAGGTTCAGCCGCTCGCCGCCGAGCTTGCGGTGCAACGCGCCAATGGATTCGGGTGGCTCGGCCTGGGCCACGGTGACGGTGTGGCCGTCTTCCACGCCCATTTGGGCAAATGCGGCCTTGGCCAGCCCCAGTTCGCCGCAGGCCACTATGGATTGGTCATCCACCACGTTAAGGGTGGCCAGGATGCTGGTGCCGTTGGCGCGTACTTCCACCTTGGACAGGGCCTTGAATCCCTCGGCCCGGTAGACATCGCAGTCGCGGTGCATATAGGCCACGTTCTCGTGGTAGGTGTCGATCAGCACGCGCCGCAGGGCCAGGCGAGCTGGAGCGGCTGCGCCATTGCCGGGCGTGGGTGCGGCCTGCGCCGTTTCAGGTATCTGGCTTGTCATGGCGATAGCCTACACCCAAATGACCCAACAACTAGGCACAAAAAAGGCTCCCGAAGGAGCCTTTTTTGGTGCCGTATGGCCGGTGTTTACACGCTTAGACGCGCTTGCGGTATTCGCCGGTGCGGGTGTCGATTTCGACCTTGTCGCCCTGGGCCACGAAGATTGGCACACCGATTTCGAAGCCGGTGGCAATCTTGGCGGGCTTCAGAACCTTGCCAGAAGTGTCGCCCTTGACGGCGGGTTCGGTCCAGGTGATTTCGCGCACGACGCTGGTGGGCAGTTCAACCGAGATCGCCTTGCCTTCGTAGAACACCACTTCAACGGCCATGCCGTCTTCCAGGTAGTTCAGCGTGTCGCCCATGTTTTCAGTTTCGACTTCGTACTGGTTGTACTCGGCGTCCATGAATACATACAGCGGATCGGCAAAGTAGGAGTAGGTGCAGTCCTTCTTGTCGAGGATGACCTGGTCCATCTTGTCGTCGGCCTTGAACACGACTTCGGTACCGAAGTTGGCGATCAGGCTCTTGAGCTTCATGCGCACGGTGGCAGAGTTACGGCCGCCGCGGCTGTATTCGGTTTTCAGGACGACCATGGGGTCTTTGCCGTGCATGATGACGTTGCCGGCGCGGATTTCTTGAGCGATTTTCATAGTGGTTCAGGCAGTTGACGCTGTTAGCCTGTGCTGTCAGCGGTAATAGGCCGCGTGTTGCGGCGAAGCATGATTTGCCCATGACTCGCGGCAAACTCAGCAAAGCCTCATATTTTACCGTTTTTTCAGCACGAATTGAAGCAGTTGGGTGGTCAGATCGTCCATTTGCAGCAGGCTTTGGCAACTTCGTTGCACGGTTTGTGCCCAGGATTTGAGGTCCATCAAGGGCAGACCCCGTTCCTGCGCGCTGGTCGCCGTGCGGTTCCATGCATGGTGGAAGGTGCGCAGCGTGGCGTCTGCGCCCAGCCAGTCCAGAAACGCATCGAGCTTGGCCACATGGGCGGCATCGTCCTGCGGGTAGATGTGCCAGACCAGTGGCTTGCCTGCCCACAGGGCGCGCACCAGGGAGTCCTCGCCGCGCACGCAGTTCAGGTCGCAGGCCCACAGCAAGTGGTCAAAGTCCCGTTGGCTCAGGCGTGGCAGGAAGTGGACCTGCAGGTGCTGGAGTGGCGGTGCGCCGCTTGCATCCCGTTCAGCAAGCACGGCGCGGACCGCGTGCTGCGCCCGACCGTCGGCCACCAGCAGCTGCGTGGGTTCCGCGTCGGCTTCCAATTGCCGCAGCAGCTCAGCCAGCGCCGGCGGCTCATAGCAGAACAGGGACACCAGCCGTGCGCCGGTCCAGGGGATGCCAAGGCCGGCGAGCCAACTGGCGCGTTGGCCCGGCTGGGCAAAGTCTTGCTGGCGCTGCAGCAGATCGGGTTCGCGCAGCAGGCCACCGGTGCGCGGCTTGAAGCCGGGGTAGTAGAAGTGTTTGGTCCAGCCCATGGCCGGCCCGCGCATGATGGGTGAGGGCAGGCCGTGGCAGCGCTCCACAAAACCTTCGGCGGACAGGTACTCCAGGTTGATCCAGACCGGTGGCTTGTGGTCAATTTTTCCGTCAGCCCTCGTGGAATGGGTATAAGCAGCTATAAATTCAGTAGCAATATCGCAGCCAAAGGCCTCCACCCAGACGTCTGATCGGGGCAGCGTGGCCAGCAGGGGGGCGTCAGTGGATTGCTCCCAGGCCCTGACGCTGACGCCGGGCCAGTTGCCTTCCAGCGCGCCGGGTGCCATCCAGCGCAGGGCTGACGCATCATCCACCCACAGGCGCAGTGTGTGTCCGTGCGCGGCCAGATCGGCGCACAGGCGCCAGCAGACGCCGATGTCGCCAAAGTTGTCGATGACGCGGCAGAAGACGTCCCAGAGCAGGGGCGGTGTGGAGTTGGATGGCAGTTGGGTCGGCATGGTGTCGATTGTCCATGCTGCCAAAGAACGGACAATATGCGCCATGTCCGAAATCCATTCTGAAGAGTTGCTGCGCGAGGTGGCCTCGCTGCCTTCCTTGCCCGGCGTGTACCGCTACTTTGATGCCCAGGACCATTTGTTGTACGTGGGCAAGGCGATCAACCTGAAGAAGCGGGTGTCCAGCTACTTCCAGAAGAACCACGGTGGCACCCGCACCGGCCATATGGTCAGCAAGATTGTGCGCATGGAGACCACTGTGGTGCGCTCCGAAGCCGAAGCGCTGCTGCTGGAAAACAACCTGATCAAGACGCAGAACCCGAAGTACAACATCCTGTTTCGGGACGACAAAAGCTACCCTTACCTGAAGATGACCGGTGTGCCGCCCATTGCCAAGCGCAAGATGGCCGACGATGCCGGCGATGGCAGCCCCGCCCAGCCACCCAATCCTGCGCATTTCACCCGGGTGTCCTACTACCGGGGCGCGGTGGAGAAGAAGCACCGCTATTTCGGACCCTATCCCAGTGCCTGGGCGGTGAAGGAAGCCATTTTGCTGATGCAGAAGGTGTTTCGCCTGCGCACCTGCGAGGACCCGTTTTTCAGCAACCGCAGTCGGCCCTGTCTGTTGTACCAGATCAAGCGCTGCTCGGCACCCTGCGTGGGGCACATTTCCGAGCAAGACTATGCCGAGGACGTGGCCAATGCGGAGAAATTTCTGCGCGGCGACGCCCAGGGCGTGATGCGCCAACTGGAGGCCCGCATGATGGCTCACGCCGACAAGCTGGAGTTTGAGCAGGCGGCCGAGCTGCGCAACCAGGTGGCGGCCCTGTCCAATGTGCTGCACCAGCAGTCCATGGATAACGTGGAGGACCGCGATGTGGACATCCTGGCCGTCAAGGTGCAGGGCGGCAAGGCCTGCGTGAACCTGGCCATGGTGCGCGGTGGCCGCCATCTGGGCGATAGGCCGTATTTCCCGGTCCATGTGGAAGACGCCGCGGGGCTGGAGGAAGAGGGCGAGTCCGGGACAACTGCCACATCGGTGGAGGTCAAGGTGCTGGAGGCGTTTCTGTCGCAGCACTACATCGACGTGGCCATGCCGCCGACGCTGATCGTCAGTGAGCCGGTCAGCAAGGCGTTGCTTAAGGCCTTGTCCGAACAGGTCGGCTTCAAGGTGACGGCCGTGCACCAGCCGCGTGAGCAGCGCCGTGCCTGGCTGGAGATGGCGCAGACCAATGCCGCCCTGCAGCTGGCGCGCTTGCTGGCCGAGGAAGGCTCGCAGCAGGCGCGTACGCGCGCCCTGGCCGAGGCTTTGGACCTGACCCTGGGCAACCTGGAGAACTTGCGGGTGGAGTGCTTTGACATCTCCCACACGGCGGGGGAAGCCACGCAAGCCTCCTGCGTGGTGTTTCACCACCACAAGATGCAGAACAGCGAGTACCGGCGATTCAACATCGATGGCATCACGCCGGGCGATGATTACGCCGCCATGCGCCAGGTGCTGGTGCGGCGCTACAGCAAGCTGGCCGAAGCGCTGAAGGAGGCCAAGCACGAGGGGCAGGCCCCATCCGGAACAGCCCGCATGCCGGACCTGGTGCTGATCGATGGCGGTCGTGGCCAGGTGTCCATGGCGCGTGAGGTGTTTGAGCAGCTCGGGCTGGACCTGTCGCTGATCGTCGGCGTGGAGAAGGGCGAGGGCCGCAAGGTCGGGCTGGAGGAACTGGTGTTTGCCGATGGCCGGGACAAGGTCTACCTCGGGTCCGACTCGGCGGCGCTGATGCTGGTGGCCCAGATCCGCGATGAGGCCCACCGCTTTGCCATCACCGGCATGCGCGCCAAGCGCGCCAAGGTGCGCGTGGGGGGCGGCAAGCTCGAAGAGATTTCTGGCGTTGGGCCCAAGCGCCGCGCCAGCCTGTTGCAGCGCTTCGGCGGGGTGCGGGGCGTGGCCCTGGCCAGCGTGGACGATATTGCCAGTGTGGAGGGAATCTCACGCGACATGGCGGAGGAAATTTATCGGGCGCTGCATTAGGACGCGTCGGCCCAAAGCCATGCCACAATCGGGCGATGTTTATGACCATCCCCACCATCATGACGTGGACGCGTATCTTCGCGATCCCGCTCATCGTGGGCGTCTTCTACCTGCCCGAATCCCTGGCCAGCCAGGCTGAAAAAAACCTCATTGCGACCGTCATGTTCGTGGTGTTTGCCGCCACCGACTGGCTGGACGGTTATCTGGCACGCAAGTTGAACCAGGCCTCGTCCTTCGGCGCATTTCTGGACCCGGTAGCGGACAAGTTTCTGGTGTGCGCCTGCGTGCTGGTGCTGGTGCACCTGCAGCGCGCCGATGTGTTCGTGGCCCTGATCATCATCGGTCGCGAAATTGCCATTTCTGCCTTGCGCGAATGGATGGCCCAGATTGGCGCTTCCAAGAGCGTGGCGGTGCACATGATCGGCAAGCTCAAGACCGTTGTACAAATGGTTGCAATTCCGTTCTTGCTATTTGATGGCCTGTTGTTTGGCGTGATCAACACGCACGCGTGGGGTGTCTGGCTGATCTGGGCGGCGGCTGTTCTGACCATCTGGTCCATGGTGTATTACCTGCAAAAGGCATTGCCGGAAATCCGCGCACGGGCCCGCTGAAGCGGTGCCATTCACAGTGCAAATGCATGCAGCATGACCCGGTTTGGTGCATGTCACGCATACCATATTTTTTCTTGATTTCCCTGACAGATGCGGTGTGCAAATACGGCTAGAATCTGCGTCCGCACCGTTGTTATGCTGCATGGCGTATTGACATGGCAAAGACCGGTGGCTTCTAATGGGTTGCGGCAATTGCAGCCGCAACCAGAGTAATCCAGACCAGCTTCAGGCCCGCTTGCGAACGATGCAGAGAACCAAAAAACTGAGTCCGGTAAAGACGATATTTGAAGAGACAATTCGATAAACGCTGCTTCCATACAAGGGGTCTTTGTGAATAAAACTGAACTGATTGAGCACATTGCGAAACACGCCGATATTTCCAAGGCTGCTGCTACGCGCGCCCTGGAATCCACCATTGGTGCGGTGAAAACCACTTTGAAAAAAGGTGGTTCTGTTTCTCTGGTGGGATTTGGTACATTTGCGGTTGGAAAACGTGCGGCCCGTACCGGCCGCAATCCACGCACCGGCGCTGCGATTAAAATCAAGGCTGCCAAGGTTCCAAAGTTCCGTCCAGGCAAGGCATTGAAAGATGCCCTGAATTGATTTTTTTTGGTTTAGGGAGGGGTGATTAGCTCAGTTGGTAGAGCGTCTGCCTTACACGCAGAATGTCGGCGGTTCGAGCCCGTCATCACCCACCACCATCCAAGCAAAGGCGAACAGTGTTGTTCGCCTTTTTTGTTATTTACTGGAGAGTTAGCGCATGTTCGATTTCGTTCGCAAGCACACAAAGGTCATGATGTCCCTCCTGTTCTTGCTGATCATTCCCGCATTTGTGCTGGTCGGTGTGGATGGCTTCCGCCAGATCAACGCCAAGGGTGACGCGGTCGCCACCGTGGGTAGTGAAAGCATTGGACAGGCGGAGTGGGATAACGCGCACAAGATGGAGGTTGACCGCCTGCGTGCATCAGTGCCGAATCTGGATGCCAAGATGCTGGATTCTCCGGCTGCACGCTATATGACACTGGAACGTCTGGTACGCGAGCGCGTCATGACCGATGCCGTGCAGGATGCCCACCTGAACACGTCCGACGCCCGCTTGGCCCGCGAGTTGCAACAAAGCCCAACTATCGCTTCCTTGCGCAAGCAGGATGGCACGATTGATGTGGAGCGCTATCGCCAGCTCGCAGCCAGCCAGGGTTTGACGCCCGAGGGTTTTGAGGCCCGCGTGCGCAGTCAATTGTCGGTGCGCCAGGTGGAGGCCGGTGTGGTGTCAACCGCGTTTTCGCCCGCCGCCTTGGCCAACACGGCGTTGAACGCGTTCTACGAACGGCGTGAAGTCCAGGTGACCCGCTTCAACACTACGGACTATGCGAGCAAGGTCAACCCGAGCGACGCGGAGATTGATGCCTATTACCAGGCCAACCAGGCCCTGTTCCAGGCACCCGAGTTGGCGTCGGTTGAATACGTCGTACTGGATTTGGCGACCGTCAAGAACTCCATTGTTCTCAACGAGGCGGATCTGAAGTCCTACTACGAACAGAATGTGGGGCGTCTGAGCGGCAAGGAAGAGCGGCGCGCTAGCCACATCCTGATCAATGCGCCCAAGGACATGCCTGCCGATGCGCGCAAACAGGCGCGCGAGCGTGCCGACGCCCTGCTGGCGCAAGTGCGCAAGGCGCCGGAATCGTTTGCGGATCTGGCTAAGAAGAATTCACAGGATGCGGGATCGGCGCCCAATGGTGGCGATCTGGACTACTTTGGCCAAGCCGACACAATCAAACCGATTGCTGATGCCGTCTTTGCTATGAAAAAAGGTGATGTGAGTGAGGTTGTGGAGTCAGAAGTTGGTTTCCACATCATCAAGCTCACCGACATCAAGGCACCCAAACAGAAGAGTTTTGAAGAATTGCGCCCCGGCATGGAAGCGGATCTGAAGACCCAGCAGGCCCAGCGCAAGTTTGCCGAAGTGGCCGAGTCATTCACCAATGGCGTGTACGAGCAGTCGGACAGTCTCAAGCCCGTCGCTGAGCGTCTGAAGCTGGAAGTGAAAACTGCTACCGGGTTGCATCGCAACCCTGCGCCCGGCGCCGCTGGCGTGTTGGCCAGCCCCAAGCTGCTGGCCGCTATTTTCAGCGCAGACTCGCTGGAAAAGAAACGCAATACCGACGCCATTGAAGTCGCTCCCAGCCAATTGGCCGCTGCGCGTATCACCGACTACACACCGGCGCGCACCAAGCCGTTGACCGAAGTCCGCGCCAGCGTGAAGGACCGCCTGGTAGCAAGTCAGGCTGCAGAGTTGGCGAAAAAGGATGGTGCCGAGAAGCTGGCGGCCTGGAAGACCACGGCGCCTGCGAATCTGGCGGCTGCGGTGACGGTGAGCCGAGAAGGCAACCAGGTTGTTCCTGCGCCGGTGTTGGATGCCGTGTTGCACGCCGATACCAGCAGCCTGCCGACTTGGGTTGGGGTTGATCTGGGCGCTCAGGGCTATGCCGTGGTTCGCGTGAACAAGGTATTGCCCCGCAATCCGCCGGCACCTGCAGCAGCCGAACAGGAGCGCAAGCAATATGCCCAATGGGTTGCTTCCGCTGAGAACCAAGCCTACTACAAGCTGTTGACCCACCGATTCAAGGTGCAGATCAAGGCGGCGAAACCTGGCCAAACTGCACTGAGTGAATAAAGGCATGCAAAATAGCGCAAAAGACGCGTTATAATCAAAGGCTCACGGTGGCTGTAGCTCAGTTGGTAGAGTCCAGGATTGTGATTCCTGTTGTCGTGGGTTCGAGCCCCATCAGCCACCCCAAGTGATATAAAGAAAGCCTGCTATTTAATCGATAGCAGGCTTTTTTTCTTGCCGCTACGATGCAGCAAACGACCGTCTTCCCAATTCGGCCCAGGGCACAGGCTGCATGCATGTGGGCCACAACCGGACAGTTCCAATGAAACGATTCCTGATCGCGATTGCGTTTGCCTCTGGCGTGGCGAGTTTCGCCGCACCGCCTGATAGTGTGGCGCCGGTTACGCTGGCGCCCGCGCAGGAACAGGTCCAGGCGGCCGCCATGACCGCAGAGTTGTTGACGCGGTTTCACTATGCGCCAAAAGCGTTGGATGATGCGATGTCGTTGAAGATATTCGATCGGTACCTGAAGTCGCTGGATCCGGAGAAGCTGTTTTTTCTGCAGTCGGACATTGACCAGTTTTCACCCGCGCGCGACAAGCTCGACGACGCGATCAAAAACCGGGACCTGAAAACACCCTTTGCGATGTTCAACCTGTACCAGAGCCGCATGCGGGAACGATTGGCGTATGCCCGGGGCCTGCTGGACCAGACCATGGACTTTGGCGTGCAGGAGAGTTATTTCTACCAGCGGGACAAGGCATCCTGGGTGCAATCGGAAGGTGAGTTGAAGGATTTGTGGCGCAGGCGCGTCAAGAACGATTGGCTGCGTCTGAAGGTGGCTGGCAAGGACGATACCGCGATACGTGCAACCCTGGGCAAGCGCTACGACTATGCACTGGCGAATCTGAAACGGCTCAAGAGTGAAGACGTTTTTCAGCTCTTCATGAACGCCTACGCCATGTCAATCGAACCGCACACCAACTACCTCGGACCCAAGGCCACCCAGGAATTCGATATATCGATGAAGTTGTCGTTGGTCGGAATTGGTGCCGTGTTGCAGGAGCGTGACGACATGACGGTGATTCGCGAGCTGGTACCTGGTGGCCCAGCGGCGCGCTCGGGTCAACTCAAGGTCGGGGACCGCATCGTTGGCATCACGCAGGCTACGGATGCCGCCATGACCGAGGTGTTGGGCTGGCGTCTGGATGATGTCGTGCAGTTGATCCGGGGTACGGAAGGTACGGTCGTCAAGCTCAATGTGCTGCCAGTGGACGCAAACCCCGACGCGCCCCAGCGCGTGGTGACCCTGGTGCGGAAAAAAATTCCGCTGGAGCAACAGGCCGCGAAGAAGTCGATCCTGGAAGTCAAGGGTGCGGACGGAACGCGGCGCATGGGTGTCATCACTTTGCCAGCGTTCTACCAGGACTTTGCGGCGCGGCAGCAAGGGGACAAGGCCTTCAGAAGTGCATCCCGCGATGTCGCGCGCTTGCTGGCTGAGTTGAAGGACGCCAAGGTGGATGGTGTGTTGATCGATTTGCGCAACAACGGCGGCGGCTCACTCTCCGAGGCGGTCGAACTCTCGAAGCTGTTCATTGGCAGCGGACCCGTGGTGCAGCAACGGGATTCGCGTGGCAAGGTCCGGGTGGAAGGTGACGGTAATGCCGTTGCCGCGTGGGACGGGCGATTGGCCATTTTGATCAACCGCAACTCGGCATCTGCATCGGAAATTTTTGCCGCTGCCATGCAGGACTATGGACGCGCACTGATCATAGGCGAACCCAGTTTCGGCAAGGGGACGGTTCAATCGGTCATCAACCTGGATGCAGTCGCCAAGAGCGAAACGCCGAAGTTGGGTGAGGTCAAGATGACGGTTTCGCAGTTCTACCGGGTCAACGGCGGCACCACCCAGCTGCGGGGTGTCAAACCCGATATCACCTTGCCCAGCATCTTGGATGTGGATGGTGGCGAATCCGGATTCGACAATGCCCTGCCGTGGAACCAGATAGAACCGGCAGGCTTCCATCCCCTGGGTGACTTGACAGACATCCTGCCGCTGTTGCAAGTCAAGCATGAACAACGGATCGCCAAGGACCCGGAGTTTGTATTCTTGAAGGAAGACATTGGGGAGTTTTTGCAGCAAAAGAGCAAGAAGAACGTCTCGCTCAATGAGGTGGACCGCCGCAAGGAGCGCGATGCGCGTGCCGACAAACTCAAGACCCGCGAGGCCTTGCGCAACCAGGCCAAAGCGGATGGTGCCAACGCCAATCCGGAAAACACGCTCGACGATGGCCTGCACGCGAACGAGCGCAGCCTGAATGCCGAATTGGCTGCAGAGAAAGCCAGCAAGGTTGCCAAGGACATATTCCTGATGGAGGCCGCACATATCCTGGCGGATGAACTCGACTTGATCAGCTCAAGCACCCGGCTGGCTCAGCAGGTGCTCTCGGGATATTCGCGGTTGAAGACGCAATAGGGTGGTCCACTGCCCAGAGTCATCGCACATCCCATTCCGACAACTGCTGGTTGGTGGCAATCAGCCGGGTGACCAACATCTTGATGAAGGCCTTGTCGAAGCAGGATTGCAGTTCGGCGGAAGCCTGTTGCAGGGACGCGCTCTTGATTTTCAAAACAGAAATTTTTGTCTCTGCGGTTACCGTGGCTGAACGCAGGTTCTTCCCCGGTTGCAAATAGACCATTTCGCCGATACTGACCCCGGCGCGCAGCTTGGTCAGTGCCAGGTTCTTTTTGGTGACCCGCACCACACCGTCCAGAAGCAGGTAGAAGGATCGGCCGACCGAGCCTTCCTCCATCAGCACGGTTCCGCGTTCCAGCGAGCGGATACGCCCCAGGCGCAGGGTTTCCCAGATCGCAACATCGCTGAAATCCCGGAAGAAGTCGAGTTGGCGCAGCGTCTGGAAACGTTCCACCTCGGTGATCTGGGACGCCAGTTTGGTGAGGCTGGTGCTGGCGCCAATGATCGCATCGGCAAACTCGGCCCAAGTGGCAAAACGGTTGGCCGGCTTCTTGGCCAGGGCGGTGCGTACGATGTCGTCCAGAGCGGCGGGCAAGTCCGGGCGTAGCACGCGCACCGGCACCGGGTCTTCGGCGCCGATCTTGTAGATGGTGGCGTAGTCGCTCTCCCCCTGGAATGGCTTCTGGCCGGTCAACAGCTCATACAGCACCACGCCGAGGGAGAACATGTCGGATTGGTGTGTCAGTTTTTCCTCGCGGATCTGTTCAGGCGACATGTAAGCCGGAGACCCCATCAGCCCGGCCAACTGTGTGACGTCGCCGTTCTGTGACATGGCGGCGCCAAAATCGGTGAGCTTGACCTCGCCATCGTCTCGCAACAGGAGATTGGCCGGCTTGATGTCCCGGTGCACCAGCCCGTGGAAGTGGGCGTATTCCAGTGCATTGCAGCACTTGAAGGCAATGTCCAGCACCTCGGGTACCGGCAACAGCGTATCCGGTGTGGTGTGCTGTTCCAGCGACTGGCCTTGCACATATTCGAGCACCAGGTAGGGTGGGTTGGCCCGCTCGTTCACGTCGATCAGAGACACGATGTGCGGATGGCTGATTTGCCCCACGAGCACGGCCTCGTTGTGCAGCAGGCGGCGGTATTTGCTGGCCTGTGTCGGGTCCACCATCAGATGCGGGTGGATCTGCTTGATGGCAACCCAGTTGTCCCGAAAGGTGTCGCGCGCCAGGTAGACGGCGCCGCTGGCGCCGCGTCCCAGTTCGCGTTCGACCTGGTATTTTCCGATGTCCGTAGGGATGGCTGCCATATTGCAATGCGCGCTGACGTGGAGCGGTGATTTCACCACAACGCGCGTGGACTGATTTCCGCACTGCCAGGGCTGGATTGCCGCAATAGTACAATTAAGATGCTAACAATATGCATCATATAAACCAACCTGTCTTTGCAAAGGAACTCTCCATGTCTGATGACTTCGCCACCATTGATATCCGTGACACGACTGCGCTGGCCGGCGCGCAACGCCTGCTCCAGCAGTTTGAACAGATGGAGGAGGGGCAATCCTTCCACCTGCTGTCCGGCCACGACCCCAAGAGCCTGCGCGGGCAATTGCAGGTGCGTGCCGGCGACGGCTTTACCTGGAAGAGCCTGGAAGCCGGGCCTGCGGTCTGGCGTGTACAGGTCGGCAAGGTGGCCGAGGGTGCGAGCAACTGCTGCTCGGGCGGAGCCTGCTGCGGCTAAACCGGGGAGCCTGCCATGACCTTCGTAGTGACCGAGTCCTGTATCAGCTGCAAGTACACCGATTGTGTGGACGTGTGTCCGGTGGACGCGTTCCGCGAAGGGCCTAACTTTCTGGTCATCGATCCGGCCGACTGCATTGATTGCGCCGTCTGTGTGCCTGAGTGCCCGGTGAATGCGATCTATGCCGAGGACGAAGTGCCGGCGGACCAGCACGACTTCATTGCGCTGAACGCCGAGCTGTCTCCCCAATGGAAGCCCATTACCCGCACCAAACCGGCACTGCCGGATGCCGAGAAGTGGGCGCCTGTGAAATTCAAGCGCGCCGAACTCAAGCGCTGATAGTTGTCGCAAGCATAAAAAAAAGGCGCAACGGGCAAATGCCCGTTGCGCCGTTTCTATGGGTTGGCCTGGTATCAGGCGTTGCGGACCTTGACACCGGTCAGCGGCAGGGCCTGGGTGCTGCTGTTGCCCTTGAGCAGACGCAGCGCAAACCAGGCCAGGAACAGCGTGCCCAGAGCGAACACGATGTCACCCGGCACGCGCAGCCAGACCATGGTTTCCATGAAGGGCGAGTGCACCACTTCGGGTGAACGGGCAAACCACATGCCTTGGGTGATGCTGGCCCAGGCTTGGTAGATACCGGCTGGCACCAGCGAGATGAACACCATCATGGCCAGGCCGATATTGAGCATCCAGAACATCGGGGCTAGCAGGCGGTCCGACCAGGCCAGGCGGTCCGACAGTCCGCGCAGGCAGAACAGCAACAGGCCAATGCCCAGCATGCCATACACACCGAATAGCGCAGCGTGGCCGTGGGCGGCTGTCATGTTCAGGCCCTGCATGTAGTACAGGGCGATGGGCGTATTGATGGAGAAGCCCAGTAGACCGGCGCCGACCACGTTCCAGAAGCCAACGGCAATGAAGCACAGGATGGACCATTTGTAGGCCTGCACCCAGGGCGCAGCCTTGGAGCGCTGGTAGTTGCGATAGGCTTCGACGCCGATCATGGCCAGCGGTACCACTTCCAGTGCCGAGAACATGGCGCCAATGGCGATCACGAAGGTCGGTGTGCCGGTGAAATACAGGTGGTGCAGCGTGCCCAGGATGCCGCCGAACAGGAACACGATGGTTTCCAGAATGATGGCGCTGTTGGCGGTGGTGGCGCGGATCAGGCCCAGGCGGGTGAACAGCAGCGCAATGACGGCAGTGGCAAACACCTCGAAGAAGCCTTCCACCCACAGGTGGACCAGCCACCAGCGCCAGTACTCGATCATCGAATAGTGGGTGTGCTTGCCCCAGGTCAGGGACGTGGCGTAGAAGCCGCCAATGCACAGCGCTGCCAGAAACACCATGGCGATCAAGCCCCGGCTCTCCGAAGGAGTCTTGAGCGCTGGCATCAGGCCGCGGCCCAGCAGCGTGACCCAGAACAGCAAGCCGATGAACAACAGGATCTGCCAGATGCGGCCCATGCTGGTGAACTCCAGGCCCTGGTTGCCGATCCAGAAAGAGAAATCATTGCCCATGTGCTGCAGGGTTCCGATCCAGCCGGTTGCAGTGGAGCCTACCACGATGAACAGCAGGGCATAGAACAGCACGTTCACACCCAGCTTCTGGTACTTGGGCTCATGGCCGGAAATGGCGGGGGCAATGTAGAGGCCGGTTGCCAGCCAGGCGGTGGCAATCCACAACACGGCGAACTGGGTGTGGATGGTGCGGCTGACCGTGAAAGGCAGGATCTGCGCCAGCGGGAAGCCGAAGAAACTGGAGCCTTCGACGGCATAGTGCGCCGTGATGACCCCCATGCCCACTTGCGCCAGGATCAGGCCGATCACCACATAGAAAAACTTACGGGTTGCGAGCATCGATGGCGTGGGCTTCAGGCTGAACAGCGGGTCGGCCTTGGGTGGCGTCGGGTCGCCTTCTTCCGCGTGGGTGGAGTGGTAGAAGATCATGCCGGCAATGGCGGCAATCATCAGGATCATGCTGGCGATCGACCAGATGCCTGCGCCGGCGGTCGGTGTGTTGGCCACCAGCGGCTCATGCGGCCAGTTGCTGGTGTAGCTCAAACCGGTTTCGCCGGGGCGGTCCGTCGCGGCGGACCACGCCGACCAGAAGATGAACGCGGGCAGTGCCTGCAGATCAGCCGGGTCGGTCAGCGAGTCAGCATTCATCGCGTATTGCTCGCGCAGCGAGTCCATGGCGGGGTCGTTGCCAAACACGCTGGTGTAGTGCTGCACCACCTGCTGAACGGCTTGTGCGCGTTCGGGAGTCAGCGTGATGGTTCCAGTGGCCGCGTCATAGGTGTTGGCGCGCATCTCGGTCTTCAGGCGGGCATTCAGCTCGGCCTGCTGGCCCACGCTCAGGGCCTCAAAGGGTTTACCGAAGTCGCGCTGCGCCCAGACGCCGCGCAGGGCCAGGGCCTCACGGTGCAGCCAGTCGGCAGACCAGTCCGGTGCCACATAGCTGCCATGGCCCCAGACGGAACCCAGTTGCTGGCCACCGGCGGAGAGCCACGCCTCTTGGCCGCGCTGCACCTGGCCGGGCGAGAACAGCGCAGTGCCCTTGGCGCTGACTACGTGTTGGGGAATGGGCGGGGCGGTCAGATAGATCTCTGTTCCGACCCAGCCCAGGACGGCAAAGGACATGGCGCAGATGACTGCGAGCCAGGTCCAGAGTTTGCGCGTGGCGTGCATGGCAAGGTTTCCTTCTTGGTGGGGTTGAAAAATGAACCGGTGAGGGGGGACTCCATCGCCGTAAAATGTATGTTACATGCATCTTATAGAAGATGCAAGAAATATGCATGAATTAATTTCTTCGACTTTCCGGTGTGCGGCTCTAAAATCGCATCTGACATACATCAATTAACCTGTCTTCACCAGACCCACCCACCATGCGGCTGACCGACTACACCGACTACACCCTGCGCGTGCTGATGTTTTGTGCGGTCCGCCCCGAGCGCGCGATCACCATTGCCGAGATTGCGCAAAGCCATGCGGTTTCCAAGAACCACCTGATGAAGATCGTCAACGACCTGGCGCGCCAGGGCATCCTGCAGACGACGCGGGGGCGGGGCGGTGGACTGCGCTTGCTCAAACCGGCGGCCGAAATCCGGATTGGCGATGTGGTGCGCAACTGCGAGACCGATTTCCGCATGGTCGAATGCTTTGATGCGGCCAGCAACTCCTGCTCGCTGAGTGCCCACTGCAAACTCAAGAACGTGATTGGCAAGGCGCTGGACGCCTACCTGGCCGAACTCGACGGTGTGACCCTCGCCGATATCACCCAGTCGGGCCCCTTCGGTGGGCAGCCGGGTGGGGAGCAGATCAGCCGCGTGCGCGTTGGCGATATCCAGCGCTCAGCACCTCGCAGGGCTGTTCCGGCTGCGGATTCAGCCAAATGACTTTAAGAAAAAACAGGTACTAGCCCTCGTGGATATTTGATTGAGTGCTATAACTACGATAGCAAGTGAGCGACGTGCAGACCTGCTGCAAAATGGACATCCGATGCTTTCCGACGCGCACACCACCATGGACCCCGCCCATTCCGAACTTTCCCGGGCGATGGTGTCTGCGGTGGAGCAGATGCAGGCTTTTCCGGTCAGCGTGCAGAGCATTCTGAAGCTGACCGGTGATGCAGCCTGCTCCCCGAAGGAGCTGGTGGAGGTGATCCACAAAGACCCCATCGTCACCGTCAAGATCCTGCGGGTGGTGAATTCGGTCTACTACAGCCTGCCCCGGAAAATCATTTCCGTTGACCACGCCGTGGTGCTGCTGGGCTTCAACACCATCAAGAATCTGGCGCTGAGCATTGCCGCGGTGGGCATGCTGCCGACCAATCCCCTGGCGGGCTTTGACGGGCAGCGCTACCTGTTGCATTCCCTGACCGTGGCGGGTCTGGCGCGCCAGTTGGCGAGCCGGTTTACCCAGGCCGACCCGCAGGACTTCTTCATTGCCGGCCTGCTGCACGACTTTGGCAAGGTGGTGGTAGCCCAGGGCATGCCAGCCGAATTCCGGCGGGCGTGGGAATATGGACTGTGGAACGAAACTTCCCTGCACGCGGCCCTGCAGGCAGTGGCGGGCGTGGACCATGCCGAGATCGGCGCCATGCTGCTGGAGAAGTGGCGTTTTCCCGCAGTGTTGGTAGCCGCCATTCGCCAACAGCACTGCGAAGGGCCGGATTGCAGCGACATGGCGCTGGCGGTCTACGCCGCCAACCAGATCAGCAATCGCCTGGGCTTGGATTTTGGCGCTCCGCCCCAGTTGCAGGAACTGCTTCCTGCGATGGCGCAGCGGCTGGGCGGTACACTGGACAAGATCACGCAGGCAATGGGCGATCTGGAGCCCCTGCTCCAGGAAGCCAGACGGTTTTCACGAATTTGAGGGTTAGTTCTTCGCAACGGAGTCCCGCACCAATGGCCCCAGAACCAGATTCAACGCAGACCCGACGCACCACCATCCTGTGCGTGGACGACGAGCCCAGCATCCTGTCCGCACTGCGGCGCCTGTTCCGGGCGCATGGCTTTCAGGTGCTGGCCGCCGAGAGTGGCAAGGCCGGGCTGGCCCTGCTGGAAACCGAGGCGGTGGACCTGGTGATCTCCGACATGCGCATGCCCGAGATGGACGGCGTGGTGTTTCTGGAGCATGTGCGCCAGCGCTGGCCCGACATCCTGCGCCTGCTGCTCACCGGCTATGCCGACATCACCTCCATCATGGGTGCCATCAACCGCGGCGAGATCTACCGCTACATCGCCAAGCCCTGGGACGACAACGACATCATCCTCACCGTCCAGGGCGCCCTGGAGCGCAGCGCGCTGGAGAAGGAAAAGAAGCGGCTGGAAGCCCTGGTGCTGCGCCAGAACGAAGAGCTGAAAACCATCAATGCCAGCCTGGAGATCAAGGTCGAGCAGCGCACCAGTGAACTCCGCCACGCCAATGCCGCACTGCTGGGTGCCAATGAGCGGCTCAAGAGCAACTTCCTCACCTCCATCAAGATGTTCACCGCGCTGATCGAGCTGCGTGACAGCAAGCTGGCTGGCCACTCCCGGCGCGTGGCCGATCTGGCCCGGCGCCTGGCGCAAACCCTGGGGCTGGACGTCAAGCAGGTTCAGGAGGTGTTTGTGGCCGGACTGCTGCATGCCATTGGCAAGGTGGGCTTTGACGACACCCTGCTGGGCACGCCGGTTGCGGGCATGAACCACCACCAGCTGGATGTCTACCGCAAACACCCCAAGCGGGCCGAGCAGCTGCTGATGCCGCTCGGCGAGTTGAAATCCACCGTGGAAATCATTGGCGCGCAACTGGAGCGCTACGACGGATCGGGCTACCCCAATGGTGTGGCAAGCCGCCACATTCCGCTGGGTGCCCGCATACTGGCCGTGGCCAGTGACTTTCACAGCCTGCAGGTGGGTGTGCAGGAGGCGCGCCCCTTGAGCCGCCAACAGGCCCTGGCCGTGGTCCTGCAGGGCAAGGGTCATCAGTACGACCCGCTGGTGGTCGAGGCGCTGGAGTCGCTGGAGGGCGGTGTCGCAGAGGAGGCGCCCCAACCCGATGCCGCCCGGGAGAAAACCGTTCGTTCCCACGAACTGCAGGCCGGCATGGTGCTGGCCCGCGACCTGATTTCCCCCAGCGGCTTGCTGCTGTTGACAGCCGGGCATGTGCTGGACGATGCCGTCATCCGCAAGATCATTGCCTTTGAGCGCTCCGTCGAACTGAAGCTCACCGCCGGCGTCTGGCTGGACCCCAGCGCAGGGGCTGCCTGACCCGCAGCCGTGCAGAGGCACCATATGACCCCGGCCCATCCTCCCGACCGGCTGCAAAGCCTGTACGCAGCCCTGTTGGCCTGCGACCACGCCATCATCCGCAGCACCAACCGGGCCGACCTGTTCGATGCGATTTGTCGCCATGTCGTCGAGCTGTGGGGGGTGAGTCTGGCCTGGATCGGCATGGCGGATGCGGGCGACCCGCACCTCTGGCCGCAGGCCCATTGCGGCGAGGGCTGGCAGGCGTTCGAATCGAGCCAGTTGGCGACGGCAGCGGATTGCGTGTCGGGGCGCAATCCGGCAGAGGTGGCACTGGCCGAGAACCGGGCGGTCTGGTCCGATGACCTGGAACACGACCCGCAGATGGCGTGCCTGGTGGGGCTGGCCCGGTCGCAGGGCTGGTGCTCCGCAGCGATCCTGCCGCTGGTGGTGGCTGGCCGCCCTGCGGGGGCCGTCTCGCTGTATTCCCGTGTGCCCGGGGTGTTTGGCGACGGCGAACGCCTGCTGCTGGTCCAGCTGGCATCCAACATCAGCTACGCGCTGGACGTGTTTGCGCTCGACCTGCAGCGCAAACAGGCCGAAGAAGCCCTGCAGGAGAGCGAGGCCCGCTACGGCACCCTGTTTGCCGACAACTGCCTGCCCATGATGGTGGTGGACCCCACCGACGGCCGCATTGTGGATGCCAATCGCAAGGCCGTCAGTTTCTACGGCTGGGACCATGCCACATTGACCTCCAAGCGCGTGCTGGACATCAACACCATGAGCCCGGACCAGATCCGCCAGGAAATGGCGCACGCGGCCAGTGCCCGCAAGAGCCATTTTGATTTTCAGCACCGGCTTGCCTCCGGTGAGGTGCGCAACGTGGAAGTGTTCAGCAGCCCCATCAGCTTTGGTGGACAGACCTATCTGATTTCTGCCATCCACGACGTGACCGAGCGCAGCCATCTGGAGTCGCAGGTGCGCGGTGCGCATTCGCTGATGCAGCGCTTCATCGACCAGATTCCTGGAGCGGCCTTTGTCAAGGACCACCAGTTGCGCCTGCTCATGGTGAACCGCCACCTGGGCAAACAGCTCGGCATGGAGCCCAAGGAGCTGATTGGCAAGACCGCCCACGATATTTTTCCCAAGGACTTTGCCGACCTGGTAACGGACCTGGACCGCTTGATGCTGGAGCAGGGCGGCAGCCGCACCTTTGAGGAGTCCTTCAATGGCCGGCACAGCGATACCAGCCTGTTCGTGATAGATGATGGCGCCGGGCAGTCACTGCTTGGCGGGCTCAGTCTGGACGTGACGGAGCGCTACCGCTCCGGCGAGCGCTCGAATGCGCTTTTGCAGGTCAATGAACTGGGCAGCCGGCTGCCGGAGAAGGATTTCCTGAAGGCCGCTCTGGAATTCGCGGAAAAAGTCACCGGCAGCAAGATCGGCTTTCTGCACTTCGTCAACGAAGACCAGCAGACGCTGGAACTGGTCACCTGGACATCGGGCGCCTTGCAGGGGTGCACCGCGGTTTCGGATGCCCACTATCCCGTGGATGATGCGGGTATCTGGGCCGATGCCTTGCGCACGCAGCAGCCCATGGTCTGCAACGATTACGCCAGTTACCCGGACCGCCGGGGGCTGCCGCAAGGCCATGCGGGCCTTGAGCGGCTTGTCTCTGTCCCCATCATGGAGCACGGGCTGGTGCGCATGATTCTGGGCGTTGGCAACAAGAGCAGCGCCTACGATGATTTCGATGTCTTCTCCCTGCTGCTGTTTGGCAACGACATGTGGCGCATTGTCCAGCGTGTGCGGGCCGAGACCGCACTGCAGCAGCGGGTGGACGAATTGGTGGTCGTCAACCAGAAACTGGCGCAGATGCAGTTGCAGCTGCTGCAGTCCGAGAAGATGGCATCCATCGGCCAGCTCGCATCGGGTGTGGCGCACGAGATCAACAACCCCATTGGTTTTGTCAAATCCAACCTCAGCACCCTGGCAACCTATGTTGACAACCTGCTGCACATCGTCCAAGCCTACGAGCAGGCCGAGTCCGAATTGGGGGCCAGCGCCGCTGCGGCATTTGCGGCGGTGCGCCGGCGCAAGGTCGAGCTGGACTACGACTATTTGGCCAATGACCTGGCCCAGCTGATTGAAGAGTCCCGCGACGGCGTTCTGCGCGTCAGCAAGATCGTGCTGGACCTGAAGAACTTCTCCCGCTCCGGTGATGGAACCAAGGAATGGGCGGACCTGCACGCCGGCATCGAGAGCACCATCAACGTGGTCTGGAACCAGCTCAAATACAAGGTCGAGGTGGTGCGCGCGTATGGCGAACTGCCGCTGGTGCATTGCGTGGCCTCGCAGATCAACCAGGTGGTGATGAACCTGCTGACCAATGCCGAACAGGCCATCACCGGGCGGGGTCACATCACGATCCGGACCGGGCATGAGGGTGACCAGGTGTGGTTTGAGGTGCAGGATGACGGCGCGGGCATAACACCGGCCATTCAGGCGCGCATATTCGAGCCTTTTTACACCAGCAAGCCGGTGGGGCAGGGCACCGGCCTGGGACTGTCGATTGCCTTTGGCATCGTGCAGCGGCACCAGGGGCATATCGCCGTGCAATCAACCCCCGGCCAGGGCAGCACCTTCCGCGTGACGCTGCCCATCGACGCCCCCACGCCCGAGCTGCAGCCCAAGGAATAGGAGAGCGCTACGTATGCAACTGATGGCATGGAGTGAGCATTTCGTCACCGGCATCGAGTCTGTGGATGCCCAGCACCAGGCGCTGGTCAACATGATCAATGTGGCTGCGCCCCACCTGGCCAGTGGCGGCGAGGAAGCGCGCCAGGCCGTGGGGCCGCTGCTGGACAAGCTGATCAACTATGCTGCCACCCACTTCAAGTTTGAAGAGAGTCTGATGCAGCAGGTCCACGTGGACCCGGGCTACTACGGCCAGCACTTCAAGACGCACGAGACCTTTGTCGATGAGGTCCTGCAGATGCGCCAGCAGTATGAAAAAGGCGAGGAGCTCGGTGGGCGGGATCTGCTGAATTTTCTGACCAGCTGGCTGACCTTTCACATCCTCTCAGAAGACAAACGCATGGCCCGCCAGGTGCTGGCCATCCGCGCCGGACGCTCGCCCGAGCAGGCCTACACCGAACTGGATGCGCCCGAGGGCGCACCGCAGGCGGTCTACACCGCGGCGCTGATCGACCTGTTTGGCCTCTTGACCACGCGCAACCGCACACTGACCCAGGTCAACGAGCAGGTGCGCACGGCCAAGGTGGAGCTGGAGGCGCGGGTGGAAGCGCGCACCCACGAGCTGGCCGCCGCCAACGCCGAGCTGCAGACCGAGCGCAAGGCGCTGGTGGAAACCATTGGACGCCTGGAGCAGGCGCAGGAGCAGTTGCTGCAGTCCGAGAAGATGGCGGCCGTGGGCCAACTGGCCGCCGGTGTGGCGCACGAGATCAATAACCCGGTCGGCTTTGTCAGTTCCAACATCGGTTCCTTGAGTGGCTATGTGGCGCAGATGTTCGAGCTGATTGCCGCGTACGAGAAAGCCTGTACGGGAATGCCCGCGGCGCTGCGCGCGCCGCTCGACGCGGTGCGCGACAAGGTCGAAATCGACTACCTGCGCCAGGATGTGCCGGACCTGCTTAGGGAGACCAAGGAGGGGCTGGTGCGCGTCAAGCGCATCGTCAACGACCTGCGCGACTTCTCCCACGTGGACACCGCCCGCTGGGAGCCGGCCGACATCAACCAGACACTCGAAAGCGCGCTCAACGTCGCGTGGAACGAGGTCAAGTACAAGGCGGATGTGGTCAAGGAGCTGGCCCCGCTGCCGCCGGTCACCTGCAACAGCACACAGGTCAGCCAGGTGTTCGTGAACCTGCTGGTCAATGCGGCCCAGTCCATCCAGGGCCACGGCAAGATCACCCTGCGCACCGGCGTGAGCGATGCGGCCGTGTGGATTGAAATCAGCGACACCGGCTGTGGCATGCCGGAAGAGGTGCAGCGGCGCATCTTCGAGCCGTTTTACACCACCAAGCCGGTCGGCAAGGGCACCGGGCTGGGCCTGTCTATCTCGTGGGAAATCGTCAAACGCCACGACGGCACGATCCACGTCTGCAGCCTGCTGGGCGAGGGCACCACGTTTCGGATCACGCTGCCGCTGGTCCATGCCGCCCGGAACGATTCTTAAGGAAAATGGGTCCTAGCCCTCGTCGATACTGCTTGTATTGCTACTAATTTGGTAGCAAATCTACTCGCGCGTCAATCCCTGGGGCTGAAAACCAGGAGCAGCGCGGTTGGCACACGCCCGTCCACGTCACGTGGCAGCACCTCGGTCTTGTCAATGGCGTTGAGCACCGCATCGTCCCAGGACTTGACGCCGCTGGACTTGACCAGTTTGCGGCTGATGATGGTGCCGTCCGGCGAGGTGCGCACCTCGACCTCGGCCGTCGGGTTGCCCACCGGGGTGTCGGTGTAGGTGATGTTGGGCTTGACCCGCGCCTTGATGCGTCCGGCATAACTGGCCGATGGTCCGGACGACTGCTTGGCGGTTCCGCGTGCGTCGGCGCTGCCGGTTCCTTCGGCCTGGCCGGCCATGCGCAGGGCGCGTGCAATCTGCTGCTGGCGCAGTTCTTCCATCTTCTTGGCCTCGGCCGCGGACTTGGCGGTCTGCTGCTTTTGCTGATCTTGCTGCAGCTTCTTGTCGCGGGCGGCCTTGTCACGCAGCTCGCGTTCGCGCGCTTCCTTGGCGGCCTGCTCGTCCTTGAGCTTTTTCTGCTTCAAGGCTTCCTTCTGGCGCTTTTCCTGTTCCAGTTTTTCCTGCTGCAACTGCTTTTCCTTTTGCAGGCGGGCCTTTTCCTTGGCAATGGCAATCGCCGGGTCGGGCTGCGGCGGTGGGGGGGCGGGCGGCGCTACCGTGGGCTTGGGGGGCAGTGGTTTGACGATGGGCTCGGTCTCTACCGGTGGGGGCGGAGGCGGGGGGGCCGCTTCCACCGGCAGGGCCGACCACAGCTCGGCCTCCACCGTGACCGGTGTGGCGTCACGCTTCCACTGCACACCCAGCGCCAGGACTGCCAGCAGCAGGGCGTGTGCCACGATGGCCAGGCCCAGCGCCCGCATCAGACCCGGGGTGGGCGGCGGGGCAAATTCCAGGCGGGTGGTGGTGTGGGCGAACATGGCGGGTCGTGCGCGTGCCTTTGTGTGGCCGTCAGTTGGCCAGTTGCACGGACAGGCCCACGCGCTGGATGCCGGCGCGCTGCAGCGTGTCCATGACTTTGACCACACTTTCGTATTTCACGGCCTTGTCGGCGCTGATGACCACGGCCGAGTTGGCGGCAGCCGCGCTGTCACGCGTACCTTGGGCGCCCTTGACGGCGCTGGCCAGGTCCTTGAGGGTGAGGGGCGTGGTCTTGTCCTTGATCTTCATTTCCAGGCTGTCGTTCTTGCCCAGCACGATCTGGATGATGGTGTCGGGCTGGCGCGAGGCCTTGCCCACGCTGGGCAGGTCGATCATGCTCGGCGTGATCAGGGGTGCCGTCACCATGAAGATGATCAGCAACACCAGCATCACGTCGATGAAGGGCACCATGTTGATCTCGTTGATGGTGCGCCGGCCACGGCCGCGGTGAGAGACGGCTGGCATGGTCAGCGTCCGGTACTGGGTGGCTGCGCGCCCACGTTGCGCTGCAGGATGTTGGAGAACTCTTCGATGAAGGTCTCCTGCTGCGTCGCAATGCGGTCAATGTCGCGGGCAAAGCGGTTGTAGGCCACCACCGCCGGAATGGCGGCAAACAGGCCGATGGCGGTGGCCACCAGGGCTTCGGCAATGCCGGGCGCCACGGTCGCCAGCGTGACCTGCGTCAGCGCGGCCAGGCCGACAAATGCGTGCATGATGCCCCACACCGTGCCAAACAGGCCCACATAGGGCGACACGGAACCGACCGAGGCCAGGAAGGACAGGTTGGTCTCGATCTCGTCCATCTCGCGCTGGAAGCTGGCGCGCATGGCGCGACGGGCTCCGTCCATCAGCGTGCCGACATCGGTAATGCGGCGCTCGCGCAGTTTCTGGAATTCGCGCATGCCGCTGCCAAAGATGCGTTCCATGGGGCCGGTCAGGGCGGCATTCTTGGAGGCGGATGCGAACAGGTCGTTCAGGCTGGAGCCGGACCAGAATTCGCGCTCGAAAGCCTCGTTGAGTGACTTGACGCGTTTGAGGGCAAAGAACTTGCGAAAGATCGCCGCCCAACTGGTGATGGACACGCCCATCAGCAGCAGCATGACGCATTGCACGACGAAACTGGCGTTGAGCACCAGATGGAGGATGGAGAGGTCTTGGTTCATGTCAGCGGTTCAGTTGGCAAGCAGGGCGCGCAGGCGGGCCACGGCTTCCTGCAGGTGCTCCATGGAGCTGGCGGTGGAAAAGCGCACAAAGTTATGGGTCTCTGCGGTGCCGAAGTCACGCCCCGGTGTGATGGCCACATGGGCCTGGTTCATCACTGCGTAGGCAAAGTCCCAGCTGTCCTTGACGCCCAGCTTGGCACAGGCCGCCGAGCAGTCGGCCCAGGCGTAGAAAGCGCCGTCGGGCATGACCGGCACGGTCAGGCCCATGGCGTTGAGCTGCGGCAGGAAGTAGTCGCGCCGGGCCTTGAATTCGCTGCGGCGCTGCTCGTACAGCGCCAGGCTTTCCGGCTCGAAACACGCCATGGCCGCATGCTGGGCAATGGTGCTGGGGCAGATGAACAGGTTTTGCGCCAGCCGTTCGATGACGGGCACCAGTTTCTCCGGCACCACCATCCAGCCCAGGCGCCAGCCGGTCATGTTGAAGTATTTGCTGAAGCTGTTGATGCTGATGATGTTGTCATCCAGCGCCAGCGCGGTCTGGCCGTATTCGGCCTCGAAGCTCAGGCCCAGGTAAATCTCGTCCACCAGGGTGATGCCGCCGTGCGACTGCACCACCTGGTGGATGTCACGCAGCATGTCGGGGTGGATCGACGTGCCGGTCGGGTTGGAGGGCGATGCCAGCAGCACGCCGCGGGTGCGCGGTCCCCAGGCGGCCTTGACCTTGTCGGCGCTGAGCTGGAAACGCTCGTCGGCCGTGGTGGGAATCAGCACCGCCTTGCCCTCGGCCGCACTCACGAAGTGGCGGTTGCAGGGGTAGCTGGGGTCGGGCATCAGGATCTCGTCGCCGGATTCGATCAGCGCCAGGCAGGCCAGGTGCAGCGCGGCGGAGGCGCCGGCCGTGACCACGATGCGTTCGGGCGATACCCGGGTCTGAAAACGGTCGGCATACCACTGGCTGATGCGTTCGCGCAGGGGCTGCAGACCGGTGGCCTGGGTGTATTGCGAGCGCCCGTCGCGGATGGCCTGTTCGGCTGCCTGCTGCACCAGGGGCGGCGCGGTGAAGTCCGGCTCGCCGATGTTCAAAAAGATCATGGGCGCATCGGTGTGCGCCACCTCACGGGCGAGGCTTGAGGCAGCCTTGGCCACCTCCATGACGTAAAAGGGTTCGATTCTCTGGGCGCGCGACGATATTTGCATGGATGCTTGGGCGGCGCCGGTTCAGGCGCGGGGTTTCTTGGCTTGGCTGCGGTCGGATTCGACTTCGGCAGCGCGCAAAACGGGGGCCATTCCGTTGAGCACGGCGTTCACATACTTGTGGCCATCGGTGCCACCGAATTCCTTGGCCAGTTCAATGCACTCGTTGAGCACCACGCGCCATGGCACGTCCAGGCAGTGGCTGAGTTCATAGGCGCCAATCCACATGACGGCGTGCTCGATGGGGGAGATTTCCGCCATCGGACGATCCAGCAAGGGGATGATCAGCGCATCGAGCTGGACGGCATGTTCCACGCAGCCTTGCAGCAGGGCGTCGAAATGCACGGCATCGGCCTTGTTGAAACCCGCCAGGTCGCGGGTAAAGGTGTCGATGTCGCCGATCGGGTTGCCACTGACCAGGCTCTGGTACAGGCCCTGCAAAGCGAACTCGCGTGCCCGACTGCGGTCGGACTTGCTGCCGGCCTTGCGAGCGCCCGTGCTGGTCAGCCCGGTGCGGGGTTGACGGGGTGGGCGCTTGGCAGCGGCAGAACTCTTGAATTCACTCATTACAGGGACTCCAGCAGGTTGGCCATTTCAACGGCTACTCGGGCAGCGTCGCGGCCTTTTTCTTCCTGTCGGGCAATGGCCTGGGGCATATCTTCGGTGGTCAGGATGGCGTTGGCAATGGGCAATTGGTAATCCAGTGCAAGGCGTGTAACCGCCGCGCCGGACTCGTTGGCCACCAGTTCAAAGTGGTAGGTCTCGCCGCGGATGATGCAGCCCAAGGCCACCAGCGCGTCGTAGTTGGCCTTTTCGGCCAGGGCCTGCAGGGCCACCGGAACTTCCAGTGCGCCAGGTACGGTGATGTGGTCGATGTCCTTCTCGGCCACACCCAACGCGAGCAGCTCGGTCTTGCAGGCCTGGGTCAGGGCGTCGGTCACCGAGGCGTTGAAACGCGCCTGCACGATGCCGATCTTGAGTTTCTTGCCATTCATGCGCGCGTCGGTTGCGTCCACATGGCCTTTATCTGCGCCAAACATATTGGATTCCTTACTTGCTGATGTAACCGGTGATTTCGAGGCCGTAACCGGTCATGCTGGGCATGCGCCGGGGACTGCCCATCAGGCGCATCTTGTGTACGCCGCAGTGGCGCAGGATTTGGGCGCCCACGCCGTAGGTGCGCAGGTCCATGCGACCACGCACGGGGGCCTGGGCCGATTGCGCGATGCCGTCAAATTGCGCCAGCAACTGCTCGCCGCTTTCACCGCAGTTCAGCAGCACGACGACGCCGGCGCCTTCCTGTTGCATGTGCTGCAGCGTGGCCTCCAGACTCCAGGAGTGCATGGCGCGCCCGGTCTCCAGCGCATCCAGCACGGAGAGCGGTTCGTGTACCCGGACTGCTACAGATTCCGTAGCAGTCCACGCCCCTTTGACGAGGGCCAGGTGCACACCCAGGCCTGTGCTGTCGCGGAAGGCGTGGGCCGTGAACTCGCCGAAGGCGGTCTGCATGGGGCGCGAACTCAACTGCTGGATCAGGGATTCGGTCTTGCTGCGGTATTCGATCAGGTCGGCAATCGTGCCGATCTTCAGGCCATGCTCGGCGGCGAAGAGCTGCAGGTCCGGCAGGCGGGCCATGGTGCCGTCGTCCTTCATGATTTCGCAGATCACGGATGCAGGCGTGCAGCCGGCCATGGCCGCCAGGTCGCAACCGGCTTCGGTGTGGCCGGCGCGCATCAGCACGCCGCCGTCCACCGCCTGCAGGGGGAAGATGTGACCGGGTTGCACCAGGTCTTCCGGCACGGCATTCTTGGCCACCGCGGCCTGCACGGTGCGGGCCCGGTCGGCGGCTGAGATGCCGGTGGTGACACCTTCGGCGGCCTCGATGGAGACGGTGAAGGCCGTGCCCTTCTTGTCGCCATTGCGGGCGGTCATGGGGGGCAGTTGCAGGCGCTCGCAGCGCTCGCGGGTCAACGTCAGGCAGATCAGGCCGCGGCCATAGCGGGCCATGAAATTGATGCCGTCGGCCGTCACGTGGTCGGCAGCCAGCACCAGGTCGCCTTCGTTTTCGCGGTCTTCTTCATCCACCAGGATGACGATGCGCCCGGCGCGCATGTCGGCAACGATGTCTTCAACCGGGGAAATAGGCACGGGTGTGGGGGTGGTCATGGTGTCGGGTCTCAGGCGGGCAGCAGGATCTGGTTGTCCACGCTGAACTGGTAGTCCTTGAAAATGTGTTCGGCGCTCAGGGTCTGGTAGGTGCCATCGGGCAGCTGGCGCGTGGTGTCTTTCAGGCGGTAGGTGCTGCTGCCGCAGGTCCAGACGTTGTAGTTTTGCATCTGGGTGCACAGGCAGGTCTTGTCCTTAACCGAGATGTTCTTTCCATCCGGGTGCAGCGAAATCTCGCGGTTGTAGGCGTCGATGTAAGAGCAGTTGCCGTTGCCATCGAGCAGGTAACCGTAGGCCTCGCAGTTGGGGCGGATACCGGTGCCGATGGCGGGTGAATTGCGCAGCATGCGCATGGGATAGCCGGTGGGAGAAATGGTGTTGACGACGACGTCTTCCTCGCTGGCCTTGAAGTACGCCTGCTTGGCCTTGGCCGGAAGGCCACATTCGTTGGCTACGGTGAAGCGGGTGGCCACCTGGATGGCCGACGCGCCGTTTTCGAGGAAGGACACACCGTCACTGCCGGTGAAGATGCCGCCGGCGGCAATCAACGGGATGTCGAGCTGCTCAGCCTTCAGGTAGGCGGCGATTTCGGTCACGATGGTTGCCAGATCGTAATCGGCCCAGTCCATGCCAAAGCCCAGGTGTCCGCCGGCCAGAGGGCCCTCGATCACGACGAAATCGGGCAAACGGTCCAGCCTGGCTGTCTTGCGCAGGAACAACTGCAATGCGCGTACCGACGACACAATGATGCCCAGTTTGGCGTCACGGAAACGCGGGTGGTCTGCCATCAGTGCAAACGAGCCCAGGTGCAGGCCGGCACTCAGCGTAATACCGTCGATGCCGGCATCCAGTGCCGAGTTGAGGCGCACCTGCAGGGTGTCGCGTGGCGAATTCATCGTCAGCTTTTCCATGACGTTGACGAACACCATGCCATCGCCAGACTTGGCCTCCATGGTCCTGCCGACGTGCAACTTGGTGGCTTCGGCCAGCTGGCCCAGGTTGAACTGGACACTGCTTTTGTCCGAGTTGTTGATGTTGGCCTTGTAGAACTTGGTCTTGCCTTTGACGTATTCGGTGTCAAAGCGGCGATCTGACACATCGTGAACCAGCGCGTCCGAAATATGACCAATGCCACCCAGGCGGGCGGCTTCGAGCGCCAGTTCGGCCGTGGAGATGTCGACGCCCATGCCTCCTATCATGATAGGAACCAGTTCCTTCTTGCCGAATTTCAGGCGGAAATCATCTACTCGTTTCATGGTCGTCCTTGGTATTTCGAAAAAAGTGGGGCAACGCCTGCCTGGCGTCAGGCTGCGGAGGATGTGCTGCTGCTGAGCATGCGCTCCACGTAGCGCGCAATCAGGTCAATCTCCAGGTTGACCCGCGAACCGGTCTGCAAACTGTGCAGGGCCGTATTCTCCACGGTGTGGGGGATCAGGTTGATGCTGACCTCACACCCGTCCGCCCGGTCCTCGATGCGATTCACGGTCAGACTGACGCCATTGATGGTGATGGAGCCCTTGTAGGCCAGGTATTTGGCCAGTGCCTTGGGCGCCAGCACGCGCAACTCCCAGCTCTCACTGACCCGCGCGAAATGGGTTACGGTGCCAATACCGTCCACATGGCCGGACACCATGTGCCCACCCAGGCGGTCGTTGGCGCGCAGGGCTTTTTCCAGATTGATGGGGCCTGGGGAATCCAGCCCCGCCGTCTTGTTGAGTGATTCAGCAGAGATGTCGACCGTGTACTGGTTTGCGACCGCGTCCAGGGTTGTAACTGTCATGCATGCGCCGTTGAGGGCAATGCTGTCGCCCAGACCGACATCATCGAGATAGCCGGGTGGGGTAGAGATGGCAAGACGCTTGCCGTGGGAAGGAGAGTCGCCCAATGGATGAACGGCTGCAATCCGGCCTACGCCGGTGATGATTCCAGTAAACATCCCACTATTTTCGCAGGGAATAGGCCGGTGCCCGAGCGCCAGGGTCAAAAATCGTCTCTACCGGGCACACGGGCGACAACGCGCAAGTCGGGGCCAACCTGGGTTGTGGATAGAAATTCCAGATCCAGAGCCTGGTTCAGCGCAGTCAGCGGCCCAAAACTGGCCATGTCGCGTCCTTGACCCAGGAGTTTGGGGGCCAGATAGATCAGGAATTCGTCCGCCAGGCCTAGCTGGATCAGTGCACCGTTCAGCCTGTGACCGGCTTCCAGATGCAGTTCGTTGATTTCGCGCTTGCCCAAGTCCGCTAGCATGGCACGCAGATCCACTTTTGGCTCGGTGCCTGTTTCCAGCTCCGGGCAATGGATGATCGTGGCGCCGCGTTGCTCCAGCGCAGCGGCCTTCTCGGGGTTTTGTGAAGCGCAGTAGATGTATACCGGGCGCCGACCATTCAGGATTTTGGCGTCCGGCGGAGTTCTCAAATGGCTGTCGACCACCACAAGCTTGGGCTGGCGCGTGGTGTCCGCCAGCCGCACATCCAGCAGCGGATCGTCCGCCAGAACCGTCCCGATGCCGGTCAGCACGGCACAGGAACGGGCGCGCCAGGCGTGGCCGTCCGCGCGCGCCTCCGGGGCGGTAATCCACTGGCTGACGCCATTGTTCAGGGCGGTTTTGCCGTCCAGCGAGGCCGCGATCTTCATTCGGACCCACGGCGTTTTGCGAACCATGCGGCTGAAAAAACCGATGTTGAGTTCTCGAGACTGAATGGCCAGAGGATCATCGGCTGCCAGAATCTCCACTTCAATGCCGGCTGCGCGCAGCCGCGCAAAGCCTTGTCCGGCTACTAATGGATTGGGGTCCCCATTGGTTGCGACCACTTTTTTGAGACCCGCGGCAATCAGCGCGTCGCAACAGGGGCCGGTGCGGCCATGGTGGGAGCAGGGCTCCAGCGTGACGTAGGCAGTGGCGCCCTGGACAGAATGGCCCTTGGCCTGCGCGTCCCGCAGGGCCATGATTTCGGCATGGGGGCCGCCGACTGGTTGGGTATGGCCTTCGCCCAGAACGCGCCCGTCAGCATGGATGATGACGCAGCCGACGGATGGGTTGGGCGGGGTGGCGTTTTGCCCACTGGAGGCAAGTGCAAGGGCGCGTTGGATCGCAGGACGTGGCATGGCGGTTTGGGACGGTTGTAGGGCAGTTTACCGTTTGGCGGCCAAATCCAGCCGGATATCCGAATCAGATTGCAGTCGGCGGTCGGTTTGGGTAACCTCAGAAGCATGAAAAATAGCGCCAATGGCTTTACATTGATTGAACTGCTGATCGTCGTGGCGATTGTTGCGGTCTTGGCAGCCATTGCAGTGCCAAGCTTCAATACGATGCTGGTCAAGCGGTCTGTGCAGGGTGCGGCAACCGCTTTGGTCAGTGATATTCGTTTCACCCGCTCAGAGGCCGTACGGCGGTCGGTTGGGGTGTCGATTTGCAGCCTGGCGGCTAACAGTTTGAACACCTGTTCTGCTGCGCCGGCCAACTGGGCCAATGGCTGGATGGTGTTTGTCGACCCGGCTGATACCGGGACGCGAGGAACGCGGGATGTGGGGGAGGAGATTATTCGCGTGCAGCAGCCGCTATCAAACATCGCCACTATCCAGCGAAGCGTCAATCCATCTAACACGAAGCTGTTCTTTCCGTTCGACGCCAATGGCTGGTCCAGGGCTGCGGATGAGCCCTTTGTCGTTACGCCAACCGGTGTTGTTCCGCCGGATACCACCCGGGTTGTGTGTGTTTCTACCCAAGGCCGCGTCCGGTTGTTGGTGCAAGGAGCGACAGCATGCTGATAGTGAAGCGTCAAGGAATGGTACGTCGCACGTCACGGCGCAAGATTCGGGGTGTATCGCTCCTAGAAGTGCTGGTTGCAATTTTGCTTTCCGCCATCGGGCTGCTGGCCTTGGCTGGTGCCAATGTGGCCTCCATTCGCTATTCCAAGATGTCCCAGTACCGGGGTACTGCAACGGTTCTGGCTCTGGACCTTGGTGAGCGCATGCGCGCCAATAAGGCTGGGGTGTTGAGCTACAGCTACAACGCCACCGATTTTGCGACACAGACGGGTGCAGCGATAGCCTCAGATACATCGTGTGAGTCCATTGCCATTCCCAGTCCGTGTGCCGCAGCCGCTAGTTTGGCTGCCTATGATTTGAACACTTGGCGAAAGGTTGTTCGCAGCCAGTTGCCCAAGGGGGCGGTTTTCATTGACATCATGGATGCAGCCGGAAATGTCTGCCTGATAGCGGCCAGCTGTATTGGGGCGGATGTTTGGATCGCCTGGGAGGATCAGGCGGTTGCCAACCCGGACGAGAACTCAACCGACTCCAGAAATGCTGCGCTTGAGTGCCCCAATGGCCTGAACCTGGGGGCCGACAAGGCCGTGCGCTGTAGCTTTTTCAGGATCAATTTATGAAGTCCGGGCAGTTTATGCGCAAAGTCAGGGGTATCTCCCTGGTGGAGTTGCTGATTTCCATGGCCATTGGCATGGTGGTGGTGGTGGCCATTATTGTGAGTTATTTGGGGTCGGGTCAGGCCAGTCGTTACCAATCTGCGCTGACTCAGATGAATGAAGATGCTCAGACAGGGTTGGCCATGTTGGCCAAAGAAATCCAGTTGGCCGGTTATTCGTCGCCGGCGGCCCTGTCGGCGGCCAACCCCAGCGTCATCAGTTACTACAACCTCACATGCCCCGCCGGTCCCTGCGCGTTTCCCTTGCTTGCCTCGACAACAGGAGGCACTACCGGCTATATCTTTGGTTGCGATGCAACCAAGGGCACGAATCCGTTTACTGATCCCACCGCGACAGTGCTTGCTTGCGGCGCCACTTCAGCGAGTACATCATCAGGGTTTGGGGTGGTGTATGAAGCAGACGTCAAGAACACAGTGCCCAAGACCGTCGCAGGTGTGCCGACGCCAACCGACTGTCTGGGCGCGGAGATCGCGGTGACCACTCCTGCTGTTGGCAATCCGTATTACATCGCCAGAAATCGGTACTTTGTGGACGTGGAAACCGGCGCCAATGCGACCGGACGGCCTGAGTTATATTGTGCCAGCGACAAGGCGGGAGCATCCAAAATTCCATTGATTGAAAATGTGGAAGACATGCAGGTTTGGTATGGCTTGGCCGCAGCGACCGTGACTTCAACTGCCGCGACCCGTCAGGTGGTTCGCTATGTGAAGGCTGGTAAGGATGTGACCACGCCAAGTACTGTGAATGGTGTTAACGCCGGGACGCCAGGGGAGTGGGAGAAAGTAATGAGTGTGCGTATTTGCCTTTTGATGCGCAGCGCAGAGCCCATTCTTCAGCCAGAAGACAGCCTGACTTACCAGCCCTGCGACCCCAATGCCGCAGTTGCAACGTCGAATGACCGCTATCTGCGCCGTGCCTACTATACGACTGCGACTCTGCGCTCGAAGATGGCGTATTGATTGAGCACTACACCATGAACTCGTCCAATTTATACACACGAGGCCGTAGTAAGAGCCGGGGCATATCGCTCATCATTGTGCTGATCATGCTGATCATCATTGGCATTACGGCGTCTTCTGCCATGCGTAGCGCGACCTCCGAGCAGCGGGTCACCAACAATGCACGCATGGAGGGGACCGCACAGCAGTACGCGGAGGCTGCGTTGCGGTATTGCGAGGGCCAGTTCGCGCTGGCCACTGCGTTGCGCGCGGAGGCCAGACTTCAAACGGCCAATATCGTCGCTACTCCTGCGGGTGCCAACACACCTTCGGCTTGGGAAAACGTGGCCAATTGGGCAGCGGGTTCCGCGATTTTGGTGACCGTGCCCGCCGGTGTGGTCAGCGATGGAAACACGACTGTTCCGGGGACCTTGCCGCAGTGCATTGCGGAGCTGCAGACCATGGGCAACCCCAGCTTTACCGTGACAGTCATCACTGCACGCGGCTTCAGTCCAGACTATGTTGCCAACAACGATGGCACTACCAAGCAGGGTGCCGTGGTTTGGTTGCAGTCCATCATCAATGCGCTTTAGTGCCATTTCAGGAGGTCTACAAATGACTACCCAGCATTTTTCAACGCTCTCTCAGCGCCTTGGGCGCGCTTTGTTGCCGCTGGTTGCTTTGGGAGCGGCCGTTGCCTACGCCCAGTCCCCGGGCCAAATGCCGCTGTTGACCAAGACCGGTGCTGGCGTTCCGCCGAACATCATGTTGACGATGGATGACTCCGGCTCCATGGCGTTTCGGCATATGCCGGAGGACGTGTTTGCAAGTGATACGTTTGCAACGGCAAACCCGGTCAACAGCCGGACCGTGCGCTGGGACCCGAATGACAATTACCAGATCGGAACCAACTTCGCCGGTACCGTTCCGGGCAACATCAATTCGACCAACTGGGTGTTGAGGGCCTTGCGCTCAGCAGACACCAATACGATTTTTTACAACCCGGAAATCCGCTATCAACCTTGGTTTAGCAGTGATGGCGTGACCCGCCGAGCGAACTCGCCGGTAGCCAAGGCGTTCAAGAACCCGCTGATTCAGACTGGTGCATCTGGGACTTATGTTAATTTGACAAGCTACGTTGTGCCCAGCGGCAGCAGCGATTGGTGTTACTCCAGCACCAGTACTGCGAGTGCAGGCGGGGATGGTTGTGTTGAGGTGTCTAACAATAGTTCCAGCCTCAAGCATGATCCGGGTGTGTATTTCCGTCTGGGCAAAACAGCGGGGGTCTACAAATCGGTAACCAGCTACTCCAACTACACCGGATATTCAATCAATAACCCGGGACCTTTTACCAAGTACCCGGATCGTCTGGACTGTTTGGGCTCAACCTGCACGCAGGCCGAAGAGCGCCAGAACTTTGCCAACTGGTTCAGCTATTACCGCAACCGCAACCTGTTGGCGCGTGGTGCCATGATGGAGGCATTTGCGTCCGAGGCCAATACGTTCCGCATGGGTTTTGGGCGGATCAACAAAGGGTCCGCCAGCGTGGATGGCGCGAATACGACGGTGATTGAAAGCAGTTCGTCTTACGGCGGTGGTGGTGTACGTCCATTTACAGCTGCGCGCAAGGTCAATTTGTTCGACTGGCTGGATGCTTTGCCTGCAAGTGGAGGCACTCCACTGGTTACCGCCATGGAGGCGGTTGGTAATTATTACTCCCGTACGAGCAGTCAGGGACCCTGGACAGATGATCCTTCGACGTCATCCAATACGGTCGCCAATAACAAGACGTGCCGACGGTCGTATCACATCATAATGACAGATGGCTACTGGAACGGAACAGTCGGCACATCGGGCAATGCAGACAATACGGACGGCAGCACCATTACAGGGATTGGTGCGAGCTACAAATACATTGCCTCGCGCCCTTATCGGGACGGCACCAGCAATACGCTGGCTGACGCAGCGATGAGGTTCTGGAAAGCCGATCTTCAGCCTGCGACGGTGAATGCTGTGCCACCTACAGGTGACAACACGTCGTTCTGGCAAAACATGACCAATTTCACGGTGGGCCTGGGTGTGCGTGGCACGCTGAATCCGGCCACCGACTTGCCGGCTCTGACCGCTGGTACCAAGGTGTGGCCAGCGGCTGCCACTAATCAGACTGGTGCCAATGTGGATGATCTCTGGCACGCAGCCATCAATAGCCGAGGCAAGTACTTCAGCGCCAAGGACCCCAAAGAGCTATCGGATGCCATCAAGGCCGTGCTTGCCGGGGCAACCGGCGCAGGTGGAGCGACCGCCGGTGTGGCCACTGCGTCTACGGTTCTGTCCGCAACCAACCGCAAGTATGTCCCCACCTTCACACCCACTTCCTGGAATGGAGACATTGCTTCCAATCCGCTGGATGCGACGGGACAGGTAACAGCTGCCGTGTGGAATGCTGCGTCCAGAATGCCTGCGTGGAATGCCCGCAATATTGTGACGTGGGACTCCGGCCTATCAACGCCCGGTGGTGTTGCCTTCAATTGGGCCTCCCTGAGCTCGGGTAATAAGGCTGCATTGGGGACAGTAGGCTCTACCTACGCGCAACAATTCATCAATTTCCTGTGGGGCGACCACTCCAACGAAGGCGTAGGTTTCCCGTTTCGTTCTCGCGTAACTGCTGGTGGAACGCCTTTCATTTTGGGTGATTTTGTCAACTCCAATCCGGTTCTGGTGCAGGACAATTTCGACGGCATGTATAACGTATTGGGCTTGGGTAGTGGCACTTCTACGGATCCCTACTATGGCGACTTCATCAACGCCAAGGCGGCACGCACGTCGGTGTTGTTTGCTGGTGGCAATGATGGAATGCTGCATGCCTTCAAGGACACGAAGGGTGCAACCCCGGCTTCTGCGCTGACTGACGGACAGGAGGTTTTCGCTTATGTTCCCCGGGCGGTTTACTCCAACCTGTACAAACTGGCGGACAAGACCTATGGCACGCCTGGCGCGTTGGAGCACCAGTTCTTTGTGGACGGACCGTTGCGCGAGGCTGATGCGTATGTAAAGGCGCCGGGTGCCTCCACACCATCATGGCGCAATTATCTGTTGGGGTCGCTGGGTGCCGGTGGGCGCGCAGTGTTTGCCCTGGATGTGACGGACTTGACCAGTCTGGGGCCGAATACCGTGCGATGGGAAATTTCCAGCGACGATGATGCCGATTTGGGCTATGTACTCACGCCCATCCGTGTTGGAGTGCTGGCCAATGGTCGTTGGGTAGCCATATTTGGAAATGGTTTTTCCAGTACCAATGGATATGCAACGCTGTTCGTGATTGATATTGAGAATGCCGCCAGTACCAATGCGACGACTCGGGCGGGCGCCATTCAGAAGCTCACCGTGGATGCAACGGGCAACAATGGCATGGGCGGCGTCACTTTGATGCATAACGCCAGTGGACAGATTTCTGCCATTTATGGTGGTGACCTGAAGGGCAATATGTGGAAGTTCACATACAGCGCCTCTGCTCCCAGCAACTTTGTTGTCTCTGGCGGTGCCGCATTGTTCACCGCAACTGATAGTGGCGGGAATGCGCAGCCCATTACATCCAGCCCGGCTCTTTACAACCATGCACAGGGTGGCTATTTCATTGTCTTTGGAACTGGCAAGCTGTTCTCGACTGCCGATGCTGCCAGCACGTCCACCCAGTCGGTGTACGGCGTTTGGGACAAGCCCGCTGACGGGTTGACCCGGCCCCTGGGGCGCTCGCAAATGGCATCCAGAACCATGACCGGTTTTACCGGTTCAGGCCCGGCTGCAGGAACCACGTTCTATAGTATGAACGGCTCACCCGTCAACTGGACGGCTGAACGCGGATATGTTGTGGACCTGGGGCCGGTCATCACCGGTGGTCGGGTCATTTACCCAACGCAAATTCTGGGCTACGACACGGCATTGCTCAGCTCGGTTGCGCCGGTGCAAGGCACGCCTGGAGCATGTGACTCGCTGAGCGGCACGGGTCTCAATCTCACGCTCCCGGTGCAGAGTGGATTGAATCCCCCGAATCACACTTTTGACACCAACGGTGACGGTAAGGCCGATGGAGCAGACAGCTATGCCATGGCTTATGGAACGAAGGCGGATGGTATCGATGCGGTCATCCAGAGTAAACGGTTGTCGGGTGGTGGCGGCAGCGGCAGCGGCGCTGGATGTGCGGCAGGTAATACCTGTACCAGCGGTGTGGGTGTGGGTGTTGACTTGAGCGGTGGTGGCACCGGCGGCGGTGGCAACAGCACCGGTGGGGGCACCAGCAGCCCGGTTGTGACCACCAAGGCGAGTGATACACAGAAGAGTGATAACGGTGGCGGTGTCGGTGAACAGGACTGCACTGGAGCAGACTGTTCTGCGGCTGGCAAGCAATGTGTTCCCAGTCCGCTGTGTCCGGAAGAGAACACCTGCTTGTCATTGGTGCAGTCGGCCACAACGGGTATCACGGTCTGTATTGACTCTGGCACCCCTCCTCCGCCTGTTACGCCTGTAATCAATCCTCGTTCCTATGATCGAGTCTGGCGGCGTATCATCAACCCACCGATCAAATAGGTAGCACTGAAAGAGCGCAAATATGAAAGCTGAACATGCACAGGACCGCAATAGTTACGATGAACGGCAGTCGGGTTTTACCCTCATTGAAGTGATGATTGTGGTGGCTATTGTTGGCATCCTGTCGGCGATCGCGCTCCCAAGTTATCGGAGTTACATCGAGCGGGGGGATCGTGCATCCGCGCGGGCTGCACTGCTGGAGGCTCAGCAGTTCATGGAGCGGTTTTATGCAACCAATAATCGTTTCACCACAGATGTGGCATGCACCACAAGCCCTGCGTTGCCGGCTCGTTTTACGAATGTTCCGGAGAATTCTCCAAGGTACTCACTTGCTGTTGTTTCCGACTGCAATTCGTATACGTTGACAGCAACGCCGCTTCAGACGGTCAGCTCGTGCACCAATTTGACCCTGACTAATACTGGTGTCAAGGGAATTTCCGGTTCGGGTACAGTTGCCGACTGTTGGAAGTGATGTCTTGCAGGTAGGTGGATAGCGGGCCTACCGCCTGACTTCGTCCACCAGCGTCTTGAAGTCATCAATGTCCTCAAAACTGCGGTAGACGCTGGCGAAGCGCACGTAGGCAACCTTGTCGAGTTTTTTGAGTTCGCGCATCACCAGTTCTCCGATGCGCGCTGAAGGGACTTCGCGCAGGCCCAGGTTCAGTAGCTTTTCCTCAATCCGCTCGATGGCACTGTCGATCTGTTCGGTGCTGACCGGGCGCTTGCGCAGCGCCAAGTTGAACGATGCCAGCAGCTTGGCCCGTTCGTATTCAATCCTCCGGCCATCTTTCTTGACGATGGCTGGGAAGTTGACGTCAGGGCGCTCGTAGGTAGTGAAGCGCTTTTCGCAGGAGCCGCACTGGCGGCGGCGGCGGATGAAATCCCCGTCTTCAGAGATCCGTGTTTCCACTACCTGGGTTTCGGAGTGACTGCAGAACGGGCATTTCATTCGGAATTAACCGTAAACCGGGAAGCGTGAGGTCAGGGCGTGTACCTTGGCGCGCACGGCTTCGATGTTGGCTGGGTCACGCGGGTTGTCCAGTACATCGGCAATCAGGTGGGCGGTGGCACGGGCCTCTTCATCCTTGAAACCGCGGGTCGTCATGGCGGGCGTGCCTATGCGCACGCCGCTGGTGACCATGGGCTTTTCGGGGTCGTTGGGGATCGCGTTCTTGTTGATGGTCATATGGGCGCTGCCCAAAACAGCCTCGGCTTCCTTGCCGGTGATGCCCTTGGAGCGCAGGTCCACCAGCATGACATGGCTTTCGGTTCCGCCACTCACAATGCGCAGACCGCGGGCCGTCAGCGTTTCGGCGACGATTTTCGCGTTGCGCACCACTTGCTGCTGGTAGGCCTTGAACTCAGGCGTCAGTGCTTCCTTGAAAGCCACGGCTTTGGCAGCGATCACATGCATCAGCGGGCCGCCCTGCAGTCCGGGGAAAATGGCACTGTTGATGGCCTTCTCGTGCTGGGCCTTCATCAGAATGATGCCGCCACGGGGGCCGCGCAGGCTCTTGTGGGTGGTGGATGTCACCACATCGGCGTGGGGAACGGGGTTGGGGTAGACACCGGCGGCAATCAGGCCGGCGTAATGGGCCATGTCTACCATGAAGATGGCTCCCACATCCTTGGCAACCTTGGCGAAGCGTTCGAAGTCGATGGCCAGGGAGTAGGCGCTGGCGCCGGCGATGATCAGCTTGGGCTTGGTCTCGTGGGCCTTGCGCTCCATGGCGTCGTAGTCGATGGCCTCATTGGCATCCAGGCCGTAGCTCACGACATTGAACCACTTGCCCGACATGTTCAGCGGCATGCCGTGGGTCAGGTGGCCACCTTCGGCCAGGCTCATGCCCATGATGGTGTCACCGGGTTTCAGGAAGGCCAGGAATACGGCCTCGTTGGCGGAGGCACCGCAGTGCGGCTGTACGTTGGCGGCTTCGGCACCAAAAATCTGCTTGATACGGTCGATGGCCAGTTGCTCAGCCACGTCCACATGTTCACAGCCGCCGTAGTAGCGCTTGCCGGGGTAGCCTTCGGCGTACTTGTTCGTCAGCACGCTGCCGGCGGCCTGGCGCACGGCGGAGGAGACGAAGTTTTCCGAGGCGATGAGCTCAAGCCCGCCCACCTGGCGGTCGATTTCACCCGCGATGATGGAGGCGATTTCCGGGTCCTGGATGAACAGTTCTTCCATGGCGATTGTCCTCGTAGAGTCCGTTGTGCGCCTGGGGCCCTAGGCCTCGAAGCGCTTGAAGAGCATGCAGGCGTTGGTGCCGCCGAAGCCGAAGGAGTTGGAGAGCGCGAACTCGGCTTGCATCTGGCGTGTGCCGCCCGCGCCGTAGTCCAGGTCGCACTCCGGGTCCGGGGTGATCTGGTTCACGGTGCCGGGGATGGTGCCGGTGTGCAGCGCCATGACGCTGAACACTGCCTCCACGCCGCCAGCCGCACCCAGCAGGTGGCCTATCTGGCCCTTGTTGCCACTGATGGCGATGTTCCTTGCGTGCGCGCCGAACACCGTCTTGATGGCGCGGGTCTCGCACAGATCGTTCAAGTAGGTGGAGGTGC
>JBAQDE010000001.1:0-45057 GCA_049294595.1 Rhodoferax sp. | reverse complement strand
GGCGCTGGGCGCGGCCGGCGTGCAGATTGGCACCGCCTACCTGCTGTGCCCGGAGGCCACCACCAGCACCCTGCACCGCGCGGCCCTGCGGACCGATGCGGCCCGCCACACGGCGTTGACCAATGTGTTCACCGGCCGACCGGCGCGCGGCATCGTCAACCGCATCGTGCGGGAGCTCGGGCCTATCAGCCCGCTGGCACCGGCGTTTCCGCTGGCGGTGAGTGGCGTGGCGCCATTGCGAGCGCAGGCCGAAGGCCGGGGCAGCGCAGATTTCTCGCCGCTGTGGGCAGGCCAGAACGTCAGCGGTTGCCGGGCCGTGCCGGCGGCCGAGTTGACGCGGGAGCTGGCCGGCCTTATCAGCGCGCGATAACCGTCCTACACTGTGATCGGTTGAACCCTGGGAGGCAACACCGGTATGGCACAGGAAGACATCAGTTTCACGGATCTGATCGCGTCGACGATCCACGACATGAAGAACTCGCTGAACGTGCAGATCAGCGAGCTGGAGAAGGTGGCGGCGCAGTGCCGGGAGCGTGGCGACACGCAGGCCTACAACGATCTGGGCCGGGTCATCTACCAGTCCAACCGGATGAATTCCAACCTCATCCAGCTGCTGAGCCTGTACAAGCTGGGCAAATCCATTTATCCCATCGACATCTCCGAACACGCCATTGCCGAGGTCATCGAAGACGGCCTGCTGCAGAGCCGCTCCATCATGGAGTTCAAGGGTGTGACGATTAGCGTGGAGTGCGACCCCGGCCTGTACTGGTACATCGACCGCGACCTGATCACCGGCGTGCTGACCAATGCGCTGAACAACGCCTACCAGTACACGGCAGACAAGATCCTGGTGGCGGCGCGCGTGGTCAACGGCATGCTGGAGTTGCGCATCGAGGACAACGGCCACGGCTACCCTGCGCACATGCTGCTGCAGGAGGGCATCACCGCAGCCAAGGGCATCAACTTCCTGAGTGGCAGCACCGGACTGGGCTTTTATTTCTCGTCCCAGGTGGCGCAGATGCACAAGAACGGCCAGCGCCACGGCACGCTCAGCACCGAGAACGGTGGCGCCTTTGACGGCGGCTGCTTTGTGTTGCGGCTGCCCTGATTGCATTTGAAGAAGAACACGAAAGGTTACGGCAATGTCGGTTTCGCTTACCCAGGCCAGGATTCTGGTCATTGACGACTTCCAGGGCATGCGCACCATGCTGCGCGACTTCCTGCGTGCCATGGGTGTCACCCGCGTGGACACAGCCGCCAACGGCAAGGAGGCGATCAGCCAGTTGCGCAACGCGCGCTACGACATCGTGATCTGCGACTTCAACCTGGGACTGGGCGCCAACGGCCAGCAGGTGCTGGATGAGGCCCGCATGCACGACTACATTGGCGTCTCCACGATCTGGGTCATGGTGACGGCCGAGAAGACCACCGACATGGTGATGGGTGCTGCCGAGGTCAAGCCCGATGACTACCTGCTCAAGCCCATCAACCAGAGCCTGCTGGAAACCCGGCTGGAGAAACTGATCGTGCGCAAACTGACGCTGCGCGGCATTGAGGAGGCCATCAAGGCCAAGGACTTCATGGCCGCCATAGCCCAATGCGACCAGCAGCTCAAGACGCCCGGCGTGGTCAACCCGCAGGAAATTCTGCGTATCAAGAGCGACCTGTTGCTGACCGTGGGTGACTACGACGCGGCCGGCGCCCTGTTTGACTCGGTGCTGTCCACCCGCAGCGTGCCCTGGGCCCGGACCGGCCTGGGCAAGGTGGCTTTCTACAAGGGCCAGTATGCCCAGGCGCGGGACGCTTTTCAGCAGGTGCTGACGGAGAACCGCATGTTCATGGAAGCGTCGGACTGGCTGGTCAAGACGCTGGACGCCATGGGTGACGCCGAGCACGCGCAGCAGGTGCTGCTGGACGCCGTCAAGCTCTCGCCCAATTCAGCCACGCGGCAGAAGACGCTGGGCGACACGGCATTGAAGAATGGCGCACTGGATGTAGCCCAGGCCGCGTTCGAGAAGACCATCAAGATCAGCGAGTTTTCCCCGCACAAGAGCCCGTCGGCCTTCACCGGCCTGGCCAAGGTGTTCACCGCCCTGGATACGCCGGAGGAAGCGCTCAAGGTGCTGGCCAAGGGCCGAACCGCCTTCCGCGACAGCCCCGAGGCCGCCATCCAGACCGCCGCCGCCGAGAGCGCGGTCTACAAGACGATGGGCGATACCGCGAAATCCGAAGCCGCCATGGCCAACGCCGAGCAACTGATGGCCGCCCTGCCCGGCAAGGTCAGCCCCGAGGTGGCCCTTGAGGTGGCGCAGAACCTGCTGGCACTGGGCCGCAAGGACAAGGCCTGCGACCTGATGCGCGACCTGGTGAAAAACAACCACGAGAACGCCACCATCTCGCGCAAGGTGGAGTCCCTGTTCGACCAAGCCGAACTCGGTGCCGAGGGCCGCTCACTGATCCAGGAATCGCAGCAGGAGGTGGTCAACATCAACAACCAGGGCGTGATGCTGGCCAAGAAAGGCGAATTCCTGGAAGGCGCCAAACTGCTGCGCACCGCGGTACAGAACCTGCCCAACAGCGAGGTGGTCATCATGAACCTGTGCGGCCTGTTGATCGGCCTGATGCGCAAGGAAGGCAAGACCGACGCGCTGGTGCACGAGGTCAAGAGCCTGCTGGAACGCGTGGGGCAGTTGAACCCGGCGAACAAGAAATACCACCTCTATCTGGATGCTATCAACCGTGGTGAGTGATCTGCTGCGGGAACTTCAGACACTGGAAGCCGAACTGCACCCCACCCGGCGCGCGCTGCTCACGAGAGCGGTTGGAGCAACTGTTGCATCCGCAGGTTCACGAGGTAGGACGATCAGGTCAACCCAATGACCGCGACACGGTGGTCCGCTATCTTGCATCCCTGGACACGCAACTGCCAGTGGAATCCGTCAACTACGCGGTCACCACATGGGCCGCGGCTGACTTCGTACCTTTGACCCACCTCGACCTCAATGAAAGTCAAACATCAGCGGATGCAATCTGTTGATGCCAGATGGCAGGTCCAAAGTTGTCCAAGTGTTGTGTGATGTGCTGCGAACTCTCATACAGAGAAACATCAATCCCGCCATTCGCGGTCGGCGCTGACGCCTCACAATATGTGCGAAAGTACCCATCATAATGACGACTGCCATGACACTGCGAAGAATTGATCCGTGCACCACCACGCCTGAAAATTGGTTGATGCAATGACCCGTCCATCTTGCCGACATGCACTCACGGTAGTCATTCAGCCTGATGGTACTGTCTATCCCTGTATCTGTTCGTCATGGCCGAAGATCAAGCTGGGAAATATCTATCAGGACGATTTCTTCGAAATCATCAACTCGGAAGACGCACGCGCATTTCGCAAACAGGTGCATACCGGAACGTATGATCTGTGCCGAACGGACGAGTGCCTGCCGGATTTTGATCCGGTTGCGTCCCGGCTATTGGACTCAGTCGCCGTCAATGACTACGAAATCGATCATCCGCGCTACTACGCGCTGAATTACGACCCCACCTGCAATCTGGTATGCCCAAGCTGCCGCCCGACGAAGCTCGGTTTACACAGGGATCAACGGGCGACAATTCTTGAGTTTCAGGAGCGCCTGTTTGAAAGAGGTGCATTGGAGAACTCCACCATCCATTTGACACAGGAGGGAGATCCCTTTGCGAGCCAGGTGTATTGGAGGCTTCTAAAGAAACTGAACAAGGAGCGCCCCCCAGGAACCCGGTTGATCATCCAGACAAATGGACTGGGCTTGACGCCAAAAGTCGTAAGCGAACTGGAAGACCTTCACTCTGCAATCGGCACGATATCAATCTCCATCGACGCAGCTACGGCATCAACCTACGCTGTCGTTCGAGGTGGCGATTTTGGGTTGCTGCTCAATAATCTGGAGAACATCAGCCGGGTTTTTGTCCGCACCGGCAAAGCCAATCTCATCCTCAACTTCGTGCTGCAGACCGCGAATTACCAGGAGGTTCCGCAGTTTCTGAAACTCGCGAATGACCTGGGCGCGTCTTGTTTCATTGGAATGATCGGGAACAAATGCATGTCAAAGGAGATTTACCAGACACATGCTGTATTCGATTGGCGGCACCCGGAGTTCTACAGATTCGTCGGTGTGATGCGCGACAAAGCGGTGCGCGAATCCAAGCATGTGCAATGGACCAACCTTTCTTCCTTCGTGCATCCTGAAAGGGAAAGAGTATCGATTGGTTCGCTGTTCAAGCGATCACTGTGCCAGGCAAGTCAATTTGCGACTCTGCGGTTGCTGATCTCCTGGGCGGCTAGTCAGTCAGCACGACTTCAACGCTTGCTGACACGCCTCAGTCGGTCTACCGTACTTAGAAAGATGCTTGCATTCGCACGACGGTTTGCACCATTTGGACACCTTATTCCCGCGCCAAAGAAGTCTGACTTGCTCCAACGTCTGCTACGGGCGAACCCGCGCTCCACACAATCTGATGGCACCAGGAATTCTCAAAAACGCGATCAAACAGACGGTGATGGGTCTGATGTCCTGCACAAGTAGTTCGCGGTTGTCAGCGGGCTGCACAAGGTCAGCCCTCTTACCTGATTTCCAGACACGTGCCAGGATTCGTGCCAAGTCGAGAAGTCGATCTCGACAAAACCTTCCCCCAATCTTGACCGTGCGCTCCGGCGGGGAGCGGGTCACCTAGTCTTCACTGGCGAAGGCTACGAGAGTTAGCCCCACTGTTCTTTCACCAACGCGTTTCCGTACTCCACCACACAGAAGCTGGCCGCGTAGTCGGTCTCGTCCGTCACGCTGATGTGGGCGCTGAGGTGGCGGGCTTCAAACCAGTCTTTCAGTTCGCCGTGCAGCAAGATCGTGGGTGCGCCGCTGGGCAGCTTGGCGATCTCGCACGCTCGCCATGTCATGGGCATGCGCATGCCCAGCCCTATGGCCTTGCTGAAGGCCTCCTTGGCGGAGAAGCGGGTAGCCAGGTAGCGGATGCCGCGTTCGGGCCAGCGCTGGCTGCGCGCCTGCCAGGTGGCGAATTCGGCCTCGCTCAAAATCTTGGCGGCAAAGCGGTCACCGTGGCGCGCAAGGCTGTCGCGGATGCGGCGCACGTCGCAGATGTCGGTGCCGATACCGTAAATCACTTCAAACAGTCCAGATAGGCCTTGATGGTCGCGTCGTAGCCCAGTTCCAGCGCATCAGAAATCAGCGCGTGACCGATGGAGACCTCTTGTACTCCGGGCACCGTGCGCACGAAGGCAGCCAGGTTGTCACGGTTCAGGTCGTGGCCGGCGTTGACGCCCAGCCCGGCGTCCAGCGCCGCCTGGGCGGCGCGGGCAAAGCGCTGCAATTGGGCATCCTGGTCCGGCGTGCCCCAGGCGGCGGCGTAGGGTTCGGTGTAGAGCTCGATGCGATCGGCACCCACAGCCCGGGCGGCGGCCATCGCGGCGGGCTCGGCATCCATGAACAGGCTCACGCGCAGGCCCAGGGCATGGGCCTGATCAATCAATGGCTTGAGTCGCTCGGCGTCCTGCGGAAAGGTCCAGCCGTGGTCGCTGGTGAACTGACCTTCGGAGTCGGGCACGAAGGTGACTTGGTGCACCGGCAGCTTGCGCGCCACCAGATCGGCCACGCAGTCCATCAGGTTGTGGAAGGGGTTGCCCTCGACGTTGAATTCGCGTTCCGGCCAGGCCTGCAGCAATTGAGCCAGGTCGATGACGTCGTCGGCGCGGATGTGGCGCGCGTCCGGGCGCGGGTGCACGGTGATGCCGGCGGCACCGGCCTGCAGGCACAACGTGGCCGCGCGGGTGACGCTGGGAATGCCCAGGTGGCGGGTGTTGCGCACCAGGGCGACCTTGTTGAGGTTGACGGAGAGATGGGTTTTCATTGTGCGTGCAATCAAAGTGATTGGATGTCGATCATCATCTGCCGCGTGCGCAGGGTTTTGACACCGCAATGGTAGTGCAGCAGGGTGCGCAGTTGGGGCTTGAGTTCGCTGGTCACGGCGGCGCAGGCGCGCAGTGTGGTCGTGAACGGTGCGCCGTCTTCCAGCGCAGCTTGCAGATCGGCCCATTGGGTGCCGCTGAGGCTGGTGCGATCGTCCGCATGGGCCAGGCGCAGGCCACCTTCGGGGACCAGGCAGTACCGATCGTCGGCATCCAGCCCTCCCAGGGTCATGGTCTGCACATCCAGTTGCGGCAGCAGGCCAATCTCGCGCAGCAGCAGCAACTCGAACGTGCGCAGAGCGGCCTGCAAGGCCTCGCCGTGTTCGCTGGCCAGCACGCGCACCACATTGGCATAGACGTCGAACAGGCCGGGGTGCGGGTCATCACGCGCCAGAAGGGTCAGCAGCAGTTCGTTGAGGTAATAGCCGGACAAGAGTGCGTCTCCCGTGGGCATGACGTGGCCGCCCTGCCATTCGGCGCTCTTGAGGGTTCGGATTTCGGCGTCGCCGCCATAGGCCACATGCAGCATCTGCAGCGGCAACAGAACGGGACGGAAGCTGGAACTGGGCCGTTTGGCACCCTTGGCCACCAGCGCCACGCGGCCGTGTTGGCGCGTGAAGACTTCCAGAATCAGGCTGGACTCGCTCCAGTCGTAGCGGTGCAGCACATAGGCCGGTTCATCCGAGATGCGCTTCGTAGCCACGCAAGCAGGGTTTACTCGTAACCGAAAGAGCGCACGCGGGCTTCGTCGTCTGCCCAACCGGAGCGCACCTTGACCCAGAGTTCGAGGAACACCTTGGCGTCGGCCAGTTTCTCCAGCTCGACACGGGTTTCCATGCCGATGCGCTTGATGCGCTCGCCCTTGTCACCAATGACCATGGCCTTGTGGCCGTCGCGCTCCACCACGATGGTGGCGGCGATGCGCAGCAGGCGCTTCTGGCCTTTTCTTTGCGGTGGTTCTTCGGCAAAGGTGTCGATGACCACGGTGGATGTGTAGGGCAGCTCATCCCCGGTCAGGCGGAACAACTTTTCACGGATCAGCTCACTGGCCAGGAATTTCTCGCTGCGGTCGGTGAGTTCGTCCGGGTCGTACCACCAGGCCTGCTCGGGCAGGTATTTCTCGCAGATGCCCAGCAGGCGCTCCACATCCTTGGCGCTCTTGGCCGACATGGGCACAAATTCGGCAAAGGTGTGCTTGTCCTGCATGGTCTGCAACCAGGGGGCAATGTCGCCGCGGCGGTGGATGTTGTCCAGCTTGTTGGCGATCAGCAGCGTGGGAATGTTCTTGCCCAAGAGCGACAGCACGCGGGCATCGGCCGGCGTGAAGCTGCCGGCCTCGACCACGAACAGAATCAGGTCTACATCGGCTACCGCGCCCTGCACGGTCTTGTTCAGCGACTTGTTCAGTGCATTGGCGTGCAGGGTCTGGAAACCGGGCGTATCCACGAACACAAACTGCGTGGCGCCGCGGGTATGCATGCCAGTGATGCGATGGCGCGTAGTCTGCGCCTTGCGCGAGGTGATGCTGATCTTCTGGCCCACCAGGGCGTTGAGCAGGGTGGACTTGCCCACGTTGGGCTTGCCGACAATGGCGACCAGGCCACAGCGCTGGCCTTCGGCCTGTGCGCCGGGTTGGGCCAGTTTGGGCGTGCTCTTGAGCAGGCCTTCGAGCATGCTGTCCAGATCTGGCTGGGCATCTTTTGCATCACCAGCCCTCGTGGAATCTGCTTGAGCAGCTATCTTTTTAGGAGCATTCATGGTTTTGCCTTGGATTTGATGGTTTGCAGCATTGCGGCAGCTGCGGCCTGTTCGCCCGAGCGGCGCGAGCCACCGATGCCGCGCTCGGTCAGGCGCAGTTCAGGAATCTCGCACTCCACATCGAAGCTCTGTTTGTGTGCCGCGCCAATGGTGCCCACCACCTTGTACACCGGCAGCTTCATTTTGCGACCCTGTAGCCACTCCTGCAACTCGGTCTTGGCATCCTTGCCAATGGCTTCCATCTGGGGATTGATTTCCACCGCCTTGAACAGGCGGTGCACCAGGGATTGCGCGGCGGCAAACCCGGCATCCAGGTAAACCGCGCCAATGATGGCCTCCAGCGTATCGGCCAGGATGGAGGGACGCTTTTGACCACCGGAGCGCACCTCACCCTCGCCCAGCCGAATGATCTCGGGCAGCCCCAGGTCCACTGCCAACTGGTGCAGGGTGTCCTGCTTGACCAGATTGGCGCGAATGCGGGACAGGTCGCCTTCGGGCAGCGTACCCAGACGGGCGTAAAGCAAATCGGAGACGGCCAGATTGAGCACCGAGTCACCCAGAAACTCCAGGCGCTCGTAATGGTCGCTTGAGAAGCTGCGGTGGGTCAGTGCCTGTGTCAGCAACGCGGCATTGGAAAACTCGTGTTGCAAGCGGCGTTGCAACTCCACCAGACCAGCTGTCACGTTATTTGGATCGTCCGGTGTACTTCAGCGTCAACCAGCCGGGCCCGGCCAGGTGGATCTCGCGCTGGTAGGCAAAGCTCACGACAACCTTGTCGCCTTCCTTGGTAACTTCCAGGTCTTTCCCAGCGATGGAGCTGATATTGTCAATCGCCGCGGCGTTGTCAAAAATCGTCCTGACCTCAACGACTGATGCACCGCCCGCCGCCTTGTTGGCGGCCTTGGTGACGGCTTGGTATTCAACAAATGTCGGAAACACCTGTGCCGCGACGACACCTGTCACGGCGATCACACCACCCACAAAAATCAATCCGAGGAAAGTAATGCCACGCTGCCTGGACTTGCTGTGAACTTCCATGTGTGTATTCCCCTTTCAGTCAAAAGATCCGATGCGCTTGAGGCTTCCAAAATTCATCCAGACAAAAAAGGCCTTGCCGACGATATTTTTCTCCGGAACAAAGCCCCAATAACGCGAATCCAGTGAATTATCGCGATTGTCGCCCATCATGAAATAGTGGCCTTCGGGCACCTTGCAGGTCACACCCTCGACCGAATACAGGCAGCCATCACGACCGGCAAAATTATCAGCCCCGGGGATAAAGGCCGGGCGCTCGTCGTCGTTGAGCAAGCGGTGCTTCTTGTCGCCCAGCGTCTCTTCATATTGCTTGAAGTAGCGCATGGCGTCTTCGTCAAAGAACTCCGGCACGCTGTTCGTGGCAACGGGCTGGCCATTGATCGTCAGGCGCTTGTTGAGGTAGGCCACGGTATCACCCGGCACACCGACCACACGCTTGATGTAATCAAGACTGGGCTTGGGTGGGTAGCGGAACACCATCACATCGCCACGCTTGGGCGGCGTGCCCTCGGTGATCTTGCTGTTGAGCACCGGCAGGCGCAGGCCGTAGGTGAATTTGTTCACCAGGATCAGGTCGCCCACCAGAAGGGTTGGGATCATGGAGCCCGAGGGGATCTTGAAGGGTTCCACCACAAACGAGCGTAGGAAAAACACCGAGATGATCACGGGGAACAGGCCCGCCGTCCAGTCCAGCCACCAGGGCTGCATCAGGATGCGGTTGCGGGCTTCGGCAATGTCGCCACCGTCCACCTGGCTGATACCCATCTTGCCCAGGTCTTCACGCCGCTTCCGATCGGCCGCCTCCAGAGAGGCGGCAGCGGCTTGTCGTTGGGGCAAAAAGTAGAAACGCTCAGCCACCCAGTAGGCTCCGGTCACGACGGTGGCCAGAAACAGCAGCAGGGCAAAGTTGCCCTCCACAACTCCAAAATACCAGGACCCGGCGTACAGCACGAAGGCCCCCAAAACGGCAGAGGTCAGGCCTTGCATCAGTCTTCCACCTGCAAAATGGCCAGGAAGGCTTCCTGGGGAACTTCGACGGAGCCGATTTGCTTCATGCGTTTCTTGCCTGCTTTTTGTTTTTCGAGGAGCTTCTTCTTGCGCGAAATGTCACCGCCATAGCACTTGGCCAACACGTTCTTGCGTAGGGCTTTGATTGTCTCACGCGCGATGATGTTGGCCCCGATGGCCGCCTGGATGGCGACGTCGTACATCTGGCGGGAAATGATCTCGCGCATCTTGCTCACCACGGCCCGTCCCCGGTACTGCGACTGGCTGCGGTGCACAATGATGGACAGGGCATCCACCTTGTCGCCGTTGAGCAGGATGTCGACCTTGACCACGTCGGAGGTGCGGAACTCCTTGAACTCGTAGTCCATGGAGGCGTAGCCCCGGCTGACGCTCTTGAGCTTGTCAAAGAAGTCCAGCACGATCTCGCCCAGGGGCATTTCATACGTCAGCACCACCTGGCGGCCCTTGTAGGCCATGTTCATCTGCACGCCGCGCTTCTGGTTGGCCAGCGTCATGACCACGCCCACGTACTCCTGCGGCATGTAGAGATGCACGGTGACGATGGGCTCGCGGATCTCGGCCGTCTTGCCAATCTCGGGCATCTTGGACGGGTTCTCGACCATGACCACTTCGCCATCGTTCTTGACCACCTGGTAGACCACACTCGGCGCCGTGGTGATCAGGTCCTGGTCGAACTCGCGCTCCAGGCGCTCCTGCACGATTTCCATGTGCAGCAGGCCCAGGAAGCCGCAGCGAAATCCAAAGCCCAACGCCTGCGAGACTTCCGGCTCGTAGTGCAGAGAGGCGTCGTTGAGCTTGAGCTTCTCCAGAGCGTCACGCAGCGAGTCGTATTCGCTGGCCTCAGTCGGGTACAGACCGGCAAACACCTGCGGCTGGATTTCCTTGAAGCCCGGCAGCGCTTCGGTAGCCGTCGCCGCTGCGCCACCGGTACCAGGCTTGATCAGCGTGACCGTGTCGCCGACCTTGGCGGCCTGCAGTTCCTTGATGCCGGCAATGATGTAACCCACCTCGCCCGCTTCCAGCGACTGGCGTGGCTGGTTGGCCGGCGTGAACACGCCGAGGTTGTCAGCGTTGTACATGGCGCCCGATGCCATCATCTTGATGCGCTCACCCTTGGCCAAGCGGCCATCGACCACGCGCACCAGCATGACTACTCCAACAAAGCTGTCGTACCAGCTGTCGATGATCATGGCGCGCAGTGGCGCATCGGGGTTGCCCTTGGGCGCGGGAATCTTGGCGACGATGGCTTCCAGAATGTCGTCGATGCCAAGACCCGTCTTGGCCGAACACACAATTGCATCGGTGGCATCGATGCCGATCACGTCTTCGATCTCGCTGCGCGCGTTGTCGGGGTCGGCGTTGGGCAGATCGATCTTGTTGAGCACTGGCAACACTTCGACGCCGAGGTCGAGAGCGGTGTAGCAGTTCGCCACGGTCTGCGCCTCCACACCTTGCGATGCATCCACCACCAGCAATGCGCCCTCGCACGCAGACAGCGAACGACTCACTTCATACGAGAAGTCCACGTGCCCTGGTGTATCGATCAGATTGAGGTTGTAGACCTGTCCATCCTTGGCCTTGTACTGCAGTGCGGCGGTCTGCGCCTTGATGGTTATCCCACGCTCTTTTTCGATATCCATCGAGTCCAGAACCTGCGCTTCCATCTCCCGTGCTTCGAGACCGCCACAGCGCTGAATCAGTCGGTCCGCGAGTGTGGATTTGCCATGATCAATGTGCGCAATGATCGAAAAATTTCTGATGTGATTCATCAACGAAAACGCTTAAGTGATTGAATTAATTTGATTCGGACAAGAAAAAAGGGCGCGTCGAGTAAGGACGCGCCCTGAACCAACAATCATTGGCAACTGCGATAGTTGGAGCTTCATTGTAGGCAAAAAGTCCTGAAAACAAAGCCCCAAAAAGAGCATTCCGACGTCGTTGTGGCTCAGCAACAGTTATTTTACACACAGGTTATCAACAGTATCCGGGATAAGCTTCTGCACAACTTGTGGGTGATCTGTGGATCAGCTGTGGGGGACTTGTCACCATCTCATATGATGGATTTTCCCGAGTCCATATGCCCATAACGGGCATTTCAGACCCTGTATTCTAACCAAATTCCAAATTTGGATTAGAAGTTAGCGTGCGCACACATTTTTAAATGAAGCGCGACCGATATAAAAAATCTATCGAGTCGCCCTTCATCTACCCCAAAACCCACTCGGTTTCAGGGTTGTTTCGCCACCGCATCGGTCAACGCGCGGGCTTGATGATGACGAATTGGGTCAGGTCCGCACGACGGATGAGTACCGGCAACGCCTTGGACTTGTCGTGCTTGGACAGGGCCGCTTCAAACTCCTTCACAGATGCAACGTCAGTATTGGCCAGCGCCAGAATGACGTCGCCTTCACGCAATCCCGCCCGGGCCGCGGCATCCACCGCAGCGTCCACCCGCACGCCACCTTTGATCTTCAACTCTTTCTTCTGTGCATCCGACAATTCACTCACAGTGAGACCCACAGCCTGACCCGCTGTCGAAGCCTTGGGCTTGTCGTCGCGGGCCGAGGCCTTGGCCAATGGCTTGTCCGACTCCACCTCTGCAATGGTGATGCTCAACTCCTTGGTCGCACCGCGGCGGAACACGGTGAGTGTGCTCTTGGTGCCGGGTTTGGTGCCGCCGACCATGCGGGGCAGATCGCTGGATTTCTCGATGGTTTTGCCGTCAAAGCGCGTGATGATGTCACCGCCCTCAATGCCGGCCTTGTCAGCGGGCGAGCCAGACTCCACCGCGCGCACCAGAGCACCAGACGGCTTGCCCAGACCAATCGACTCGGCCAGGTCCTTGCCCACTGGTTCAATCGTCACGCCGATGCGGCCGCGCGACACGCGACCGGAGTTGCGCAGTTGGTCACTCACACGCACTGCCTCGTCCATGGGAATGGCAAACGAAATGCCCATGAAACCGCCCGAGCGCGAATAAATCTGGCTGTTGATGCCCACCACCTCACCCCGCATATTGATCAGTGGACCGCCCGAGTTGCCGGGATTGATGGCCACATCGGTCTGGATGAATGGTAGATAGTCACCGGTATCGCGCTGCTTGGCACTCACGATGCCGGCAGTCACCGAATTTTCCAGCCCGAAGGGCGAGCCAATTGCCATCACCCATTCACCCACGCGCAAGCGCCCCACATCACCAACCTTGACGGCCGGCAGACCGGTGGCTTCGATCTTGACCACGGCCACATCGCTGCGTTTGTCGGTTCCAATGATCTTCGCCTTGAACTCCCGCTTGTCGGTCAGCGTGACGATGACCTCGTCAGCACCATCCACCACGTGGGCATTGGTCATGATGAAACCATCGGCGGTGAGAATGAAACCGGAGCCCACACCGCGGGGGTGCTCTTCTTCTTGCTGGGGACGGTTCTGACGCGGTGCCTGACGCGGCATGTTGGGCATGGGAATGCCGAAGCGCCGGAAGAACTCCAGCATTTCTTCATCTCCAGGACCGCCCTGGGCCGAGCGGGGAGTGACCTTTTCCATGGTGCGGATGTTGACCACCGAAGGTCCCACCTGATCCACCAGATCCGTGAAATCCGGCAACACCCGCGCCTGTGCATGGGCCGTTTGCATCGGTGATACCGCCACAAAGGCCACCGTGGCCATACTGAGTGCCACGAAAAAGGTGCGCAAAGGTTTAAGCATGAGACGTGTCATCTTGTTACTTCCATTCAAATAGTCGGTACTGTCATTGAGCAGAAATTGCGGACAGCGTTCCAAATAGGGACTTATTTTTTGCGTTCAAGGGCCTGGGCAAACGCCATCAGGGTGGCTGGTGGCACCTCCCCCACCACGGTGGCCCACCAGTCGCTGATGCGACGTGTCAACGTATGGGTGGCACCACCCATGTCAGTGACGCCCTCACGTTGATGGCGGCGCGCATCAAAGGCTTCAACAAACAGGGAAACCGTCGCCACCCCATCAGAAAAAATCCATTGCATGGCGCTGGCCGGGCTCACACCGGCACCCGCGTGCCCCGCAACCGGGCGCTGGTAGCACGCCATGGGTCTGAAGCCATCGACCTCCTTGCGCAGACCCCAGCCCTGGGCCTCCGCACTGGTTTTCTGTAGTTCGGGTCGCAGCACCCGGTAGCCGTCGGTGCTACCCAGTCTGGACAGCTTGCCAACGTTCACCGGTGCATCCAGTTGCAATTCCGAGAATGCTGCCTGTTCGAGCACCTTGCCGTCCAAGTCCAGGGTCTGCAACTGGATGATCAGACCCGTTTTCTTTTCACTCCACACGCGGTAGCCGTATCGCAGGCGGTCATGGGGGATGAGTTGCGCTATTTCCGCTTCAAATCCGGCAATGCGTTCACTGCCGAGAATCTTGAGACGGTAAAAGTCGCCAATCGAGGAGTCACTGGACTTGAGCAGGCTGGGAAACAGTCCCAGGGATTCACGAACCTCCGCCACCGCGACTTTCGACAAAGGGAAAAAGGTAACGACCTGATCATTGCGACGGAAAATGGCGCGCGGTGTACCACTCAGGGTCTCAACCCGCTCCAGTTGCTGGGCGCCATCGCAGACATGCCAGATGCGCGCGCTGGCCATGTTGCCACCGGATGACACCACGAAGGTGCCGGTATATACACTTTGCCGCGCCGCCTGGTGCACCCGCATCAGCCAGACATTCAGGGGTGAGTCACCGGTCGGAATGGCCTCTGAACCCTGTGCCACACACAGAAACCACGCCAGCACCAGGACAATACATCGGCCCAACAAACGTATCACCGGCCAGCCCCCTCGTAGGTGGCATTGCGCAAAAAGCCAGCAGGAACCTGCAGCGCGGAATGCCCACCCAATTGCCGGTGCGCTGCCATCAACTCATCCAACTGGGGATCGCGCATCATGGTTCCCACATTGCTCTCGGCCGTAACCACCTGCGGCACCACTGGCGCATTGGGCACCGCTGCAGCCATGCGCGCATCGGCGCTTTGGCTAGTCTGGGTCCACAACCCCAGGCCTACCACGCCAACCAGTGCCGTGCAGGCCGTTGCTGCCAGCATCTTCCAGCGGAAGATGGAAGCGTTGGCGCCGGGCCGGTCAACATTCAAGGAGCTAGGCTGCATGCCCATCGGACGGACCCCGGCACGAGCATCCTCGACCCGATCCGGGCGTTGCGGCTCCTGCGCCAGACGCGCTTCCAGCTTCTCCCAAAACGCCAAGTCATTGCACGTTGGTGCAAGTTCCGCACTGCGCAGCACATCGCCCACTACTTGGTACGTGTGCCAAGTCCTGACGGCTTCCTTGTCGTCCAGAAGTTCAGTCACCGCCCTGGCACAGGCGTCACCCCGCAAATCACCATCGACCAGCGCGGAGATATGTTCCCGGGAAGTAGTATTCGCTTCATTCATATACAGATCTCACCAGCGTTTTCCACCCTGTCTATCCAACAATGGCTTCACTTTCTGCGAAATTGCCTCTCGGGCCCGAAAGATGCGTGAACGCACCGTCCCCACCGGACAATTCATGGCAACAGCGATTTCCTCGTAGCTCAAACCTTCAATTTCGCGCAGGGTCACGGCCTGCCGCAGGTCCGCTGGCAAGTCATCCATCGCGGCATTGACAACGGCAGCGATCTCCTTCGCAGCCAGAATCGATTCCGGCCCTTCATCGGTGGTTTGTTCATTTTTTCGCCAGGAAGTTTCATCTTCCTCGTCGTTTGCCAAGAAACTCTCCGACACAGTGGGGTCGTGTTTGAGCTCCAGCAGGAATTTTTTGGCAGTATTGACCGCGATGCGGTATAGCCAGGTGTAGAACTGGGCATCGCCCCGGAACTGGTGCAGGGCGCGGTAGGCCCGCACAAAGGTCTCCTGGGAAATATCCTCCACCAGATCGACGTCGCGCACCATGCGGCCTATCAGGCGCTGGATGCGCCGCTGGTACTTCAGCACCAACAGCCCGTAAGCCCGCTGATCCCCGGCCACGGTACGCTGTACCAGCACCAGATCCGTGTCCTGGGGCGAGGCTGGCAGTTCGAGACTCATGCCAGTTCCCCTGTATCTGCGGTCACGTGGCCTGTACCATCATTCAGACTGGAGACGATTGCCCTGCGCAGGGGCATCCATTGGACATTGCCGGGGGCGGCCTCAAGCCACAGCCAGACCGGCGGTTGGCCCTCACCGGCGAGGCGTACCAGCATGACACGCTGAAGGTCCAGCAGCAAGGATAAACGGCAGGCTTGTGTGGTGGAGAAACCCGACCAGTGCCACTGTTGGCCATCCCAGTGCAATTGCCCCGACGGAGATCTTTGCCAGCCTCTAACGGTCAACATGGGCGCCAGCAGCGCCGCGCCGAGTATGGCGGCACACCGCCAATCCCTATGGGATGCTGTGAGAACAAAGACCAGTGCAGTGATCCACGCGGTCACGCCAAGCAAACCAACACAGCCCAGATGCCAGCGTGACCGGCCTACCGAAAAACTGACCGCAGGGGCCCGGTGCATGTCGTGTGACCGGTATCCCGCTACGCTCAGACGCGCTTGAACACCAGCGAGCCGTTGGTCCCGCCAAAGCCAAAATTGTTCTTGACCGCCACATCAATGCGCATGTCGCGGGCCACATTGGCGCAGTAATCCAGGTCGCACTCGGGATCCTGGTTGAACAGGTTGATGGTCGGTGGGCTCTTCTGGTGGTGAACCGCCAGCACCGTAAAGACCGACTCGATCCCGCCAGCCCCACCCAACAGATGCCCGGTCATGGACTTGGTTGAATTGACGACGATTTTCTTGGCATGGTCGCCCAGTGCCGCCTTGATCGCGTTGGTCTCATTCAAATCGCCCAACGGCGTGGACGTTCCATGGGCATTGAGGTAGTCGACCTGGTCAGGGTTGACACCGGCGTTGCGCAAGGCGCTCAGCATGGCGCGACGGGGACCGTCCATGTTCGGTGCGGTCATGTGACCGGCGTCGGCACTCATACCAAAGCCTGCCAGCTCGGCGTAAATCTTGGCGCCGCGCGCAACGGCGTGTTCATATTCTTCGAGAACCAGCACGCCTGCACCTTCTCCCAGCACAAAGCCATCACGGTCCTTGTCCCAAGGGCGGGATGCAGTGGCAGGATCATCATTGCGGGTGGAGAGCGCGCGCATCGCGGCAAAGCCACCAATGCCCAGCGGAGACACCGTTGCCTCCGACCCGCCAGCAATCATGACATCTGCATCACCGTATTCGATCATGCGGCCGGCGTCGCCGATGCAGTGCAAACCGGTGGTGCATGCCGTGACAATCGCAATATTGGGTCCCTTGAAGCCGTAGCGCATGGACACATGACCGGCTGTCATGTTGATGATTGTGGCCGGAACAAAGAAAGGAGAAATGCGCCGCGGGCCGCGGTTCACATATTCGGTGTGCATGTTCTCGATCAGAGGCAGGCCACCAATACCGGAGCCGATCACACAGCCTATGCGTGTGGCCTCTTCCTCACTGAGCGCATCACCCGTTGGCAAGCCCGCATCCACCACGGCCTGCATCGCGGCTGCGATGCCATAGTGGATGAACGTATCCATCGTGCGCGCTTCCTTGGTGCCAATGTAGGCATCCAAGTTGAAATTGCGAACCTCTCCTGCAATCTGGCAGGAAAAGGCGGACGCATCAAATCGGGTGATCGTTCCAATGCCAGACTTGCCGGCGATGATATTGGCCCATGCCTCGTCTACCGTGTTTCCAACGGGACTGACACAACCCAAACCTGTGACAACAACGCGACGACGGGACATAGCAATCAGTTTTCAGCAGTTGGTCAAAAAAAAGCCGTTTGCAACGGCCATGTTACGGACCGGCAGACACGTGGCTTTTGACCGCGTCTGCCCGAATCCGATCAACACCGCAATGCGGCGAAAAGCCCTATCAGGCTTTCTTGTGGGTGTTCGCGTAGTCGATCGCGTTTTGCACGGTGGTGATTTTTTCCGCGTCTTCATCGGGAATTTCAATTCCGAACTCGTCTTCCAACGCCATCACCAATTCAACGGTGTCCAGAGAATCAGCACCCAGATCGGCCACGAAGGCTTTTTCGTTGGTTACTTGAGACTCTTCCACACCGAGTTGCTCGGCAATGATTTTTTTGACGCGGACTTCGATATCACTCATGGCTTCCCTCTAAGGGTTGTAAAAGAATCCGTAATTTTACCCGGGCTTAGAGCCGCAACTCTAACCGGGTCGCCGAACGGACAAATCGGCTGAACCTGCAATTCTTACATGTACATGCCACCGTTGACATGCAGCTCCTGCCCGGTCACATAGCTGGCACCGGGAGACGCCAAGTATGCAACAGCATGCGCGATGTCAGCGGGCTTGCCCAGATGACCCAGCGGGATCTGGCCCAACAGGGCTTTTTGCTGCTCTTCGCCTAGACTGGCGGTCATGTCGGTTTCGATGAAGCCCGGGGCAATGCAGTTGACTGTGATGTTGCGCGAACCCAATTCACGCGCCAGCGCACGCGTCATGCCGGCCACGCCGGCCTTGGCGGCGGCGTAGTTGGCCTGACCCGGGTTGCCCGAGGCGCCGACCACCGAAGTGATGTTGATGATGCGGCCATAGCGCTGCTTCATCATGGTGCGCATCACGGCCCGGCTCATGCGGAACACGCCCTTGAGATTGGCCTCGATCACGGCATCCCACTCGTCATCCTTCATGCGCATGGCCAGGTTGTCGCGGGTGATGCCGGCGTTATTGACCAGCACCTGCAGGCCACCGTATTCCTTGACGATGGCATCCACCAGCGCCTCGCCAGCGGCACCCTGGGTCACATCCAGCGTGCGTCCGCTGCAGCCAGCAAAGGCCGACAGGGTCTCGCTGATCTTGGCGGCGCCCGCATCCGTGGTCGCCGTACCGATGACCTTCAGGCCCTTGCGCGCCAGTTCCAGCGCAATCGCCGCACCAATGCCGCGCGAGGCACCGGTCACCAGGGCCACCTGGCCTTCAAACTTCACTTCACTCATACCAATGCACCTTTGATGTCTTGCAACGTGGCGGGATCAAACAGCGCAAGACCAGTCAGCTCGGGGTCAATGCGCTTGACCATGCCGGCCAGCACCTTGCCGGGGCCACACTCGACCAGTGTAGTCAAGCCGCGTGACTTGATGGCCTGCACACATTCCACCCAGCGCACCGGGCCAAAGGCCTGGCGGTAAAGCGCGTCGCGGATTCGGTTGGTATCGGTCTCGACTGCCACATCAATATTGTTGATCAGCGGAATTCGAGGGGCCAGCAGTTCCACATTCACCAGCCGCTCCTTGAGCTTTTCTGCAGCGGGCTGCATCAGACGCGAGTGGAATGGGGCCGACACCGGCAAAGGCAAGGCACGCTTGGCGCCATTGGCCTTGAGCACTTCACAGGCCTTTTCCACTGCGGCTTTGCTCCCGGCGATCACGGTTTGGGCCGGATCGTTGAAATTGACGGCTTCCACGGTTTCCGCAGAACCCACACCAAAGGACTGGGTCACTTCCAAACAGCCTGCGGCCACCTTGGCCGCATCCATGCCGAGAATCGCAGCCATGGCGCCCTGCCCGACCGGCACGGCGTCCTGCATGGCTTGCGCACGCAGGCGCACCAGCGGCGCTGCCTGCGCCAGCATCAGGGAACCGGCGGCGACCAGCGCGGTGTATTCACCCAGCGAGTGACCGGCCACGGCAGACGGCGCTTGGCCTACTTCGGCCATCCAGACACGGTAGGCGGCGACACCGGCCACCAGCATCACGGGCTGGGTGTTGGTGGTCAGCGCCAGGGCCTCCTTGGGACCTTCGTGGATCAGCTTGGCGACATCTTCACCCAGCGCGTCCGAGGCTTCCTGCAGGGTCTGTGCGACCACCGGGTTGTCGCCCCAAGCATCCAGCATGCCAACCGATTGCGATCCTTGTCCTGGAAAAACAAATGCAAACTGTTTCATAGACTTGTTCTTATTAAAAATGACCATTAGCCCTCGCCGCTTGGGCGCGAGCTGCTACAAAATAAGGAGCAAAGCACCCCAGGTGAAACCACCGCCAACGCCTTCGAGCAGCAGGGTTTCGCCGGTCTTGACCTGGCCACTGCGCACCGCGGTGTCCAGCGCCAGCGGAATAGATGCGGCCGATGTGTTGCCGTGTTCGCCCACCGTGACCACTACCTTGTCCATGGAGAGCTTGAGCTTGCGCGCCGTGCTCTGCATGATGCGGATATTGGCCTGGTGCGGCACCAGCCAGTCGATGTCGGCGTCAGTCAAATTAGCCTTGGCCAGGGTCGCCCGAGCCGCGCTTTCCAGAAGACCGACGGCGAGTTTGAAAACCGCCTGGCCGTCCATCTTGAGCAAGGGGTCGCCCAGAATGGCGCCACCGGACACATGACCGGGAACGCACAGTATGCCAACATGCTTGCCATCGGCATGTAGGTCGCTGGCCAGGATGCCGGGCTTGTCGGAGGCTTCCAGCACCACGGCGCCAGCGCCATCGCCAAACAGCACACAGGTGGTGCGGTCCTTGAAATCCAGGATGCGGGAAAAAATTTCAGCACCCACGACCAGCGCGCACTTGGCAGCTCCGGTCTGGATCATGGCGTCGGCGACGGTCAATGCATAGACAAAACCGCTGCACACCGCCTGCACGTCAAACGCCGCACCGCCGTTGGCGCCCAGTTTGTTCTGCAGGATGCAGGCGGTAGACGGGAACACCATGTCCGGCGTGGACGTGGCCACGATGATCAGGTCCACATCCTTGGCGCTGCGGCCGGCGGCCTGCAATGCATTCTTGGCCGCCTCCAGAGCGAGGTCGCTGCTGAACACACCATCATCGGCGAAATGGCGCGCCCGGATACCGGTGCGTTCCACTATCCACTCATCGGAAGTTTCCACTCCCGAGGCTGCCAGTTGTTTCACCAGATCGGCATTGGTCAGTCTGCGCGGGGGCAAATAACTGCCAGTGCCTGTAATTCGCGAATATCGTTTCATGGTGGGGATGATGGTGTCACCCGTGCCGGCTATTGCACGCTCTCGGAATTCGCCAGAAGGGGCGCTGCGTGGGCGATGCGGACCTGCACACGGTCAAGCAAGTTGTTTCGGGCTGCATCATACGCCCGCTGCAAAGCGTAGCCAAAACCCAGCTCGTCGGCGGAACCGTGGCTCTTGAAAACCAGACCGCGCAGACCCAACAGTGCCGCGCCGTTGTAGCGACGGTGATCCACTCGCTTTTTAAGTGCATTTAGCACCGAATAAGCGGCAATTGCCGCCATTTTTGTAAATACATTGCGGACAAACTCGGCCTTCAGGAAGCCCAGAATCATGGCCGCCAGGCCCTCGCTGGTCTTGAGAGCGACATTGCCAACAAAACCATCGCACACCACCAAATCAACAGTGCCTTTGAAAATATCGTTGCCTTCAACGTTACCAAAGAAGTTCAAATCACCAGATTTGGCCGCCGAACGCAACAAATCGCCCGCCCTTTTGATAGTTTCATTGCCTTTAATGACTTCTTCACCAATATTGAGCAGGCCGACCGTGGGCGCCTCCTTGTTGTTCAACACGGAAACCAGCGCCGAACCCATGACCGCGAACTGCAACAGGTGTTCGGCCGTGCAGTCCACATTGGCACCCAAATCCAGCATCGTGGTGGCGCCGCCGGTCGCATTGGGGATTTGTCCGGCAATGGCGGGGCGCTCGATGCCATCCACTGTTTTCAGAAGATAGCGCGAAATAGCCATCAAAGCGCCCGTGTTGCCAGCAGATACAGCCGCCTGGGCACTTCCGTCCTTGACCTGCTGGATCGCCACGCGCATCGAGGAATCCTTCTTGCGGCGCAGGGCAATTTCCAGGGGATCGTCCATGGTAACCACTTCGCTGGCCGCCACAATCCGGGCGCGCGGGTGGGAGAATCCTGCCAGTGGTTCGGCCAAGCCGACCAGAATCAGGGCGGCTTCGGGGTGCTGTTCCAGGAATTGCCGGCAGGCGGGCAGTGTGACCCGGGGGCCGTGGTCGCCTCCCATGCAGTCAACAGCAATTGTGATCATGGGGCAGGCACCCAAAAAGAAAGAGACATCAGACAAAACCCAGAAGCCAAAAACAACAAAAGCCCGACGCTACAGGTCCTGTAGCTCCGGGCTTTGCGCGAACAGCCGATTTCAGGCTTCGGATTTGGTCTTCAGAACCTTGCGACCACGGTAGAAGCCGGTGGGGCTGATGTGGTGACGCAGGTGGGTTTCACCGGTGGTGGATTCAACGGCAATGCCGGGAACAACCAGAGCATTGTGCGAACGGTGCATACCGCGCTTGGAAGGAGACTTTTTGTTTTGTTGAACGGCCATGATCGGCTCCTGGGCAAGGGTGCTGCACAGGTTGCAACACGTTGGGTTGGTAAAAACGCGCCGAAATTCACGCGCGAAGCCTTAGATTATAGCCCAAAGCCGGGCTTGCCGCTAGGGCTTGGTTTTCAGTTGCTGCAGGACAGCAAACGGATTGGGCTTTTTGTCCTCTTCCTCGACAAAGTCCGCATCGGCTGCCTGCAGCTTGACCGGGCTGGGGCAGATGTCGTGCTTGGGCACCACGGGCAGCGCCATCAGCAGCTCGTCTTCCACCAGTTCCAGCAAGTTGAAGTCCCGGCTCAGGACCAGAACGTCCTCTTCGGATTCTTCATCTTCCACCTCGGCCTGCTCCTCGGTAGCGACAAACCGGAACTCCCGCTCCACGAGCACGGGTACCTCCACCGGCCCCAAGCAACGCTGGCAGGTCTGCGGCAGCGCCACTTCGGCCGTCAGCACCAACCAGATCTGTTCACCCTGGCCGCCATCGGAGCGGATTTGCCCCTCGGCAGTGAAGCGCACGGGGCTCGTTGCGGCAACACCCTGCGCCTCCTGCTGCAGACGTTCAAAGTGCGGGAGCTCCTCGCTCCCCGTCAGACTGCCCTGGGCGCGGGCAAAGGCTTCCAGGTTCAGATGCCGGGCGTCATAGTCGTGTTTCATGCGCGCAGTGTAAGAGAATCAGTCCATGTCAGACATTTCTCACCGAAAACTCATACTCGGCTCCACCTCGGCCTACCGGCGCGAACTGCTGAGCCGCCTGCAAGTTCCATTTAGTGTGGAGTCCCCCCATGTGGACGAAACGCCGCTACCCGGGGAACACCCCGCCGCCCTGGCGCGCCGCTTGGCGCTGGCCAAGGCACAGGCCGTGGCTCAGCGCTTTCCGGACTGTGTGGTCATCGGCTCGGACCAGGTGGCCGATCTGGATGGCCAGGCGCTGGGAAAGCCCGGCAACCACGAGCGTGCGGTGGCCCAACTGCGCCAGATGCGCGGCAGGACGGTCGTTTTCCAAACTGCCGTGGCCGTGGTGTGCCACCAGAGTGGGTTTTGCCAGCAGGCACTGGCACCGGTCAAGGTGACATTCCGGGCACTGGACGAAGACGAAATTGAAACCTATCTGCGCGCCGAGCAACCGTATGACTGCGCCGGCAGTGCCAAGAGCGAGGGTCTGGGCATTGCACTGCTGCAGTCGATTGAAAACGACGACCCCACCGCCCTCGTGGGCCTGCCGTTGATCCGCACCAGCCAGATGCTGCGTGCCGCAGGCATTACCCTGCTGGGCACCAGGCCATGACCCCCGGCACGCTGTACCTGGTGCCGGCACCGCTGGACTTTGGCTGCGAGACCCTGGCACCGCTGGACCGGGTCATCCCGGCTGGCACGCTGGCCGTGGCTGCCACGCTCACGCACTGGGTGTGCGAAAACGCCAAGTCCACCCGCGCCTACCTGAAACGCATCCACACGACCCACCCGCTGCGTGTGCCACTGCAGGAAATGAACCTGCAAGAGCTGCCCCACGCCGTCCACAAAAAGGGCGATCACCAGGGCCAATTCGACGCCCGGCCCCTGCTGCAGGCCGCACTCAACGGCGAGAACATCGGTCTGGTGAGCGAGGCTGGCATGCCGGCGATTGCCGACCCGGGCTCGTCGGTTGTCCGAGCAGCCCACGAACTGGGATTGCCGGTGGTGCCATTGGTGGGGCCGGTTTCGCTGTTGTTGGCATTGGCCGCCAGCGGTCTCAACGGCCAGAGCTTTGCCTTTGTCGGCTACCTGCCCAGCACACCGGCCGAACGCAGCCAGCGCATCCGGGAACTGGAAGCCCTGGCGCTGAAAACCGGACAGACCCAGCTTTTTATCGAGACGCCCTACCGCAATGCCGCCCTGTTGCAGGCGCTGGTTCAAACGTTGCAACACAACACGCGGCTGGCAACGGCCAGTGGCCTGACACTGGACAGCGCCGCATGCCACAGTGATCTGGCAAAGAACTGGAAACACAAGCCCTGGACGCTGGAAGCCCATACGCCCACCGTGTTTGCCATCGGGCGCTGAAGAAGCGTGGGAGCTTAGCGCAGCGCGGGCGCCAGCCGCAACGCACGCACGCCGCCTTCTCCAATGGCGGCGCCAAACCGCTTGACCAGGCGCTCTGCCACATTGTCCTTGCGGGTGTAGTCAATCAGCTCCTCGGCCTTGACCACTTCGCGTGCCACAAAGTCCAGATTCCCCAGTTGATCTACCAGCCCCTTGTCAATGGCCTGCTGTCCGGTCCAGAACAGGCCGCTGAAAGTCTCCGGCGTTTCCTTCAGACGGTCGCCCCGCCCCTTTTTCACCACGTCGATGAACTGCTGGTGGATTTGGTCCAGCATGGCCTGCGCAAACACGCGCTGCTTTTCGGTCTGGGGGCTGAAGGGGTCCATGAAGCCCTTGTTCTCACCAGCCGTCATCAGGCGGCGCTCCACGCCCAGCTTGTCCATCAGGCCTGTGAAGCCGAAGCCGTCCATCAGCACACCGATGCTGCCCACCACGCTGGCCTTGTCGACAAAAATCTTGTCGGCTCCCACGGCGATGTAATAAGCCGCCGATGCGCAGGTTTCTTCGACGACGGCATAGACCGGCTTGTTGTGCAGGGCCTTGAGGCGGTGGATTTCGTCGTTGATGATGCCGGCCTGCACCGGGCTGCCGCCCGGCGAGTTGATCAGCAACACCACGGCCCGCGCCCCCTTGTCTTCAAACGCACTGCGCATCGCAGCCACGATCAACTCCGCACTGGATTCGGCACCCGAGGCAATTTCGCCCTCAATCTTGACTAGGGCCGTGTGCGGAATCGAGGTGTCAGTCGCAGTGCCACCGCGGTCCATGCCCATCCACACCAACGCCACCAAAAAACCCAGCCACGCCAGGCGAATCCCGTTGCGCCAACGGCGCGCCTGGCGCTGCTCGGTGATGGCAGCCATGGCCAGTTGCTCCAATGTGGCCCGTTCCCACCCGGGGGCGCCGCCGGCACCGGGGCCAGCCTGCTTTGCTTCATTTTTTATAGCATCCTGCGCAGAATCTGCGAGGGCTGATGGCATATTTGGCGTAAAGCCTTGATCGCCAGGGATGTGTGGGTCGCTCATTGTCAGAACTCAATAGGTTGCAGGTTGGGGGCAGTATGCCAGTGCACGACACCGTTCTGCTCGGTCATCGCGATCTTTATCAGGCCTCCCCGACAGGGGCCGCCACGGCATTCGCCAGTCTGAGGGCGGTAAATCGCCCCATGGGTGGCACACATCAGGTATTGGCCGGTGCTGTCAAAAAAGCGATTGGGCTGGTAGTCCATTTCCATCGGGACATGGGCACACTGGTTCAGATAGCCATACACCGTACCCTGGAAGCGGATGGCAAAGCCGCGGGATGCCCGCCCGCAGTAGACCACATCGAACGGCACGGCATCACCGCTGTTTACCAGGTCCGCGGAATTGCACAGGGGAATGGAGATCGTCTCAATCTGGTTCATGCAGTTCTATCCTTGGATCATGCGTTGGCCAGAAACCAGCCATGCAGTTCGGCAACCGAGTGCGCCACAAAACGCGGCTGCAATGCGGTGAACGTATCGTGCGCGTGGGCGCCGTAGCTCACGCCGACACTGTCGCAACCCGCGTTCAGTGCCATCTGCAGGTCGTGCGTGGTGTCACCCACCATCAGCACCCGCTCGGGCGCCACGCCAAACTCCTGCATCAACTCGTGGAGCATCAGGGGGTTCGGCTTGCCGGCGGTTTCATCCGCCGTCCGCGAGCCATCAAACACCCCCTGCAGCGCAGCGGCCCTCAGGGCTTCATTCAGGCCGCGCCGGCTTTTCCCCGTGGCCACTGCCAGCACATGGTTGCGCGCCCGCAAATCGGCCAGTAGGGGCAGCACACCGTCAAACAAACTGATGTCGTTCTGGTGGGCCATGTAATGGTGCTGGTAGCGCGCCCCCAGTTGCGGGTACTTTTCGGGTGGCACATCGGGCGCGGCATGGGCCAGTGCCTGCATCAGACCCAGGCCAATCACATAGGCTGCGTCCTTGTCGCTGGGCAGACGCCCACCCACATCCACCACCGCCAACTGGATGCAGCGGGTGATGATGGCCGTGGAATCGAACAGGGTGCCATCCCAGTCGAACGCGATCAGGTCATAGCGACGGGAGGAAATGGATGGCTTGGTACTTGGCATGGTGTGAAAACGATTTGAGCAAGATTCAGGCCGCCTGCGGCAGCACCTGGGCCACGAACTGCGTCAGCTCGGACGGCAACTCGGCCTGCAGTTCCAGTGGCTCGCCACTTGCCGGGTGCTTGCAGCGCAGGCGCCAGGCGTGCAGGAACATGCGCTTGAGCGAAGGTTGGGCACCGGCGCGGGCCAGGGCCTTGTTGGAGTCGAAGTCGCCGTACTTGTCATCCCCGGCGATGGGCATGCCCTCACTGGCCAAGTGCACGCGGATCTGGTGGGTGCGACCGGTCTTGATGGTCACTTCCAGCAGCGAGTAGCCGCGACCGGCATCGACAGCGGCGGCATTCTGCCCACCAGCGGCCCGAACCTTGATCAGGGTCAAGGAGGGCATGCCGTCCGGGTCGTCCTTGGCGACCACCTTGACCCGGCGCTCGCCGTCGGGCAGCAGGTATTTGTGCAGCGGCTTGTCCAGCACCTTTTTATTGGCCGGCCACTGCCCCAGCACCAGGGCCAGGTAGGTCTTGCCGGTTTCGCGTTCACGAAACTGGTCCTGCAGGTTTTTCAAGGCGCTGCGCTTCTTGGCCACCAGCAGAATGCCGCTGGTTTCGCGGTCCAACCGGTGCACCAGTTCCAGAAACTTGGCCTGAGGCCGAGCCATGCGCAACTGCTCGATGACGCCAAAGCTGACGCCCGAGCCCCCGTGTACCGCCACCCCGGCCGGCTTGTTGATGGCCAGCATGCACTCGTCTTCATAAAGGACGGAAAATTCCCGGGCCGGCGCATGGCTGGCCACCTGATCGGCCATGGCCTGCGCCTTTTCCGCGGCACGCTCGGAGACGCGAACCGGCGGTAGGCGCACCACATCCCCGGCGTTCAGGCGCGTCTCGGCGCTGGCTCGCCCCTTGTTGATGCGTACCTCGCCACTGCGGATGATGCGGTAGACGTGGGTCTTGGGCACACCTTTGAGCTGGCGCATCAGGTAGTTGTCGAGCCGCTGTCCCACGCCATCTTCATCGACGGTCAGCAATTTGACTTGAGGCAACGGAGGAATCGGATTGCCCCCTATAATGTGTTTCACTAGCGATGCGCTGTAAGTGGTTGATTTGTCTGGAGTTTAGTCCACACGCCATACACAGACGCGCTGGAAGGTCGATGCCGCCGGGTTGGACTGCCTGCAAATCACACGCCAAATGCCTGTGATGGTCTGCAAACAGCACGGTCAAGACGACGAATTGAAACACTGATACGGAATACCCACAGTTCACAGACCCACGGTCTGTGAACGGAATGAAACGAGATGTTTGTCCTGTTGTGCCTGATTACCCTGTGCCTACGGAGCGTTTTCGCCCCGTTGTTTGGCGCAAATCGGCCTCCAGCCCCCGTCAAACGGGCGCCGTCAGCTATTAAACTGATAGCGATCACGCAAACACATCCCCTCGTCCCCATCCACGCGCCAACGCTTCGACACCTCGTTTGAGTCGAAGTTCTCCGGCAATTCCACCGCGTTTCTAGTCGTCAGTTCAGGCATCAACGCCCACCTTGGGCATGTAAAACTGATGAAGGACGCTATCCATGAAACGGATGCTAATCAACGCCACGCAGGCTGAAGAACGCCGCCTGGCCATTGTCGACGGACAAAAACTCCTCGACTACGAAATCGAAATCGAAGGACGTGAACAGCGCAAGGGCAATATCTACAAGGCCGTCGTCACCCGCGTCGAGCCCAGTCTGGAAGCCTGTTTCGTTGACTACGGTGAAGACCGCCACGGTTTCCTGCCGTTCAAGGAAATCTCCCGCATGTACTTCAAGGAGGGTGTCTCGGCCTCCCAGGCACGCATCCAGGACGCCATCAAGGAAGGCCAGGAGCTGCTGGTCCAGGTCGAAAAAGAAGAGCGCGGCAACAAGGGTGCAGCCCTGACCACCTTCGTCTCGCTGGCCGGCCGCTATGTGGTCTTGATGCCCAACAACCCCCGTGGCGGTGGCGTCAGCCGTCGCATCGAAGGTGAGGATCGCGCCGAACTCAAGGAAGCGCTGGATCAGTTGGAATACCCCAACGGCATGTCCATCATCGCCCGCACCGCCGGCATCGGCCGCAGCGCGCCGGAGCTGCAGTGGGACTTGAACTACCTGTTGAAGCTGTGGTCCGCCATTGACGGCGCCGCCAAGGGTGGCAAGGGTGCCTACCTGATTTACCAGGAGTCTTCTCTGGTGATCCGCGCCATCCGCGACTACTTCAACCACGACATCGGCGACATCCTGATCGACACCGACGACGTGTACGAGCAGGCCCAGCAGTTCATGGCCCACGTGATGCCTGAACACGCAGCCCGCGTGAAGCGTTACCGTGACGATGCCCCGCTGTTCAGCCGCTTCCAGATCGAACACCAGATCGAATCCGCCTACGCCCGCACGGTGCAACTGCCCAGCGGCGGCGCCATCGTCATCGACCACACCGAAGCCCTGGTTTCGGTGGACGTGAACTCGGCCCGCGCCATCAAGGGCGGTGACATCGAGGAAACCGCGACCCGCACCAACTTGGAAGCCGCCGACGAAGTAGCGCGCCAGATGCGTCTGCGTGATCTGGGTGGCCTGATCGTTATCGACTTCATCGACATGGAAGAGTCGCGCAACCGCCGCGAAGTGGAAAACCGCCTGCGCGATGCGCTGCGCCAGGACCGCGCCCGTGTGCAGTTCGGCACCATCAGCAAGTTCGGCCTGATGGAAATGAGCCGCCAGCGCCTGCGCCCGGCCCTCTCCGAAGGTGCCTCCATCCCCTGCCCGCGTTGCGGCGGTTCCGGCCATATCCGCGACACCGAATCCAGCGCGCTGCAGATTCTGCGCATCATCCAGGAAGAATCGCTAAAGGACAGCACCGCTTCCGTGCTGTGCCAGGTGCCTGTGGATGTTGCCTCGTTCCTGTTGAATGAAAAGCGCTCCGAGATCGCCAAGATCGAACTCAAGCAGCGCATCAATGTGCTGCTGGTGCCCAACAAGACGCTGGAAACACCCAACTACCGCTTGGAACGACTGAAGCACGACGACCCGCGTCTGGACAACATCGAAGCCAGCTACAAGATGGCCGACGAGATCGAAGACCCGACCAGCGTGACACGTCGCTCGCAGGAGCCGACCAACAAGCAGACACCCATCATCAAGGGTGTCTTGCCGGATGCGCCCGCACCCATCGCCCCTCCCAAGCCCGTGGCACCCGTGCAGCAGCCGGCTGCAACGCAGCATCGCCCGGCAGCACCGGTCGCCGCTACCGCGCCCGCAGAGACCGGCTTCTTTGCCTGGCTCAAGCGCCTGTTTGGCGGTGGCGCAGCGCCGGCACCGGTCAAGCCCGTAGTTACACCGGTTGCCAAGCCAGCCGAGGGCCGTGACGGCCGCAACAACCGCGATGGCAATCGCAAGCCCGGAGAAGGCCGTGGCGAAGGTCGCAACAACGAGCCCCGCGGCGAAGGCCGAGGCCCCCGTGGCGAAGGTCGTGGTGAGGGTCGTGGTCGCGGTGGTCGCGGCGGACGGGGTGGTGAACGCCAGGGTGGCGCACAACGCGAACGCTTTGACGCCGAAGGCAAGCCGCTGAACACTGACGCCAGCCTGCAAGCCGGTGCCGCACCGGCAGCAGGTGAAGGCAACCGCCAGGAGCAGCGCCCGGACCGTGGCCCACGCAATGAGCGCGGGGATCGCGGCAACCGCGGTGGCCGTGGTGGCGAACGCAACGAGGGTGGTGAGCGTGGCGAACCCCGTGCGGATGCAGCCCCCGGCTCCGAGGACACGGGCGACAACCGCAACGCAGGTGCCGGCCAGAACCGCGAGCCCCGCGAAGGTCGCGGAGAGGGACGTAATGAAAGCCGCGGCGAAAGTCGTGGTGAAGGCCGCGGCGGCCGTGGCCGCAATGGCCGTGGTCCGCGTCCCGAAGGCGAGGTCCGCTCCGGCAACGGCGAAGGCCAGCAATCCCAGTTGGGCTTTGCAGAAACCGAACCCACATCCGGTGAGGGCAATGCAGACGGCCAACAGACCGCTCTGGACGGCAACGGCCAGACTGGCGCTCCACGTAACGAGAACGGTGAGCCGCGTGAGAAGCGCCAGCGTGACCGCTACGGCCGCGAGCGTGGCCCGCGTGGTGAGCGTGGTGAACGCGAAGAGCGTCCCGACCTGCGCATCCCGGTTGGTGCCCCGCAAGACGCTGAGACATCTGCCGAAACAGCCGCAAAGGTGGTTGCGTCCCAAGCTCCAGTAATGACTGCAGCTGAACCGGACGCCCCGGTCGCTGTTGCACCCGTGGCCGCGCCGGTGGCACCCGCCGCCAGCCGCGCACCGGCCTCACAGATGGCTGGTATGCCCAAGGTCTCGTCCTACACCTTGCCCACCGATACGCTGCTGGACGTTGCACAGCAGTCCGGTCTGCAATGGGTCAATTCGGACATGACCAAGGTTCAGGCCGTGCAGGCCGCCATCGCTGCAGAGCCCAAGCCCATCCATGTGCCACGTGAGCGCCCCGCTCCGGTCGCCATCGACACAGGCCCCCTGGTGCTGGTCGAAACCAAACGCGATCTGCGCAACATGACATTGCCCTTCGAACAGCCCCCGGCTGCCTAAGGTGTCTGAGCCACCCCGCAAGCCGGGGTGCACCATGCAAAAAGGGGCCAACAGGCCCCTTTTTGCATGACTGGCGTCCGACGATCAGAACAAGTCGACCGCCCCCACCTTGATGGCATCCCCGAACAGTCCCTTGCGCACCAGCTCATCGTGGCTGTGGACCTGATTGCGGCCATGCCGCTGAGCGTAATCCACCGCGCGCTCGGCACGCTCCAGAGTGGTGTTGGGTGAGTCCTCGGCGGTGACGCGGGTGAAGCCTGCACAGGCCGTGATACGACCGACCTGCGGAAAATTGAACTTCTCCATGTTGGCGCGAAAGCGCTCGAATGCTGCCAGCACCAGCGCCTCTTCGGGGCAATGCATCAGGACCGCAAACTCTTCCCCACCCAGTCGGTAAATACGGTCATAGGTGCGGAAGGTGTTATTCATGATGCGCGCCACCAGCAACAACACTTCTTCGGCTATGAGGTGCCCGCTCTTGTCGGTGATGACACCAAAGTCGTCCACCGTAACAGTGCCCAACCAGTAGTTGGGCGGAACCCGGTGGCGGCGCTCGGCTACAGGCAGGACACTGGCTTCCAGCACGCCGGTTTCACCTTCGAGCCCATGATCCATCTCCTCCAATACTGCGCTATAGAACGTATCGTCCAGCGCCTTGCGATTGAGTAGCCCGGTCAGGGCATCGCGGTCACTGTAGGCCAACAGTTTGTACATGTTACGAAACACATGCACCATGTCATCAATCACCTGCAGCTGTCCCACCGACAAGGGGGAACCGGAATGTACCTCCACCACCCCTTCTTCGTCGTTGTTGTTGCCGGAAAACAGGGGCATGTAACTGATACGGGGACCATCCTCACCGGCCCATGCGTACTCGACCAGATTTCCCTCCAGAAGGCAGCGCAGCCGGTCACGCTCGTCGGCCAATTCGCGCAAAGTCTGAAAATCCACCCGCAAGGGGTCGACCACCTTGCCCCCACCCCGCACATCGAGTGAAGCCACCTCCAGCCAGCGCTTCACACCCTCTTCACTCACCACCCGCGCAATGACAACGCGGTCAATGCGCAGCAGATCTATCAGCGCCTTGGCAAGGGTCAGATCCAGCAACTCCCGATCACGGTGATCGGTCAGTTTGATGATGTGTTCGGTGAGTGTAGCCATGGCCACATAATAGCCCTGAATGCGGACACCGTCACCTTTTCGCGGCCTCCCGGTAGGCCTCTGCGACGGCCGGCGCATCCTGCCGCTGTTCGGCCAATTCGGCCAGGGCCAGCCAGGTATCCCGGCGCAATTCGGATTCGTGCAGGATGGACAGGGACTGCTTGAGCAACTGCTGTGCCTTGCCCCACAAGCGCAGGCGCATGCAGACTACGCCTGCGAGGTACTGCAACACCGCATCGCGCGGATTGGCCATTTGCGCCGTCTCGATGCGGGTCAGCCACGTGGTATCCAGTTCCCCTCCCGTGGCGGCAAATCCGCGCTCGAGCACCCGCGCCAGCCGGACACGCTGTGCCAGGGACAGCGCCTCGTAACTCTGGACCATGCTATCCCACACCGGCAACACCCATTGCCGTGACAGCGCCACATCGCCACCGTGGGTGAGCAACCGTTCCGCCGCCTCAAAGGCTACTTCAGGAATGCGCTGTTCGGCCATGTCAAGGGCATCCCATGCCCGCTGGATTTGTACCCCATCGTGCGCCGAGCGGATCAACTCAATGGCCAGTCCCCGGGTGATGCTCTTGCCAGCTGATTCGGAAAACGCACGATGCTTGGTGAGCAGGCGTGCGGTCTCCAGCGCTACCAGCAACTGCCCGGCCTGTCGGGCCGCGCGGAATCGCATGCGCAGGGCAACGGTCCGCCGCGCAGCGCCCTGGGGCAGTTGGTCCAGCCATTGCATGGCTGCCACCGCATCACGGTCATCCAGCGCCCAGCGTGCACCCCGAAGCTGCACGCCTTCGCGCGCCTCCTGGGCATCGCGACTCGCCGCTTCCGCCAGTGCCTTCTGGAAGTGTTCGTCGCGCATGGAACGATTTTGCAGGGCATGGGCGCTCTCGGCTGCCAGCAGATGCGACAGCGTGCGCAAGCGCGGGCCGTGGGCCAGGCGCTCGCCCCGGCGCTGAACCGCTTCTTCCAGAGAAATCACCAGTTCGGCAGCCTTGCGGGCTCGAATGAACCGGCCAGACACCAGATGCGACAAGGACTCCAGCAACGCGGTGTACATGGCGCGCTCGCTTTGCAGCAGGCGCCAACGACGTGCCTGCTGGGGAATGCTCGTCAGCGCTGACAATGCCCGCATGGCCAGATGCAGGGTTACAAAGCTGCCCGCCAGCAACAGCAGGAACAGATTCAGAGACAGATCCACCCGGTGGGGAGACCAGAACAGGGTCACCGTCGCGTGATTGTCACCCGCAAATAGCGCACTTGCCACCGCGATTGCGAACAGGGCCGTCAGCCACAGAGCAGCCCGCATGGTCAGCGCCCCGCAGCCGCTGTGGACAGGGCAGCCAGGGTGTCATCGACCCTAGGCAGTTCCAAAGCCTTCATCTGCCCACGCACCTGTTGCAGCAAATTGGCAGCGGTCTGGGTCTTGCGCGACGACGCATCAAAATACCGCCCAAGCGAAATCGACGCAGACCCCAGATCGGAACGAACCGCATCAATCTGGCGCGACAGCAGTCCCAGTCGCGCATTGAGCAGTTTGAGCTTCAGATTTTCGCGCAGGAAGAACGACTGTTCTGGCGACAGCAGGGCGGCGTCCGGGTCTTCAATGCGGCTGACCCGCACCAGGTTGCGCATTTCCTGTGCCACAAGCTGCCCCATGCGCACCCACCAGCTGGTTACGGTTTCCTCGGGTTTGCGTTTGACCGTTTCGCTGCCGCGCGGTGTGGGCACGGCGTTGGCAATGGGCAGCTCATCTGCCAATTGGACGAGCTCATCCAGCTTGACCAACAGGGCCGGTGTATCCGCCAGGGCGGTTGCCTTGATGCGGGCGACATCCCGTCCAATGGCACGCAGCAAAGGCGTGAGCCGCGGCTGAGCGGCGCGGGTGACACGCAACTCGGCACTCCTGAGAGCGGCCAACAAGGGCTCGACGCTGCCGGTCAACTGGGCCTGCTGCTGCGCCAGCCGCACGGCCGATTCGATATCCACCACCAGGTTTTCGTCCCGCGAGCGGGACAGGCTCTGCATCAGTTCTTCCAGTTGGCTGCGCTGCAGGGACACTTCGCTCAAACGGGCCTCGGTTACCGCCAGCTTGGCAGCAGTTTCCATGGCCAGTTCCTGCGCCTGGCGGGCCGTGGCCCGAGCTTCGGTGGCCTGGGCGCCGGCATCGGCACTCTGGCGGGCCAGTTGCTCCTGGATGCCGCTGAGTTTTTGCCACAACAGCCCGCACCCCACCGCGGCGGCAACCGCCACCACACCGGTCGCCATCAACAGGCGCGAGGCGGTCGCTGCGCTGTGCGCTGGCGGCACGTCGGACGCCGCACGGGATGCACTGTCCACGGGCGTCGGCGTCGCGGTCACACTGGGCTCTGTATTCATCCCAAGGATTCTATCGACGCCATCAAGGCCGGCAGCGTCGGGCGTGACTCACACACCACGCCAAAGCCCGCCGCACGGGCCGTCTGTGCAATGCGGCTGTGCGTCACCACCGCCTTGGCCTGGGCCCAGGACTGGCCGGCACAGGCCGCCACCAAATTGCCAATGGCCTCGGAGCTGCTGAACAGCCAGACCGAGCCATCGCTTGCTGCCACCTGGGCCAGGGCCAGCGCATTGGGCGCCATTTCGGGCGCGCGGCGCTGGTAGGAGACGACAAACTCCACACTGCCGCCGGCTGCACGCACCTGATCAGCAAACCAGTCACGCCCAGCGCCGTCGGGCGCGCCGTCTGCCTGCGCCTCGGCGCTACCGGACCCCCGCACGATCAGGATCCGGTAGCCGGGCTGCACCCGTTGGCCGACCACGGCCCACAAGGCTTCCGAATCAAACTGGCCGGCGTCACGGTCCGGCATGTCGATGCTGGCCGGGTCCACATGGGCTCGCTTGAGCGCCGCAAAACTGCCGGGTCCGGTCACGAATGCTCTGATCTTGATAGCGCCTGACTCATCCAGCACGGGAGCTACCGGCGGTTTGAGTGCAAAGAAGTGATCAACCGCATTGCCACTGACAAACATGACAGCATCAAAGCTGTGCAGCCGCTGCCAGGCAGCCTGCACGGCTTCGGGGTTTGGGGGTGGCAATACGCCAATCAGGGGCAAGGCCACCGCGTCGTACCCGGCGTCGGCCAGCGCGTCCACCCACTGGCGGGCTTCCTGCTTGGGACGGGTGACGATGACGCGCATGGTCTAGGCTCCTGTACTGGTCTGCTGGCTGACCTTGGCTTGCAGTTGCTGCGCCACCTGCTCACCCAGTCGCGTTGCAGCTGCAGCGTCCTGCACCGGGCCTTGCGCCTGCGCATGCACCAAGGGTTGCACGCCCTCCGGGTCACCCCAGGTGGCACGGATGCTCAGTACATCGCCCTGCAACGTGGCGTAGGCTGCCAGCGGCATGGAGCAACTGCCACCCATCACACGGCTCACGGCGCGTTCGGCCGACACGGCCAGCCAGGTCGGCTTGTGCAACAGGGCCTGCAGCACTTCTGTCACATCGGCACGGTCTGAGCGCACCTCGATACCCAGTGCGCCTTGTCCGGCAGCGGGCAACATCTGCTCCGGCTCGAACACCGAACGAATGCGCTCACCCAACCCAAGGCGCTTGAGGCCGGCGGCCGCCAGCACAATGCCGTCGTACTGGCCGTCGTCGAGTTTCTTCAAGCGGGTATCGAGGTTGCCGCGCAGGGCTTCAATCTTCAAATCAGGACGCAGGGCACGCAGCAGGGCCACGCGGCGCAGGCTGGAGGTGCCCACCACGGCACCCTGCGGCAGAGCGTCGACGCTGGCGTAACGGCTGGAAACCCAGGCGTCGCGCGGGTCCTCGCGCTCCATGACGCAGGCCAGGCTGAAACCGTCGGGCAACTCCATCGGCACGTCTTTCAGCGAATGCACCGCCAGATCGGCCTCGCCGGCTTCGAGCGCCACTTCCAGCTCCTTGACGAACAGGCCCTTGCCACCAACCTTCGAGAGCGAACGATCCAGGATCTGGTCGCCCTTGGTGGTCATGCCTAACAGCGTGACCTGGTGGCCCATGTCCTGGAGCAGTGCCTTGACGTGTTCGGCCTGCCAGAGAGCGAGGCGGCTTTCGCGCGTGGCGATGGTGAATGTGTGTGCAACCATGGGCTGTAAGTCGTAACCTATTTGTAAACTATCCAGAGTGGGCAATGCTAGCATGGGCCTCATGAAAAATGCAGTCGCCCCACTACCCGCCAAACGCAGCAAGGACAACGAACGCCCCCTGGTGGAAGACATCCGCCTGCTGGGCCGGATTCTGGGCGACGAGATCCGGGAACAGGAGGGCCCGGCAGCGTTTGAGCTAATTGAAAAGATCCGCACCCTGTCGGTCGCCTTCCGGCGCGACGCCGACCATGAAGCGGACAAGGCGCTCAAGAAACTGCTCAAAGGCCTTTCTGGCGACCAGACGGTGAGCGTGATCCGTGCCTTCACCTATTTTTCCCACCTGGCCAACCTGGCCGAAGACCGCCACCACATCCGCCGCCGCGCCATCCACGAGCGCGCCGGGGATACGCAGGAGGGCAGCCTGGACGTGGCCCTGTCGCGCCTGCGCTGGGCCGGCATTGCGCCCAAAGCCATTTCCAATACCTTGGCACAAAGCTATGTGTCCCCTGTGCTGACCGCCCACCCGACCGAGGTGCAGCGCAAGAGCATTCTGGATGCCGAACGCAGCATTGCCCAGTTGCTGGCCGAGCGCGACGAGATCAAAATGCGCGGCGCCTTCTTCGACACCAAGAAAGATGCGCTGACGGCCCGCGAACTGGCCGCCAACGAGCTGCAGATGCGCGCCCGCGTCACCCAACTCTGGCAAACCCGGCTGCTGCGCTTCAACAAGCTGACCGTGGCCGACGAAATCGAGAACGCGCTGAGCTACTACGAATCCACCTTCCTGCGCGAAATCCCCAAGCTCTATGCCAACCTGGAACAGTTGCTGGGCAACCAGCCGGTGCACAGCTTTCTGCGCATGGGGCAGTGGATTGGCGGCGACCGCGACGGCAACCCCAATGTCAGCGCGCAAACGCTGGAATACGCGCTGCGCCGCCAGGCCGAAGTGGCCCTGCGCCATTACCTGACCGAGGTGCATTACCTGGGTGGAGAACTGTCGGTGTCCGCCATGTTGACCGAGTGCACACCGGAGATGCAGGCGCTGGCCCAAAGCTCGCCCGACCGCAACGTGCACCGCATGGACGAACCCTACCGCCGGGCGCTGACCGGCGTCTACGCCCGCCTGGCCGCCACGCTGCAGGCGCTGACCGGCACCGAGGCCGCTCGCCACGCCGTGGCACCACAAAACCCCTACCCGTCGGCCCACGAATTTGCGACCGAGCTGCGCACCATCGAGGCCTCGCTCAATGCCAACCACGGTGGCGTGCTGGTGGCACAACGCCTGCAGCCGCTGATCCGCGCCGTGGAGGTGTTTGGCTTTCACCTCGCCACGGTGGACCTGCGCCAGAGTTCCGACAAGCACGAGGAAGTGGTAGCCGAACTGCTGGCCACCGCCCGCATCGAAGCCAACTACAGCGCACTGGATGAGGAAGCCAAGCGCGCGCTGCTGCTGGGCCTGCTGGGTGACGCCCGTGCCCTGCGCGTGCACGGCGTGGCCTATTCCGCGCACACCCAGAGCGAGCTGGCCATCTTCTCCATGGCCAAGGTGATGCGCGAGCGCTTTGGCGCGGACGCCATTCGCCACTACATCATCAGCCACACCGAGACGGTCAGCGACCTGCTGGAAGTGCTGCTGCTGCAAAAGGAAGTGGGGCTGCTGCGCGGCGTGCTGACGCCCAACCGTGTGACAGCCGGTTCCGATGACCCGCTGCGCGCGGTCAGTGACCTGATTGTGGTTCCGCTGTTTGAGACGATTGAAGACCTGCGCAACGCCGCACCCATCATGCGCGAGTTCTACGCCCTGCCCGGCGTGGCCGCGCTGGTGCAGCGCAGCGGTGGCGAGCAGGACATCATGCTGGGCTACTCCGACAGCAACAAGGACGGCGGCATCTTCACCAGCAACTGGGAGCTGTACCGCGCCGAGATTGCGCTGGTCGAGCTGTTTGACGAGCTGGCCAAGACCACCCCCATCAAACTGCGCATGTTCCATGGCCGCGGCGGCACGGTGGGGCGCGGCGGCGGTCCCAGCTACGAGGCCATCCTGGCCCAGCCCCCCGGCACGGTCCGCGGCCAGATCCGCCTGACCGAGCAGGGCGAGGTGATCGGCTCCAAGTACGCCAACCCCGAGATCGGCCGGCGCAACCTGGAGACCCTGGTCGCCGCTACGCTGGAGGCTACGCTGTTGCAGCCCACCAAGTCCGCCACCCCGGCGTTTCTGGAGGCAGCCGCCGAGTTGTCGAGTGCCAGCATGGCGGCTTACCGCGCGCTGGTGTACGAAACACCCGGCTTTACCGAATACTTCTTCAGTGCCACACCGATCCGCGAGATTGCCGAACTCAACATCGGCTCACGCCCCGCGTCGCGCAAGGCGAGCCAGCGCATCGAAGACCTGCGCGCCATTCCCTGGGGCTTCAGTTGGGGCCAGTGCCGTCTGACCCTGCCCGGCTGGTATGGCTTTGGCTCGGCAGTGCAGGCCTTCATCAAGACCGGCACGCCCGCGCAGCAAAAGGAGCGCCTGGCGCTGCTGCAGAAGATGGTCCGCCAATGGCCGTTCTTCAAGACGCTGCTGTCCAACATGGACATGGTCATGGCCAAGAGCGATCTGGCGCTGGCCTCCCGCTATTCCGAACTGGTGACCGATGCGCGCCTGCGCAAGAAAATCTTCACGGCGATCGAGGCCGAGTGGCACAGCACGGCGCAGGCCCTGGCCACCATCACCGGTGACAAGAACCGCCTGGCCAACAACGCCGCTTTGCAGCGATCCATCCGCCACCGCTTTCCGTACATCGACCCGCTGCACCACCTGCAAGTGGAACTGGTGCGGCGCTACCGTTCTGGCCTGGCCGACGAACGGGTGCAGCGTGGCATTCACATCTCCATCAACGGGATTGCGGCGGGATTGCGGAATACCGGCTGAACTCACCCCCTATCCCCCCCGCCCCTTTCCACCCTCGCCAGGGTGGAAAGGGGAGCCGAACAGCCAATTTGGCCGCGTGTTTGGAACAAAGGGGAGTGCAAAGGACTTGGCCGCTTGGGGCAGGCTCCTTTTGGTTAATTAGGCCTCCAGCCCTCGTGGGTACTGCGTAGGTCGCTATCAAAATCAAAGCACTCCACCCCAACCGTCTTCCGCACCTGCACTCCCCTTCGTTCAGAAACAAGGCCAAATATGGCTGTTCAAGCTCCCTCTTTGGCCCCGGCGGGGGCGAGAGAGGGCGGGGGGAGAGAGGGGGGAGTTGAGGCTAGCGGGAAATCAATTCTCTGACCGCCGCCAGTTGCCGGCGCGAGACCGCCAGCGGCTCGTCCACGCCATTGAGGCGCACGGCCCAGCCCTCGCCCTCTTCGGCGTCGTAGTGCTTTTCCAGCGCGCGCACGGCACGACGGGCAATCAGCGCGTTGCGGTGGATGCGCACGAAGTCGGCGCGGTACTTTTCTTCCAGTTCGCCCAGTGCACCGTCCAGGATGTAGCTGCGCGCGGCCGTGCGCACCGTGATGTATTTCAGCTCGGCCTTGAAATACAGCACCTGCTGCAGCGGCACCCGCTCGGTGCGGCCGCGTTCCTGGATGATGAGCACATCGTTATGAGCAGAATTGGCCTCCAGCCCTCGTCGGGACTGAATGAGACGCTCTACTTTTTGTAGCGCTAGTTGGAGCCGTTCCAAGCGCACCGGTTTGGTCAGGTAGTCCACGGCCTCCAGGTCAAAGGCGTCCACGGCGTGCTCGGCATGCGCCGTCACAAAGATCAGCGCCGGCGGCTGTGGCAGGGCCTGCAGGGAGCGCGCCAGCGTCAGACCATCGGCACCGGGCATGTGGATGTCGATGAGCGCCACGTCCACCGCCTGGTGCTGCACAAAGGCCATGGCCTGTACGGCGTTGCCGGCCTCGCCCACCCATTGCACAGCGGGCGCCGTGCAATCACCCAGCAGGGTGCGCATGCGGGCGCGGGCCAGGCTTTCATCGTCCACCACCAAAGTGCGCAGCAGGCCGCCCATGCCGGGCGCCACCGCCGTCACAGCGGCACCTCGATGCGCACCTGGTACACGCCGTCCTTCATGCCGCTGCGGAACTGGCCTTGCACGTCATGCAACAGCGCCAGGCGCTCGCGCACATTGCGCAGGGCCAGGCCCTGGCCTTGCTCGCCCTGCCCGTTGGGCACGGTATTGGTCACCTTGATCACCACAATAGACCCCCTGCATTGGGTGGAGATACGCACATCGGCACCGAGCGCACTGGGCTCGACACCGTGACGTACCGCATTTTCCACCAGAGGCTGCAGCAGCAGGGGCGGCAATTTGGCGTCATCGGCCGCCGGGTCCAGCGCCCACTGCACCCGCAGGCGTTCGCCAAAGCGCACCTGCTCGATGGCCAGGTAGCGCTGCGCCAGTTCAATCTCTTGTGCCAGACGCACCGGCTCGCCCGAGTCTTTCAGCGCTTCGCGGAACAGGTCACTCAGGTCCTCCAGCAGCGCCTCGGCCTTGGCGGGCTCGGCGCGCACCAGTGCGATGGCGCTGTTGAGCGTATTGAACAAAAAGTGCGGCCGGATGCGCGACTGCAACTCCGCCAGCCGGGCCGAGGTGTGCGCCGGCATGCGACCCTTGCTGCGCATGACCAGCGCCGCCACCAGAAGGGCCGACAGCAGTGCTCCACTCAGGGCACTGGCTACCCAGGGCGGCTCTACCAGCAGGCCAGTCCAGGCCAGCAGGGCACAACCGTAGAGGCCCGCCACGGCACCCAGGGACACAGCCACGGCGTATTGCAACGCTGGTGCCAGTCGGGCCAGGATCCGTTTGGTCAGACAGGCCAACAGCAGCCAGGCCAGGGCGCCGGGCAGTGCCGCCCCGGTCACCAAAGACAAACGCACCACCCAATCCAGCACATCGCCCGCGCCAAAGGCCACCCCTACGCCGGCGCAGACCTCGACAAACAGCACGGCGCGCAGCACCACGCCAGTCTGGCAGGCATCGAACACCAGGGCCGGCTCCAGGGGAGCCGCATCGGCAGGCCGCGAATCGGGCGCAGCCGGCATCTCCTGGAACGCCGATAATATTTGGGTGTCTTTCATGAATCCGGATTTTGACTCCATAACCCGCACCGCTTCCCATGTCTACCAATCAACTCGATAAAAAGTCCCAGGCGTGGTCCGCGCTGTTCTCTGAACCCATGAGCGATCTGGTCAAGCGCTATACCTCCAGCGTGTTCTTTGACAAGCGCATGTGGCAGGCCGACATCACCGGCAGCCTGGCCCACGCCGAGATGCTGGCCGCCCAGGGCATCATCAGTGCGGACGACCATGCGTCCATTGTGCGCGGCATGGCACAGATCACCGCCGACATCGAATCCGGCAACTTTGAGTGGAAGCTGGACCTGGAGGACGTGCACCTCAACATCGAAGCCCGCCTGACGCAACTGGTGGGCGACGCGGGAAAACGCCTGCACACCGGCCGCTCCAGAAATGACCAGGTCGCCACTGACGTGCGCCTGTGGCTGCGCGGCGAGATCGACCTGATTGGCGAACTGCTGATTGACCTGCAAAGGTCTTTGCTGGACGTGGCGGAGAAAAATGTGGATGTCATCCTGCCCGGCTTCACCCACCTGCAGGTGGCGCAACCGGTGAGCTTTGGCCACCACATGCTGGCCTATGTAGAAATGTTCAGCCGCGATGCCGAGCGCTTTGTCGAGGTGCGCGCACGCACGAATCGCCTGCCACTGGGTGCCGCCGCACTGGCCGGCACCACCTACCCGCTGGACCGCGAGCGCGTAGCCCGCACGCTGGGCATGGTGGATGCCGATGGCAACCCGCAGGTCTGCCAGAACAGCCTGGACGCGGTGAGCGACCGTGACTTTGCGATTGAATTCACCTCCGCCGCCACGCTGACCATGGTGCACATCAGCCGCATGAGCGAAGAGTTCATTCTGTGGATGAGCCAGAACTTTGGCTTCATCCGGATAGCCGACCGCTTCACCACCGGCAGTTCCATCATGCCGCAGAAAAAGAACCCCGACGTGCCCGAACTGGCGCGCGGCAAGACCGGCCGCGTGGTCGGCCACCTGATGGGCCTGATCACGCTGATGAAGGGCCAGCCGCTGGCCTACAACAAGGACAACCAGGAAGACAAGGAGCCGCTGTTCGACACCGTGGACACCTTGAAGGACACGCTGCGCATCTTCAGCGAGATGGTCGGCGGCCAATTGAACCCCGCCACCGGCGTCAAGGAAGGCGGCATCACAGTCAACCCCGTGCCCATGGAGCAGGCCGCGCTCAAGGGCTACGCCACCGCCACCGATCTGGCCGACTACCTGGTCAAGAAGGGCCTGCCCTTCCGCGACGCGCACGAGATCGTCGCCCACGCCGTGAAGGCCGCCACCTCACACCAGGTGGATCTGTCCGAGCTGCCTCTGGCGGTACTGCGGGAGTTCAACCCCAAGATCGAAAAAGACGTCTACGAGTGCCTGAGCCTGCGCGGCTCGCTCAACGCCCGCAAGACGCTGGGGGGCACTGCGCCGGCGCAGGTGCAGGTGCAGATCGCGCGGCACCGCGCGCGTCTGGGCTGAGCGCAATCTCCTAGCAGGCTGGGTCACGCATCTCCAGGCGGATGGCGTCGATTGCTGCCAGGGTTTCGGGTGTCAGCGTCGTGCCAAACGCGGCAATATCCTCATCCAGTTGCGCCACACTGGTCACACCGATGATGGTGCTGGCCACCTGCCACTTGGTGTAGCAGAACGCCAGCGCCATTTGCGTGGGCGTCAGGCCGTTGGCGCGGGCCAGTGCGTTGTAGCGCTTGGCTGCGGCCACCGATTCCTTGCGGCCCCAGCGTTGCTTGCGCACCGACTCGTACTTGGCGATGCGCCCTTCCTTGGGCGCGGCGGGACCGTCGATGCCACTCTCGTCGTATTTGCCCGTCAGCAGACCAAAGGCCAGCGGCGAATAGGCCAGTAGAGACACGCACAGACGGTGCATGGTCTCGTCCAGCCCGTTCTCGAGCGTGCGACTGATCAGGCTGTAGACGTTCTGCACCGTGGCAACGCGCGGCAGGCCGTGCTGCTCGGCCAGGCGCACAAATTCGTGCACGCCGTACGGCGTTTCATTGGACAGGCCCACGGCGCGTACCTTGCCGGCCTTGACCAGTTGGCCCAGGGCTTCCAACTGTTCGTGGATGCTGGTGACCGGTTTGTCGTGCGCCGGGTTGTAGTACATGGCGCCAAACATGGGAACAGCGCGGGTGGGCCAGTGGATCTGGTACAGGTCGATCACATCGGTCTTGAGCCGCTGCAGGCTGCCATCGCAGGCAGCGATGATGTCGGCGCCGGTCAGGTCACCCTTGCCTCCGCGAATCCACGGCATGCCACGCGACGGTCCAGCCACCTTGGTGGCAATCACCAGCTTCTCACGCAGGCCCGGCCTGGCGGCCAGCCAGTTGCCGATGATTTTCTCAGTGGCGTTGAAGGTCTCGGCACGCGGCGGCACGGCGTACATCTCGGCCGTATCCAGGAAATTGATACCGCGCTCCACGGCGCGGTCCATGATGGCAAAGGCAGTGGGCTCATCCACCTGTTCGCCAAAGGTCATGGTGCCCAGGCAGATGGGGGTGACATGCAGGTCGCTGTGACCGAGGGGTACGGTTTTCATCATCGTATCGACTAAAGGTAGGGGACATCAAACGGTGCCTTCCATTGAGGCGAAGGCACCTTGCCACCCAGTTTAGCGACACCACGGCGATTCTGCTGTCACCGGGATTTGATTGTCATTTCGGTACTACGGTCAACCCCTGGCTGCTGCCAGCTTGGGGCTGTAGCTGGATGCGGTAACGGAATCGCATGACGCCGTCTCCCCACAAGCTGTCCGACGCATGGGTAGCTGGAATTCCACCAAGGGTAATGTCAGGCAACAACGTATACAGCCTGCCCCCCAGGGACAGGAGTACTGTGGCATCCGTCTGCACCGTCATGACTCCCCCCAGCGTGGCAGCTTGAGCCTGCAAGGCCACCGTGTCGAGAAATGCCGGACGCATGATTTGCGTGTTGCCGGCGCTGTCGCTGAAGCGGTACAGACCATCCTCACCCAGGTACAGGCGCGCCGCGCCGGGTGTTCCCGGAGTCACCATAAAGTCTGGACGCACCACATACGTCACGCCGTTGATCACCACGGTGATCACTCCCTGTGCATTGATCTGTGCCGTCAGGCCCATGCTGGTCAGGGTGCTGCCCAGTTCGCTCAAGTTGTAAACCGCGGGTGTCACGTTCAACGTGCCGCAACTGGTAACAACGTCCAGCGGGTTGATGCTTTGGGTATGAATGCCTGTCGTACGAGCGTCGGTTGTATTGGCCGTCAAGGGATAGAAGGAGATGATCTGGCCGTTCCACGCAATCTGGGTTGCCCCCGATGCGCTCTGACCCACATAGGTGGCGTTGCCTCCCAGCAGTTGGCGAAGGGTGTCCGCCGCGCAGTTGCCAACGGCAGGACCACTACCGGTACGCATATCCACCACGCTCGGCGGCGAGCCGCTGACGCCTGGCACCGGTGCCGGTGTCGGCAGTGGCGTGAATGGACTGACCGCCGCGGCGGTGGTCAGCGTTGCGGTAGAAACGGCGGCCGACGGGTTGCCGGCCGCATCCTGGGCCACCACGTAGATGTCGTAGGTCGTGCTGGCGCTCAGACCGGTGATGCTGAAACTGCCTGCCGTTGCATTGGGCAGGGCACCACTGCCGTGGGCCACCACGGTCACCGCGCCATAGGCCACACCGGCCTGGATCTGGGCCACGGTGGGGGCGGCAGACCCGCCGGCCACGGCGATCCAGTAGCCCATGGCCTTCTCGCTGGACGTCGCCGCCAGGGCACCACCGCTGGTGGTGGGTGCGCTGGTCGCCACAGCGCTCAGCGTCGGTGCGGTCGCGTCCAGCACATGGGTG